>JANNZM010000075.1:0-11663 GCA_031410595.1 Actinomycetes bacterium | reverse complement strand
GGCGCGCCACCCACACCGACCGCACCCTCGCCGACTTCCGAGCTATCGGCGGCGGCCAGGGCCGCTGGCCCGCCAACGTGCTCTGGCGCGAGCCCTAAATTCGGTCAACCCTGCGTCGGAGGAACGGTGGCGGGAACTCTGTCACACCTCGCTGACAGGATCGACGTATGCCAACTGCTAGCGAGCGACCCAAGGGTCTACGAGTTCAGGCGGAACGTCGCCGCACAATCGAGCGTCACCGCCGGCGGGCGATAATACGCTCGTGGCCAGCACCACCAGAGAAGGGATGGCTCACCGAAGTTCGCGTCGCAAGCGGGCTGAGCGCCAACGATGTCGCAACGCGAATGGCCGTCAGTTACGCCGTCAGTTACGCCGAAGCGTCCGAACGCAACGGCACGATCCAGCTTGACGTGCTTCGACGATATGCAGCCGCCATCGACGCCGACGTTCGCTACGTGCTGGTTCCTCGTGCGAGCCTTCTCCAAGCAGTAGATAGTGAGGGCAGGCGACGGCGGCACGTGTTACGGCTTCGCTCGCGTCGACCGAGGCAGCCCAATTCTTTTTGAGCCCGTCAGGGTTAACGTACAGTCTGAGCTCACCAGCACGCTGCAGATGTGAACCGTGACTGTTCGTTAACCCGTATGCACCCAAACAAAACATCCCGCCCGTGACACGCAGATGCGCGACCGAACCCTGACCGAGATCGTCGTGGTCCTTAGATCGCTGCGGACGCGATCGATTCCAGCACGAGGTGAGGTGTGCCGTTGTCGAACGCTTCGGCCAAATCAACGGTCGCGGTGATGGACCATTCGCCGCTGTGTTCGGGATCTACCAACTGCTGGCGCACGATCCATCGACCGGGCTCCTCGGTGATGGTGAACAGCGCGTTGGCGCGGGCGTCGCCGTCGATTGCGATCGAACCGTGTTCGGCCCAATACGGCGTGAGGGCGTTACCCAGTTGATACGACGGCCATTCGGTGCGGGCCCCGAGCTGGTCGTAGGCATGGCGAGCCAGCATTTCCACCCACGCAAACATGGCGGTGCGGACAGCCGTGCGCCATGCCCGCGGTGGACCAAGCGGGCCGGGGGCGGTTGGGGCCTCGTAGATGACGACCGGACCGCCCGAGAGCACCTGATATTCCTCGAGGAGGCTGGCGTCGGTGGCGCGGATGAGGTCGCCCAGCCACGTGACGACGTCTTCGACCATAGGCGTGTATGCCTCGTCAGCGAGCGACCGGTCGAGTGTGCGCCAAGCATCGCTCAGATAGCGCAGCAACAAACCTTCGGAACGTTCGATCTTGTAGCGGTGGATGAAGCCGCCGAACGTCTCGCCGCTCTCCAACATCTCGCGCACGATGCCCTTCGGTGACGGCCGCTCCTCGATCCACGGGTGGTGCTCCAGATAGGTGGCGAAGCAGCCATCGATCAACTCGGCCAATGGCATAGGCCACGTCACGTTGTCGAGCGCGGCAATGCGAGCCTCGTACTCGACGCCCTCGGATTTAAGGCGGGCCAGTTCGATGCCACGGGCCAGGTCCTTCTGGGCGAACAGGATTTGGCGGGGGTCGTCGATCACGCTTTCCACGACGCTCACGATGTCGAGGTGATAGTTCGGGTCCTCGTGGTCGAGGGTTGCCATCACTTCGATGGCGAACGGGGTGAGCGGTGAGGCGAAACGCAACGTCGAGCGCTCGTCGCTGCCGTCGACGAGCGAGCCGATCCTGACGCCGATGGTGCGGTCTTGGGCATCCCGAATACGTGCGGCCACACCCGCGGCTTCAAGCGCTTTGTAGACCCGGATGGCCCGCCGAAGGTGGCGACGGCGCTTGGCCTCCGGGTCATGGTTCGTGCGCAGCAATTCCTTCAGTGCAACGGGCCCGTCGGGCCTCGCCAACACCACGGCAAGCAGGTCGGGCGACACTTTGAACCGAGAAACGAGTGGCTCGGGCCGTGACGCCACCAGTCGCTCGAAGGTCTTCTCGTCGTAGTGCACAAAGCCTTTCGGGGGCGCCGACTTCGACACCTTGCGGCGAGCTTTCGGATCATCGCCGGCCTTGGCTAACGCCCGCTCATTGTCGATGATGTGCTCGGGTGCCTGAGCCCACACATGGCCATCCGGGTCGAAGCCCGGACGACCGGCGCGACCGGCCAGTTGATGGAATTCCCGAGCTTGCAGGGTACGTACCCGCTCGCCATCGAACTTCGTGAGCGCCGTCATCAGCACCGTTCGAATCGGGATGTTCACGCCGACACCGAGCGTGTCGGTGCCGCAGATGACCGGCAGCAAACCCTCGCCGGCCAAGCGTTCTACCAGGCGGCGGTAGCGCGGCAACATACCGGCATGGTGAACGCCGACGCCGTTGCGCAGGAGCCGGGCCAGCGTGACGCCGAACCCCTTGGCAAACTTCGTTTCGGCCAACGCGGCCGCAATCGCCTCGCGCTGCGGACGAGTGGTGAGCGGCAGACTCACCAGCGCACTCGCTCGCTCGATGGCGGACGCCTGCGTGGAGTGGACGACATAGACGGGCCACAGACCGGCTTCGACCGCGGCGGTCACGCTGTCGGCCACCGGCGTCATTCGCCAGGCGTGATAGAGCGGCGTCGGCCGTGTTACCGCGGTGACCTCGGTGACTGGTCGACCGGAGCGTTCCTGCAGATCGTCGGCGATAAACGTCATGTCGCCAAGCGTGGCCGACATCAACAGGAACTGGCAGTGCTTGGCCGACAGCAACGGCACCTGCCACGCCCAGCCGCGGTCGTGATCACCGTAGTAGTGGAACTCGTCGAGGCAGGCGAACCCCATGCCGCCTTCGGCTGGCGTCAGGTCGCCGTCCCCGAGCGCCTGATGGGCAAACACTTCCGACGTGCACACCAGCACCGGCGCGTCCTGGTTGATCGACGCGTCGCCCGTGGCGAGGCCGACGTTGTCCGAGCCGAGTAGTTCGACCAACTCGAAAAACTTCTCCGCCACTAGCGCCTTGATAGGCGCCGTCCACACCGCCCGCTCACCCCGGTTCAGCGCCAACAGGATTCCGGCCACGGCGACGAGCGATTTCCCCGACCCGGTCGGGGTCGCCAGTACCACGTGATCGCCACCCGCCAGCGCAAGCCCTGCGTCTTCCTGATGCGGATAGAGAGGACGGCCGCCATCGTTCGCCCATGTTGCGAACGCGTCCAACACGTCGGATGGATCGGACCCCACCGGGGGCATGAGGTCAATAAGCGCCATAACGTCGTCCAGTCTGGCCGGATCCTGCGGGCTACGCTGGGCCGATGGCCCAGACCGCGTTTTTGCACCCGTTCGCTAAGCCGACCGGCACCGACTTCATCACCATCGTCAAGGGTGAAGGTTCGATCGTGTGGGACAGCACCGGCAAGAGCTACATAGATGCCATGGCCAGCCTCTGGTACAACGCAGTCGGCCACGGTCGCCACGAAATCACCGAGGCGGTCACCGCACAGATGAACAAGATCGCGGTGTTCAACTGCTTCGACCCGTTTACCAACGAACCAACCGAGGCGTTGGCCGAACGCATCCGAGATATCGCCCCCGTTGACGATGCCCGTGTGTTCTTCGCTGGGTCCGGGTCAGAGGCTATCGACAGCGCCATGAAATTGGCCCGCATAGCGCACGTGCAGGCGGGCCAGCCTGAGCGCGACATCATCATCAGTCGTGGGCGCGGTTATCACGGCGTGAACTACGGAGGAACCTCCGCGCAGGGGCTGCCGCTCAACCAGCAGGGTTTCGGGCCGCTGCTGCCCGGCATCATCAACGTGCCCGGCGACGACGTGGAGGCAATGGCCAACGCGTTCCTCGCAAACCCTGGCCGCGTGGCTGCGGTCATCACCGAGCCGGTGCAGGGTGCGGGTGGCGTGTGGCCGCCACATGAGGGCTATCTGCAGGCGCTGCGTAAGTTGTGCGATCAGCATGGCGCGTTCCTGATTGCGGATGAGGTCATCACCGGATTCGGACGTCTCGGTGAGTGGTTCGGCTGCACCTACTACGGCGTACGTCCCGATCTCATCACCTTCGCCAAGCAGGTCACCTCCGGCTACATCCCACTCGGCGGCGTGATCGTCGGCGCGAAGGTTCGCGCCGGTCTCGAAGCCGACCCCAACTTCATGCTGCGACACGGCTTCACCTACTCCGGGCACCCGACAGCCACGGCCGCCGGTATGGCCAACCTCGACATCATCGAAAACGAGGGTCTGCTTGAGCGGGGGGCCAAGATGGGCGCCCGTCTCGGCGAAGGCCTCCAGAGCTTGGTGTCCGACGGCATGCTGCAGGGTCTCCGTGGCGTCGGTGCCATGTGGGCCACTGTGCTGCACGAGGGGGTCGATTCCGTTGCGGTTCGCGCCAAGATGTACGAGCACGGCGTCATCCCTCGCGCCCTCCCCGGCATCCTCACCTTCTGCCCGCCCTACGTCACCACCGACGCCCAAGTCGACCAGATCGTCGACGCCCTAGCCACTTCGCTGAGCTAGGCGGCTGCTGAGCTAGTTGGTTAGAACGACGACAGCATGTGTCGCGGCTTCGCTCCCGTCGACCGAGGCAGCAACCATTTCTGTTGGAGTCCGTCAGGGTCAACGTACAGTCTGAACTCACCAGCCACTCCGGCGGATGTGAACCGTGACTGGTCATTAACCCGTATGCATCCAAAGAAAAACATTCGTCGGCAACCCGCGACGCTCCACCTCACCCATCAGAAGAAGCACCTGCTACCGCCACGCATCATCCTTGTCGAACGGGTTCTCGGCGAACCTTTCGCCGAGGGATTCACGCGAGCTGCAGGGTTTCGTCGAGGTAGAGCTGTTTGCACAGGCTGCGCTGCAACTTGCCGCTGGAGGTTTTCGGCAACGTGCTTGGCCGGACGAGCATGATGTCGCGTGGTGGCAAACCACAGACTTCAATCGTGCGGTGGTGGATCAACTCTCGCACTGCGTCGAGGTCGTCGGTCTTCACTTCGGCCACGACGATGACGGTTTCCTTGCCCTTGTAGCCGTCGACACCGAATGCGATCACGTTGCCGGCG
This sequence comes from Actinomycetes bacterium, assembly GCA_031410595.1. GTDB lineage: Bacteria > Actinomycetota > Acidimicrobiia > Acidimicrobiales > Ilumatobacteraceae > JANMCE01. The sequence goes on along the minus strand of JANNZM010000075.1, from coordinate 6,630 downwards.
CGCACGCCGTCGAGCACGTTGACAGCGCGTTCGATGTCTTCGGGGAACACGTTGCGACCGCCGACGATGATCACGTCCTTGATACGCCCACACATCACCAACTCGCCTTCGACCAGGTACGCCAGGTCACCGGTGCACAACCAGCCGTCGCGAAAGAGCGCAGCGGTGGCTTCGGGACGCTTGTAGTAACCGGGAGTCACCGATGTGCCGCGAATCTGCAACTCGCCCACATGGCGGTCGGGCAGCACGTCGCTAGAGCTGGGTAGGCAGATGCGGATCTCAAGGCCGGGCACGGCGAACCCAAGGTGCGGCAGGCGCCGCACAACGGTGTCTTCGTCACCATCGACCCGCTGGCGCGGCGCCGCGATGCGATCACGCTCCAGAACCTGACGGTCGACCGAGTCGCAGACCATGCCCCGCCCCATCGGCGGAAACGTGCCGGCAATGCCGACCTCGGCCATACCGAAGGCAGGGAACATCGCTCCTGCGGGGAAACCGAACCTGGATGCCTCCCGCACGAAGCCCTCGACCGCATCAGGATCGACCGGCTCTGCGCCCGAGAGGGCCATGCGCACGGGCGACAGGTCGAGACCTTCCATGCGACGCAGCGCTCGAGCGGCAAGCACCCACGAGAAGTTCGGTCCGGCGGTAACACTCCCCCGGTAATCGGACAGCCACCGCATCCAGTTACCGGGGTGGGCAAGGAAGTCCTGCGGCGCGGCCTGCACCAGATCGATGCCGTAGACCATCGGCGTCGAGAGGGTTCCGACCAAACCCATGTCGTGATAGAGCGGCAACCACGACACGACTACGTCCTCGTCAATACGAATCTCGGCGGCCGTGACGAGTGCGTGCAGGTTCGCGCCGAGCACCCGGTCGGGAATCATCACGCCCTTCGGCTCGCTGGTGGAGCCGCTCGTATATTGCAAAATCAACAATCGCTCGGGGTCTGGTGACGGAATGACCACGTCGTCGGAGCCGCCGATCAGATCGGCCAGGAACACCACCGGCGGATCACCGGGCTCTACTGGGTAGAAAGGCGCCAGCGTGTCGTCGATAAGTAACAGCTGGGCGTCGCCGTGACGAATGCGCGTGCGGGTTTGGGTGACGAACTCATCCAGCGAACCCATCCGCATCGGCAAAGGCAGCACCATCGACGCCGCACCCGCCAACCAGCAGCCCTGAATTGCTGTCACCAACGCACGCGAGGTCGGCCCGAGAATGGCGACGTGATCCCCCGCCTGAACACCTCTGGCTTGCAACGCGGCACCAACGGTACGGGCATCGTGGTGCAGTTCGTTCCAACCCACTCGCACGTGCTCCGCGCCGCTGATGAACACCACGCCCTTACCCACCCGGTCTGCGGACTGCTGGAGGTGGGTGACGACGGGCAACGGGCTCACGGGTGCCCATTGTCGCAGAAACAACGTTCCGGCCCTGAACGTTCCGGCCTGGGAAGGAGCGGGCCACTAGCGTAGAGAAGCGATATGGCCGCTGATGACGTTCCCCCGTTCCGCTACACCGCTGCGCTGGCGGCCGACATCGAGCTGCGTTGGCAACAGCGGTGGGAAGCCGACGGAACGTTCAACGCGCCAAACCCGGCCGGGGCGCTGGCCGGGCCGGTAGCCGACAACAAGTTGTTCATCATGGACATGTTCCCTTACCCCTCGGGAACGGGGCTCCACGTCGGGCACCCGCTGGGCTACATCGGCACCGATGTCTACGCCAGGTATAAGCGCAAGACCGGATTCAACGTGTTGCACACGCTGGGTTACGACAGCTTCGGGCTTCCGGCCGAGCAGTATGCCATCCGCACCGGACAGCACCCTCGGGTCACCACCGAAGACAACGTGGCCAACATGCGCCGCCAGCTGGGTCGCCTCGGTCTGGCCCACGACAATCGTCGCAGCGTGTCCACCACCGACGAGGCGTTCTACCGCTGGACGCAGTGGATCTTCCTGCAGATCTACAACTCGTGGTTCGACCCTTCGCACGGCAGGGCCCGCCCCATCACTGAGCTGATCGCGTCATTCGCGTCAGCCGAGCGAGCAACGCCGCACAAGCCTTGGGCCGAGATGTCCAAGGTGGAACAACGCCTGCTCATCGACGAGCACCGCCTGGTGTACGTGGCCGAGATTCCGGTCAACTGGTGTCCGGGTATGGGCACCGTGTTGGCCAACGAGGAAGTCACCGCTGACGGCAAGAGCGACATTGGCAACTTCCCGGTTTTCAAGCGCAACATGAAGCAGTGGATGATGCGCATCACCTCGTATGGCGATCGGCTGCTGGCCGACCTCGATCGACTGGATTGGCCCGAGCCGATCAAACTGATGCAGCGCAACTGGATCGGACGCTCGGCCGGCGCACGCGTCACCTTCGACAGTCACGCCGGACCGATCGATGTCTTCACGACGCGACCCGACACGCTGTTCGGTGCGACATTCATGGTGCTGTCCCCCGAGCATCCGATGGTCGACGTGCTGACCGCCGCCGCAAACGCGGAGGCCGTCGCGGAGTATCGCAAAGCCGCAGCGACGAAGGACCAGTTCGACCGCACGGCGGCGGATCGTGAAAAGACCGGTGTGTTCACGGGCTCCACCGCCACCAACCCGGTGACGGGCAAGCAGATCCCCATCTGGATCGCCGACTATGTGTTGATGGGTTACGGCACCGGCGCCATCATGGCTGTGCCGTCGGGTGATGAGCGGGACTTTTCGTTCGCTCGCCAGTTCGGCCTGCCCATCGTCGCCACCCAGATGCCGCCCCACGCCTGGTTCCAGTCACACCAGATTGCACCCAGTGCAATCTGCGATGACTGGAAGGAGGCCTACGTCGGCGAGGGCACGTACGTGAACTCGTCCAACGAAACGCTGAGCCTGAATGGCATCACCAGCGTGTCCGAGGCCAAGGAAGCTACCAACGCCTGGTTGGAACATCACGGTCACGGCGAAGGCACCATCAACTATCGCCTGCGTGACTGGGGCTTTGCCCGACAGCGGTACTGGGGCGAGCCGTTCCCCATTGTGTGGGACGAGCACGGCCCCATTGCGCTGCCCGACGACATGCTGCCCGTACTGCTGCCCGAGGTGGAGGACTACGCTCCCGAGCCCATCGACCCCAACGACGAGATCACCGACCCGCAGATTCCCCTGGCTCGGGCCACCCACTGGACGGCGGTCGAACTCGATCTGGGCGATGGCCCAAAGACGTACACCCGTGACCTGAACGTGATGCCCCAGTGGGCCGGCTCGTGCTGGTACGAGATGCGCTACATCGATCCGGTCAACGACCAGCGTTTCATCGACCCCGCCAACGAGCGGTATTGGATGGGGCCGCGCGCCGCGGGCGATGTCGGCGGTGTGGACCTCTATGTCGGTGGCGTCGAGCACGCCGTGCTCCATCTGCTGTACAGCCGTTTCTGGCACAAGGTGCTCTACGACCTGGGCCACGTGTCAAGTGAGGAACCGTTCCACCGCCTCTTCAACCAGGGCTACATCCAGGCCTATGCCTACACCGATGATCGCGGCCAGTACGTGGAGGCCGAAGAAGTCGTCGAACGCGACGGGAAGTTCCTTCATAACGACCGACCGGTGAAGCGTGAGTACGGCAAGATGGGCAAGAGCCTGAAGAACATGGTGACGCCCGACGACATGTACGACAACTACGGCGCCGACACGTTCCGCCTCTATGAGATGTCGACCGGTCCACTCGACGCCAGTCGCCCATGGTCCACCCGTGACGTGATCGGCATGCAGCGCTTCCTGCAGCGACTGTGGCGAGCCATGGTCGATGAGGAAACCGGCGCATGCACCGTGGTCGATACGCCCGCCGACGATGCGACCCGCAAGCTGCTGCACAAGACCATCCACGGCGTCAGCGAAGACATGGACGCGCTTCGCTTCAACACCGCCATCGCCAAGCTGATCGAGCTGAACAACTCGCTCACTTCCCTATCGGCCACGCCACGCGACGTCGCTGAACCGCTGGTACACATGCTGTCACCCCTGGCGCCGCACATGGCTGAGGAACTCTGGGCCAAGTTGGGTTACACCGAGTCGTTGACCTACGCCGCGTTCCCTGTCGCCGACCCAGCGCTGCTTGTGGAGAACACCATCGAGTACCCGGTGCAGATCAACGGCAAGGTACGCGGCCGTATCACCGTGAATGCCGACGCCGACGGAAAGGCGGTGGAGGGCCTCGCCATGGCCGACGCCAAGGTCACTGAAGCTCTGGCGGGCGCCATGCCGAAGAAGGTCATCGTGGTTCCCGGTCGCATGGTGAACATCGTCGTGTGAGGTGACTGCCGAGGTGAGCCAATCATGAAGACTCCCCAAAGAACGGGTCGAATGGCCTCTCGACGGGTCGATTGACCTTCGCCACAATGCTTGGAGTGGCGGCGGAGCCACCGAAAGCAGGCGGGCATGCACGGCGGAAGCAGTTCATCACAGCGAGCGGCTCGACGGGTCGTGGCGTTTTGCGCCATCGCCCTCGGGTCGGAAGTTATTGCAGCCTTCCTGCAGCCCTTCGCCAGCTGGATCCCGACCCTTCAGGTCGTGACGGCCGCGGCGTATGTGCTGGCGATTTACCTCATTGCGCGCCACCGAATTCCCCGGGCAGCTCGTTCGGGCCAGAGCGCCATGCACGTCACCGGAAGTTGCTTGAGCGCCAACCACAACGGCTGCGAGCAACACCTAAGGTGTCCGTGCTTCTGTCACGACAACCACATCAAACGGATGATGGCCTGGCCGGCCGACGCCGTGGACGCCGGACCGATTTCGGCGCCCGCAGAACCCTGAACGCTCTCGTCACGGCAGGGTGCGAGCGGGCGCAATAGGCTTTCGGTATGACCGCTACCGAAACGCTGCCGAGCCAGGCCTACCTCGATGACCGCGCCCACGTGTTTCACTCGTGGTCGGTACAGGGCGCTCTCAAGCCTCTCGTGATCGCTGGCGGTGAAGGCAGCCGCTTTTGGGATGAAAACGGCAAGCGCTACCTCGACTTTTCCAGCCAGCTCGTCAACCTGAACGTTGGCCATCAACACCCCAAGCTGATCGCCGCCATCAAGGAACAGGCCGACCGTCTCTGCACCGTTGCACCGTCGTTCGCCAACGATGCCCGTGGCGAGGCCGCGCGGTTGATCACCGAGGTTGCTCCTCCCGATCTCAACATGGTGTTCTTCACCAACGGCGGCGCCGAGGCCAACGAGAACGCCATCCGCATGGCTCGCCTCACGACGGGCCGCCCGAAAGTGATGTCCACCTATCGCAGCTACCACGGCGCCACCAACGGGGCACTGATGCTGACGGGTGACCCGCGTCGTTGGCCGAGCGAGCCGGGCATGGGTGGCGTGGTGCATTTCTGGGGACCCTTCGCGTACCGCTCCGCGTTCTTCTCCGCCGATGAAGCCGAGGAAGGCGTGCGGGCTCTGAAGCATCTCGAAGACGTGCTCATGGTGGAAGGCGCCCACACGGTGGCTGCCATCATCCTTGAGCCCGTTGTCGGCACCAACGGCATCCTGGTTCCGCCACCCGGCTACCTCGCGGGTGTGCGCGCGATCTGCGACAAGCACGGCATCGTGTTGATTGCCGATGAAGTCATGAGCGGCTTCGGTCGTTGCGGTCACTGGTTCGCCATGGATCACTGGAACGTTCACCCCGATCTCATCACCTTCGCCAAGGGTGTGAACAGCGGCTACCTCCCGCTCGGTGGCGTCGTCATCAGCGACAAGATCGCCGACTTCTTCAAGGACAAAACGTTCCCCGGTGGCCTGACCTACTCCGGTCACCCCATGGCCTGCGCCGTTGCCGTTGCCTCCATCAACCTCTTCAAGGAAGAGGGTGTCAACGAACACTCAGCCATGCTGGGCGACAAGGTCATCGGCCCCGGCCTACAGGCCGTCATGGCCAAGCATCCTTCGGTTGGCGAGGTACGCGGCCTTGCCACGTTCTGGGCGATCGAACTGGTGAAGGATCGCGCCACCCGTGAGCCGCTGGCGCCGTTCAACGGTGCCGGTCCGACCATGGCCCCCATGATGGAGGTCGCGAACGCCTGCAAGGCTGCCGGTCTGTGGCCGTTCATCTGGCACAACCGCATGCATGTCGTGCCGCCGTGCAACTCACCGGTGGAAGATGTGCAGGAGGGCCTCGCCATCATCGACGACGCGCTCAACCTGGCCGATGCCCACTACACGGGCTGAATTGGTTTTCGCCGTCCAGCGGCTCGGTGGTAAGCTTTCCGAGCCGTAGTTACGGGGCTTTAGCTCAGTTGGTAGAGCGCTTCCATGGCATGGAAGAGGTCAGGGGTTCAATTCCCCTAAGCTCCACGTTGTGATGTCGCGAGACATCGGCAAGGCCCGAACCCCTTATTGGGGTTCGGGTTTCTTGTTTTTTCGTGGGCCGTAGGGGCCGCATGGGCGTGAGGGTCCACCGATGGGTTTGCCGGTGGTGTGGTAGCGGCGGTCGGGGTTGATGGTGAGGCGGATCAGTTCGCTGGTGGCGGCGTGGGATGACGCGGATGTTATAGCCGTGGATGAGCATGATGATGGAGGTTCCGTTGAGAGGATGTCCGAGGCCGACCCGACCCTCGGTGCCTTGCCGATGACGCGCGACACCCTTGCCTATGTCCTGAGAC
>JANNZM010000074.1:0-4501 GCA_031410595.1 Actinomycetes bacterium | reverse complement strand
CAGAACAATCTGGTCAACTCCCGTGAACCGGTCGACCTTGCAATCGGCACTCGCAGGGCCCGCGCCGCCATCATGATCATGCTTGCGTTGCCCGGCACGGTATACCTCTACCAGGGTGAAGAACTGGGCTTGGCAGAGGTGCTCGATATCCCCGACGCCGCCCGTCAGGACCCTATCTTCGCCATGACCGACGGCAAGGAAATCGGGCGTGACGGTTGTCGCGTTCCGCTCCCGTGGACCACAGACGCCGCGGGTTCGTTCGGCTTCTCGCCCGCCGCCGCCACCGGTGCTGCTTGGATGCCTCAGCCTGACGATTGGGGAATGTACGGCGCCGACCAACAGGCCAGTGACCCGGGGTCCATGCTGGCCCATTACCGTCACCTCGTGGCCACCCGGCAGTCGCTCGGTCTTGCCCACGGCCCGCTGGATTGGGTTATCGAGGACCATCAAACAGTCATCGCTTTCGAACGTGGCGACGTGCTGGTAGCGGTGAATTTCGGTCCCGACGATGTGCTGCTTGACCACACCGTCACCAAGGGCCGCTCCGTGCTGGCGTCCTCGGTGCATGGCCATCAGGACCCGCAACGGCTGCTGTCCAACAGCGCCATCTGGCTGCGCTGAAAACGACGAAGGCGCCGGGCCTTTCGACCCGGCGCCTTCCAAGGGGATCAGCTGCGAATGGAGAGGCCCGTTTCGCCATCGAACACGTGCAACTTGTCGACGTTAACTACGAAGGTACCCATGTCGCCCGGCTTGAGTTGCGTCTTGGGCTCAACGCGAGCGACGAACATGCCGCCCGCCTCACTGGTGGCTCCCGAAACCCGAGGAGCGTCGATCTTGCTGTAGAGAATGACCTCGGAGCCAAGACCTTCTCGCACTTCGACTTCACCACGGATGATATCGTTGTCGGGATCCTGGATGGCCGAGTCGCCAATGTCTTCGGGGCGGATACCGACCGACACGTTCTTGCCATCGTGGTTACGCAGCCCTGGCCGCTGCGCAAGCAGCGCGGGAGAGACACGGAGCTGCTGCGAGCCGAGTGTAATGAAGCCGCCATCTCCTTGCAGATGCAACGTTCCGGCAAACAGGTTCATCTGCGGTGAGCCGATGAACGAGGCCACGAACACGTTGTCGGGGTGGTCGTACAAGTTCTGCGGCGAGTCGACCTGCTGCAACACACCGGCCGAGAGCACCGCCACCCTATCGCCCATGGTCATAGCCTCGACCTGGTCGTGGGTGACGTAGACGGTTGTGGTCTTGAGCTTGCGCTGCAGACGGGAGATTTCCGAGCGCATCTGTACACGCAACTTGGCGTCGAGGTTGGAGAGCGGCTCATCCATGAGGAAGCAGGCCGGCTGACGAACAATGGCACGACCCATGGCTACCCGCTGACGCTGGCCGCCGGAGAGTTGACCCGGGCGACGGTCGAGATTGTCCGTCAGTTCGAGGATGTCGGCAGCCTCGTTCACGCGGGCTTCGATCTCGGCCTTGTCCATCTTGCGGATCTTGAGCGGGAACGCGATGTTGTCACGCACCGTGAGATGTGGATAGAGCGCGTACGACTGGAACACCATGGCGATGTCACGGTCTTTCGGCTCAAGCTCGGTGACATCGTTGTCGCCGATTTCGAGCTTGCCCGACGTGATCGACTCAAGCCCCGCAATCATCCGCAGCGCGGTTGACTTGCCGCACCCCGACGGCCCGACCAGTACCAAAAACTCACCGTCCTCGATGTCGAGTGACAGCTTGTGCACGGCGTGGAATCCGTTGTCGTACACCTTGTCCATACCGTCGAGTGTGATGCTTGCCATGTGTTACTCCCCCATTGCGTGCTTGTCGGTGTCGGCGCTCGAAACTGCCAGAATCTTAGAAGGCTATTCCCCTAGTGACGAATGTCATGCTACTTTAGGCGCTGGAGTCTTCCAAGAGATTCCACGAAGTTCCACAACTGCTGCGGATCCTGGCAGTTGTGATCAACCACTTGGCGTTCGGGATGTCCCCGAGGGCCGACTTTCATGAGGGGGAGTCACGCAATGAAGCAACGCAAATTGCTCGTGCTCACGACCGTCACCGCTGCGCTCATCGCAGCCGGTTGCGGAAGCAGCAAGAGCACCACCACGGCACCGGCGGCCACAACTGCTGCACCGGCCGCCGCAGTTACGACCGCGGCAGCAGCGGCCGCTAGCACCGCCGCCGCAACCACTGCTGCACCGGCAGCGGCAGTCACCACCGCAGCTCCGGCCGCCGCGGCACAGCCCAAGGGCAGCCTGCTCGGCACCGAGATCAAGTGCGATCAGCAGTTCAAGGGCAAGGAAGTCCACATCTCCGGCGTCGTTCGCAACAGCGACACCGAAAAGGGTCAGGACCGGCTGCAGAACGCCTACGCCCCGCTGGAGAAGTGCACCGGCGTGAAGGTTTTGTACGAGGGTTCGGACCAGTTCGAAACCGAAGTGAAGGTCAAGATTGCTGGCGGTAACCCGCCCGACATCATGGACTGGCCACAGCCTGGTGGTCTGGCTGACCAGATCGCCAAGGGCACCATGAAGGCATTCCCCGATTCGTTGGCCAAAGCCGTGACCACCGAGAATCTCGACGGCTGGCCCCAATTGGCCACCGTCGGCGGCAAGGTCTACGGCGTTCCCGGCCGTGCCAACGTCAAGTCGTTGATCTGGTACTCACCCAAGATGTTCAAGGCCAAGGGCTACGAACTGCCGAAGACCTTCGAAGAGGTCAAAACCCTTTCCGACAAGATCTCAGCTGACGGCGGCACCCCGTGGTGCGTCGGCATCGAGTCGGGCGTCGCCACCGGGTGGGTCATCACCGACTGGTTCGAGGACTTCATGCTGCGGGTCAACGGCCCCGACGTGTACGACCAGTGGGTGCAGCACAAGATCCCGTTCAACGACCCGAAGGTGAAGGCCGTTGCCGACGCCGTTGGATCGTACGTAAAGAACGAGAAGTACATCGGCTCCGCGAACGCAATCAAGGCCATCGCTACGACCAAGTTCCAGGAGGGTGGCTTCCCGATCCTCGACGGCAAGTGCTACATGCACAAGCAGGCGTCCTTCTACTCGACAATCTGGGCCAAAGGCACCAAGATCGGCCCAGACGGTGACGTAAACTTCGCCTACTTCCCGTCGCCCGCTGGCGGCAAGAAGTACATGCTCGGTGGCGGGAACCTTTACTCCGCCGGTACCGACAAGCCCGAGACCTTTGCTGTGCTGGCCTATACCAACTCAGCACAGTACGCTGGGGACCTCATTGCCGCTGGTGACTCGAACCTGTCGACCCGCAAGGACTTTGACACTGCTGCCATCAAGGACCCGGTCCAGAAGGGATTCGCCGACCTACTCAAGGGCTCGGACGTCTTCCGCTTCGACGGCGCCGACATGATGCCGGCCAAGGTCGGATCTGGCTCGTTCTGGAAGGAAGCCACTGCCTGGATCCTGGGCGGCAGCACGGACGACATGCTCAACAACATTGAGAAGTCCTGGACCTAAGTAGTAACCGGCAGGGCAAGTGCCCCGCCATGTATGTGTAGTTCCTGCTGTAGACGGTTGCCTGCCAAGCTTGATCTGGCAGGCAACCGTCGTTCTGTACACTTGTCACGGGGATAACAAGGGGGCTTCTTATGAAAGACATCTGGCTGACGTTAAAAACCATCGTCATCGGACTCGGGGCCATCGGCCTGGTGCTGCTGGCGCTGTACTCGCTGACGCTCAAGCTCCCCGGGAAGTGGCGCGAGCGTGGCCAGGCCGTGATCTTCCTCTTCCCTGCGTTGTTTTGCATTCTGGCTGGCCTGTTCGTGCCGGCCCTCAAGACCGTCTATGCATCGCTCCGAAACGACGCACCCAAGAACACCAAGTTCATTGGGCTGAAGAACTTCGGTGAGATCCTCACCACGAAAGACGCTCGCCTCGTCGTCTTCACCACGTTCACCTGGGTGATCGTGGGCACGCTGGCCGTCGTCGTACTTGGTGTCACCGTGGCCCGATTCGCCGATGGGATCAAGGGCGAGAAGATCGTCAAGTCCCTCATGTTCGTCCCCACCTGCGTGTCGCTCGCCGGTGCCGGCATCATCTGGAAGTTCGTGTACGCCAGCCCGCCGACAAAGGTCGGCCTGCTGAGTGCGCTGACCAAAGGTGCCCATCTTCCGACCAGTATGGGTGGCGATGGTCAACGGCTTTGGCTGACCGAGCGGGGTATCGCTGGTATCACGCCACCGGCCACGGCACCCGGCTTTAACACCTTCCTGATCATCATCATCTTCATCTGGGCCGGTGCCGGTGTTGCCACGGTCATTCTGTCGGCGGCCATCAAGGGTGTTCCCGAGTCGCTCATCGAGGCCGCCAAAATCGACGGGGCCACGAACCGACAAGCTTTCTACAAGGTCACCCTCCCGTACATTCGCTCGACGATCGTCACGGTGGCCACACTCACGGTGATCGCCGCCTTCAAGTCCTACGACATCGTCGCCGCCACCATCGGCGGCAACGCCGGT
>JANNZM010000073.1:0-7441 GCA_031410595.1 Actinomycetes bacterium | reverse complement strand
GGCTACCGGTTCGTCGCCTACTCGTACGTCTGTCGCTGTCATGGAGCCCCCCGGGTCTCAAGAATGCGTCTCTATAAACTATGCGAACGTAGAGACGCCGACCGAAGTAGACGTGTGTCACTTCGATCGGCGTGGTGTGGCGGGCGCCTCGCGGCGCCCGCCACCTCGATGTTTCAGTTTTGACTCAGCGGGTGCCCTTGTCGACAAGTGCCGAGACAGCGTCGGCGTTGTCCTTGGTGACGAAGCCGGGGCCGGTGTTGATCGGCAGGCCACCACCGAGGGTGTTCTGGTTCGTGGCCTTCAGGTACAGGGCCAGGACCGAAACGTAGCCCTGCAGGTACTGCTGCTGATCGATGGTGAACGCAACGTCGCCAGCCGAGATGTCCTTCAGGATGTCGGTCGACAGGTCGACGGCACCGATGGTGACCTTACGGCCAAGCTCTTTGGCGGCGGCAGCGGCGTCGTGGCCGACAACCGGACCGACACCGAACACGCCATCGACGTCCTTGTTGGAATCGAGTGCGGCCTTGACGTCTGCCTGCTGCTTGCCCGACTTGTCACCCGAGGTGGTGATCGGGTCAAGGAACTTGCCCTTGAAGGTCTTCTTGGCGCCGTTGCAACGGGCGTCGAGGCCGGAGTTGGTCTGCTCCTGCTTGATGCAGAGGAGAACCTTCACACCAGCGGCGTTGAACTTCTCGCCAGCGCCCATACCGGCGGTCTCTTCGTCCTGACCGATGTGGGTGAACGCACCGAATTCCTTGTAGAGGTTCGAGCCCGAGTTGGTGGTAACGATCGGGATACCGGCCTTGCCTGCGGCAAGAACAGCGTCCTTCACGGCCGACGGGTCGGCCAGTGAAACCGCGATGCCGGCGACCTTGTCGGTGACGGCCTGGTTGATCATTTCGGCCTGCTTGGTGCCGGTGTTGTTCGAGCCTTGCTCCTTCACGGTGATGCCGAGGTCCTTACCGGCCTGCTCGGCGCCCTTCTTGAACACCGACCAGAACACGCCACCGTCGGAGTGCGTGATGACGGCGATGGTGATGTCCTTGCCAGCCGTGGCCTTGACAGCGGCGGCGGTGGTGGCAGCGGGTGCAGCCGTGGTTGCGGCCGGAGCGGCTGTGGTGGCACCAGCTGCGGCGGCCGTAGTGGCAGCCGGAGCAGCCGTGGTTGCGGCCGGAGCCGCGGTTGAGGCCGTGGTGGCCTTCTTTGAACTCGAGCAACCGGTGGCGGCAACGGCGACCACGGCAGCAAGAGCTACAAAACGGTACGACTTCTTCATTACAAAATCCCCCTTGATGGATTTTCAGAGTCCGAATGGTTGCGAGACGCCGCCATCCGTGCAGGTGTGATCAACCCGCGGGTGAATTCTGTCATACATCTCGCCAGTGTCTGGAAACCTGCGAAGCGGGCTAGTTTTCCGGCCACGTATTATGCCGTCTCTGCCAACACGCTTCCGCAGCTCGCGCCATGTGCTTCGCACTGGTCGAGCCGCCTTAAAAGGTTTTCGTAGAGCGCTTCTCGTGCTCGTCCTGCTCGGTTCGTCGGGCGGCTGCGCGTCGGCGCACGACAACGTGCCTGTGGTTCGGCTCGTGCACGTGGAGGCGTCGGGTTGTATCTCCCGAGAGGTAGCAACCGGCTTCATAGTGCGACCCGGGGTGGTGATGACCGTGGCCCACGCGTTGCAGGATACGAAAGCTGTCACGGTGGACGGAAGACCGGCCACGGTTGTCTCCGTCGACGAACGGATGGATGCTGCGCTGCTCCACCTAGACGGCGGCCCTGAACGATTCGTGGCGTTCGCCGAGCCGGTGGCGTCGGCCAAGGTTGATGTCTTGCGCTGGCAGCTGAACCGAACCCAGCGCTTCAGCGCAGCGGTCACGACGGTGGCCCCGATTGAGTACAGCGATCTACGCCTCCACACCACGTGGCGACGACAGGGCTTCCTGATCGATCAGGAAAGTCGAGCGGGCGATTCGGGCTCACCTGTTCTTGACGACGCCGGGCGGGTGGTCGGCATGCTCTTCGCGTCCCGGCTCGATGGTCAGGTGCAAGGCTTCGCGTTGGCCGCCAGTGAGATGCAAACTTTCCTTTCTGCTCGACCGAGCGTTCCCGCGTGGGTCGGTGTTTGCAGCTGACCTGGCGATCTCAGAGTGGTCGGTAGACGTCGCTGCGGTGGTCGATCCGTAGCACTGTCACCACACGCTCGGCTTCATCAATTCGGTAGAGAACGCGATACGTGCCTCGTCGTGCGCTATGGATGCCGGCGAGTTCGTTGCGCAGTTCCCGTCCGACGCGCCGTGAATTCTCAATCAGCGCGCCGGTGATGAATTCGATGACAGCAGCACTCACTGCTTCTGGGAGCTGTTCGGCAATCGAGTCGGCAGCAGGTCGAGCTACGACGAGGTCGTAGCTGTCTTGCGTCACGGAACGGGCGGTTTGCGTAAGGCGCGCACGGCATCGACGCCTCGAACCACGTCGCCAGCCCGAACGGCCTCTTCGGCTTCAACAAGTTCTCTGATTGCTGTCCGATCGCTCATGAGCGCAAGCGTTTCTTCCAAACTATCGAGGTCGTCCGGGCTGATCAGCACCGCTGCAGGACGACCGTTGCGGGTCACGATGACTCGTTCGTGCTCGCGATCGACGCGGTCGACGAACTCGGAGAATCGATCCTTGACGTTTCGTAGCGAATCAGTCGTCATGGTCACAATTGTGCCACGCCTCCGCGAACCGGCAAACCACAATGCAATGGGCAGTAAGGCCTCACCGGTCACCTTCATCCGCGCATTACGGCGATTCATTCGCGCGTTGCGCCCCGTGCGCCCGGCGTGATTGGCCCAATTCGGCCTATCGCGCGAATGGATGAGCGTCATCTCGCGAATCGCCCGGATCGCTGAGGGATTAGCGCGAGCAATGAGCTAGGTCAGGGTGATGGCGTCGGGGTCTACGTGGACGGGGCTTTCGTAGTAGCGAACCATGGGCGCGCTGCCGTAGCGGGCGACCACACGGTCGGACCACTCCTGGGTGTAGAGGGCTTCGGCCTGCGCCTTGCTGTCCCACAGGTAGACGCCGCCGGCGTTGGTACCGTCCTCGGCCACCAGGTAGTGCTTGCGTCGCAACCCATCGACGTTCTGATAGTTCGGCGCGCTGGCCTCAAACGCCTGACGAGCCGTGTCCACACTCATCGGCTCTGGCAGATGGAAGTACACAATCGCGATGATCATGGTGCCGACAGTAGCGGGGGCAGACGGTGGGCCCAAGGGGCGGCGGCTTCGAGTTGGGATGACACTTGGATGAGGATGTCTTCACGGCCGTAGCCAGCGACGAGTTGGACGCCCCGGGGGAGGCCGTCGTCGGGCCAGCCGAGGGGGAGGCTGATGGCGGGTTGGCCGGTGACGTTGAACGGACGAGTGAAGGCTGAGCCGAGGCCGCTGGTGTAGTTGCGCTTGTACTCACCGAGCGGCGGTCCCGGTGCAGCCGTGGTGGGTGTTACGAGCAGGTCAAAGTCGTGCCACCACGCGAGGGCTTCGGCGCTCAGTGCTTGCATACGTTCGAGCGTGGTGAGTAGCTCGGTGGCGGTGATGGCTCGACCGGCCACGAGCATTTTCCAGGTGCCGGGTTCGACGTCGCCTTCGTTCATCTCGCGGCCGAGCCGCTCGGTCCACGCGGCTGCTTCGTTGGCGGCAGTGGCCCCCATCGCGGTCTTGGCGACGGCCCACATTTCGTCGCCGGACAGCACCGCAGGAGCGGCCACCGTGACGTGATGGCCGAGCGCTTCGAGCAATCGTGCCGTGTCGTCGGCGGCCTCGGCACACTCGGGGTCGACCGATGATCCATTGAGCGCCGTGGTCCAGAGCCCGATACGAAGTCGACCAGGATTGCGACCAACCTCTTCCAACAACGGGCGGGGCAAGGCGGGAGCGGGCCACCATGCCGATGTAGCCGTGATGGCATCGAGCGCAGCTGCGGTGTCCCGCACGCTGATCGATACCACTCCCTCAGCGTTCATACCGACGGGCGGGTCGTAGGCGCTCAACACCACTCGGCCACGGGTGGGCTTCAGGCCGACGATGCCGCACTGTGCGGCAGGGATGCGGATGGAACCGGAGATGTCGTTAGCGTGAGCAACGGGAACCAGTCGGGCGGCGACGGCTGCGGCCGAACCGCCCGATGATCCACCGGGCGAGCGCTCGAGATTCCACGGGTTGTGGGTGGGGCCGTAGAGCTCGGGTTCGGTGGTTCCCATGAGAGCCATCTCGGGCACGTTGGTGCGTCCGAGCGGAATGAAACCGGCGGCGCGGAACGCCAACGACAGCGGCGCGGAGGTACGTGGCCGATAGTCGAGGTCGGCCAGCGCCTTGCAACCCATGTGATACGGCTCGCCGGCCTCGCGGCCCTTGAAATCCTTCAGCAGGAACGGCACGCCGCTGAACGCGCCTTCGGGCAGCGGACCGTTTGCTTCGTTCCGTGCTCGCTCGAATTGGCGGTGGATGACAGCGTTCAACTGGGGGTTCAGCCGTTCGATGCGATTGATTGCATCATCAACCAACTCTCGTGGTGTCACCTCGCCGGCTCGAACCCGTGCCGCCATGCCGAGGCCATCGTCAGTAGGGGACACGGCCACCGTTCACGAGCATGGTTTGTCCGCTGACGAACGCCGCGTCGTCGGACAACAGATAGGCAAAGGTGCCGTAGAGATCCTGCGGTTCCATCACGCGACCGAGCGGTGTTCGGGTCGGGTCATACGTGCCGAGCGCGCTCGATCCGGGCGTGGGCGTGTAGCCCGGGGCGACGCAGTTCACTCGAATCTGCTGCGCGCCGTACTCGTTGGCGAGCGCACGGGTGAGTGACACGATGGCGCCCTTCGACGCGACGTAGTGGGCGAACCCGTGGCTGCCGGTGAATGCCGTCTCGGACGCGACGTTCACGATGCTGCCGCCGCGTTCGGTCATGTTGGCTGCCGCCGCCCGAGAGCAAAGGAACGTCCCCCGGACGTTGACAGCAAACATGCGATCCCACTCGTCCACCGTGAGCTCAGAGGTCGGCTTACGACCCGACAACCACGCCGCGTTGTTCACCAACCCGTCAATCGGTCCGACAGCCGCAAAGAGAGCCGTGACCTGCGTTTCGTCACTCACGTCACAGGCGTGATCAACACCATCGGCATTGATATCGGTGGTGATGACGTTCGTTCCCCGGGAGCGGAGGAAGGTGGTCAATCCGGCACCAATCCCTCGGCCCGCTCCCGTAATGAGAACCGTCTTAGACATCTACAGCGACGCCGTCACGCACCTTGATGGTCACGACGCCCTTGGTGCCGTCGACTTCGATGATGTCGCCGGTGCGGATGCGTTGCGTTGCGACCGAGGTGCCGACCACGCAAGGGATGCCGTACTCACGAGACACCGTCGCGGCGTGGGTGAGTGAACCGCCGCCGTCGCA
The DNA here is from genome assembly GCA_031410595.1 of Actinomycetes bacterium. Classification (GTDB taxonomy): domain Bacteria; phylum Actinomycetota; class Acidimicrobiia; order Acidimicrobiales; family Ilumatobacteraceae; genus JANMCE01. The sequence continues at coordinate 2,002 of JANNZM010000073.1, read as the reverse complement.
CACACACGCGCCGATGATGGCGAACGCTGGTGTCCAGTTGGGTGAGGTGGCCTCGGTGACCAGGATGTCACCCTCCTCCAGATCGAACAGCGCGTCGGCAGAAAGCATCACCACGGCCTTGCCGGTGTAGACGCCCTGCGAGGCCGGGAAACCGGTGAGGTTCATTGAGTTGGCATCACTCTTCAGGCCATCGAAGTAGTGGTGATGCATACCGAAGATCTCGATGAGCACTGGGTCCTCGATGGCGCCTTCGGGCATAGTGCCGACCACCTTGGGAACCGTGGTGCGCTTCGACTGGTAGCCGTCGAAATAGTCGCGACGGGCATTGGACAGGGGCTGCAGGTCCTTCCAGGTGGTCTTGCCCCGGCCAAGGTCGACCAGTTCAGGGTAGAAGCAGAACAACGCGTCGTCTCGCTTATTGGCGCCGACGGCCTCGCTGAGGGCTATTGCACCCATCCGCAGCGGGATGGAGGCACGAAGGTCGATGTAGTAGTTGTGGTCTTCGTTCCACCACGCGAAGTTGGCCATGCTGCACAGACCGAGCACTTCGTTGAAGGCGCCGAGTGCTTCGCCGTTCAGATGCCCGCGAGCGGCCTCGATGGCGGCGTCTCGCTCCTTCTGCGATGTCTCGAGCGCACCGTCGAAGTTGTGGGGCTTGTCCATGCCGATGAAGTTGCGAAGCTGGCCGAGCGGTGACTGCTGATCCTCGATCCACGACGGGAGGTTGACGTCGACGATGCCCTCGGTGCGATGTCCGTAGACGTGGAGGAACTCGTCGAACTTCTGGAGCCATACGCCAGCATTTCCGCCGGCCTTGGCGAGCGCAGGCCGGATGTTCTTCGGGTCATTGTCGAAGTGCTCGGTGACGCCGAGGCGCTTGGCCTCAGCAACCAGATCCCACATGGCCCGGTCGGTCTCCATGATCTTGGAGTCACGACCCTGAAGCATCTTGGAGATCTCAGAAGGGTCAATGCCGTTGCCAGCGCAGATGCCGTACAGCTGCAGGTAGATGACGAGCAGCGGGTACATGATCTCGAAGTGAATCTCCCAGGCCCTTATCTGGAAGGTGTTGGCGTCAGTCACATAGCCGACGAGTTCCTGCATCGATTTGCCGGCGAAGTCGTAGTTCTCGAAGTAGTCGAGGCCGAGTTCGAGTTCCCACTTGCGCTCCTCCCAGAGCGGCTCAAAGTTGGAGAGGAACTTGGGCATGTTCTTTTCGATCCGCGCCGCACGATTTCCGATCTCCCACGGTGACGTCACCGCGACTTCGCCTTCGTAGAGGAAGGGGCCGCCCATGCGCTGCACGAGGCCGCCAGCGGGAGGAAGTGGCAGCTGATGGGCCGCGAGCTGAGTGGAGAATGCGGCGCCCTGAACAGTGGTCATGCCGAGCGGCACGAAACCCTTTGGCCAGTGGAAGTCGACAAACCAGAACTTGCCTTCGTCCTCCTTCGTGAAGGGGCCAGCTTGCTCACGGACCCACGGCGCCGTGAGATGCTCGGGCTTCCACCCCGGATACCAACCATCAAGAAACTGGTCAACGGAAACTATTTCAGCCATGAAGACTTCCCCTCAGATTCTGCACCCGCACGTCCTGCGAGCCCCAGGGCGTGATGCTACAACCAATGTCAGGAGGCCTGTGAAGGTATGGTGCTGGCACATCGTTACTTGGGGGATTTCATGAGCCTTTTGGATACAGCCCTGCTCGCAGCGCGGGCGGGTGGGGCACAATTGCTGGAGGGCTTGGAGCGCCCGAAGGAGGTGCTGCAGAAAACGGCCAGAGCCAACATCGTGACCTGGGCCGATGAGGCGGCGCAGGCAGCCATCATCGAGGTGATCTTGTCGACGTATCCCGACCACGCAGTACTTGGCGAGGAGGGCAACGCCGGCAACCCCGACGGACCGTACACATGGATTGTCGACCCGCTCGACGGCACCTCCAACTACGCCAGAGGGCTGTCGCCGTGGGGTTCTTCGATCGCCGTGCGGGAGACCAATGGGCCGC
>JANNZM010000072.1:0-122889 GCA_031410595.1 Actinomycetes bacterium | reverse complement strand
CCACTCGTGGGATGTACGAGCGTTGGTGACCGACGGCCAGATCACTCTGACCGTGGGCACTGTCCCAACCACCTACGAGGCAGGTGACATTTTCACTATGGCCGCCGGCTGTATGCACCACGAACACGTCGGCCCGAACGGCGTCCGATACCTCGCCGGGCGACGCGACCCAACCATCTAGCAGCCATCCGGTTCGCCAACTGGCAGGCTCTGACCGACCGATCAAGACATCGGTCAGAGCCCGCTTCAGGTGTCGGCCGTAACGGTCCGCTGCATCGTGAACAGCAGTGCGCTCCCCATTGTCGAGGGGCCGTAGCAGTTGGACGTCGATGGTGGCCTGCGGCTCTCGCTCGTTCCATCACCAGTGGCGGCTGGAAGCTCGAAGGTCACGCCAGAAGAGCGCCAGGCCGTAGCGCCGCATGGGCGGACGTGCGTTGGCGGCGTTCAAGTCGTCGATTCGAGACAGGCGAGACATCGAATCTCTCCCGTGTCCGATGTGATAGGCCCGACACGCCAGCCACCGTAAGATGATCGGTACGTTCACATGACCGGAAGGGTTGGGACACTTCAGTGGCATCGTTCACGAACAAAAAAGTGGTCGTCACGGGGGCGCTCGGGACGTTGGGCCAGGCGCTTGTGAGACAGTTCGCTGGTGAAGGTGCGACGGTCTTTGCATGGGACCGTCCAGATGCCACAGACCCGCAGCAATCGCTGGATGACATCGCGCCCGGCGTCACCTTTGTTGGTTGCGACTTGAACGATCTCGTAGCGACCGAGGCCGTAGCGCTTGCGCTGGCCGATCGGCTCGATGGTATTGACATCCTTGTGAATAACGCGGCGTTTGTGACCAACAAGCCGCATGAGGAGTTTTCCATCGAGAACTACGAGCAGGAGATTCGCATTAACTCTTCTGCAGCATTCGTTCTGTCGAGGGCTTTCAGTGCACATATGAAGGCCCGAAAGGCAGGCAAGATCATCTGCCTTACTTCTTTAACGCTGACCGGGCATTGGGACGGGTTCGTGCCTTATATCGCGTCGAAGGGGGCCATGTACGGGCTCGTGAAGGGACTGGCACGCGAACTTGGCCACCATGGCATCAACGTCAACGGTGTGAATCCGGGTGCGATCGTTTCTGAGGCCGAATGGCGGCATTTCGGCGACAAGCGGGACGAATATGACCGGTGGGTTCTTGATCGTCAGTGCCTCAAACGGCGGATCCAACCAACCGACGTTGCCAACCTCGTGCTCTTCCTTTCATCACCGCACGCAGACCTGATCACCGGTCAAGACATTCATTGCGACGGCGGCTGGTAGCGAGTCGTGGGCTCGCCGGACAACACGTCAGCGGCTGCACCCAGTTTCGGGCTTGGCTACAAGCGGCCACGCAAATCGGCTGAGAGCTGGCGGCTTGCCTTCATTGCGAGGCGCGCGGCGCGTGTGCGTGCTTGGTCGTTGAAGCGTTCGAGTGACCCGGCTATGGAGATTGCGGCGGTGGCATGGCCTGTGCTGTTGAGGATCGGTACGGCCACTGATGCCATGTTGGGCCATGTCTCTTCGACCGATTCTGCGTAGCCGCGTGCTCGAACGGCGGCAAGTTCGTCGATGAGTCGGGCGGTCGATGTGATCGTACGCGGTGCCCGGCGGACGTAGCCCTGCCGATTGATGTCATCGAGGATGGCGTCGCTCTCACCGAACCCCAACGATACTTTGCCGCTGCTGCAGCCACGCGGAAAGGGAGATTGCACGACCGACGACGCTCCGGCACCAATCACCGCGACCCGATTCGGCACCGACACGTGGCGCACCAACGTCGTTCACGTCGACGGGTCGTCCTGAAACCAACTCATCGCATCGAACGACTGCGACGACCACACATCATCCCAAAGGTACGAACATCCGGCACTTTCCCAGGCCTACCTGTCGGCCGACCGGCCAGAGCATCGGCCTGTCGCCACAGTGCCGAACCCGTTCAGACCCTCGCTGACGGTCCGGCGACCAATTGGCTCATCTCTCCGGTTTGGCGTCGCCCCTTCTACTATTGGTGCTGATGGCGGTCGTTAGTCCACTTGATGTGTCTGCGCTTCGGGCGCTCGACTTCGCCGGCGTGTTCGTCTTCGCGTTGTCCGGGGCGGCGCTCGCCGCTCGCAAGAAAATGGATCTCGTCGGAGTGATCACGCTCGCCGGTGTCACCGGCGTTGGCGGTGGCATCGTTCGTGACGTGCTGCTCGGTGACACTCCACCGCTCGCGTTACGGACGCCGATCCCGCTGCTCCTCGCCGCTATCGCGGCGCTACTGGTGATGCGAGCGCACAGCATCGTGCGTCGACTGGACCGCCAAGTGATCTTCTTCGACGCCGCCGGATTGAGCTTGTTCGCCGTGAGCGGAGCGGTGCGAACCCTCAACGCCGGGCTCGGCTGGTGGGCTGCAATTCTGCTCGGCGCCGTGAGTGCGGTCGGTGGTGGAGTGATCCGTGATGTGCTCGTGAGGGAACTTCCGATGGTCTCCATACAGCGAGCGGGCTGTACGCAATACCGGCCGCGCTTGCCGCGGCGGCGACAATCTGCCAACAAGCCGGTGCACTGTCCACCTTGAGTGCATCGATCATCGTGCTCGTGGCGTTCGCAGTGCGGCTTATCGCCATCCGCCGCGAGTGGGTAGCTCCCTCCCCGAAAGCTGACTCAGCGCTCACCGACCGGGAATAGTGCAGCTGACAATTCAGCGCATGGAACTCTCGACGACGGGGCAAGGGTTCTGCTCACCGGATGAGATCCGGCTGTCACTGGTCGCCGCAGGATGCGGCTTCCGCCTGGTGCCGGATCGGGCGATATTCGTTGGCGGTACAGAACTTCGAGGAAGCACGATGGCAGCTTCTCCGGACCAAGTCGAGGTGCATGATGCCAACCTTCCAAATCCATCCCGGTACCGGTGGTGCCGACGCTGCCACGTTCGCGGTCGAACTCGGCGCGGCCATCAACCGAGCGACCAACGCGGTTGTAGTGACGTTCGAGCGTGTTGTGTCCATCGAGGTCACTGCCCAGCTTTGACGTCCGCCTCGTGGCGGGCATCGTTGGCACGCATCGCGTGCAACGAGTCCCGACCACCGCGAAACAGGGACGCCGCCATAGTTCGACGGTCACAGTGATCGAAGTCCCTGAACCCTTCGACGCCTTGCCATGACGCACCGACAACGCGCCGAACCGGCCGAACTGCGCGACGTGCGCGTTCGGGGTCCCAATCCACGACGTCCAGCATCGCGGCTTCCCGTCGGCGCAGCCCCCACGCGGTACACCGTCTTGAACATCGCCGCGTCCCGGAACGCGGTCAACCAGCCTGGACGCCGGTGGCGTCGTGAGGGAGGGACCCGAACTGGGCGGATGGCGACGCTTCATCTGGGAAGCCGACGCTGTGAGTCGCCGCCCAAAAATGCGTCGGCCCCGCTCCACGCACCTAGTCGGCACAAGGCCCTCGGGGCGAAGACACGAGGCCTTCGACCTCTGCCGGGATCGGCCCGGTCAGCAGTCGCAGTGTACCAACGTCGCGCCTGTATCGGAGGGGCTTTGCGTCTCAGCCGCCTCGATTTCCCGCCGTCCGTCCCGAACTGTTCCCGTGGCGTTCCCGAGCATTGCGGTAAATAGCGGTATTTCGCGGTCACTGGCGGTTAATGTGAAAAAGGCTCCGACCGAGCGTTTCCCCTAGTCAGAGCTCCTTTTGCGCAGCGCTCTCGGCAGGATTCGAACCTGCGCTCATGGCTTCGGAGGCCAATGCTCTATCCCCTGAGCTACGAGAGCGGGACGACACACGGTAGCCGCAAACCATTCGGATTCGCATCCCCGATCCCATAGGCTCAGCGGCCGTGTCTGCCAGCCCGATCCCGTTTCATCTGCTCCCTGACTCTGCGGCGATAGACGATACGGGCCAACTCGCCGTCGGTGGCTGCCGCCTGACCGATTTGGCGACGGAGTTCGGCACGCCCCTTTTCGTCTACGACGAGGACCATATTCGTTCCCGCTGCCGAGAGGCCATTGCTGCCTTCGGGCAGGACAATGTGGTGTACGCCACGAAGGCCTTCCTCTGTGTCGCCATGGCGCGGCTGGCCCACGAGGAAGGTCTCTTGCTCGACGTTGCATCCATTGGCGAGTTGCACGTTGCGCTCACCGCCGGAGTGCCCGCTGACCGCTGCGTGTTCCACGGCAACAACAAGTCATTGTACGAGTTGCGGATGGGCATCAAGGCCGGCGTGCATCACATCGTGGTCGACAGTTTCGACGAACTTGATCGGCTCGACGCGCTCTACGAGGAAACCGGCGAGCAGGTGAAAATCCAGCTCCGCCTCACACCTGGCGTGCACGCTCACACCCATGAGTTCATCTCCACCGGACAGGACGATTCGAAGTTTGGTTTCACCGTGTCCAGCGGCGCTGCCGATGCCGCGATCGAACGTGCTACTCAGGCGCGCAGCGTGGAACTGATCGGCGTGCACTGCCATATCGGGTCCAACGTGTTTCGGGCCGAAAGCTTCGGTGAGGCGATGGGTGTCATGGCCGCCATCGCCAACCCACTCGGCCTGTCGCACCTCACCATCGGCGGCGGGCTGGGTGTGGCATACGTGGAGGATGAACACGCGCCGACGATCTCGGCGTGGGCCGGGTCGGTGCTCACCGCAGCCGAGGTCGCCGGGGTTACGACGTCGGTCAGCGTCGAGCCGGGTCGGGCACTGGTTGCGAGTGCAGCAGTGACCCTTTACACCGTTGGAACCATGAAGAAGCTGCCCGGCATCCGCCGCTACATCGCGGTCGATGGTGGTATGAGCGACAACCCCCGCCCCGTTCTGTACGGCTCGGGCTACGAAGCGTTTCTGCCCCGCGCTCCGCTCGCCGAAAGGCCGATGGACGCGCGCCTTGTTGGGAAGCACTGTGAGAGCGGCGACGTGTTGATCTTCGAGGCCAACGTCCCCGTCGATACCGCGGTCGGCGACATCTTGTGCACTCCGGTCACGGGCGCGTACGGCCACTCCATGGCATCCAACTACAACAAGCTCACCCGCCCCGCCATCGTGTTCGTGCGGGAGGGCGACGCCCGTCTCGTCGTACGCCGCGAGACGCTGGACGACCTGGTTCGCAACGACGTGCTCTGACCGTTGAGGGCGTTTTGCAGTAGCCGGTGTCGCATATCGACACCGCGTACTGGCGGAACGAACGGCGAACCACCCGGCCCGCGGCCGACCAGGCGTGCGACAATGGGCAACCCCTATGGCTGACCCCATCCTCTTCCTCAACGCCGCGTTGCAGGCCGCGTACGATCACTTCGAACCTGGTGCCGACCCCGTAACCCGCCCGTCCGACCGGGCCGACTACCAGTCGAACGGCATCCTGCCGCTGGCCAAACGGCTGGGTCGCAACCCGCGTGACGTCGCCGCTGAGTTGATCGGGCATCTCGATCTGGCCAACGTCGCCGAGGTGGAAATCGCCGGCCCCGGCTTCCTCAACATCACCCTCGCCGACCCCGTTGTGTCGCAACTCGTCACCAGGCTTGCGACCGATGCACGGCTCGGCGTGCGCACCGCCGCAAACCCCGAGACCGCGGTTGTCGACTACTCGGCGCCCAACGTGGCCAAAGAAATGCACGTCGGCCATCTGCGCTCAACCATTATCGGTGACGCCATCGTGCGTCTGCTCGAGTTTGTCGGCCACACCGTCGTCCGTGAGAACCACGTCGGCGATTGGGGCTTGTCGTACGGCATGCTCATTGAGCACCTTGTCGACATGCAGCAGACCGCTGGGGTGGAGGACCTGAGCATTGGCGACCTGGGTGATTTTTACAAGGCCGCCCGCGTCAAGTTCGACGCCACGGACGAATTCAAGGAACGGTCGCGAAACCGAGTTGTCTCGCTGCAGTCGGGCGACGTTGAAACCCTGCGCCTGTGGGACATTCTGGTTTCCCAATCGGCTGCGTACTTCCAGGAGGTCTACGACAAACTCGGCGTGCTCCTGACACCAAAGGACATCGTGGGGGAGAGCTTCTACAACCCCCTCCTCAACGACGTGGTCGATGATCTGAAAGCGGCCGACCTTCTCGTGCTCGACGACGGCGCGTGGTGCGCGTTTCCACCCGGCTACGTGGGTCGTGAAGGCAATCCGCAGCCGCTCATCGTGAAGAACCGCAACGGTGGCTTCGGCTATGCGGCTACCGACCTCGCAACCGTGCGCGATCGAGTAGACCGGCTGAACGCGACATGGCTGATCTACGTCGTCGGCGCCCCGCAAGCCGTCCACCTCGCCATGTGTTGGAAAGTGGCCGAGATGGCCGGCTGGTTGCAGCCCCCCGCTCGCGCCGTGCACGTACCTTTCGGCAGTGTGCTCGGGAGCGACAGGAAGATGTACCGGACCCGCGCGGGCGAAAGCATCCGCCTCGTCGACCTGTTGGATGAAGCTGTCTCGCGTGCGAACGCCGAACTCGACAAACGCACCAACGACATCGTCGGCGACGAACGGGTTGCTGTCGCTCGCTCGGTCGGACTGGGTGCGGTGAAGTACGCCGATCTCTCAAACGACCGCGTGAAGGACTACGTGTTCGACTGGGATCGCATGCTTGCTTTCGAAGGCAATACCGCACCGTACCTGCAGTACGCCTGCGCTCGCATCGCGTCCATCCTCCGCAGAGCCGGTGACGAGGCGGCCGATCTCGCGGGCACCGCCATCAACGTCGACGCACCGCAGGAGCGGGCGCTCGCCATGTCACTGCTCGCATTCGATGCGGCGGTACACGACACCATCGACAAGCTCGGCCCGCACCGCCTGTGTACCTACCTGTTCGATCTGGCGCAGACCTTCACATCGTTCTACGACGCCTGCCCAGTCATGAAGGACGACGTGCCCACCGACGTCCGGCGCAGCAGACTCACGCTCTGCGAGTTGACGCTTCGAGTGCTGTCGACCGGTCTCGGGCTTCTCGGCATCAGCGTTCCCGAACGGATGTAGCAGGACCCCGGAATGATTGAGGTCATCCCGTAGGTTGATGACTCGGATGTCGCTGCCGTGCGAAAACGACAGTCACCCCAAAGGATGCCAGCCATGTCGATGATGCCGCCCCCCTCCCCATCTGCTCTGCAGACCGCGCCGTTCAGCTTTGCCGCGCCTGTGGTCGGTGCACTCGACATCTTCGGGCTTACGAAGCGCTTCGGTCGGAAAACCGCCGTCGATAACCTGAGCCTCACAATTCCTCGCGGTAGCTTCTTTGGGCTCGTCGGTCCCAACGGGGCGGGCAAGACCACCACGCTACGCATGGCCACCGGCCTACTGCGGCCGGACGCCGGACAGGTACGCATCGACGGTGTCGACGTGTGGCCCAACCCTGCCAACGTCAAGGCTCGACTCGGCCTTGTCCCGGACGGATTGTTGCTTTTCGAACGACTTTCCGCCAACGAGATGCTTCTGTACGCCGGTCTGCTGCGCGGCATGCCCGAGGACCAGGTGCTGGGCCGTTCCCGTGAACTGCTGGACGTGCTCGGCTTGAAGGACGACGCCGACAAACTCATTGTCGACTACAGCCATGGCATGCGAAAGAAGACCGCGCTCGCCTGCGCGCTGTTGCATCGTCCCCCGGTGCTTGTTCTCGATGAGCCGTTCGAGGGTATCGACCCGGTCTCGGCCGTCAACATGCGCACCGTGCTCGAGCGTTACACCGCGTCGGGTGGCACCGTCATCATGTCCAGCCATGTGATGGACCTCGTCGAGCGTATGTGCGACCACGTCGCTGTCATTGCAGGCGGACGTATCGTGGCCAACGGCCCCATCGACGCGTTGCGCAACGGAGGCCGGCTGGAAGACGCGTTCATCCACCTCGTCGGCGGTTCGACGGTCGACAGCGATTCGCTCGGCTGGCTCGACCAACCCGTCCGATGATTGCGATTCCGGTCCCGGCGTCCATGGTGGCCCGGCCGGTCAAAGCGCGCAGTCTCGTTCGCTTGAAGTGGCGGCTGTGGCGCAACGGTTTCAAGCGCGGTGGCGGCCAGGTAGCGGCCATGGTGCTCAGCATCTTGTTCTCCCTCGCGCTCGGCATCGGCGGTTTCGCGGGAGGTATCGCCGCTCGCTCGGCCACGTTCGCCGACCACCGACTCGGCATCACGATCGTTGCCGCTGTCGTGTGGGTGCTCGCCATCATTGGTCCACTCGTCGCCGGTGGCATCGACGAGTCGCTTCCCCTCACCAACCTCACGCCGTATCCCATTCCCCGTCGAACACTGGCGATCGGTCTCGTGACGGCCAGCATGATCGGGCCCGTCCAAATCGGAATCGGTCTGGCGACCTTTGGGGCCGTCATCGGTGCATCCCGGTCGGTGGTCGGTGCCGTACTTGCAGCCAGCGCAGGGGCGGTGCTGTATGTCACGCTGCTGGTCACGGCGAGGTTGCTACCGACGTTGTTTGCCAGGGCCATGAACAGTCGAAAAGGCCGGGACGCGGCCATCGCTCTGGCCAGCCTCGCCGGCCTCTCGGGCATAGCGATGCAGGTCATCCTGCGCTACTTCAGCGTTGCCGACGGCGCTCGCCTACGTTCCTTCGGTCGTCTCGCCACTTGGACCCCGGTCGGCACGCTTGGCCGAGCGATGGTCAATGGCGGGCAAGGCCGCGTCGGTGCCGCCACCGGCGGACTGGCAGTCGGCCTGGTCGGTCTCGCCGCGCTCCTGGCCGCGTACCTGTGGGCACTGGCGCGGATGGATGAGCAGTCGCCTGCCATCGACACACCGACAAAGGTGCGGGTTTCAGGCTCGCCACTCTTCCCCGCTGCCATTCGTTGGATGCCTCGCACGGCAACCGGCGCAGTGGCGGCGCGCCAGGTCCTCTTCACCCTCCGCGAACCGCGACGCCGGGTCAGCATGATCATGTCGATTGCGCTCGGCGTTGTCTTCCCTTTCCTCAACAACGCAGGTAAGGGACCGAACTCGGCGGTACTCTACGGCGCCGGTGCCAGTTGGTTGCTGGTGCTCTCGGGCATGAATCTGTTCGGCATGGATGGTCGAGCGTTGTGGTTCGACCTCATGTCGGGTGCTTCGCCCACCGAACTCGTGAAGGGACGAAGCCTCGGCACTGGCATCTTCGCGCTGCCCATGATCTTCGTGACATCGACCACCCTCGCGGCCCTCACGAAAGGCTGGGCGTATCTGCCGGCCGCGCTGCTCGTCGGGTGCGCGTCTTCGCTTGCCGGTATGGGTGCAGCCGGTGTGATCTCGGTTATTGCGCCCATCCGCGTGCCTGAGGGCACCAACCCTTTCGCCATCAAGAATTCCGGCCAGGGTTGTATCGCTCCGCTGCTGGGCATGCTCGGGCTGCTGGCCATGGCGGCGCTGCTGTCGCCCCTCGCCGTTGCGCTTTTCGTGTGGCGGAATCATGCCGCGGCATGCGCCGTCGTGGGTTTGCTCGCTCTTCCCTATGGGTATCTGCTGTGGTCGGTCGCCACCAAGATGGCGGCGAGTCGATTGGTGCAACGTGAACCTGAACTGATCGAACTGGTAGACCCTCGGAGATGAATCAACTGCCCGATGCCGTCCGTCGCCACCTTGAAGCCTGGTTCGGCGGCTGGCCGACGTCGGCGTCGGGCATCGTCGTTCTTGAATCCGACCTGCGCAACAGGCCCGCTTGGGACGGCAACCTGCTGCCAGTCGTCGGGGTTACGCACAACGATTTCGCGGTGCTCAGCGTCGCCCCAGGTCAGGCATCGGTCGTGGCTGATCGGCTGGAACATGTCGATGCGGCCGACCTTGCCGACACGCTCGGACTGATGGTCGGCGCCTTCCGCTGGAACCTGACCGCGCCGCCCGGTGACGACGTCGGCGAATGGGTGGCAACCACCGACCAGCGCGTTCCGGGCTGGCTGAAACCGTTTAACGGAGACGTGTTGATCGAGTGGGACGATCAGGGTCACTACGGCGCCGGCGTCGGGCGAAAGATGCACAACGCCTTCGGCCATGAGATCTCGGTCGTCACCGAACCGTCCCTTCGGGGCAGAGGCATCGCGCGTCGTCTGGTAGCGACCGCGGCGCGTCGCATCCTGGCTGACGGTGCGGTCCCCACGTATGTGCACCTGCTGGACAACCATGCGTCGGCCAAGGTGGCCGAAGCAGCTGGTTTTGCCGACCTCGGGTGGCGGTACATCGGCACCCCGGAAGTCACCTGACAATTCCTTGACTCGAATCAGTCAATCGGCTGCTTCCGAGTTTTGCGTCGATCGGTAAGGTGTCCCGGGCGGTTCGCTCGGGAGACGACCGCGCAGAAAGGGAACGACGAGTGCCGCGATTCGTAGTGCTGGCCCGAGACTTTGATTTCGTCTCGATGGCACGCCAAGCCGAAAACGACGAAAGCCCCAAGCACATCCTGGGTGACGTGTGCGCCCGCCTTGGCGCAACCGTTGTTTCGCCGTCGACCTGCGCCGCGCCCAGTCGGCCGTGGCGCCTGCTGTTCTCGGCTGCGTCGCGGTTCTACTCCAATGTTGGCGTCTGGTCGGTCGCCCACAGCGTCGCCCGTCGGGTCAAGACCGGCGAGCTGATCTATGCAACCGGCGAGGACCTCGGGTTCACCGTTGCCTTCCTGACCATGCTTCGTCGCAAGCGGCCTGCGCTGGTGGTGTCGGTCATGTGGCCCGAACGCGTCCCGCCCACCAAGTTGCTGCTGGCCCTGAAGCGCCGCGTGACATCCTTCGTGGTCATCTCCGACCACAAGGCGCGCCGTCTCCGCGAGCTTGGGGGCTCAACGTGTCCGGCGGTGCTGGTGCTACCCGCCGTCATCGACCTCAAGTTCTTCTCGCCCATCGAAGCTCCCCACCATCACGATCCGCCGCTTGTTGTCAGCGCGGGGCTCGTCGACCGTGACTACGTGACCCTTGCCGAAGCCGTCGAGGACATCCCAGTGCTGGTCGATGTGTGCGCTATGTCATCGATGCCATCACGCCTGGCCGCGCCCGTGTACCCGAAGCGGTTGCCTGCCAATATGACCATCGGACACCAGAGTCTGAAGGAACTGCGCAACATGTACCGTGCTGCGTGTCTCACCGTTGTGCCGCTCATCGCCGACAATCAGGGCTCGGGCCTCACCGTGGTGTGGGAGGCAATGGCTTGCGGCTGTCCCGTCGTTGCGACGGCAACCGCTGGTGACTTGGCCGAGTATGCGGCCAGGGGGCTCATCATCGGAGTCGCCCCCGAAAACCCCGCAGCGATGCACGAAACTATCGAGGCGGCGCTGGCCGACCCGACCCGACTTTCGGCCATGGCCGACCAGGCCCGAGCCTTTGTGGCCGAGCGCTTCAACGACCAGCACTACGTCGATATCCTCACCCGGAACCTGGTGGCCGCCGAGTTCTGACGGTAAAGCAAAGCGGATACGCGGCCGTTGCCGATAGCTTCTTCGCCCGTGACACTCGATAATACGGTTCGTATCGGCGTGCTTGGCTGCGGCAACGTAGGTGGAGCGCTCGTGCAGTTGATCGCCAAACAGGCCCCGGCCATTGAAGCCTCGACCGGAGTGCGTCTCGAGGTGACGCGTGTTGCGGTGCGGACCCTGTCGCGCGATCGCGATGTGGTTCTGGCCGATGGCGTGCTGACCCGTGACGCCGCAGGCGTGGTGGATGACCCGAACATCGACATCGTGGTGGAACTGATCGGCGGCATCGAACCGGCCCGAGAGTTGATCCTATCGGCCATGGCGCAGGGCAAGCCCGTCGTCACCGGCAACAAGGAACTGCTGGCTAATTTCGGTGGCGAGCTGTTTGCTGCGGCTGATGCCAAGGGTGTCGACCTGTTGTTCGAAGCCGCCGTCGCGGGCGGTATTCCGCTCATCCGACCATTGCGCGAATCACTGCGGGGCGAGCCGATCCGACGCATCATGGGCATTGTCAACGGCACCACCAACTTCATCCTCACCAAGATGGCCGAGGAAGGCACCGACTACTCGGTCGCGCTTTCCGAGGCGCAGCGACTCGGGTATGCAGAACGAGATCCAACCGCCGACGTCGAGGGTTTCGACGCGGGAGCAAAGGCCGCGATCATTGCGTCGATCGCGTTCGGGTCGCGAGTCGTTGCAGGCGACGTGTATCACGAGGGGATCAGCCAGATCACCGGCAAGGACATCGCGATGGCCAAGAAGCTTGGCTACGTCATCAAGCTGCTCGCCATCTGCGAACAGGATGCTGCGTCGAAGGAGATCGCGGTACGCGTGCACCCGGCCATGGTGCCGGTGCAGCACCCGTTGGCTTCGGTGCGGGACAGCTACAACGCGGTGTTCATCGAGGGTGAAGCGGTCGGCTCACTCATGTTCTACGGTCGTGGCGCCGGTGGCTCGCCGACGGCCAGTGCGGTACTTGGCGACCTCATTGATGCCGCCGTGAACCTGCGCAAAGGCACTCACGCCCCGCTCGGCACGTTCAGCCGCTCACCGATCCTGGGCATGGATGAGACCAGCTCGCAGTTCTACGTCGTGCTCGAAGTGGTCGACCGGCCCGGCGTGTTGCACACCGTCACCGGTGTGTTCGCTCGACACGGCGTGAGCATTCGTGCCGCCGAGCAGGAAGGCCTCGGAGCCGATGCTCGTCTGGTGTTCATCACCCACGTCGCCAAGGAAGCCGACATGCAGGCCACCTTGCGCGAGCTTCGTGACCTCGACGTCGTTGGTTCGGCCAGCGGCCTGCTGCGTGTGATTGGCCAATAGAGCATGCGCTACGTATCCACCCGTGGCCAGGCGCCCGAACTCGGCTTTGCCGACGTACTGCTGGCGGGTCTCGCCAGCGACGGCGGCCTCTACATGCCGCAGTATGTGCCGATGCTGCCGCCGCTCACCAGGGGGGCGCCGTATGCGGCTACCGCGGCCGAGGTGATGTTGCCGTTCGTGGGCGACGACATCGCGCCTGACGTGTTGCGTCAGATGTGTGACGAGTCCTACGCCGCGTTCCGCCACCCGGCCGTGTGCCCGTTGGTGCAGACCGGCGCGAACGAGTGGGTGCTCGAGTTGTTCCACGGCCCGACGTTGGCGTTCAAAGATGTCGCGTTGCAGCTGGTCGGCCGCCTGTTCGACCATGTGCTCTCGGCTCGAAATGAGCGGGTCACCATCCTTGGCGCCACGAGCGGCGATACCGGCACGGCTGCCATCGAGGGTGTGAAGTCCTGTGCCAACGTCGACATTGTCATCCTCTACCCGCACGCTCGTGTGAGTGATGTGCAGCGTCGCCAGATGACCACGGTCGACGCGCCGAACGTGCGCACGGTGGCTATCGACGGCACCTTCGATGATTGCCAGGATCTGGTGAAGGCTGCCTTCGCCGACGCTGCGTTCCGCGACCGCGTGCACCTCTCGGCCGTGAACTCCATCAACTGGGCTCGGGTGATGGCGCAGATCGTCTACTACGTCACCGCGTCTCAATCACTGGGCAGCCAAGCCGCCCGCTTCACCGTACCCACCGGCAACTTCGGCAACGTGCTCGCCGGATGGATCGCACAAGAGATGGGCCTGCCGGTGGAGAAGTTCATCATCGCGTCGAACACCAACGACATCCTCACCCGCACCCTGCACACCGGCATCATGTCGACCAACGGCGTGGTCCCCACGCTGAGCCCCAGCATGGACATTCAGGTGTCGTCCAATTTCGAGCGGCTGCTGTTCGAACTGAACGGGCGCGACGGCGGCATGACTGCCGACCAGATGCGCCAGTTCCGCACGTCGGGTTCAACTCGCCTAGAAGCCGATCAGCAGCACGAGCTGGCGGGTCGGTTCAGTGCTCACCGGGTGGATGATGAAGGCACGCTTGCCATCATGAGCGCCGTGTACGCCGAGAGCGGCATGCTGCTTGACCCCCACACGGCCGTTGGTGTCGGTGCGTCTCGTGCGCTGGCCGCCGATGGTCTCGGAGGGCCCGAGATCATTCTGGCGACCGCGCATCCCGCCAAGTTCCCCGACGCCGTCGTCAAGGCCACCGGCGTCCACCCACCGCTGCCCGCCCACCTCACCGACCTCTTCGACCGCGCCGAACACACCACGATGCTTCCCAACGACCTCGCCGCCGTCCAGCACTTCGTCGAAACCACCTTCGTCTGACCAGACTTTGCCACCCGGACAGAAGACGGAGCCGCTGCTGAGCAAGTCGTACTTCCCAATCGCGTGGGGTGGAGCAGTCGCGGGTTGCTGGCGGATGTTTTTTGTTTGCATCCATACGGGTTAACGACAAGTCACAGCTCACATTCGCCAGAATCGCTGGTGAGTTCAGACTGTGCGTTAACCCTGATGGACCCAAACAGAATTGGTGGCTGTCTCGGTCGATGCGAGCGAAGGGGAAACGCGAGCTGTGACGAGCTTTCCCGACAGCGACCGGAAACCAAAGCGATTGCTCATCAGCCTCCTAAGGTAGGTGGCATGTGTGAGTCTTGTGTGTCGGGGGAGCGGCGGGTGGGGCGGCGACCGTTTCTGGCCGGTCTGTTCGCCATGCCGATCGCGCTGCTCGGGCGCGCCCGCCGGCAGGCTCTTCCGGCGGTGGCTGACGTTGTGGTCGCACGCGGGTTGACGATTCGACCGCGAGCCGCGTGGGCAGGTGACGGCTATCTGCCGAAAGGGCCGCTCACGCCGGAGGATGTGAAGTTCCTCCTGGTGCATCACACGGCTACCGGCAACACCTACACGGCCGATGGGGTGATCGACATCATCCACGGCGTCTACAACTCTCAGACCGCCGAGAAGGGTTGGCCCGACACCTGCTACAACTTCCTCATCGACCGCTTCGGCACCGTCTGGGAAGGCCGAACCGGCAGCATCGCCGGACCGGTCACGGCGGACGCCACCGGAGGCAGTCAGGGCTTCGCTCAACTCGTGTGCCTCATCGGCGATTTTACCTCGGTGCTTCCCTCGGCCGAACAGGTGGCGTCGCTGCGATTGACGCTGGCCTGGCTGGCCGACCGCGACACGATCGACACGTCGCCATCGGCCCGGGTGACGTTCGTGTCGCGAGGTTCCAACAAGTGGCCGGCCGGCGTGACGATCACCACGCCGACCATCGTCGGGCACCGCGAAATGACCGCCACCGCGTGCCCCGGCGACACCTTCTATCCCGTCGTGCGCGACGCCATCCCGGCCGAGGTTCATGCGCTGCGCACGCCCAAGCAGCCGCTCACGTTGCCCGTGGCACCGCTCCCACCCAACGGGTCGGCCCCGCGCCCGCAGGACACGACGAAGCTTCCCGAGGTCCGGTAGCTACCGAGACCGCCGCACTCCAGTAGTTGCACGGTGTCGGGCTGCTCGCTATGGTGCGTTCCGCCCGGGTCCCGGGCGCAACACGGCGGATGACGTTGCCCCACGAATTTCGTGACAACAGTCTCGTGTTGCAGTCAGACGTCGGCGGGGGCCGAGTTGCCCCCGGGTCCGACACCTCACCTCCACTTGCTGGGGAAAGACAGGTTCGCTGTGAGCGAAGCCCTCGAACGTTCGGTGCTTGAGAACAAAGACCGGGACCAGTTGGTCACCATTGCCTCTGCCCTCGGTGTGAAGACGCCGGCCCGAGCCAAGAAGTCCGACATCATCGACAAGATCCTGGAGACGACGGGGGTCACGGCGGCGCCTGCGGCGGCAAGCGAGGCCCCGGCCGCTCGGGCTGTTCGCGGCCGCGCAGCAAAGGCCGAGGCCGCCCCTGCCGAGCCGCCGTCGGAGATGGCCGACGCCAGCCCGATCTTCGACGCTGCGAAGGAAGATGCGTTGCAGGACCACGAACCGGAGCCGGCGGCGGCCCGTAGGGTCGTCGCCTCGACACCATCGTCGATCCCGCCATGGTCCGAGCGTCCTCGACAGGGCAATGGGTTCCCCGACCGAAACGGCCAGAATGGTCAGGGCCCGAACGGCAACGGCCATGGCCCGAATGGCAACGGTCAGGCGCCGGGCGGCGCCGGTTCGAACGGCAACGCGAACTCGCAGCCGGGTAGCACGCAGGCCGAGCGTCAACCGTTCGGCGACCGCAACGCCCCCGGCCAGCAGCCGGGCGAGGCTGGCGAGAGCGAAGGTCGTCGCAAGCGTCGCCGCAACCGCAATCGCAACCGGGGCGAAGGCGGGGACGAGCCAATTGAAATGCCGGGTGCGCCGGCGGCCTACGAGATGCAGCCCGGCTTCGGCGACCCCATCGAGGTGGCCGGATACCTCGATCTGCGTGACGAGGGCTATGGCTTTCTGCGGGTCTCGGGTTACGTGCCGAGCCGCGATGACGCGTACGTGAGCGTGAAGCAGTCCAAGCAGTACGGGCTCCGCAAGGGCGACCATGTCACTGGCACGGCTCGCCCGGCCGGTCGTAACGAGAAGAACCCGGCGCTGCTCACCATCACCACGGTGAACGGCGGCCAGCCCGATGCCGCCCGTGATCGTCCGAAGTTCGAGGACCTCACGCCGCTGTTCCCGGATGAGAGACTCACCCTCGAGCACAAAGACGATCCGTACAATATGACGACGCGGATCATCGATCTGATCGCGCCGATCGGCAAGGGTCAGCGTGGGCTGATCGTGTCGCCCCCGAAGGCGGGCAAGACCAGCATCATGAAGGCCATCGCCACGTCCATCGAACGCAATCATCCTGACGTGAAGCTCATCGTGTTGCTCATCGACGAGCGTCCGGAAGAGGTCACGGACATGCGCCGCACGGTGAAGGGTGAAGTGATTGCATCAACCTTCGACCGTCCGAGCGAGGAGCACACGCACCTGGCCGAGATGACCATCGAGAAGGCCAAGCGCATGGTGGAGGCCGGCCAGGACGTGGTGATCATTCTCGACGGCATCACCCGCCTCGCCCGTGCCTACAACCTGGCCGCGCCGGCCACCGGCAAGATCATGTCGGGTGGCATTGATGCCGGCGCGTTGTATCCGCCCAAGAAGTTCTTCGGTGCGGCCCGTAACGTGGAAGAAGGGGGCTCACTGACCATCTTGGCCACGGCGCTGGTGGACACCAACAGCCGGATGGACGACGCCATCTTCGAAGAGTTCAAAGGCACCGGCAACATGGAATTGCGCCTTGACCGCAAGCTGGCCGAACGTCGCATCTTCCCGGCGATCGACGTTGACGCATCCTCCACAAGACACGAGGAGCTGCTGTTTGAGCGCAAGCAGCTGCAGCAGGTCTGGAAGCTGCGAAAGGTGCTGCACGGCATGGCCGAAGGGGGCTCGGGCGCGGCAGGTCTCGAACTGTTGACCGACCGGCTCAAGACCTTCCGCATGAACGACGAGTTCCTGACCGAAATCGGTAAGCAACCCTGATTTCCGTGCGTGTGAGTCCGACCTTTGGTGGGATTTGGCCCATTGCCGGTACACTTCACAAACCCTCATTTGGAGAACGATTCTTATGCAGACAGCAATTCACCCGAAGTACATCGACACCACCTTCCGTTGCTCCTGTGGCAACACCTTCGTCACCGGGTCCACACGTGGCGGCGAAGTGACGCTTGACCTCTGCAACGAGTGCCATCCTTTCTTCACCGGCAAGCAAAAGCTGGTGGACACCGGTGGCCGTGTCGAGCGCTTCCAGAAGCGGTACGGCGAACGCAAGGGCAAGTAGTCCTTCTCGCATGACCATCGACCCGGCTCGCCGCAGCGCGCTGCTGGGCATCAAACTCGCCACCCTGGTCCGAGACCACGCTGGTGAGGCCCCCATCGCCGCTTCAACCCTTCCGGGTGGAGCGGCGCTGACGCGTTTGGGCGAAGCATGGGTGCTGGCCGACGATGCCCCCCAACGCATCCTCGGCCAAGCCCTGGCCTGGTCTCGTCGCCAACCCGACATCACTGTGCTGAATGTCTTGGTCGAGAGTCCTCACGCACCCATCCTGGCTCGGCGGGCAGTGGCCTTCGTCGGGGACATCCGAGTGTGGGAAGTACACGACCGCACGCTCGTACCCGCAGCCCCAGAGCCGGTCGCGTTGGTGCCACTGGTGGAACCGCAGTTGTTGGCTCTGAGTGGCGAGATTGCGGCCGCAGGAGCCGATCCGCTTTGCGAATGGGGCGTGCTGGTCGGTGAGGTGGAAGGCCTCGAAGTCTGCCGGGTTGTGCGCAGCGACGAAACCGGCGAGGTCGTGTTGCAGGTCGGTATTGGTGCCCACGACCGCGAGGCGTTCGCCATGCTGCACGGCGACCGGCCGCCACTCGTGGCGCTGCAGGGAGTGGTGGAGGCCGTGGCTCCGCACCGCGTGCTGAACGCCGCGCCCCACGCCCTGAACCGCATCGCCACCGAGCGGCTCCTCCGGGCGTCGGTCATCAACACACCGGGCATCGTTGGTGCCGTTCGGCTGGTGGCGAATGATCCGCCGGTGCCCCGTGAGAACGTGAAGGACCCGGTGCCGTGTGTGGCCACCGGGGCCGATGCGCAGGGCAACGCGCTGACGGTGGTTTGCTCGGTCGGCATCGACCTCGATCTTGTGCCCTTCGCGGCCGATGCTCGTACGCGTCACGGCGGTCGATTGATTGTGGTCGTGCCAGAGAGGGATGCCCACGCCGTCACGCTCGACCTGCTCAGCCTGCTACGCGAGCCCGCTGAACTGGTGACGGTGCCGAACCCGGTTTAGATCGTTGGGAGATTGCGGCCATTGCGGCGACGTTTGCGCCACTCGATCCAGGTCAGCACGATGAAGTACGGGTCTTGTACGAAGTAGCGGTGGAAGAGGCGTCGGGGTTCGTGAGTGAAGCGATAGAACCATTCGAGGCCCGACCGTTGCATCCACTGCGGGGCGCGCTTCACGATGCCGTAGTACATCTCGAACGATGCACCGATGGCCAGGAAAAGCGGCAGATTGGTGCCAGCCGCGCGGCATTGACTGACAACGTCGCCAATGAGCAGGCACTGCTTTGGGAAGCCCAGGGTGACGAATACGAACTCGGGCTGCTCGGCGGTGATCAGCTTGGCGCAGTCAACCGCGAAATCCTTGATGGCGATGCGATCGCCTGCGGCAAATATCGGCGCCACGATGGTGGTGTTCGTGGCCCCCGTCTCGGCCCGGACGCGTGCGGCGACCTCACTCGAGTTGGCAATCACCAACACTCGGCGCCTGTCGGCCAACAACTTCGGCCACAGATTGGCCACCAGGGTGCTGCCGGCCAGTCGGGCGCGCAAGGGTGTGCCCAGCAACCGGCTGGCCCACACCACCGGCTGGCCGTCGGGCAGGACGTAGGCGGCCTGACGGACGATGGCCGACGCTTCGGCCGAGTGGTCATTGGCTAAATGCACAAGCTGATCGACGTTGGGTGTGACCACCAGTGGCAGCGAGTGATCGGAGCGATGTTCGATCTCGCTGGGCGACCGCAGGATCTCAGAAATCTCTGCCTCGTTGGCCGCATCGACGAAATCGAGTTCGAAGAGTTCGGTCCGCTGTAAGACAGGCAACATCGCCGACGGACTCGTGTGCACGGGATGTCAGAGTACAAGGCTCAGGTAGGACTACTTAGGTCTTCTTTTCGTCTCTTTCCTGAACATTTCCGGATTATGAGGCGGTGCGTGCCAGGAGTCGCCCGGAGATCGCCTGGAGCAGGTCAACGATGCGCGGACCCCATTGGTTCGCTAGGTCGTCATCGACGATCACGACAGTATTGGTAGTGATGGCCATGAGCGCGCTCCAGCCCGGTCTGGCCCGCAGTGTGTCGCTCGTTTGCCGACAGCACTTCGTGTCGGCGAGCACAATCAGGTCGGGGTTGGCATCGATGATCGCCTGCGCCGAAAGGGTTGCGTCCCGCGTACCGGGTGCCGAGCCGACGTCGGCGATGCTGCGCAGGTTCAGCAGCCCGTAGAGCTGACCGAGGAAACTGGCCGAGGTCACGCTGGCGAACTGATCGGTTCGCTCGTGGTAATAGCGCAGAGGCGTCGCCGGGGTCTTGCTTATGATCTCCGCGATCTTCGCCTGCATGCCTCCGACGAGTTGTTGGGCCTCGGCCGTCTTGCCGATGGCCGCGCCGAGTTGGCGAATCTGCGCGTAGCTGTCGTCGAGTGACATGGCGGGAGGTTGGAGGATCACCGTGACGCCACGCGCCGCAAGTGTCGCAGCGGTACCAGCCCGATCGTCGCTCAGCACCACGAGGTCCGGTCCGAACGCCATGAGTTTGTCGATGTCGGGCGTTGCGCCCGTCAGGTCGGTACGGGGTGCGCTTGGCGGATAGCTGCTGAGGTTGTCGACGGCCTTCACGAGCCCGCCGGCACCCAGCGCGAAAAGCGTCTCGGTTGCGGTGGGCGAGAGGGAGACGACGGCCTTCGGAATCGATCTGGCCACCGTCGTGGCAATTGGCGCAACGCTCGACTGCTGCCCTGGAACAGCCGACGTCGTCGGAGCGCTCGTGAGTGCGGGCCGGGTCGTACTGATCGGCAGTGGCAGGGTGGAGGGCGCAACGGCGGGGACGCGGGGCGTGCTGCAGGCGGCCAGGATCGCCAGCGCCGCCAACATCGTCCCACGCGGACCGGACGGGCTGATCCCGTTGTGATTGCCACCCATCAGGGTTTCTAGGATATCGACCGAACACGTCGTCCCTGCGGCACTGAATCGGCCGGAGCGGGGTGCGTCCCGTAGCCTCTTCGGTTGTGCTCGATCGGTTGGCTGGCCTGAAACATGAACATACGGAGTTGGAGACGCGGCTTGGCGACCCCGCCGTACTCTCCGATCAGACTCGCCTGGTGGAGCTCTCCAAGCGCTACAAGGAGCTCTCGCCCATCGTTGACTGCATTGGGCGCTACGAGCGCCGGGTCGAGGATCTTGCCGCCGCCCGGGAGATGTTCACCGATTCGACCGGTGATGATCGCGAGTCGATGCGGGGCGAGATTTCGAGTGCCGAAAGCGATATCGAGACCATCGAAGAGGAACTCCGGCTTTTGCTGCTCCCGAAGGACCCCAACGCTGGTCGCAACGTCATCGTGGAGGTCCGAGGAGCAGAAGGGGGCGAAGAAGCCAACCTGTTCGCGCGTGACCTCTACGAGATGTACATGGCTTACGCCGATCGCCACAAGTGGAAGGTCGAGACCATGTCGGCCGACCTCTCTGAGATGGGCGGCCTCAATCAGGTCACCTTCACGGTGAAGGGTGACGACGCCTGGACCCACTTCAAGTTCGAGGGTGGCCCCCATCGTGTGCAACGGGTGCCGGCCACCGAAAGCCAGGGACGCGTGCACACGTCCTCGGCCACCGTGCTGGTTCTGCCGGAGGCCGATGAGGTCGACGTGCAGATCGACGAAAAAGACCTGCAGGTCGACGTGTACCGGTCATCCGGCGCGGGCGGTCAGCACGTCAATACCACCGACTCGGCCGTCCGCATCACCCACCGGCCGACCGGCGTGGTCGTCACCATGCAGGATGAGCGTTCGCAGATTCAGAACCGGGCCAAGGCCATGATCGTGCTGCGGTCCCGCATGCTTCAGCTTGAGCAGAACAAGCAGGATGCCGAGCAGTCGGTTTCACGCAAAGCGCAGCTCGGTGGCGGCGGCCGCAGCGAGAAGATACGCACCTACAACTACAAAGAGAACCGAGTTACCGATCATCGCATCGGGCTGACCATTTACAAGTTGCAAGCCGTGCTCGCCGGCGACCTCGACGAAGTCATCGAGGCCCTCATCGCAGAAGAACGCGCCGCTCAACTCTCTACGCCGGATGCCTGACGACGACACGGTCACCTGGCGCGACCTGCTCGCCCAGGCCACCGATACCCTCGGTGATGCGAACGAGGCGCGTTGGCTGTGCGAGGAGGTCTACGGCGAGCGCGGTGCTGCCTTTCAGGCTGCGTTGGGCCAGGCGGCCACTGAGCGAATGGTCGTCCGCTTCGATGCACTCCTGGCTCGTCGCCTCGCCGGGGAACCGCTGCAGTACGTGCTCGGCTCATGGGCGTTCCGCACCATCGAGCTGATGGTGGACCCGCGCGTATTAATCCCTCGTCCCGAAACCGAGGTGGTTGCAGGCATCGCCCTTGATCTGGCCCGTGTGATGCCCGATCCGATTCGGGCGGTCGACCTTGGCACCGGATCGGGTGCGATTGCCTTGGCGCTCGTTGCCGAGTTGCCGATCGGCTCGGCAGAAGTGTGGGGAACCGACCTGTCGGAGGACGCACTCGATGTGGCCCGCGCCAACCTCGCGGGGCTCGGCCGACGAGGCTCCGCCGTTCGATTTGTACAGGGGAGTTGGTTCGACGCGCTTCCCGTCGAACTCGCCGGAACCGTGCACCTGATCGTCGCCAATCCGCCCTACATCGCAGCTGATGATCCCGAACTCGACGAGGCGGTGCGTTCGTGGGAGCCGCGCCTCGCGCTGTTCGCCGACAACCACGGTTTGGCGGCTTACGAAACCATCATTGCTGACGCGCCTCGGTGGCTGGCCCACGGCGGCTGGCTGGTGCTGGAGATCGGTCACCGTCAGGCCGCCTTCGTCAGCGCGCTGTGCGTTGGTGCAGGCATGCTCGACGTTGCGATCCATCGAGATCTTGCCGGGCTCGAGCGCGTGGTGGTCGCTCGTTTCACACGCGAGTAGCGAACGTGGGGAGGTTACTGATCCCCGGGAGCGTCGCCCGGTTCGAAAGCGAGACCGAGGTGTTGGCGGAGGAATTTCAGTTGCAGATGCAACAAGTTCTCAGCTACGACTTCCTGAGGCGTCATGTGGGACACGCCGGTCAAGGGCAGCACGGTGTGGGGGCGCCCGGCCGCCATCAGCGCCGATGACAGCTGGAGCGTATGGGCGGCGTACACGTTGTCGTCGGCGAGCCCGTGGATGAGGAGAAGCGGCCGCTCAAGATGAGCGGCGTCGGCCAGCAGCGAGCTGCGGTCGTAGGCAGCGGCATTGGTGGTCGGATCGCCGAGATAGCGCTCGGTGTAGTGGGTGTCGTAGAGCCGCCAGTCGGTGACCGGAGCACCTGCAATAGCGCAGTGAAAGATCTCGGGGTTGCGCAGCACGGCAAGCGCAGCGAGGTAGCCGCCGAAGCTCCACCCTCGAATGCCCACGCGTGTGAGATCAACCTCGGGGAACTCCTCGGCCACGGCCTGGAGAGCATCGACTTGATCCTCGAGTACAGCGCTGGCCAAATCGTTTGACACCGATCGCTCCCACGCCGACCCGCGTCCGGGGGTACCGCGGCCGTCGGTGACAATGACGGCAAAGCCCTGGTCGGCAAACCACTGTGAGGTGAGAAAGGCGCCACGGGAAGCAATGGCTCGCTGAGCGTGAGGCCCGCCGTAGGGGTCAAGCAGCACCGGCAGCTTCTGACTCGGCGTAATGTTCCGAGGCAGAATCAGCGCAGTGACGAGGCTGCGGTCGCCTGCGTCGATGAACCGCACGTTTGGCTGCACCAGCGCCGTTTCGGCGTGAGATGCAACCACTCGTGCATCGCCAAGGATGCGGGTCATGGTGCCGTCTCGATCAATGGTCGCCGACCGCAACACCACGGTGCCGCCGCCGATAATGGCAGTGTGTACGCCGGGCTCTTCGGTAAGTCGGTCGAGCTTGCCGTTGGTATGCCATCGGTACACGTGATGATGGACGGGATCGACCAGGAAGTTGCCGGTGAAGATCACACTGTCGTCATCGGCGTGCAGCACCGAGCGCACCTGGAGGGGAGCGAGTGTCACTGGTTCGCCATCCACCATCAGGCGACGCGAACCGCCACGGTCGGCGCAGGTCACTAGTCGCCCGTCGCCGAGGAAGGTGGGCGTGCCGGGCACCAGCTCAACCCAGTGCTGGTCGACGTCTTCCAGACGAAGGTACGTGGCACCGGTGGCGGGTGTGACCGTGCGCACTTCAACGCGCTTTTGATTGCGGCTCTGCACCACGATGTGTAGTCCGTGATTCGTCCACGAGACGCTGGCCAGATAGGGAAGTGCCTCGTAGTCCCATACCACCGGGACGCGCTCGCCGTCGAGATCGACAATGAAGAGGCGCACGTTGGCGTTCGGTGTTCCGGCGGCCGGATACGGCACGCTGGTCGGTGCCAGGCCCGGGTCGGCTGGATTGGACAACCACCAACGCTGCACCGGCGTGTTGTCGACGCGGGCGACCGCGAGATGGGTGCCTTCGGGGTTCCACCAAAAGCCGCGGGATCGGCCCATTTCTTCGGCAGCGATGAAGTCGGCGACACCCCAGGTGACGTTCTCATCATCGTCGGCGGCCAACTCCCAGTGGGTTCCCTTGGACGTCGCTACGCGCAGCGCACCGGACCGGGTGTAGGCAATGCGGGTACCGGCCGGATCGGACCGCGGGTCAAACACCGGGCCCGGTACGTCAAGCTCACGCGACGTCGCGGTGATCAACCCGGCGGTGAACAGTCGGCCGGCCAGGCTGAAGCAAGCCCCCGTTACTGCCTGGTTGGTGGAGAAGCTGACAATGCCTCCGGCACCTTCTCGCGCCCGCTCGCGGCGGGCCCGTTCTTCGGCCGGTTGGTCGGCCTCATCGGCGCCGACCAAGAGCACCAGGGGATCGGCAACCAGCCTCTCGATACCGGTGTGTGAATCCATCACCCACAGGCAGTTGACCGGGTCGTCGCCGCCACGGGAACGGAGAAACACCACTCGAGCGCCATCGGGGGAGACCACGATGTTTCTCGGCTCGCCAAGCGTGAGGTGACGCGTGCGGGCATATTGCCGCGGAAAAGTGTCAGTCATGGGTATGGCCAGACTACGCCACCAGAACGCCCTCATCCTTCAGGGTTACGGCCCGGCCGACCCACTCACCGTCGACCATTGCAGCCGCCAGCGGCCCGTCGATCGAAGTTCCCCAGGCTCGTCGCCCGTCGGCCAGAAGACAGCTGGCGATGGCCCGTTCGGGCTGCCCGTCGCGGTCGTGCATCACGGTGTACGCCTCCACCACCGCGGCACCGGCAGCCTCGGCCGGACCAGCACAGGCCCGTTGCGGGAGCGCATCGATCGTGGCCTGCGGCGACGCGTAGCGATACCCCTCGGCGGAAGGCTGAGTGCGGTACACGCCGAAGGCGTGCTTGCTGGCGAAGCCGCCGTTGGCCCACACCAACCCATTGGCCGTTGGGTCGTTGCGCAGATCGTTCATAACGGTGGCGATCGCGTGCATCGAGTAGTTGTTCCACGGCCCGCCGGCGAAGCTCAAGCCGCCCGTACGGGTGAGCTGCCGATCCAGTGACAGGCCGAGCGACATTGCGCCCAATTGCACTGCGGACGGGAAGCACGAGTAGAGATCGATCACGCCGATGTCGTCGATCCCCAGGCCCGCCAGTTCGAGCGCCAGCCGGCCGCCCATCTGAATCGCTGGTGTCTCGGTGAACGTCCATCGGTTGGAGATGAACGGATGCTCGAGGCAATCGGTACCGCTCACGGGGAACACCCACCGGTCGCGTGACACGCCGAGCTCGGTGGCCTTTTCAACCGAACAGATCAAGAGGGCTGCGCTCTGGTCCACGTCGTTGTTGGAGTTCATCAGCTTGGGATAGGGCCAGCCGATCATACGGTTCTTCGGCCCGGGAGTGGCGATATCGTGGGCAGTCGGTGCGCTCCGATTCCATGCGAACGGGTTATCGGCGGCGACGGCGGCGAAGCGAGCCCACAGCGCGGCCAGATAGGCCTGATGCTCCGACGGTGTCCGACCCGACGCGGCGCGCAGCGCCGATTCAAAGAGCGGATAGATCTGAACCGGAAGCCAGATCTCGCGGGCCAACTCGGCGGGACTCGACATGACGAAGTCCTCGCCGATCACCTTGTCGGCTGGGGTCGGATCCGTATCGTCGGGCCACGGTTTCGTGCCCGCGGCGCGGCCGCGGCGCTGACTGCGTCGGGCCTCACCGCCAGTCAGGACAACGAACTCCAGCTCTCCCTGCTGAATAGACGCGGCAATGTGGTTGACCAGTGCCTGGGGCGCATTGCCTCCCACCGTCGTTACTGCGGAGACGGCCGGAGACACTCCCAGCGCACTGGCAACGCAGCGGGCCGGGTCGGCCGAGCGGAAACTCAGCGTATTGACCACGGTCAACAGGTCGATGTCGGGCAGGTGGCGCAGCCCAGCGTCGGCGACGGCAAGCTCAACCGCCTCGGCCATCAGCGCGATGGGCGAACGCGCTTCAGCCAGTGAAGCGGCGCGATGGGTGCGCTGGCCGGAGCCGATCAGAACCGGGGTGCGAGGATCCACGAAGCGCGCAGGCTAGAGCAATCACGTACCGGTCCGAGCCTCCGGGCCGACCAGATCGTTACGCCGGAGGATGGTTGCGTGAGGGCGACGTTGAACGGTTGGTCTTGTTGACGACCCACAACGGTGACTCGGTCGGCCACCAGTCGCTTGGTGACAGCCGGGTCTGTTCGACGGTGTCGATGGGTGACGGAACGTTCGGCGGGGTGCCGGCGGCTGCGAATCCCGACGGGTAGACACCATTGGCAAGCGAGGCAACCGGTTGTGGTTCGGAGCGGACCTGCATGGGTGGGATCTGCACCGCGGCCGCTTGCGTACGTTGCGACTCGAGCACGTCGATGCGCTGGTTGAGGTTGTTTACCAGCACCGCCAGGTAGCGGATGTGCTCGCCGAGCTTTTCGATCTGCACAACCGACTGACCGGTAGCCGCTCCGTGGGGTGCAGGAGAAGGTGGCGGCAGGGCGGTGGAAACCTGGACGGTAGCCGGGGCCGACTGGTCGACCTCTGCCACGTGGGGCTGCTCGGACAGCCGCGTTTCCGGGACAAGAAGTGACGATCGTTGCATGGCCCATTCGGCCAAGCCGAGGGCGCGCTGGTAATCGAGCGCAACATCCTTCAGGAACTCATCGACCTCCCACTTGGCGTAGCCACGAAGGACGGACGGGAAGGACTTGGTGGCAATTTCGTCCGGGGTCAGTGGCATCTCAACCCCTTCGGGAAGTGAGGTTTGCGTTGAGGGAAGGGTCATGGTCATTCGTCCGCCTGACGGTCGCTGCGCTGGTACTGGTCACAAATTGGGTCCGGTTCGCTCGCTTGATCTGGATAGCCACAAACTTCCGCCGCTCGCCGGATGGATGGCACGTTGCCGCACTCCCGCATTCGGTGACAAGACCTGGGACAAGAGTCAGACGAAACCTTGAGCGAGTCGTGCCGCAGTGACCACCAGCTGTGCTCAGTCGTGCGGTGACCGTGGGTCATTCTGTAGTTAGTTCGACGCTGAGAGTAGTCAAGGCGGAGGTGGCCGGTTCGGTACACTCGGCGCCTATGACTCGCATTGCCATTGGCGCCGACCATGCCGGATTCCCCCTGAAAGAGCACGTTGCCGCCCTGCTGCAGGCCGCCGGCCATGAGGTGCATGACCACGGTACCCACAGCACCGAGTCGGTCGATTATCCACCGATCTGCGCTGGCGTGGGCCGAGCCGTGCGCGACGGCGAGGCCGAGGTCGGCATCGTTATCGGGGGGAGCGGCCAGGGTGAACAACTGGCGGCCAACAAGGTGCGAGGCGTCCGAGCGGCGCTATGCAACGACCTTTACACCGCCCGACTGGCCCGCGCCCACAACGACGCCAACGTGTTGTCGATGGGTGGCAGGGTTGTTGGCTTTGGTCTGGCCGAGGAAATCGTGACGCTGTTTCTTGCCACAGCCTTCGAAGGTGGCCGTCATGCCCGTCGCGTCGCCATGCTTTCTGCGCTCGAGGACGAATTCTGACGGTCTGCGTGCCCTACGCTCTGCGCCGTGGCATGGTCCGATAGTTACCCGTTGGTTGGAGCAATCGCGGCTTTGACCACGGCGGCGGCCACACCGGTTGTGCGAGTGCTCGCGATCCGCGCCGGCCGGGTTACACAGCCCGACTCCCGCCGAGTCCACACCAAGGCCACCCCGTCGGTGGGTGGCGTGGCGATGTACCTGGGGTTTCTGGTGTCGTTCGGCATTGCCAGTCAGATGAAGCGGTTCGCCCGGGTATTCGACACGAGCGAATCCTTGGGAGTAGTAGTGGCGGCAACCATCATCATGATCGTCGGCTTGCTCGATGATCTGCACAAGTCGGACCCCAAGGTCCAAGATCCCGAAGGCATTTCGGCGCCCGCCAAGGTTGCCGGACTTGTACTCGCGGGCGCCATGTTGGCCCTAGCCGGTGCGTCGATGTATTACTTCCGAGTGCCGGGCATTCTTGGCCGTCGCATCTTTGTCATCTCCGGCGATCTGCGGCCCCTCGTCATCATCGTCTGGCTGCTCGGCATGGCCAATGCCATCAACCTCATCGACGGTCTTGACGGACTGGCCGCTGGCATTGTGGCGATCAGTTCGGGTGCGTTCTTTCTCTACAGCCGAAACCTCGATAACCATCACGACATCGCCCCCAGTCTTGGTCCTGTGATCGCGGTGATCGTGCTTGGCATGTGCCTCGGTTTTCTGCCCTACAACGTGCATCCGGCGCGCATTTTTATGGGGGACTCTGGTGCGCTGCTGCTCGGAGGGCTGATGGCGGTCTGTACCGCGCTGGTGGGCGGCCGGGTGAGTCCGAATGAGGGAAGTTCCGGCGCCGGTACACAAGGTCAGACCTACTTTTTGTTCGCGCCACTTCTGATCCCGTTGGTGATTTTGGGGGTACCGCTTTTTGATGTGGCTTTTGCCATCGTGCGCCGCACCAGCAAGCGCCAGGGCATCACGGGCGCTGACAAGGGACACCTGCATCACCGCCTCCTGCGGCTTGGCCACGGACATCGCCGCAGCGTATTTATCCTCTGGCTGTGGACCGCGATCCTCTCCGGTGTGGTGCTGGCACCGATCTACTTTCCGCGAGCGAATGGCGTAGTCATCTTTGCGGTCTTGGCCCTTGGTCTGGCTCTTTACACGATCCTGCATCCTGAGGTGAGGCGTCGCAACGACAACGCAGAAGTTGACGCACCGTGAGAAGAAGCGTTCTCGCCCTCGTCTCGACGATCTGCATGATCCTGAGCGGTCTGTGCGTCTTCGGCGCGCCCGCACACGCAGCGCCGACGTTCGACCCGGCGTTGGTCAACGACGAGTTTGTCATCGGCGGTATGTCTCAGGCGGTGGCGGCGGACTGGCTTCCGGATGGTCGCATGGTGGTGCTGACCAAACCGGGTTCGTTGTACGTGGTGAACCCGACGACCGAAACCAAGTCGCTGCTCTACACGATGCCCGATGTGGACTCGCGCGGTGAATCGGGTGCGCTGGACATCGTTGTCGACCTTGCGTTCGCCACCAATCACCGCCTGTACGTGTACTACTCGGCCAACTCGGATTCGAAGCTTCGGATTGCGAGGCTTGAAGTCGATTCGCTCTTTACGACGGTGTCCTCCAACGCCACGATCTGGTGGAGTCCGGGGCCGTTGCGAACGGTCTACGCCGATCCGACCAACCACATTGGCGGCTCGCTCGACATTGGTCCCGACGGCAAGTTCTACCTGACCATCGGCGATGCGCTCGCCAGCCTGTCGCAGGATCTGACCAACGTGTTCGGCAAGGTGCTGCGCATCGATCTCGACGGCACGGTGCCGACCGACAACCCGGTGATCCCCGGCAAGACCATCCAAGAAATCTGGGCGTACGGGCTGCGGAACCCGTATCGAAGCCAGTTTGAGCGCGCCCGCACGACGGCCAATCCGCAAGGTGCTCCGGCATTGCCACTCTGGATTGGCGACGTCGGCGGCAACGTGGCGGAGACGGCGTACGAGGAGATCAACGTTGGCCAGGCCGGAGCCAACTACGGCTGGCCGCTCTGCGAAGGACCGCTGGGGCAGCCCAAGAGCGGTTTGGCTTGCCCCGCTGGGGTAACCGGACCGGTGCTTACGTACGGACACACGGCAGGTGTTGCGTGCTGTTTCAACAAGGCGATCATCGGCGGACAGATGTACCGCACCGGCAACTTCCCCCTGTCGGGTGCGTATATCTACGGCGACTATCCGTCATCCACCATCTCATGGATGAGGCCCGATGCCAGCGGGCAACCGACAACCAACTCTGGGCTCGTCCACAAACTGCAAACGAACACTCTGGATGAGGCTCCGGTCTGGGTCGACGTCAGCCCCGACGGCAACATCTACTTCCTCGACATCTTCACCGGGAACCTGCGCCGCATCACCTACGGCCCGCACCCCGTCGTACAGACCGCCTCGGCCAACGCCGTCACCGGGCCGGTCGGGCGTGACGTAACGTTCACCGGCGCCGCCTCCGACCCGGCCGGCAACCCCGTGTCGTACCTGTGGAATTTCGGCGATGGCACCACATCGACCCTGCCGTCGCCGGTCCACCGCTACGTCAGCGGTGGCACCTACAGCGCCCTGCTGAAGGTGACCGCAGGTGGCGTCACCGTCAACGCCAACCCCATCACGATCAAGGTCGGTGACGGCCCGAACGTCACCATCACTAGCCCGGCCAACGGCTTCGTGTTCGCCGCCGGGCAAACGGTGGTAGCCACCGGCACCGCCACCGATGCAACCGGCGCGGCCCTCGCGGCCAGCAAGCTGTCGTGGACCATTGTGTTCAAGCACGACAGCCACACCCACCCGGAAATCAGCAATCAGCCAGGCAATTCGGTGTCGCTTCCGATTCCGACCAGCGGCCATGAATTTTCCGGCGACACGTCGTTTCTCATCTCGCTGACGGCTACTGATGCCAGCAACGTTTCCACCACGACTTCGATCGAGATCAAGCCCACGAGGATCACGGTTCCGGTCACGTCGAACATCGCCACCAACGCGGTGATGAGTGGCATCACACAGGCCCTTCCCTTCGCCATCGATACCGTCCCGGGCTTTCAACACAGCGTTGAGGTTCCGGCTGAGCAGTGCGTCAACGGCGTAAGGCAGCGGTTCGTGCGGTGGTCCGACGGGGGAGCGCGGGTCCATACGGTAATCGCTGCGGCCGGCCAGTCGCTGGTGGCAACGTTCGAGCCGACCGCGATGTGCGAAAGCAAGTACGTTCCCCTTGCGCCGTTGCGCCTCTTCGATTCGCGCAACCTCGGTGCCAAACCGCAGGCCAACGTGCCGGTAGAGGTTGGTGTGACCGGCGTTGGTGGCGTTCCCGGTCTTGGCGCGACTGCCGTGGTCGTGAACGTCACGGCGCTGGACGCGGCCGACGCCGGGTTTGTCACGGTATGGCCGAGTGGCGCGTTGGCGCCGAGCGTCTCCAACATCAACGTCCGCACTGGCGAGACCGCGCCGAACCTCGTCACGGTGTCGCCCGGCAGTAACGGTGCCATCACGATCTTGTCGACTACCAGCGCACATATTCTGGTCGACGTGTTCGGTTACTACACGGCGTCGCCGAGTTCCGTCGACGGTCGCTTCGTGCCGCTGCCGTCGCCGCAACGTCTCTATGACACCCGTGGTCTTGGCCCAAAACCGGACGGCAACGCGGAGCGCACGGTCACGGTTGGCGGATCAGTTGGCGTGCCGGCCAGTGGAGCCGAAGCTGTCGTGCTCAACGTGACGGCCGACGACGCCAGCGCACCCGGCTTTGTCACGGTGTGGCCGACCGGGGGCAAGGCTCCGCAGGTGTCCAACATCAACCTTGATCACGTCGGGCAGACGCGTGCCAACCAGGTCATCGTGAAACTGGGCGACGGCGGAGCCATCTCGCTGCTCACGTCCAACGGCGCGCACCTCATTGTCGATGTCGTCGGCTACTTCACCGCAGGCGGGATCGGGCCGGCATCAAGCAGCGGGCTGTTCGTGCCTGCTAGCCCGGTCCGACTGCTCGACACCCGTAACGACACCAAACCCATCGGCGGGAGCAGCACCAACCTTGCTGTGGCCGGTCGGCGGGGCGTACCCGCTGCGGGCGTGCTTGCCATCGTTGGCAACACCACCGTTGTCGACGCCGTGGCACCCGGATTCGTCACGGTTTATCCGCTGGGTCAGGCCGTGCCCAACACATCCAATCTCAACGTCGAGGGCGGACAGACCATTGCCAACCACGTCACGACGCTGCTGCACGACGGAGGTGTGTCGTTGCAAACCACCGTCAGCGCCCACCTCCTGGTGGATCTGGCCGGTTGGTACACCACATAGCAGCGCCCTCCCTCCAAGTACCTGACCTGGCCCTTTGTGACGCGGACTTCTGCTGATCCGCAGGTTTGCTGCGCTTGGTAATCGGGCGAACGCCCAGAGCAACTGTCTGTCAGATCGACACGGAATCTTGATGTCGTTGTGTCGGACGACTCTCCATTCCGGCCGACACGGTCGGTAAAGTCGGTGCGGTCCGCGGGTACCCGTGTCTCTTTGTGCCGAAGAGAAGCCCCTGTCGAAAGTGATGTGAGTGCCCGTGCAGCAGTCTGTGCCTGCGCTAACCACACCCCACCGCAAACATGGTCTGTCGCAGAACCTCCTCTGGGCCTTGATCGCGGAGGGCTCCACCCTGGTCGCCTCGATGGTGTCGGTGCTGATCGTGAGCCATCACTTCAACAAGGTGCAGTACGGAAAGTACGCCGGTATCTACGGGATCATCGGTTTCGCCGTTGCCAGTTGCACCAGTTGGGCGGCGCTGGTCATTCCGCAGTGGATCGTGCGCGAACGCGAGGCCGCCAAGACCACGATGCACTCGACGTTGACGTATCTCTGCATGCTGAGTGCGCTTGGCATGGCGGTCGTGATCCTGCTGGGCGGAGTGCTGATCCATGAAGTTTCACTTGCAAGCATCGCGGCACTCGCAGCAGCCGAATTGATCGGTGCCGCAGCCGTGCTGCCGCTGGCCATGTTGGCGCAGTCGACTATTTCGGTGCGAGCCGGGCAGTGGGTTCGCACCACTGGCGCGCTGGGCAAGGCCGTCGCCCTTGGCGCGCTGTGGCGATTCGGGTCGATCAGCTTTGTGAACATCGGGCTGGCGTTGCTCACGACGCAGCTTGCGATCTGGCTCATCTGCAGCCTGCTCATCGCGCGACGGATCGGGTTCTTCCCAAGTCCGGGTCAACCAATGCGTCACCATCTGGCGACGGCCGCGACCTTCATGGCATCGGTCGGTTCGTACGCCGTGAACGAGGAAGGCGACAAGCCCATCATGGCCGCCTCGCACTTCAAGGAAGACGCCGGCCTCTACGGGATCGCATATCGGGTCGCCCGCCTGGCCATGGTGCCGTTGGCCGCCATGGAAAGCGCCACGCATACGCAGTCGGTCCAGCGCGGTAGTCGACTGAGTGAGCACGTCCATCGGGCGCGAAAGTTCACTGCGCTCGGCGCCGGCTACGGCGTGCTGGCGGTGATCGGTCTCAACGTCATGGGCCCGTTCATGCTTCGAGTTCTGGCGCCCAACTTCACCACCGCGATCACGCAGCTGCGCTGGTTGTCGCCGCTGGTGTTGCTGCGAGGTTGTCGAAACTTTGCCGACAATGGGCTGCTCGGACTGGGCAAGGTCCGAACGCGGATGCTGTTCAACCTCGCTTCTGCCCTGTTTTCGCTCACGCTCTACATCATCCTCATTCCCAAATTCTCCTGGAAGGGTGCGCTCGCGGCCACGTTCATCACCGAGGTAGCCCTTGTGGTCGCCTCATGGGTTGCGCTCCACAAGTATCAGCAGCAGGAAAACCATGTGCTCGAACGCACATGGGCCCGCGAACGAAAGCGGGTGCTGTGGCCGTGACTTTGCAACCCGCCATCATCATCCCAGCCCACAACGAGTCGGCCGTGATTGAACACACCCTGCGCGTTCTGCTGGATGGGTTTGCGCCTGAAGAAGTCACGGTAATCGTGGCAGCCAACGGTTGCACCGACGATACGATCGCCAAGGCCCGAGCAGTGGCCAGTTGGATCACCGTGCTAGACGTTCCCGAACCCGGCAAGTCCGGCGCGATTCGGGCGGCCGAGGCCCAACTCGGACCCGGCCCGCGAATCTACCTCGACGCCGATATCGCCATGTCAGCGGCCTCAGCGAAGGCTGTTTTCGCTCGGCTCGCAGCGGGTGCGGGAGGTGCCCGCCCGCCCGCTGTGGTCGATGTCGATGGTGCGAGTTGGCTGGTTTGTTCATTTCACCGGGCTCGGAGCCGATTGTCCAGTGTGCGACAAGAGTTTTCCGGTGGCGGTAGCTACGGGCTGTCGTGGGAAACCCGACAGCTCTTCGGCGCGTTCCCGAATGTGTTGGGTGACGATCTCTTCGCCGCACGAGTAGTGCCGGAGGGCAGAGCCGAGATCATCGATGCGGCGCCTGTTGTGGTGCACCCACCGCGGGATAGTCGTTCGCTCACTCGCGTGCTCGCTCGCAACGTGCGCGGCAATCGACAGCTTGGCGACATGTTCCCCGACATTGCCCCACTCACGACCAAGCAGACCGTCTTGTCACTCGTGCGGTCGATTCGCGGCCCGTCGTCATTCGCGGACGCAACGGTCTATGCCGCCTTCGTCACCGCGGGGCGGATTCTGGCCCAGCGCACCGGCACGCAATGGGAACGAGACGACTCCTCCCGACTGGTCAACCGTTAATGGCGACTATCAACCAGCCGCTGGTGCGACGACGCGGCATCAGCCTGGGCGCACGGGTACCGAACGAGGTGATCCATGAACGGCTCATCGTCATCTATTTGTTCCTCATGCCGTTGATCACGTTTGAGGCTGTTCCGCTACCGACGATTGCCATCCTGGGTGTTTCTGGCCTGGGGGTACTGGCGCTGCTTACATCCGCCAGAGGCACCTTCGCACGCATGCGCATCAGCACGGCCGCGATCGCCTTCGTGGGATGGTGTCTGGTAAGCGCAACGTGGGTCTATGACTCCACCCTGTTTGTGAACAAATCGGAACGGTTCCTGATCCCAGCGTTCATCTTTCTTGCCATTGGCGCGTCGGTGCCCGGCGAGCTGATTGTGCGTGGATTTCTGCATGGCTATTACACATTGCTCGGCTACATCGTTTTCAGCCTCGTGACCAACCCTGCCACCAGGGTGCAAGCCGCCACCGCGAATGAGGGAGCGTTACCCGGATGGCACGGGCCGTTTGTTCACAAAAACGCCATGAGCACGCTGCTGGTTGTCGGCGTGGTCTTCCTTCTGGCGTTTGAGACTCACCGTCGCAGGCGATGGGTGGCCTTCGGTGTGATTGCGGTGCTCTTGATTGGCTCGCGTTCCGGAACCGGATTGGCCGGCATCATCTTTGTAATCACCGCCTGGAACTGGTTGCGCGCGTTCATAAAGCAACAAAGGCGCATGACAGCGCCGTTCGTCTTCTTTTCCTTTGCCGGTTTGCTGGTTTCGATGGTGGTCGGTCTGAGTACTCTGCCGATCGTCCTGGCTGCATACGGCAAGGACGCCACGTTCACCGGTCGCACCAACATCTGGTCGGGGGCGCTTTGGGGAATAGAGCGGCGCCCTCTCCTGGGCTATGGCTACGGCGGAGTTTGGATTTCCGAGAACGTTGAACCCACATTCTCCATCATGCGCCGCATCGGATTTCGGGCGTTTCATGCGCACAACGGTGCGTTGGATGTCATCCTGCAGGTCGGTGTCATCGGCATTGTGTTGTTTGTGTGCCTTTTCATACCAACACTCACGTCCTCGCTGCGACTGGCCCGGCTCGGAAGTGCGGTGGGTGCGGCCATCGTCATTGCCGGGCTTGCCATCGCCGTGATGTCATTGTCCGAGAGCCTCTTTCTCGGGCCGTGGATCCCTTTCATTTGTCTGTGCCGCGGAATGACCCTGCGCGCGGAACAGCCTCCCTGGCGCAGGCTTCGCCGCAATGCGGCCGCCGCTCATTCGGCAGATTTGTCGAATGATGCCTCGCTCGAGAAAGTCGCTCATGCGTTCCTGTCGCCTTCATAAATTCATGGCCTGTGCTCCAATGCGCATTCTGTTCAGAGAGTGCTCGTTCCAATCCGGAAGGACCCTCTAGTGGAATTGTCCTATCTCTTCTCCGCTATCCGCCGCCGTTGGTGGCTGGTAGTGCTGCTATCGATTCTCGGCGCCGCCGGTGGCTATTTCGCCAACGGCCGCAAGGTCGCGACCTACCAGGCCCGAGCGCTCGTGAACATCCAGCCGCCCCAGAATGCGCTCGGGGGCACAGTCTTTTTGAATGACCCCGACCGCTATGTCCTCAGTCAGCTCAGCGTTCTGCAGAGCTCATTCATTGCCGAGAAGGTCGCATTGCAGTATCCGGGTCAGACTACTGACAGCGTCTCCCGTGCGACCACGGTGACACATGAGCCCCGCAGCGATCTTGTGACGGTGGGCGTTACCCTTGCCGATCCCCAGCAAGCCGCCGCTATCGCCAACACCTACGTCAACACCTACATCGCCGATCTCAAGACTCGAGCGGCCGAACAGCAGGGTCCGGCTGTCGCTTCGTTCACCCAGCAACTGGCCCAGATCAAATCCGAGATAGTCGTGCTGCAAAAGAAGCGAGAGACGAACTCTCAGGCCGTCAACGCGGCCAACCTCACCCTTGCTGCGCCGACGGGTCTCGCCCAGGCCACCTTGAATGAAGCCCGCCAACGCCTCGATACGGCCCTTGACAGCAACGGGCAGATCGAAGGTGATCTGCAGTCACTTCGTGCCGAGCAGTCCCAGGTGTTGTCCAGCAAGGCTCAGCTCGAACAGGCCGCCAACGTCAAGGTTGCCAGTGAAGTTGTCCAGCCTGCGGTCGTTCCCACGGTGCCCGTTCCCGTCAAGTCCAAACTGCTTCCTGCGGCCGGCCTTATCGGTGGTGGCCTGCTCGGGCTGGCACTCGCCATGGCGCTGGCTCGACTGTCCGGCAAGGCTGTCGACGAGCAGGATGTCGGCCACGCCCTTGGCCAACCCGTCGTCGGTCGGCTCGGTCGCTCGTCGGCCATGGCGGCGGGACTCCCGACACTGCTGAAGGACCTGCCGAACGACACCGCGCAAATGATCGATCAACTCTGTGTGCGGGCCGAGGCCCGTGCCACCGACGACAAGTCCCTGTCGGTGCTGGTGGCTGGCTCCACCCGTCCGGCGGCTACGTCGACGCTGGCGGTCGCGCTGGCATCGCGGTTTGCGCAATCTGGTTTGTCCGTCGTGCTCATTGATGCCGACCAGCAGACAGGCGCCATCACCTACCAGTTCCAGGCCGACCGACAGGGTGGCATTCCGGCGCTCCTCGCGCGCTCGGGTGATGTCAAGACCCGCTCCCGTACCCGCAGCGGTGCGTCCCTGGACGATACGTTCGGTGCCTTCACCGAGACGTCGACTACGGGCGTTGAGGTGCTCGGTCTCGGGCCGGTTGACGGTCGTTCATGGCTTCGTCGCACCGATGTCGCCGAGCTGCTGTCCGGTGCCATGGCGCATGCGCACGTTGTGGTCATCGACGGCGGGGCGCTGCTCGAAGCCGCCACCACCATGCAGTTCGCTCAGATGGCGGACACCATCGTGCTGGCCATACCCATGAAGAGCCAGCAGCTCGACGGGCTTGAGGACATCGCCGATCAGCTCGGTGCCCAGCGCATGAAGAGCGTGCTACCCGTCGTCACCCACCCGACCCGCGCTCGGTAGCAAACGAGGCATGTCACGTCTTCCCGGAGTGTTTGATGCCGCGGCGGGGGCCGAGTCCCTTGCGTAGCGACCGTAGGCTGAGTCGGGCCTTCAGAAGTTCTTTGCGGGGGATGGAGGCCGTGGCGATTTCGAACTGTCGCAGGTAACGCTGGGCATCCTCGACCTCGCTTTCGTGCATCACGCGGGTACCGTAGGCAGCTTCGGTGGCCATATCGGCCAACGGAGCCAGCTCGACAGCGGCATCGAGTTTGCTCGCGCCCACCAGGATCAGTTCGCGGTCAGTGCCGCTGGCCGGCAGATTGACACCAAGATCGATGATGCGATCGGTGCCGTTCAAGAACGCACCGACCACCTGACCGTTGGTGGTATCGGCCGCCGCCCGTCGTTCCCACTGACGCTTCTTCAGGTCGAGAATGCCGAGCACGTACGCGATGGTTCCGATGATGAGGAGCAGCGGCAGGCCGATAACGAGGAGCTTGGCCTTCGAGATGGAGGTTCGTGGCGTCGTCGGCAGAATGGGCGTGGCGGGAACCGTCGACTCAATGGGAGCGGCGGTGGTGGGTGGCGGCGTCTGCACCTGGGCGTTTGGTGCCTGCGGGCTCGTACCCCGTTGCGGTTTGCCCTCGGTGGCAGGCGTCGGGTCAAAACCTTGCCACCCCACGCCCTCGAAGGCGACCTCGGGCCAGGCGATGGCGGTGGAAGACATGACCCGACTTGAGCCGTCGGCGGGGGCGAAGCCCACGACTATACGTACCGGGAGTCCAATTGATGACGACAGCAACGCGTATGCGGCGACAAATTGTTCCCGTCGACCGCGCTTGCTCTTGGTGAGGAAGAGTTCAAGGAGTCCGGCCGAGTGGCCGGCGGGTGCCTGCTCGTCCAGCTGATAGTTATCGCGCAGGTAGCTCGCCAGCAGGTCGGCGCGATCTCGGTCGGTGGTGGCCGCTGCGGTGATTTGCGTCGCCAGGGTCCGAACGGCGACGGGGGTCTGGAAATCGGTGAGCCTGGCGAGCAACGTGCGGTCGGCGTTGGTGCTGGCCGCGGTGGTCTTTTCGAAGCCGAGTTCGTTGGCAACGACGCGGTATTTGGTGCCGGGAGTCAGTGGTTTGGCGGCGCGCAAGCTGGACACGGTGCCATCGGTGCGAACAGGAACGGACACCTCGAAGGTGCGACCGGCGGGGGACGGCAGCCATTGTCCGTCGAGACCTTTGATGGTGACATTGACGGAGCGAACGCCAGGCGCGTTTCGCTTGGTGACCTGATCGACAAGGCGGGTGCTGGCTCGACGGAGATTGGCTGGCGCCATCCACGCGCGGCCGTCGTAACGGTTGAGTGCCACGAGACGCCAACGACCGACTGGAGTGCCTTCTGATTCGAAGAGCACAATTTCGGGGCTGCGACTGCGGAGCTGATCGACGACGGTCAGCGGACTGAGGTCTTCTTCCTGCTGCACCGGATCGTCTCGGTTGAGTCGCGGGTCGTAGCGATTGGACGGAAGCAGGCCCGAAAACACGATCGGTAGCGCGAGCAGCCCGATGGTGGCCAGCACCACGGCCCGCCGCGGTTGTTTGACGCTGTCAGGTTCATCGTGGGCGTGTTGACGATCCTGAGCGGCCAGCCACAATGTGGCGACACTCAAACCAACATAGGCAATGAGGAAACGAACCGACGGAGTGCCGGACTGCGACGCGAACAACGCGATGGCGGCCAACATGGCCAGTGACGGCAGCAGCTGCGCAGGACCGATGAGCCGACGCAGCGATGCATGCGCGGCCAGAATGCTGGTGGTACCGGCGAGCGCAGCGACGAAACCGATGGTGGTGGGAGTGACCGGCGAAGGCCAGCGGCCGCTCAACAACTCACCGGCTCCGTTTGTCAGCGAGCTGAACACATCGCCGGGCAGCAGGCCGTCGGCGGCTTTGACGATCACTGCGGTGGACACCAGGACAGTAACCGCACTGATGGCGGCCCGGACCCACGTGGGGAGCTTGGCGGTGAGAAAGGCAATGACGCCACAGAAGAGGCCGATGCCGATCAACGCCCATCGCCAGGAAGTGACGTCGAAGATCTTGCGTGCCTGGGCGGCGGCGATGGCCGACAGCAGTACAACCGGGACAAGGCTCCTGGGAGCGGTGCGAATCATGCTGCCGCCCCTCGGCGCCAACGGCGGGCGAACTCCACTCCGGAGCGCACGTCGATGGATGCGACCGGCAATCTGGGCAGCTTGTTGGGCTGGCTGGAAATGCGAACGACGATCAGCTTCGACCGCATCTCCGAACCGCCGAGCAGTTGCGGGAGGACCTGGGAACGGCCCCCGGTGATGAGGTAGATCTGACCCGCGGGCAGTCCGGCCGCCGATGTGAGCCGATCGGTTTTGGTCTCCGCCGCGGTTGAACGGTTCACTTTGGCGAAGGTGGTGAGAATGTCGGTGCGCTGTGTCAACGGCGTCCATTGCGCCGCCGACGCCGGGTCGGAGGAACGTACGATGGTGATGAGCCCGGACTCAAGCGCCTGCACGGCTAGGCTGCAGCCGATTTCAGCGGCCTCTTCGAATTCGGCCTCGCTGAGTACGCTCTCGCTGGTCTCCATGGCGATGACCCGGGCCAGGCGGCGCAGGTCGAGGAAATCGCGGATGACCAACTGCCCGGTGCGCGCAGAACTGGCCCAGTGGATCAGCCGGGGATCGTCGCCGGGCACATAGTCACGCAGGGTGCGGAACTCGGAGCTGGGGTCATCGATCACCGATCGAAACGGGGTGTTGCGCTGCAGGAGCAGCGCACTGTTGTCGGTGCGTCCGAGCTTGTGCACGACCGGGTGCACCATGACTTCATCGATCACTTCGTGACGGCTGGTGCGCACGGCGAGATCGAACGGGTCTCGGCGCTCCTCACGAAGTGGGCCCACCTGATGCACGCCTCGTTGCTCGGCCTTGATGCTGTAGATAATGTCCACAGGCACGTTGGCGAGCAGTGGCGGTACCTCGAAGGCGACGGGGTTGCCGCCGACCTGATCGGTCATCGACAGCCGGGGGAGCGGTCGGTCGGCCAGCACCGTGAGTTTCATGTCGATTGGCTCACCTCGCTGGACCAGAACTCGAGTCATGCGACGTGAGGCCTCGATGTTCGTCGAGAATCGCGGTAGCAGAAAGCCGAGTGCAAGTAAGATCAGGCCCGCCAGCGCGAACAGCAGGAACTCTCGGTAACTCGACCACAGCCCCGCGACCGCCAGCACGACCACGCCGACCAGCAGCCCAAGGCCGCCCGCTGTTGGTCGAACTTTCTTCATCGAGGGACAGCGGTGGCGGCGATGATCTGTTCGAGCACGTCGAGCGAGGTGACGCCGTCGAGCTCGGCTTCCGGAGCGATGCTCAGACGATGGGCCAGCACGGGTACCGCGACGGCCTTGATGTCGTCGGGGCTCACCCAGTTGCGGCCGCGTCCGACCGCGTAGGCGCGGGCAACGGACAGCAGCAGCAGCGTGCCGCGGGTGCTCACGCCAAGCCGCAGGTCGGGGTGCTCGCGGGTGGCTACCACCATGTTGACGACGTAGCGCTGCAGGTTCTCGCCCACGGTCACGTCGCGGATGGCGCGGATGATCCTCTGCAACTGCACGTCGTTGACCACCGGGCTCAGACCGACAACCGGGTCGCCACTGGCGCGGTCGGAGATGACCTCAAGCTCGGCGTCTCGGTCGGTGTAGCCGAGGCTCAGCTTCATGGCGAAACGGTCGAGCTGTACTTCGGGCAGCGGGTAGGTGCCCTGAAAGTCGAGCGGGTTCTGGGTGCCAACCACCATGAACGGACGGGGCACCGGGCGGCTGGTGCCGTCGGCGGTGACTTGGCGCTCCTCCATCACTTCGAGCAATGCCGATTGGGTCTTCGGTGAGGCACGGTTGATTTCGTCGGCAATGACGACGTTGGCGAACACGGGCCCGGGGCGATAGCGAAACTCCCCACCACTAGGGTCGTAAATGGTAACGCCGGTGATGTCGGTGGGCAGAAGGTCGGGCGTGAACTGGATACGCCGTGCCGTGCCGCCGATGGAGGCAGCGAGAGCCCGGGCCAATGACGTCTTGCCCGTACCGGGCTTGTCCTCGATGAGAAGATGACCTTCGGCCATGAGGCAGGTGACGGCTAGCTCGGCCTGTTCGTTCTTGCCCTTCAGCACGACATTGAGATTGTCGAGAATGCCAGCGAACACGTCGCTGGCGCGATCGAGTGGATTGGCGGTCTTCGTTTTTTCGGTCACGCGATCTTTGCCCCTGCCGTTCCGGTCACCGAATGGGTGCCGTCTGAAAGTGTGTACGAGATAGTAATTGTTTGTGGCTGGGTTGGGTCGACGGTGAAGGTTAGGATGCCATTCGACCGGCTGTGCGAGAGCAGTGCGCCGGGTACGTCGCTGCTTGCGGAGTAACCGGTGATCGAGATCGGATCGTTCTCCGGATCGCTGTCGTTCCCGATCAGGTTGCAAGTAAAGCTGGTTACGCCGAGGGCTTGGTTGCAGTTGTCGAAAACGGCGATGGGTGGTTGATTGACGGGTGGGGCGGTGACGGTGACACTCACGACGGCACTAGCCGTGCCGCCCTTCCCATCCGAGATCGTGTAGGAGAACAAGTCGGTGCCGGCGCTGGCTCCGGGCGTGAAGCTAATGGTAGAGCCATTGAGTGACACGGACCCGGCGCCCGTCACCGCACCGACCGACGTGATCGTGAGTGTGTCCCCGTCGGGATCGGAGTCGTTGCCCAGCACGTCGATCGAGTTGATGGTGACGCCAACAAGTGTGGA
Organism: Actinomycetes bacterium; assembly: GCA_031410595.1. Lineage (GTDB taxonomy): Bacteria > Actinomycetota > Acidimicrobiia > Acidimicrobiales > Ilumatobacteraceae > JANMCE01. The sequence goes on along the minus strand of JANNZM010000072.1, from coordinate 80,786 downwards.
TGCGCTGTCGTCTCTGGCTCTCGGGGGGCGGTTCGCTGCGCTGATGGTTACAGAGACTGACGCTGTGGCTCTGAGGTCGCCGGGATCGCGAATGGTGTAGTTGAAGCTGCCCGAGGTGGCCCCCGTATTTGCGGTGAATGTGACTTCGGTACCGGTAAAGCTGGCTGTGCCGCCAATGACGTTGCTGACACGGGCGATCGTGATGGGGTCGCCATCGGAATCGCCGTCGTTGGCAAGCACCGGGATGGACACACTCTGACCGGCGGTGACTTCGGCGGTGTCGTTGACTGCGGTCGGGGGATGATTGACCGTGACGGTGACCGAAGCTGTCGCCACGACGCCGCACGAGTTCGTTACGTTGTACGCGAACAGGGCACGGCCCGAGAAGTTGGCCGGCGGTGTGTACAGCACCTGGCCCGGGCCCGTCTGCATGACGGAGCCACGATCGGCAGGCAGCACCGCGAAGGTGCCGCTATGCGAGGCGTCGTTGGCGAAGAGATCGATCGAGACCGCGGTGTTGAGTTTGGTGCCGACTGCGTCATCGGACAGCGATGGCGCCGCGGCAGAACAAGCTTTGACGGTTACCGTGACCGTGGCCGTGCTGGTGGCACCCTGCGGGTCACTGATGGTGTAGGTGAAACGGGCGGTGCCGGAGAATCCGGGAGCAGGGGTATAGCGAAGGTTGCTGGGCGCTGCCTTGGTGACGGTGCCGCTCGGTTCACCCTGGGAAAACTCCTGAATGGTGAGTTGGCCACCGTCGGGGTCGTTGTCGTTGCTCAGCACCGGAATGCTTACTGCTGCGCCGAAGCTGGTCTCGACGGCGTCGGCGACGGCGACGGGTGGCTGGTTTGGCGGCGACTGGACGGTGACGGTGATGATGCCCGTCGCCGTCAGGCCGTCGGGGTCGGCCACGACATAGGACACTCGGTAGTTGCCCGGGGTAGCGGGCGGCTGGATGGTGACGAGGTGTGGCGCAACTGCCACCATGACCGCGTCCGTTTCGGCGGCCGCGCTCTTGACGATGAGGGCTGAGGCCACACCGTCGGGATCGCTGTCGTTGGTGAGCGGGTCGAGCGAGACGCGGGCACCGCCAATGGAGATGATGGCGTCGTTGCTGGCGACGGGCGCGACCTTGGGTCGATCGGCTACCTGGACGACGACCTTGGCGGTCGACTTCAATCCGGCCGGGTCGGCAATGGTGTAGGAGAACGAGGCCAGACCGCTGAACCCGGAGTTGGGTGTGAAGATCACATTGGCACCGCTGACAGCGGCGGTGCCACCGACAGCCGACGATGTCTCTACCAGGCTGAGTTGATCGTTATCGGGGTCGCTGTCATTAGCGAGGACGGGGATGGTCACCGCCGCACCGAACGCGGCGTCGGCTCGGTCGTCTTTGGCGTTCGGTGCCCGATTGACGATCGGCTTGGCCACGACTGTGATGGCGATTTGGGCACTGGCCGTTTTTCCGGCTGTGTCCTGAATGGTGTACGTGAAGGTGTAGGTGGTGAGCGTGGCATCGGGCGGGGTGAACGACAGACTTCCGTCACCATTCACCTTGATGTCTGCACCGCGCCCGACCGGTGTTCCACTGAGCGAGAACCCAATGCCGTCTGGATGGCTGTCGTTGGCGGTTGGTCGAATGACGACGGTTTCGCCTGGGAATACGGTGGCGAAATCGTCACGGGCAACCGGCCCCGATCGGGTCGGTGCGATGACCTCGACCGTGACGCGGGCGGTGGACTTGAGGCCGCCGGGATCGGAGATCGTGTAGGTGAACGTCTGCGTGCCCGACACCCCGGCGAGGGGCTCAAACCGGATGATGCCTGACGAGGTGCGCGTGGCGCGGCCCGTTGCCGGTTGGGTGTAATCGATGATGGTCAACGCGTCACCATCGGGATCCGAGTCGTTGCCCGTGACATCGATGTTGATGGGCGCCGAGGCAGACGTGGCCCGGTCATCGACGGCTTCCGGTGCGCGGTTCTCGGCGACGGCGTCGACGAGCAGAATCACCGTTGCAGTGGCGCGTAGTCCGCCAGAGTCTTCAATGGTGTACGTGAAAGATGTGGGGCCGCTGAGATTGTTGGCCGGGAGTACATCGATGGATTGTCCGCCGACGATGGCGAGGGTGAGGCCAGGGGTTTCGCGAACCTCGATGATGCGGAGCTGGTCGCCATCGGGGTCACTGTCGTTGAGCATGACGGGGATGGTGACGTGGCGGCCCGCCCGAATGGTGGCCCGGTCGTCAACCGCGACGGGAGGACGGTTGCTGGCCGCGGGCGCAACGACAGTGATGCGCACCGTTGCTGTCGACTTACCGCCGTAGCCGTCGATGGCGGTGTAGGTGTATTCGTCGGCACCAACGAAGCCGGCTGCCGGTTCATAACGGATGCCTTCGGGCCGCAGCGAGACGGTGCCATGGGCGGGCGTGGAGGTTTCCGTGATCGTGAGCGGATCACCCTCGTCGTCGCGATCGTTGGCCAGCACGTCGGTGGTTATTCCGGTGTTGGTCGGCGTACGGCCCGAATCATCACTGAGGCGCGGTGGCGTGTTGCGGTCGAGCCCGATGACGTCGACGGTGACGGTGCTTGAGGCCTTGAGGTTGCCGGGATCGGTCACGCTGTACGGGAAGGTGACCTGACCGACAAAACGATCGGGTGGCGTGTAGTTGATGATCTGCCCGTCGGAGACCACCACTTTACCCTGTCCTGTGTCGCGAAGCGGACCGGCCGAACTGATGGCCAGAATGTCGCCGTTCGGGTCGGTGTCGTTGGCTAACGCGGCGATCTGCACGGTGCGACCCGATCGGGTGATGACACTGTCGGGTTTCGGGTTCGGCGCAAGGTTCGGCCCGCCCTGGGCCTTGGCCTGGTTGCGTTCAACCTGCGTGGCCAACACATCGTTCTGGTTCGGATCATTGGGGCCGACACCGGCGACAGCGACTCCGTTGGCGTCCGGACCGGACTCAGAGACAACGGTGAGTCGCGAGAACTTGTCCATGATGACAAGCCGGGCATCCTCGGCGGTGACTGCGTAACGCGAACCGGGATCGTCAACCAGCAGCGGACCGGGATTCGACCACGCGAGAGGCGAACGTTTCGACGGTGCAGGGCGCCGCGCCGGGCTCCACGCACCCGTCCGCCACGAGCCCAGCAGTACGTCGCCGTTGTCGGTATTGGTAATCAGTGCGTTTCGCTCGTTGGCGAAAAGTTGGGCGGAAGGGCTGGCGGTACCCGTCATGGACAGACTGCGTTCCAGGCGTTTGGGAGAGTAACAGCGCAGCGACCCCTTGGCGACAATTTGCAGGCACGAGCCGAGCGACGACGGCTGTTGGACGAGCGCCCCGGCCAGGCTCACGTCAGTTTGGAAGGTGACCCCTCGACGCAACCAGCGCAGACGGTCTTTGGTGCGGTCAACCAGAACCGGGTCACCGCCGACCGCAGTCAAGATGGAGTCGGCGCCAAGTTGCACGACACGGCTGGAGCGCGCGAGCTGTCCGTCGAACGCAGTGACGTTTCCGCTGGCTACATCGACCAGCCAGAGCCGACCGTCATCGGCACCGACCCAGCTGGTGAAAGTTCCGAGCAAAACAGGGGTCAGATGGCTCCCATCGTCGTTGATGCGCTCGGCGGTGGATTTCGCCTGATCCACGAGATACACCGAGCCGCCAGCCCGCACGAGATCAGTGGGTCCGGCGCTAAGCGTCGGGGCCGGAAAGCGCTCCTTTATCTCACCGTCAACACCGGCAAGGCGCACGACCTCGCCGGCGGTGCGATTGTGCACGAAGACAGATTGGCCGACATCGACGACATCAAGTTGATCGGCGGGGCTACCGACGCTCACGCTGACACTGGCGAGTTCGCCGCCTGCAGCCGCTAGTACAACCTGGCCTTGTGCTTCACCTGAGAGCCACGTGGTGCCGGGGGTGGCTCGCACATCGGTGGTAGAGATGCCGCTTTGGCGGACGAGGAGGGCCAGGAAGCCGGCCACGACGCCCACGCATACGAGCGCGACAAAGACCGCGCGCGCTGCCGGGTGTCGCCGCATCGCCATCTGCCCTCCTGGAGAAAAACACTGCTATCGGTTAGCAGCCAGTCGGACCCCAATGTTAGTGACTCCGGCTCATGAACTTGATGGGCCGTATCAGCCATTGTTCAAGATTCCGCCGGCGAACACCCAAGAGCGTTGACCCCTGACAGCATGGCAGGCCGTGCCGGTCGTTTCTCCATCGCAACCGCAGGTGGTAGGCGAGCCCGAACCCAAGTCCCACGGTCGAGGTCTGCGGGTGGCGGGAGTCCTACTGATAGTGGCCGGAATGGTGATGGCGGTCTGGCGCGGCGTTGCTGCGGGCCACAGGTCCGGGTCGTACCTGTCGGCTGCGCAACGCGCGGCCGAGTGGGCCGGTCGACAACCCATCGGGCCCGCGAGCGCCCGAGAGATCGAGGGTCAGCGGCTCGTCGCCGACGCCGCTCTGTATCGGGCCACCGGTGACAAGAAGTGGCACGACGAGTTCCTACGCGGCAGCCCGCTTGTCAACGGACCCGTTGAGCAACTCGAGTGCCCCCGTCACGAGTTGTGTGACGCCGCGTGGATGTACCTCTCGATAAAAACTGACGCTCATTTTGCGCGGGCTAGCGTGAGTTTTCTAGACTCGCTTTCACAAGGGCAGCCCCATGAGGCGGCCTTGCGAACACCCTCAAAGGCCCGTGGACGACCAACACAGCAAGCGTGAACTCAATTCGGGTTTTGCCACCGCGACATCGCGGGGTTTGGAATTCGCTGCTTCCGTTGCCCTGTTCGGGGGCGTCGGCTGGCTCATCGACCGCTGGCTCGGCAGCGCCCCCATTGCGCTGATCGTTCTGGGTGTACTGGCCTTCGTCGGGAACTTCGCCCGCACGTGGTACGCGTACGAAGCCTCCATGACCAAGCTCGAAGCAGACCTGCCCGGTCGCGGCCGTATCGACAACCCGGAATCCGCGCAACCGTGACACTTGTCACTACGGTGGTCCCCGAGCAGCAGATTGCCCGTGACATCGCCAGGCGGGCACTCTTTGCCGCCCCCGTGTTGCTTGCGATCTGCGCAGTGCTCTGGGGGCGTCACGGAGCGGTCTCGTGCGCGGCGGGCCTGGCCGTCGTCGTCGCCAACTTCTTGCTTTCGGCGCTGATCATGACCCAGAGCGCCAAGATTTCGGTCACTTTGATGATGGGTGCGGCTCTGTTTGGCTATTTGCTGCGGTTAGGGCTTATCTTCTTGGCGTTCTGGCTCGTGCGTGACATGGCTTGGATGCACCGAATGGCGTTCGGACTCACCATTGTCGTCACCCACTTAGGGCTCCTGTTCTGGGAAACCCGCTTCATTTCTGCTTCATTGGCATTTCCTGGGCTGGCCCCTGGACCCCGTTCTACGAGGAAAAATCTGTGATCATTTTCGCGCGAGCCCTTGTCTTCCCTCCGCTAAGCCACATCCTTCGGTGGAAAGACATCTTCCCCGGCTTCAACAAGATCGGCGTCATCAGCGTGCTGGCCGCACTGATCCCCTTAGTGATCTTCGGTCTTGCCAGCAAGGGTGACCCGTTGGTAGCGCCCACCGGTCTGAAGAATCTCGCCGAGCAAATCGTGGAGTTCATCCAAAGGAACGTCATCGAGCAGACCATGGGTCATGATGGCCTGCCCTGGACACCGTTCCTCTTGTCGTTGTTCATGTTCGTGTTTCTCACCAACATCACCGGCATCATCCCCACCTTCCAGATGCCGGCGAACGCTCGACTGGCGGCCCCGCTTTTCCTGGCAGTCATCGTCTGGATCACCTTCATCGTCGTCGGTATCAAACATCAGGGCATCAAATACTTCACCAGCCTCTTGTGGCCTCCCGGCATTCCGACCGGCATGAAGCCGTTGGTCGGTCTGATCGAGATCGTCTCCACGGTGGTGCTCCGCCCCTTCTCGCTCGCCGTCCGTCTCCTGGCCAACATGATGGCCGGACACATCTTGCTGTTCACCTTCGCCCTCATGATCGACACCATGCTCCACAGCGTGCCCTGGTTGAAGGCGCTGTCGTTCCTTCCCTTCCTGATGCTGGTGTTCGTTACCGCCTTCGAAGTGCTGGTGGCGTTCCTGCAGGCCTACATCTTCTCCATGCTGACCGCCGTGTACATCGGCAGTTCGGCGCACCCGGAGCACTGAGTTTCACCCCGGCTTTTTCTCGTCCACACAGAGATCTCGGAAATCACCGAGCAGTCCCTCCAACCTAGGAGACGCACCAAATGGAATCAGTTTCAATCCTTGCCGCCGGACTCACCGGCGACGTTGCCGGTTTCGCCTATGGCCTCGCCGCCATCGGCCCCGGCATCGGTATCGGCATCATCGTGGGTAAGGCCATCGAGGCCATGGCCCGTCAGCCAGAGGCGGCCGGCATGGCTCGTACCACGATGTTCCTTGGTATCGCCTTCACCGAAGCCCTTGCCCTCATTGGCTTCGTTGTGGTGTTCCTCGTCAAAGGGGCCTAACCGCTCGTGAGAACGAACCCTACGAGTAGCCCAAGGAGGCAGTGATGAGTAGCACTCACGCAGTTCTTTCGCACGGCAGTCTGGTATCTCTACGCCTCAGTGGTCATCCCGCTCAGACTGATACCACTACGACCGTGGCCGAGACTGTTGCGACCGGACCGAAGGAGCCGAGTGCGCTTGGCGTCGACCCCAAGGAACTGTTCGTCGGCTTGGGCGCGTTCCTGGTGCTCTTCTTCTTGCTGCGTTACGCCTTCTACCCGAAGGTGCACGGGGCCATGACCGCGCGGATCGAGCACGTCCAGACCACTCTCGCCGAAGCCGACAGCATTCGCGACGCCGCCCGCAAGGACGTCGCCGACTACCAAGCCGATCTGGCCGAAGTTCGCGAAGAAGCTGCCGCTCGGGTTGAGGCTGCCCGTCAGACGGTTGAGGCCGAACGGGCCGAGAAGATGACCGTCGTGACCGCACGCATCGCCGAACGCCGAGCTGAGGCGTCCGCTGCGTCCGATGCGGCCAAGGCCGGTGCTGCCGATCAGGTTGCCTCGGCGGTATCCGACGTCACCAGTCAGGCTGCCACGATGGTCTTGGGTAGGACACCTGACCCCTCGGTCGTTCTCGCCGCGGTGTCGTCGCTCATGGGATCGGTGAAGTAGATGCTCGCATCTGTGCTTCTTGCCGCCGACGAGGTTGGCCGCATCACCACGCACTCGTCATGGCGGCCCGAGAATTTCGAGATCATCTTCGGTGGTCTGGCCTCGATCCTGGTGATCGGTGCGCTGTTCAGAGTGGCGCCAGGCGACATTCCCGGTATCCGGGGGTGGAAGAAGAGCTTGCAGGTCCGCACCGAGCGCATCGGCAAGGAACTGCTGCAGGCCGCCAACAACAAGCAGAACTCCATCAATCTGGCCGAAACCATTCGAGCGGACAAGGGCGACATCGGGGCCGAACGGGCCCGCATGCTCGCCGAAGCGGACCAGACTGCGGCACGCGTGCTGGAAGACGGCCGTGCCCGGGTTGAGCGAGAACTGGCCGACACCGAAGCGAAGGCGGTTGCGGACATCGAAGCCGGCCAGGGCCGTCTCACCGCCGAACTACAGGGTCGGGTCGCCGCGCTCGCGTCGGCCGCGACCGAGCACGTGGTGACGGGCAGCCTCGACCACGCCACGCAGGTCAGCCTCATCGAAGACTTCATCGCGAAAGTGGGAGCAGGCCGATGAGCCCCCAGTTGATGCAGACCTGCCGCATTGTTCGAGCGAAGCGAGTCCGAGCGACCGAAGCGGGAACGAAGTGGAGCGCAGGAAGCGAGGCATGTCATGTCTGAGGATCGCATCGAGGCGTACGCCACGGCGTTGTTCAACGTGGCCCAGGCCGAGGGCAACATCGATTCGGTCGAGGACGAGTTGTTCCGATTCGGTCGGACCATTGAAGGTTCCGACGCGCTGAAGAACACGCTCACCGACGACATGGTTCCTGCCGCCAAGCGCCAGGCCGTTGTTGAAGATCTGCTCGGCGGTAAGGCCTCGGCCACCACCACCCAGCTCATCAGCTTTGTCGTCGGCTCCGGCCGCGGCAAGGACCTGCCGGCCATCATCAACAAGCTGGTGGAACGCGCGGCCAACTCCAAGTCGAAAGCCATTGCCGAAGTTCGTTCGGCCATAGAGCTCACCGACGATCAAAAGACCCGCCTTGCGGCTGCCCTGGCGAACGCCACCGGCAAGTCCGTTGAGGTGAAGGTCATCATCGACCCGAGCGTTCTCGGCGGACTCGTTGCCCAAATTGATGACCAGATCATCGACGGCAGCGTGCGTACCCGCCTCGACCAGCTCAAAGCCAAGCTCTAGGAGATCGGTTTCAACATGGCAGAGCTCACCATCAACGCTGGCGACATCGCAGCAGCGCTCAAGAAGAACCTCGAAGGCTTTGAGCCGTCGCTGGAGGCAAAGACCATCGGTCGCGTCACCGAAGTCGGTGACGGTATCGCCCGAGTGTCCGGCCTTCCGAACGCGTCGGTCAACGAGATGCTCGAGTTCGAAGACGGCTCTATCGGCCTCGCACTCAACCTCGACGAGACCTCCATCGGTGCCGTTGTGCTCGGCGAGGCGAGCGGTATCGAAGAAGGCCAGACGGTCAAGGCCACCGGTCGAATCCTGTCGATTCCCGTCGGTGACGGCGTGCTTGGTCGCGTGCTAAACGGTCTCGGCGAGCCGATTGACGGCAAGGGCCCGCTCGTCGGTGTCCAGCAGCGTCGAATGGAAATTCAGGCGCCCGGCATCATGGGTCGCCAGCCCGTGCACCAACCACTCCAGACCGGCATCAAGGCTGTCGACGCCATGACCCCCATCGGTCGAGGCCAGCGCCAGCTCATCATTGGTGACCGCAAGACGGGCAAGACCACCGTTGCGGTCGACGCCATCTTGAACCAGAAGGGCCTGGGCGTGAAGTGCATTTACGTCGCCATCGGCCTGAAGGGTTCCACCGTTGCCCAGACAGTAGAAACGCTCCGCAAGTACGGCGCCATGGACTACACCGTCGTTGTCGTGGCTCCGGCCTCCGATCCGGCGCCGTTCAAGTACTTGGCACCGTATGCCGGTTGCGCCATGGGTCAGCACTGGATGGAGAACTCCGAGCACGCGCTCATCGTGTACGACGACCTCTCCAAACAGGCCGAGGCGTACCGTCAGATGTCGTTGCTGCTGCGCCGCCCACCGGGCCGTGAGGCATACCCCGGCGACGTGTTCTACTTGCACTCCCGTTTGCTTGAGCGTGCAGCGAAGCTGTCTGAAGACCGCGGTGCCGGCTCGCTCACTGAGCTGCCGATCATTGAGACCAAGGGCGGCGACGTGTCGGCCTACATCCCCACCAACGTGATCTCCATCACCGACGGTCAGGTGTACCTGCAGGACAACCTGTTCAAGTCGGGTATCCGCCCGGCCGTCGACGTCGGCATCTCGGTCTCCCGAGTAGGCGGCGCGGCGCAGATCAAGTCGATGAAGTCGGTTTCCGGCACGCTGAAGCTTGACCTCGCCCAGTTCCGTGAGCTCGAAGCCTTCGCCACATTCGGTTCCGAACTCGACGCCATCTCCAAGGCCCAGCTTGAGCGTGGCTACCGGCTCGTTGAGTTGCTCAAGCAGCCGCTCAACAGCCCGATGCCCGTCGAAGAGCAAGTCGTGTCGGTGTTCGCCGGCACGAAGGGCTACCTCGACGATCTGCCGGTGGCCGACGTGCGTCGCTTCGAGTCAGAACTGCTCGCTCACATGCGCTCGTCGCAGGCTGGCATGCTGGCAACGCTTCGTGACCCCAAGGCGTCGGTTCCCGATGCTCTCGGCGATGTTGTGAAGTCATTCAAAGCTGGCTTCAAGACCACGGCTATGGGTGGCGGCGTCAAGCCGGTTGATCCAGCCTCGGTTGATGCTGAGGAACTCGGCGACGCCGAGTCCGACAAGACCCTGGCCACGGAGTAACCATGGCTGGCGGTCAAGAACGAGCCCTGCGCTCTCGCATCCGAAGCATTCAGGCCACCAAGAAGATCACGCGCGCCATGGAACTCATTGCGGCGTCGCGCATCGTCAAGGCCCAGCAGCGAGTGCATGCCGCCGTCCCGTATTCCGAGCAGATCACCCAGGTCGTGAAGGACTTGGCTGCGGCTGGCGGGTCTGAATCCTCCAGCCCCTTGCTGGTTGGCCGCCCCGACGTGAAGAAGGTTTGTTACGTTGCAGTCGTGGCCGATCGTGGTCTTTGCGGCGGCTACAACTCGGGCGTGTTGCGCTCGGTTGAGGGTGAGATCAAGGCCGACGTGAAGGCCGGTCGTGACTACACCATTGTCACCGTGGGCAAGAAGGGCGAAGGGTATTTCCGCTTCCGTGGCTACAAGATGGCCCACTCCGTCGGTGGCTTCAGCGAGAATCCCACCTACGACCAAGCCAAAGCGCTTGGCCAGAAGGTCGTTGAACTGTTCGACTCCGGCGAGGTCGACTCGGTGCAGCTCGTCTACACGCGCTTTGTGTCGGCTGGCTTCCAGGAAGTCGTGCTGCGTCCCCTCGTTCCCCTCGATCGTGAGTTGACCGTAGGCGGCGACGGCAAAGCCGCCGAAGGTGCGGCTGCCAGCTACGAGTTTGAACCGTCACCGGAGACCATCCTCGACACGCTGGTGCCCCGCTACATCGAGGCCCGTGTGTACGCCGCGTTGCTGAACGCAGCAGCGTCCGAGCACGCGGCTCGCCAGCGGGCCATGAAGGCTGCTACCGACAACGCCGATGAAATCGCCAAGAACCTCACCCGGGTTATGAACCGGGCCCGCCAGGACAGCATCACCACCGAGATCATGGAGATCGTCAGCGGTGCCGAAGCCCTCAGCGGTGACAAGAACAAGGACGCGAACGCCGTCCACGACCGCATCCTCGAATCCGTCGAAGCCTGATAGCTGGAGATAGTTGCAATGACAATGACTGAGAACGCTCTGAAGGATGGCCGGGTTGTTGCCATCGCCGGCCCCGTTATCGACTGCGAGTTCCCCCGCGGCTCGCTGCCGGAGATCAACACCGCGCTCGAGATGACCATCACGGTTGAGGGCAAGGACAACACCATGCTCGCCGAAGTGGCGCAGCACCTCGGTGACAGCCGCGTGCGCGCGGTCTGCCTCAAGCCCACCGACGGTCTCAAGCGGGGCACCCCTATCCGCAACACTGGCCGCGGCATTTCCGTGCCCGTTGGCGCCAAGGTGCTCGGTCACGTGTGGAACGCCTGGGGCGACGCCCTCAACGCGCCGGCTGGTTACGCCGATGACCTCGAGCGTTGGGACATCCACCGTCCGGCCCCGGCCTTCGACACACTTGAGTCGAACGCCAAGATGTTCGAGACCGGTATCAAGGTCATCGACCTCCTCACCCCGTACCTGCAAGGTGGCAAGATCGGCCTGTTCGGTGGCGCCGGCGTCGGCAAGACCGTGCTCATCACCGAGATGATCCGTCGTGTGGCTCAGAACCACGGCGGTGTGTCGGTGTTCGCCGGTGTGGGTGAGCGCACCCGTGAAGGCACCGACCTCCGTCTCGAAATGATGGAATCGGGCGTGTACGAGAAGGCCGCCCTCGTGTTCGGTCAGATGGACGAGCCACCGGGCGTGCGCCTCCGTGTAGCGCTGTCGGCCCTCACCATGGCCGAGTACTTCCGCGACGTCGCCGGCCAGGACGTGCTGCTGTTCGTCGACAACATCTTCCGCTTCGTGCAGGCCGGTTCCGAGGTTTCCACCCTGCTCGGCCGTATGCCGTCCGCCGTGGGTTACCAGCCCACGCTCGCGGATGAAATGGGTCAGCTGCAGGAGCGCATCACCTCCACCCGAGGCCGCTCCATCACCTCGCTACAGGCCGTGTATGTGCCCGCCGACGACTACACCGACCCGGCTCCGTTCACCACGTTCACGCACCTCGACGCCACCACCGAGTTGAGCCGCCAGGTTGCTGCGCTCGGTATCTACCCGGCTGTTGATCCGCTGGCTTCAACCTCGACCATCCTTGCGCCGGAGGTTGTTGGTCAGCGTCACTATGACGTGGCGAACGCAGTGCAGCGGAACCTGCAGCGTTACAAGGAGCTGCAGGACATCATCGCTATCCTCGGCCTGGACGAATTGGCAGAAGAAGACCGCCAGACGGTCAACCGGGCCCGCAAGATCCAGCGGTTCTTGTCGCAGCCGTTCTACGTCGCCGAAGTGTTCACCGGTGTCTCTGGTGAGACGGTGCCCGTGCAGGAAACGGTCGAGTCGTTCGAAGCGATCCTCCGTGGCGATCTCGATGACGTGCCCGAGCAGGCGTTCTTAAACGTCGGTGGCGTGGAGCAGGTGTTGGCCAAGGCCAAGGCCCTCCAGGCCAGCGTCTAAGTCGGTCCGGTCCGCTCATGGCGAACACGATGAAGGTTGAAGTGGTTTCTCCGGAGAAGTTGTTGTTCTCCGGCGAAGCCACCATGGTCATCACCCGCACCCTTGGTGGCGGCGATATCGCGTTCATGGCCGGTCACGCCCCGTTCCTCGCTGCGCTGGACGACTGCCACACCAAGATCCACCTGGCCGACGGCACCGTGCAACACCTCAACGTCCACGGCGGCTTCGTCGAAGTAAGCAAGGGCAAAGTGTCCATCCTGAGCGACGGCGCCGAACTCACCGACGGCACTGCGGCCACCGCCAAGCACTAGCCAATCTGTATCACGGGCCGACCTCGTCCGAGGTCGGCCCGTTGTCGTTTTCGTTCCGGCCCGTTAGCTCTTGCGAGAGAGCACGAACGCGCCAACAAGTACGAGCGCAATGCCGACACCGTGGAGCAGTTCGAATGTGTCGTTACGGAACACGACGCCGAGCACAATCGCAACCACGGGAACGATGTAGTTGAAGATGGTTCCTCGTGTCACGCCGACGCGGGCCATGAGGCGGCCGGCGAGCACGAGCGCAATCCCCGTGCCGAAGATTCCCAATACCAACACCGAGCCAACGCTCTTGAGGGTGAGGTCGTGCACGCGAGAAACCCGTGCGAGACCGAACGGAAGCGACCAGAGCACGGCAAACCCCTGAACTCGCCACTGGGTGGCAAGCGATCCATAGCGCTGCGTAAGCGGCACGGCGAGATTCGATGCAATGCCGTAGCCGAGCACGGCGACGAGCACGAGAGCCACGCCGAGCGCCGTCTTTGATCCTCCTGAGAGCGACGGAAGGCTGATGAACACAATGCCGACGGCGCCTATGCCAATACCGACGATCTGGCGAGCGCCTGGCGAGCGGCGCAGCATGCCGGCCGAGATGATGGCGGCAACGACGGGGATGCCACCGTTCAACATTCCGGCCACGGCTGACGAGATCCACTGCTCGGCAAATGGGAACAGAAGGAAGGGGAGCGCCAGCCACACCACGCCGAGCATGGCGGCCCGTTGCATGTCGTGACGATCAAACTTTGCGTTGCGGGCAGCGGGGAAGCACGACAGGGCAAGGAAGCCCAACGTGAGGCGGATGAGGCTGATGACCGGTGGCGGAAAGCTGTCGAGGGCGTTGGCGATGAAGAAAAACGAGCCGCCCCAAATGAGTGAGATGCCCGAGACCAGCGCCCATTCCTTCGCCCCAAACGCGCTCGCAGTCTCGCCCTCGGCTGTGGTCAGCATCGAGGTTCGCTTTACGCCTTGGCTCACTTACTGCCACGTTAATCGTCGACCCCCGCCCTCGCCGGTGATTATCGGTGAGAACAAGTCGGCTGAGGCCCCGACGGATGCGATCACAGCCGACCCGTACCCGGCACGGCCGGGAAGGGTAGGTTCGCGAGATGTCTTCCTACCCGTTTCGAACTGCACTTGTGACCGGCGCTTCCGCTGGCATTGGGGAAGCCATCGTGCGTCGGCTTGCGGCTGATTGCGTGAAGACGATTGTCGTAGCCCGTCGCGCCGACCGGCTCGAAGCGCTCGCAACAGAACTCCCGGGGCTTGAGGTGCTCGTCGCTGACGTGGCCAATTCGGCCGACATTGACCGCATCGCCGCCCGCATGGCCGACGTTGACCTGCTCGTCAACAACGCCGGTCTTGGTGTGCATTGCAAAGCCGCCGATGCCCCGGCGCACCACTTCGACAACCAGGTTGCCGTCAACATCGGTGCCGTCGTCGAACTCAGCCGCGCCGCAGCTGTCGCGATGACCGCCCGGCGACGCGGTTGGATCCTGAACGTCAGCTCGGTGGCCGGCGGGATCTCCACACCCGCGAACGCGGTCTACGGCGCATCGAAGGCGTTCGTCACCAGCTTCAGTGATGCGCTCGGCCTTGAGCTGAAGTCGTCAGGCGTGAAGGTCACTGCGCTGCTGCCGGGCTACACCCACACCGAGTTCCACGACGTCTCGGGCAGCCCCGCATCCGAAACCGGCGCACCCGATTGGATGTGGCAGACCTCAGCCCGAGTGGCCGAAACCGCGTTGGCCGATGCCGCCGCCGGCCGTACCCTCAGCGTCCCCGGCACTCACAACAAAGTGGCCGTCGGCCTCACCCGCTACCTACCCCGAGTCGTCGTCAACGCCGTGGTAAGTCGCTCGCTCTGACCGTCAGCGGTAGTCGATAGCGGAGAAGCCCGTGAGTTTGGACAGGCGATGGCGGGCGTTGTCGAGGCGCACAGTGCCGCTCTTGGAACGCATCACCAACGATTGGGTCGTGCAGTAGTCGTGCTCAAAGCGCACGCCGCGCAACAAATCGCCGTCGGTTACGCCGGTAGCTGCAAAGAAGCAGTTGTCGCCCGACACCAAATCGTCGGTCAGCAGGACCTTGTCGAGGTCGTATCCGGCATCGACTGCGGCAGCGCGCTCGGTCTCGTCACGGGCCACCAGGCGACCCTGGATTTCGCCACCCATGCATTTGAGTGCGCATGCCGTGGTGACGCCTTCTGGCGTGCCACCGATGCCGAACAGGGCATCGACACCTGCGTCACGCCAGGCCGTGGCGATGCCACCCATGATGTCGCCGTCGGAGATCAGCTTCACACGGGCGCCGCTGGCCCGAACCTCGGCAATCAGGTCATCGTGGCGTGGGCGATCGAGAATCATGATGGTGAGGTCACGCACGTTTTCCTGCTTGGCCTTGGCGATCCAACGCAGGTTCTGGGTGGGGCTGGCGGTGATGTCGATGGAGCCGACGGCGTCGGGCCCAACGATGATCTTTTCCATGTACACACAGGGGCCCGGATTGAACATGGTGCCGCGTTCGGACACCGCAATAACCGCGATGGCACCCGCTCGCCCAAACGCCGCGAGTGACGTGCCGTCGATCGGGTCAACGGCAATGTCGGTCAGTGGGGGAGTGCCATCACCAATTTTCTCGCCGTTGTAGAGCATGGGAGCTTCATCTTTTTCACCCTCACCAATAACGACCACACCGTCCATTGCAACCGACGACAGCACGGTGCGCATTGCTTCGACGGCAGCATGGTCGACACCGTTTTTGTCGCCCCGCCCCACCCATCGGGAAGCGGCCATGGCCGCTGCCTCGGTCACACGTACTAACTCGAGCGCAAGGTTTCTGTCCGGAATTTGCTGGCCGCTCATGCAAGCACCGTAGCCCGAGAGGCGGTCGACGGGTAGGGCCAAGGCATCCGTTTGCAACGGGAGTCGGCGGTAGCATCGCAAGATGCCCAAGATCAGTGCAGAGATGGTTGCGGGCGGTCGGATGTTGGGCGAGCCCCGACTGTCGCCAGACGGCCAGCTCGTGGCGTTTGTGTCCGCCTGGGGCGCAACGGCTGCCATCGTGGTTGTGCCTGCCAACGGTGGGCCAGAGCGGATCGTGACGACCTCGCCTCAGCCGTCCAGGCCGCGGCCACTCGGAGGGGGATGTTTCGACTGGGCGCCCGATAGCTCCGATGTCGTCTACGCCGCCGCCGGTGACCTGTGGCTACAGCCGATCCTTGGCGGCTCGGCGCGACGGCTCACGAACCAGGCGGCCGATCAACCGGCCAGTGCACCGTCGGTCTCACCCGATGGTACCGAGGTTGCGTACGTGGTGGATGAACGCCATATCGCGGTCGTTGCACGTGCAACCAATGGCCAGTGGCCCCGTCGCATATCGGGTGGTTCAAACGATTTTGCGCTCGATCCAACCTGGTCGGCTGACGGCCAGTTCATAGCGTGGCAGGAATGGAACGTGCCCCACATGCCGTGGGACGAAAGCAGTTGGGTAGTTGCGCCTGCAACTGGTTCCGGGCCGACCGGCGCAATGGGTGAGCCGGGCGTGCAGATTCAGCAACCTCGCTTCGCTCCGGTCGGCTCTGACCTCGCCTACCTGTGTGACAGAGGTGGTTGGCTCAACCTGTGGGTTTTCGGACCGGATCGCCCCGGGGTGCAGCCTGTCGTCAATGAACCCCACGAGCACGGTGGCCCCACGTGGGGGGCTGGTCAACGAAGTTTCGCGTGGTCGCCCGATGCAACCCGGATCGCGTTCAATCGCAATGAAGACGGCTTCGGTCGTCTCTGCATCGTCACGCTTGCCACCGGCGAGGTGACCGAGGTGGCCAAGGCTCATCACGGTGGTCTCGACTGGAAGGGGAACACCCTTGTGGGGGTGCGTAGCGGGGGTCGCACGCCGCATCAGATTTTGGCCTATGACGTCACGACCAACGAGCGGCGCACGCTCGCCCACGGACCCGTCGCCGGTTTTGAGGCGGCCGATCTGCCGGAGCCGTCGCTGGAAACGTTCATGGCCGAAGATGGCGCAACGTTGCATGCTCGCCTCTACGCGCCGCGCCAGCCGCTCCCTGAGAGGCCGATGATCTGCTGGCTTCACGGAGGTCCGACCGATCAGTGGCCGGTGGTGTTCAACCCGCGTGTCGCGTGGTGGCTCGATCGCGGCTGGTCAGTGCTGGTGCCTGACCATCGTGGCTCAACGGGTCATGGGCGGGAATACACGCAGGCCATGGCCCGACGTTGGGGCGAACTCGACACGAGCGACACGGCCGCAGCTATCCGGCATGCGAAGAAGCAGGGCTGGTCCGAGCACATTGCGCTCATGGGCGGCTCGGCGGGTGGCTTCACGGTGCTCAACGTGCTGGCCGATCATCCCGATCTCTGTCTGGCGGGCGTAGCGCTTTACCCGGTGACCCATCTCATGGCGCTGGCTGAAGCCACGCATCGCTATGAAGCCCACTACACCGACAGTCTGGTCGGCCCCCTCCCGGCAGCGGTTGCCCAGTACGACGCCCGCAGCCCATTCTACAAGACGGACAAGATCACCACGCCAACGCTCATCCTGCATGGTGCCGACGACAAGGTCGTGCCGGTCGCGCAGTCGCAACAGTTTGTTGCAAAATGCTCCGTCGCCCAGCTGCACATATATGACGGCGAAGGCCACGGGTGGCGTAGGGCAGCGACGACACTTGACGAAATGGAGCGTGTTTGTGCGTTCCTTGACCGCCATGTCCTACGGTACGTCCCATGAAGTTCTGCCTGGCGTGCGAAGCCGAATACACCGACTGGATCACCACCTGTTCCGACTGCGGCGCACAACTGGTGGAATCCTCCAGCGAGGACGAGCCCGAGCGCGTCGTCTACGAGGTTGGCACGTGGCCCTTGAAGCTGCAGGCCGCTGCCGCTCAGGCCATGGCCGAGAGCGGTATTCCTCACGAGTGGGTGGGTGCCGACCTGGCAATCATGGAAGAACACGAGGCCGCGGTCGACACCATTCTTGATGACGTCGAGAATGGCGCTGGCCTGCAGAAGGAAGCCGGCGTCGGTGAGCTTGCCTACGATCTTGAGGACTGGAGCGACGCCCAACGCGCCACCATCCAACAGAGCCTGCTGTCGAACAGCATTCCCTACCGCTGGGATGGCGACGCCGGCATGGTCCTGGTGGTGCGCGCCGACGATGAGGATCACGTAGATGATCTCCTCGACAGCGCCGAATTCGGCGACGAAAATGCCGACACCGGCATGTCTCCCGAAGTGATGAGCGAGTTGTTCCTCGCTGCCGATCAGCTACGCAAAGATCCCAACGATGGTGACGCCATGGATTCGCTCGCCACCCACCTCGACACCATGGCACTCAACGTGCCGCCCTTCGGCATTGAGGGTCTCGTGTGGAAGAAGATCGTCGAGTCCGCCAACGGCCTCAGCGACACCATCGTCGACGAAGAAGCCTCCAGCGAAACCGTCAAAGCCAAAGCTGGCGCACTGAGGGACTTGCTCCACCCCTACGTCTAAATCTGCCCGGCCACCGAGCGCCTGCAGATTTGCCAGTACCCAGTTTCAATATGCGACATCACTTGCGGCCAGACGCGCAACGCGCCGTGGCGCGCAGCGAGAACGTTCCGACGGGAGAATCAAGACGCCGAAACAGTTCGGCGCGAACGGCGGCGCGTTGCTCGTCTGAGAGTGACACGCAGTAGGAACCGGCTGGGCCGACTCCGGCAAGAAGGCTGGACCACAACTCATCGAAATCGCGGTACATCGAGTGGACTTCCAACGTGGTCTCCGTGATGTCGGTCAGGCCGGCGGTGTCGAGAATCGTCGCGATCTCGCCGGCGCGACCGAACCGCATGGTGCGAGCCTCGTCGGGTGCAGCGGCGTCGATGCTCAGCGCGGCGTCCCAGAAGCGGCGCAGCATTTCCATCCCGCCGGCGAAATCCCAAACACAAGCCGCAACGGTCCCGCCCGGGTGAACCACCCGCCGCATCTCCGCTGCGGCCAGCTCCGGATCGGACACGAAATGCAGCACCAGTTGCGCCAATGCAGCATCGAATTGGGCGTCACCGAATGGAATGGCCTCGGCGCGGCCGAGTCGAACATCGACCCCCGGGTATCGAGCCGCACACGCGGCTACGAACGGACCGGACGGGTCGAATGCCGAGACCGACTCGGCTCCGAGTCGATCAACGAGGACCGCCGTGAGCGCGCCGGGTCCACACCCGACGAGCGATGTCTGACCGTGCCCGATCCCGGCCGCGTCAGCGAACACCACTGCAAGCGCACGGGAGTAGCGACCCATGTACAGGTCGTAGGCGTCACCAGACGCCTGAAACGTTTTGGCTCCTTCGGTTGACTCCATCGAGCCCCTCCCATAGATACGGCGGCTGTCTTCGTTCAGGGTCTGACTGCTGCTTCCCACGAGCGATGGTTTGCGAGCGTACGACTCCAGAGGCGGTCGAGTATTTCGGGGGGCGTCGTATCGAAGTGAAGTCCGCAGAGTTCGGGTAGCGCGCCGAACCATTCCGCACGATCGATCAACGGTTCGCTTGCACGAGCGGCATGGCGGACCCTGATCACGATCAGGCCGCGCACGACAGCGACGCCGGTCGCGTCCCGGCACTGATTCGCACGAATCCTGAGTCCGGTGCGGTCGACAGATAGTCATGTTGCGCTGCGAAGTCGCCCCACGTGGCCTCGGCGTTGGTCCACACCATCCCGTGGAAACCGCCCTTTGGGTCGTGCTTCAAACGCCAGCCGCCTGCGGCATCGGGGCCGTCTGGGCCATGCACCCCTCCCACATGTCGGTGCACGTGGTAGCCCAACGAGTCCAGCAGCTCCGCAAAGGCTCCATTCAGGTGAGAGCAGTAGCCACCCCTGCCGTGCAGGGCGATCCTGTGGGCCGATGCAATCGGGTCGAGACCCCAATTCTCTCCCAGAGTGGATCCACAAGGTCTCGTACGGAACCCGTTCGACATGACGCTGGTGAAGGCGTTGCAGTGCCTCGGCTGTGGCCGGCTCGGGCTCAAGTTCAAGCCGCCGCAGGTATGCGGCTGTCAGGGTTTCATCGAGCACGGCGAAGGCGCTGACGTTCGGCCTGATTCGTCACGAAGTCCATCATCGATCGCTCCGAGGCATGGGTCAAGACCCGACGTCACCTACCGCCAGAACTCGATTGCACCCGGGTGAGGGTCGGCCTCGATCGGGAAGGTAGATTTTGGCCCTGTGTTACTGGCTGAGTTTGAAGTGTGGCATTCCCGCCCGATTACCCCTACCAGGCGGCTTTCGCTCGGCCATTTGTTCCTGCCCGTCGATCCGTTGCCCGGCTTCGGTGGGCTGCTTCTGGCCGCGGTCCTCGCCGCGAATCTCGACGGCATTGCTGAGGAGCTGCTGCCCGATTTGCATCGGTTGGTGAACCAGGTCGAGTACGGCCAGCGGGTCGTGCAGCCCCGGCTGTTGCATCGCTTGCAGGTCGATCATGTTGGTCTGGCCCGCACGGTGCATCGCCTGTCGGGCGACGGTGAGAACGTCTCGTTTGAGTTGGCCGAGACACCGAGTCCACTCCAGCAGGCTCTCGCTGCGGTGTACGCGGTCGAGCGTTTCAACGACGCCACCCGGCATGTGCTCGCCGGTCTGCTGCGCAAGGCAATGCGTTGGCAGGGTGCAATAGGGCCGTCGTTCATTGCCCACCTAGCCGGTGTGGGCGGGTCACCCAACGCGTCGCTGATGGCTTTCGCCGACCCAAGGGCCTGGGCCCTCGACATCCTTGGCTTCCCGGTGGGAACGATTGGGCCGACGAAGAAGGAAGTCACCGCGCAGTACCGTCAGCGGCTGCGTGACGTCCATCCCGATCATGGCGGGGACGATGATGACGCCAGCAAGCTCATCATTGACATCACCGAGGCCCGAAGGCTGCTCACCGCGTGAAACCCGGCGCGCTGCTTCTTGCTCCGGGCGCAGGATCGGATCGCAACCACTCATGTCTCGTTGCGATCGAACAGGCGGTCACGCCCCTCCCGGTCGAGCGGATGGACTTCCCGTACCGCAAGGCGGGTCGCCGACCTCCTGATCGTGCCCCAGTGCTGCTCGCCGCCGTCGTGGCCGAGGCTGAGGCGCTCGTTCATCGGGCGAAGAGGAAGCCCGCGACGTTGCTGTTGGGCGGGCGTTCGATGGGTGGTCGCATGTGCTCGATGGCTGTGGCAGACGGATTGCCCGCAGCGGGCCTGGTGCTCATTTCGTACCCGCTTCACCCGCCGGGCAAGCCGGACAAACTTCGCACCGAACACCTGCCCAATCTGCATCTCCCGTGTCTGTTCGTTCACGGAACCAGGGACCCGTTCGGCTCACCCGACGAACTCCAACAGGCCACCGCGACCATTCCAGGCAAGGTCACCTACATCTGGATCGAGGGTCGTGGGCACGACCTCAAGAACTCCGACGACGCCGTGGCCGCAGCCGTCGCGGCCTGGATCAAAGCACTCTGATCTTAGCGATGGCGTCTTCGGGGTTCAACTCTTCCAGTTCCATGTGAGCGGTCTCGGGGAACGTGAACCAGATGATTGCAGCTGCAACCATTTCGCCGATAGCAGCCACGGTGAGCGCAGGGCCGTAGCCGTGCTTGGCGTCAAGCAATGGGCCAGTGAAAAGTAAGCCGATGCTGCCACCCACAAGTGCGGCGGCCACGATCATTCCGCCGGCTCGACCCCGGTTGCCGGTGGGGAACAACTCGGAGCGGTAGACCTGCACCGCCGGGTAGCCCGATCCGCCGATGAACCCGCCGAGGAAGGCCAGTACCCACATCGGCCATCCGCCGATAAAGAACGAGCCGAGCACCGCCCATGTGCCGGCGATGATGCCAAACATGCCCACCACTCGACGCCCTCTCGTTTCGGCGAGGTGGCCACCGAGAAAGATGCCGAGCCCGGCCGGCGTGGCCGTGACGATCGTGAAGAGCGCCACGTGCTTGGCGTCGAAGTGGCGGATGTCTTTGAGGTAGCGGTTCTGGAAGAAGCTGGCCGGAGCCACGAACATGTTGCCGAAGAATGACACCGAGGCCACCAGCGCGAGTCGGCGGGTGAACACCGGGGCAGGGGCGGCATGCGGAGCCTCGAACCGTCGACTCTCGGGCAATCGGCGGGCCAGGTCGACCACGATGAGCAGCATCACCAACGGCAGGAGGTACAGCAGCCGCCACGCCCGCATGCCGAGATCGGCAAGGGGCAACGCCATCACACAGAACCCGGCCCCCAACCCGGTGGACATGGCCAATACCGACAACGCGTAAGCCCGAGCGCCACGAGGCATCTCCTCGGCCGCGATGACCGTGATGAGGATGTCGAGCGCCAGACCCAGTGGGCGACCGAGCGTTTGGGTTGCCGTCAACCAACTGAGGTTCGGGGCAGCAGCCCCGAGTGCGGTCAACAGCAGGCTGGCGGTGCCGCAGAAGATGACCATGCGTTTGCGGCCGCGTCGATCGGCGTTGAAGACGAACGGCAGCGCGACGATCACGCCCAAGCGCACGATGACGCCGGCCGTGCCCTGCGCGGAGTTGGAGAAGTGGAACTCGTTCTGGGTCAGGGCAACGGTCTGGGTGAACAGTGTGTTGACATAGCCGACCACGAGCGACGCAGCCGCCAACAGACCGAGGATGTTGCCGGATCGGGCATCCAGCCGAGAGGGTGGCGCCCATACTGGTTGCTTGCCGCTAAAGCGGTCTGGGCCGGGCCGGCGACGAAGTGAGAGCCACACAAACGGCACGAACAGCCAACCGAACCACGGGATGGCGAGCCTGAATTTGGTGCGCTCCAGCAGCGTTTCGGGCAGGATTTCGACCGTCCGAATGTAGGACTGAAATGGGCCGCTGGCCAGGGAAAACGTCGTATCGGATTCGGCCTGCTCGTGGGCGATGTCATTCCGAGGGGTCACCAGCAACGCGAGCGTGTTTTCGGTGCGCACGTAGCGCCGTTGCAGGGTCGCCATGGCTGGACCGAGCATACTGACCTGATGGATCGTGCCGCCGACCAACCCTCTACCGCTGACCGAATCGTCGTTCGTCGCGGGCGGCCCTTGGCGGGCGCGGTGACGCCGGGTGGTGCCAAGAACTCCGTGCTCAAGTTGATGGCGGCGTCGCTGTTGGCCGAGGGTCGCTATGAACTCACCAACGTGCCGGGTATCTCCGATGTGGGCACCATGGGCGACCTGCTCGGCGCGATGGGTGTCACGATGACCGGCGACCCGCACGACGTGCATCGCATCTGGCTCGACGTACCAGCCGTCGTGATCCCCGAGGCGCCCTACGAGTTGGCCGAAGCGATACGCGCCTCCATCGTCGTGATGGGCCCGCTGCTCGCCCGCTGCGGTGAGGCACGCATCTCGCTGCCCGGCGGCGACGACTTCGGTACCCGCCCAATCGACATGCACATCCGCGGTCTCGAAGCGATGGGCGCAACGATCGAACTCAAGCATGGTGTGCTGCACGCATGTGCTTCCTCGGGGCTACGCGGCGCCGACATCACGCTCGACTTTCCCAGCGTGGGCGCCACCGAGAACATCGTGATGGCTGCGGTCGGGGCCAAGGGCACAACGGTGCTCGACAACGCCGCGCGCGAGCCCGAGATTAGTGACCTGCTGACCATGCTGCAGGAGATGGGCGCCGACATCGAAGGGGTCGGGTCGGCCACACTCACCATCCACGGTCAACCCATGACTGTGCTCAGCAACGTCAGTCATCGCGTCATTCCTGACCGGCTGGAAGTGGCGACGTTTCTCGCATCGCTCGCGGTTGCCGGCGGCGATATCACCATCACCGACGGCCGTGCCGCGCACATGGAGTTGTTCCTCTCCAAGCTGGGTCAGATCGGCGTCACCGTCACTGACACCGGCTCGGGCTTGTGGGCGCACAGCGACGGCAAGATCCGTTCCGTCGACGTTGCAACCCTGCCGTATCCGGGTATTGCGACCGACTACAAACCACTCATCACCGTCATGCTTTCGCTGGGCGATGGCGTTGGCATCGTGACCGAAAACCTTTACGCCGGACGCTTCCGCTACATCGAAGAACTGCTGCGTATGGGTGCCGACATTCGCACCAACGGCCATCACGCGGTGGTGCGTGGCGTGCCCCGTCTCGAAGGTGCTCCGGTCAAGGCGCACGACATACGGGCGGGCGCTTGTCTGGTGGTGGCGGGTCTCGGAGCCGACGGCGAAACCGTTATCGCCAACCCCTTCCATATCGACCGCGGCTACGAAAATCTTGTGGGGAAACTCTCATCTCTCGGTGCCGACATCGAACGGCTGAACTAATCGGCTGACGTGTGACTGTCATCGTCCCGGCCGGAGTGGTCGGCGCGCTTCTTCGCCACGCTCACCAACCAGGCGATGATAAGCAGGGGACCCATTACCAGAAGGAATTCGTCCCAGCCGCCCTGGTGGGCGTAGATCATCACGCGACGACCAGGATCAGCAGTGGCGCGTTGGTGACATGGCTTTCGAGCTCGAAGCGACCGGCCTTGTCGGCTACGAACGACAGCAGACCCTGCTCCCCGGCTTTCTGCGCCTGCTCGATGTCGTAGCCGTGCAGGTGGAACTCATCATTCGCCGTCGGATTGAGCAGTGCGATCTGCACCGTGGCGTTGAGTTTCACCTTTTCCTCGCGGGTGGGGGAGCTGTCCTTGCCCACCGTTACCGAGATGTTCACGATGTTGGTTGCGACAGGAGGCGCGGTGGCGGCCGTCGTGACCGCGGCGCCGGTCGTAGCGGGCACGACCGACTCGGCGGACATGGCCACGGTCGTACCCGTGGTGGCCGATGGCGCGGTGCTCGCAGTGGCAGCCGTCACCGAAACAGCTGGAATCGATGTGACGGCGGCCTTGGATGACGAGCCACAGCCGCCTAAGAGGATCACTGTGGGAATGAGGGCGTAACGGGCTAGCCTTTTCATTAGGTGGCGAGCCTATGTCGAAGCCTGCGACAATCTGCGGTCGCCACTCTGAGGAGAAACATGCGCGCCCTGGTCGAAAAGACAATCGAAGTCATACGCCCGGCCCTTCAGGCCGACGGCGGCGACATCGTGCTGCGCGACGTGGATGAGACCACCGGCATTGTGTCGGTTACCCTCGTTGGCGCGTGCGGTACGTGCCCGGCGTCTACCCAGACGCTGAAGGCAGGCATCGAGCGGATCATGCGTGACCGAGTCGATGGTGTCACCGAAGTGATCAACATCGAATGACCATGGTGGAGCGTCGAAGTAACGACGTCGGAGAACTGCTCAAGAGTGCGCGATCGGGTGATCGCGCCGCGCTCGCCCGGCTCCTGTCCATCGTTGAACGAGGCGGTCCGCAAGCTCGCGAAACCGGACGCCTTGCCTACCCGCTCGGCGGCACCGCCTACACCGTTGGCATCACCGGTTCTCCCGGCGCGGGCAAGAGCACGCTCACCTCGGCGCTGATCGGACACCTCCGTTCGCAGCAGTTGGAAGTAGCGGTCCTGGCGGTCGATCCGTCGTCACCGTTCACCGGCGGCGCGATCCTCGGCGATCGGGTCCGCATGCAGGACCATGCCACCGACCCTGGCGTGTTCATCCGCTCGATGGCTACCCGTGGGCATCTCGGTGGCCTGTCGTTGGCCACGCCCGAAGCCATTCGGCTGCTCGATGCCATCGGTCGCCACTGGGTGCTCGTCGAGACGGTCGGTGTTGGTCAGGTGGAGATCGAGATCGCCGGCAAGGCCGACACCACCGTGGTGGTCGTGAACCCGGGGTGGGGTGATTCGGTGCAGGCCAACAAGGCCGGCATCATGGAAATCGCCGACGTGTTCGTCATCAACAAAGCCGACCGCAAGGGCGTCGAAGAGACTCGCCGCGACATCGAGATGATGCTCGAACTCAGCGACCTGGCCCATGACGCATGGCACCCGCCTACTGTCGCCACCGTCGCCAACGACGGCTCGGGCGTGCCTGAATTGTGGGAGCAGATCAACGCCCATCGGGCCGCGATTCAAGTCGACGGCACGCTCGCCAAGCGACGTGAGCAGCGCACCCGTCAGGAGCTCTCCGAAATCGTCGCGACACGACTCGGGCAGCGGGCCCGCGAACTCTGCGAGGGCGATGTCTGGGAGCGGGCCGCGAGCGACGTGCTGGCCCGCCGGCTCGACCCGTGGAGCGCGGCCGATCTCATGCTCAACCCCGTCGGCGCCTAGTGATCTCCGGCGGGGGATACGTCGTGGCCGCGCTCGCGGCCGTTGCCGCCGGGGGCATCAACGCAGTGGCCGGTGGCGGCACGATGGTGTCGTTTCCAGCGCTGCTGGCCCTGGGTGTGCCGAGCGTGATGGCCAACGCAACGAACACGGTGTCGCTGTGCCTGGGCTACCTGGGCGGCACGTGGGCACAACGCGACGACCTGATCGGTTGGGGGAAGAAGGCGCGCCCGTTGCTCGTCGCCGGAGCCCTTGGCGGACTGGCTGGTTCGGCACTGCTCATCCGAAGCAGCGACAAACTGTTCTCCTTCCTCGCCCCTATCCTGATCCTGCTGGCTTGCGCGCTCCTCGGGTTTCAGAAGCAGATTCGGTCCAAGCTTGGCATTGGCTCGGGCGGCGACGTTATGAAGACCGTGTCGGTCGCAGCGATCGCCGCCGTGTTCGCATCCGGTGTCTACGGCGGCTACTTCGGCGCCGGACTGGGCATCATGCTGCTCGCCGCGCTCGGCGTGCTGTTGCATGGTCCCCTGGCTTCGTTGAACGCGCTCAAGCAGGTGCTCTCTCTTTTCATCAACGTTGCCGCCGCTATCTTCCTGTCGATCTCCGGTCATGTGAACTGGGCATTGGTGGGGGTGATGGCGGTCGGCAGCTTGGTCGGCGGGATAGTCGGTGGCCGCTACGCCAGCCGCGTCGATCCGGTGAAGCTGCGCCGGGTCGTGGTGTCGTTCGGCATCCTGGTGGCGCTCAAGCTGATCTTCCTGTAAACCGGGCGACATTGCGACAAAACCGGTCGCTGGACAACCGGTTTTGTCGCAAAGTCACCATCAGCACCGGCCTGGGCCGCGGTGCGTCAGAATGACAGGGTGGCTGATGATGATGTGAAACGGTTTGGGGCGCTCCTGCGGAAGAAAGAGGCCGACGAGCAGCATGCTCGCGATACGGCTCAGGCCGAGGTTGATGCGAAGCGAGCCAAGGCCGAGCTCGCTCGACAGGTCGAGGGTGCCCGAGGCACCAAGGATCAGGCCGCCGCTCGACTTCGCGATATCCGCAAGGGCAAGGCTAGCGCCGAGCAGATTGCCAAAGCCGAGGCTGACTACCGAGCTGCGCTGGCGACCCTGTTGGAACTGGAACAGGGCACCCGACCGGCTTGGGCCCCCGCATTGCCTGAGCCCGAACCGTTAGAGGTGGAGCCAGACCCGGTGGTGGGAGAGGCCGGTGGTGGCATCGACGAAAGCGTCGTCGCCGACGGTCATGCCGAGTAGACCCTGGTAGAACCCTAGGGCTGCGTCACGAGCGTTGGCCCACAGCACGTCAACTCCATCGGCCCGCAGTTGCGCGATGGCCGCTGTCAGCAGCGCTCCGCCGACGCCCACCGACTGGAGCGCTGCTGACACAGCCATGCCGCGGAGCTGTACCGGGCGCTTCGCGTCGGGGGTGTTGGAGCATGGCCGACGGAGGAACGTGGCGATGCCGACCAACTCGTCACTGTGGAAGGCGCCGAGGTGGACGGTTGTCGGTTCATCATCACCTTCGAACACCAACACAGCCGTGGGCGAGTTGTTGCGCAACACGCAGAGTCGGAGCGGATGCGTGTCGACCGCGGCTATCGGCCGAACCGCGACCGTCCGGGTCATTCGTGGGCGAGGTCGAGCAGGCGCTGCAACGGGGCCAGGTCGAATGGATGGCCCGAGGTCAGCACGAGGTGCGTAATGCCCGCAGCAAGGTAAGCATCGGGGTCGGTCTCAGGGCCGACGAGAGCGGTGCGCTCGATCTCAGCTGGGTCACGGCCGAGATCGACGCACCATTTGTCGAGGACGCGGTTCTTGCGGGAGATTTCATCGAGATCAGAGGAAGTGGTGTTCCACATCTGGGCGTACTGCGCCACCATCTTGAGCGTCTTCTTTTCGCCGCCGCCACCGATGAGCATCTTCATGGATCCCGCGGGCGGTGGATTGAGTTTGGCCAGCCGGGCCTTGATGCGGGGTAACGCTTCGGCCAGGAGGTTGAGGCGCTCTCCCGCCGTGCCGAAGTGGTACCCGTACTCGTCGTAGTCGCGCTCGAACCAGCCTGCGCCGATGCCGAGGATGAAGCGACCGCCCGAGAGGTGATCGATGGTACGGGCCATGTCGGCCGTGAGGTCGGCGTTTCGGTACGTCAGGCACGAAACCATGGCGCCGAAGTGGGCGCGACGGGTGGTGACCGCCATGGCGGCCAGAAGGGTCCACGCCTCAAAGTGTGTTTCGTCGGGCTCCCCGTAGAGGGGGTAGAAGTGATCCCAAACCCACAAGGTGTCGACACCCATGTTGTCGGCAGCTTGCCATGCGGTCTGCAGGGCATCGGTGGTGGTCGCCTGCGGATGCAGTTGCAGGCCGACCTTAAATCTGGACATTTCGTAAAGGCTACAGCCGAATTCGGAGAGTCACGTTGCGGAGTGAAGAAGCTGGTTGAGCCCGCCCCATGTTCCGGAGCGCATCTTGGCCCGAACCGCTCCCGTTTCGCTGTCGCGCAGGAAAAGGAGGCCGGATTGGCCAGAAAGTGCCCGTGCTTTCACAACTTCACCGTCAGGTAAAACCACACGCGTGCCAGCTGTCACGTAGAGCCCAGCCTCCACCGTGCAGTCGTCCCCGAGGCTGATGCCGATACCGGCGTTGGCGCCAAGCAGGCAACGCTCGCCCACGGTAATGCGTTCCTTACCGCCCCCCGACAGCGTGCCCATGATGGATGCGCCCCCTCCGATATCGGAGTTGGCACCGACCACCACGCCGGCCGAGATGCGCCCTTCCACCATTGCCGTTCCTAGGGTTCCAGCGTTGAAGTTCACGAAGCCCTCATGCATGACTACCGTGCCCTCGGCGAGATGAGCACCGAGACGAACGCGATCGGCGTGCGCGATGCGTACACCTGATGGAATGACGAAGTCGGTCATGCGCGGGAACTTGTCGACGCCAAAGACCTGCACCGGCATCCCGCCGGCCGCGAGGTGGAGCCGAGTCAGTTCGAAATCATCCGGATCGCAGGGGCCGTAGTTGGTCCACACAACGGTGTTCAGCAGCCCGAAAATGCCGTCGAGGTTTTGCCCGTGCGGCTGCACGAGTCGGTGCGACAGCAGGTGAAGGCGCAGGTAGACATCCTCGACATCGACCGGAGCGGCATCGAGAACGATGGTGCGGTTGATGACGACACGGTCGACGTTACGGACGGTGTCGTGGCCGGCCAGGGCCTTGAGCGCACCGTCGAACTCATGGTGAACATCGCCAAGTGCCACGGACGGATAATGCACCGCCAGCGTCTTTCCCGAGACGATCGAGCGAGTAGCCAGACCAGCACCAGAAGCAGTACGAACCGTTGAAGTCATGACGGCTCACCGTAGTGGACGAGCCCCCACGACCTTCAAGATGGTGCTTACGCGGAAGCCGCCGCGAGAAGCGCCGGGTAGGCGTCTGCGTTCAGCTCAGGGCCGATCGTGTTGACCGTGTAGGCGCCGTCTGATGCTGGCCCAGTGTTGACCTCGCCATTAATCAAATTGTCGGATCCGCGGGAGATCACCGACACTACCCACCACTGTCCGTTGTAGAAGCTGAACACGCCGCCACCACTCGACCCGTTCATCAACGGACACCCAATCGATACGACGTAACGGCCGGGCCTGTCGGCCGAGAACACCGGCGGGTTCGGGCTGGTGCAAAAGACGGGCTGGCAGTTGAGGGGGTTGCCGCCGCGGCAGTGCTCGCTGAAAAATCCGCCGGCCGGATAGTGCAGCGACATCTTCGCCAGGGGAGCTCGGCCAAGGTCGGGGGCAACCGGCACGAAACCCGTCACGTCGCCGATGTGCTGCCCGCTGCCGTTTGGTGCCAGCTTCACGAGCGCCCAGTCGTCGGTCGTCACATGAATCTCGGTGACCAGGGGCGTGTCTTTCCTCAGGTCATTGAAGTAGCCGTCGCTGGGATGGATGTCAGCTGCGCTGGCGGTGTGCCATTCACCGAGTGCGCTCGTGGCGCCGTACAAGCCCGGTGTGAACGACACCTTGAGGGCTTTCAGTGGAAGAGGTGAAGGAGCGACTGGCTCATCCAACACGCAGTGGCCCGCAGTGAGGATCACGTCAGGGGCGACGACAGTACCGCTGCAGCGGTACTGCAGGGAGTCGAACGCCGTGATGAGCAGTTCGCCCACGAAGGTCGGTGCCTGCGCGGCGGTGAGATAGCCCCAGTCACCTCGGGGGAGGTTTGTACGGCCGAAGTCGATGTCGCTCCAGGGAAGGGCCTGGGTGGCAGGCACCGATCCGGTGATCGTCCCGGTGTGGGCCACGGGCAGCGGGGTGGTTGTTGCGGTGGAGAACGGCGCGGCATGGTGGACGGAGTTGAAGAGTCCGTCCACATCGACAATCACGTCGGCAACGGAGTCGCTGTAGAGGCAGATATTGCCATCCGCGTCGCTGGAGGTGATCACCAGGTTTGCTGCGTCGACGCCGGCCTGGAAGTTGAGGTTGGACGCAAGCGGGCGCGCCGTTCCGCACGGGAACACGGTCATGAATCCGGCGGTACGCGGGCCGGTAACCGTGACGTTGACGATCGCTCCGGTTGACTTGAGCAGCAAAGGATTGGCGGGTGTCTGATGCAGCGCGAGCGTCAACGTCTCACCCGAGCCGACACGTCCCGGAGCGGCCGAGTCCGGACGGGCGATGCGAGTGTCCATGATGCGGGCGGGCACCTGCGCTTTTACATCAGCGACGGCCGGGAACCAGGCCGTGACATCGGCCAGAATGTGGGTGGCGACTGAGGACTGGATACACGTTTTGCCTCCTACTCCCGCCGCCGCGAGAACGAGGTTTGGCACGTTCTGCCCAGCTCGGAAGTTGATGTTGGACGCAAGTGGAGCGACTTGGCCGCAGGGATAGACCGTGACGAAGCCGTCGGCCACGGCACCGACCGCCGTCACGTTGATCAGGGTGGCGCTGGCGTCGGCGGGCACGTCGAACCGTCCGGTTACCGGAACTTCGAGCGGTGTATTGGCAGCGACGATGCCGATGTCGCGCGTATCGATCAGACGGTCTGGCGACTTGGGCTGCATGTACGAACCAGCAGGGAACCAACCGCTTGAATCCACCAGCACCCCTACGCCAGCGGACGCCTTCAAACAGATGTAGCCATCGGCACTGATTCGAGTGACGACGGCGTTCGGAATGGTCTGCTTGGCCGCAAAGTTGAGGTTCGACGTGGCGGGCTCGGCCTTGTCACAGGGCCACACCGTGATGAACCCCGCGTCGTTCGAGTCGAGCGCCGTGACGTTGAGCGCGACCGCGGTGGCTACCTCGGCGTTCCCCGTGCCGGGACCGACCACCCGCAACTTGACGGTGTTTGCGGCGGGGATCTTTCCGCGGATACCGCCGGTGCCGTCGCGGGTGTCCAGCAGGCGGCGGGGGAAAACGGACACAAAAGGGCTGTTGGCCGCCGACTGCGCCGTGACGGAACCAACGGCCAGGCCACGATCGATCAGCACGTTGGGGTCGCTGCCAGCCGCGCTATCCGCGCTAGCCGGGGCCGGCGTTGGCGGGGCAACTTTGGCTTGGGCCGATGGCGTGAAAATCGGAAGTCCCGCCATCACCAACGTGATGATGCCCATGCCAATCCCGCGTCTAGTGGTCACTGGTGTCTCCCGATCGGTTTACGGACGCAGACAGGGTATCGACCGTGGAAGGCCTGCGGTTGTTCGGAGTTACTCTATGTTCGCCACATCGGCGGCGGCATTCGGCCTGATCACCAGCAGGCAACCCTGGTCGATCGTGATCTCGCACATGCGCCCCATGGCCCTGTTGGAAAGACCCCGGCTACTCCACGGTTGCAGCGTTTCGCCGTGCAACGGAAACTCGAGTCCGACGGTGCGCACGCCCTGAGCCGGCCCGTTGACGGCCAAGAGGGTGATGTCGGCCCCCTGGTGTCCCCAGAAGTCGGCCGATTGCCCGGACTGCAGCGAGATGATCAACGTCGACCCGATCCAGGCCCGCACTCGCCGCGTTGCGAGCGAGGGATGGGTGAGTAGAGCGGTGGTGATCAACAGGTGATCGAGCCGGTCCACCCCGCCGCCGGTAAACAAATGGACTTCCTGCGGGTCCCAACGCAACGCGACCTCAAGGGCGAGTTCGCCGTCGGAGGCTTCCTTGTCGCCAGGATGGCGTTCCGTGGCGATGCGTTCCTGCTGCAGATGAGCGAGACCGGCGAGAGACACCGAGTCCATATCTCCTACCGCGATCATGATCGGCAAATCCCATGCGATGGCGTGATCGATGCCTCCGTCGGCTGCGATGACCGCGTCGGGCAGGGATGGCACATGGCGACGTAGTCGCGGGTCGGGCGGTTCGCCACCCAGCATGATCACGACCCGTGAGGTCATATGGGGCGGGTGATGTCGGGCTCCACGTAAATCACACGGGTGGAGGGAACCGCGGCGCGGATGCGGGCTTCTACGGCGTCGATGGCGACGGCCAACCCTGCGGTGCTGAACGCATCGTCGAAGTGAATCTTGGTGCCGAGCAGTACTTCATCCGGGCCGAGATGCATGGTGCGTAGATGGATGAGGCGTACCACTTCGGGCGAGCTTTCGATGGCTGCTGCGATGGCCGCCTCCTGATCGTCGGACGCAGCCTCGCCGATCAGCAGGCTCTTCATCTCGACTGACAAGAAGATTGCAATTGCAATTAAAAGTACGCCGATGCTCAGTGACCCGACCGCGTCCCAGCGGGCGTTGCCGGTAATCTTCGCCAATGTCAGACCGACGAGGGCAATGACCAACCCGAGGAGTGCGCCGGTGTCTTCAAGCAGCACCACTGGGAGCTCCGGCGTTTTCGCGTGACGCAGGAACTGGAAGAACTTGGCGTTCCCTCTCATCTTGTTTGCTTCGGCCATGGCCGTCCTGAACGAGTAGCCCTCTAGCACCACGGAGATCAGCAGGATGCCGAGCCCGATTCCGAAATTCTTTGGCTCATGCGGGTGGAACATCTTGTCGAGGCCCTCGTAGAACGCGAAGGCGCCGCCGAGCGAGAAGATCACCAGGGCCACTGCGAAGGCCCAGAAGTACCGCTCCCGCCCGTAGCCGAACGGATGCTTGGCGGTGGCGTCCTTTTGTGACTTCTTGCTCCCGAGCATGAGCAGGCCCTGATTGCCGGTGTCGGCCAGCGAGTGCACCGCTTCGGCCAGCATGCCGGTCGACCGGGTCAACGCAAAGCCGATGAATTTGGCGATGGCGATGCCCAGGTTGGCGGCGAACGCCGCGACTATG
Organism: Actinomycetes bacterium; assembly: GCA_031410595.1. Lineage (GTDB taxonomy): Bacteria > Actinomycetota > Acidimicrobiia > Acidimicrobiales > Ilumatobacteraceae > JANMCE01. The sequence goes on along the minus strand of JANNZM010000072.1, from coordinate 47,647 downwards.
GCTTTTTTGCTTCCGTCTTGCACGAAACGCGATTGAATCAGATCATGACCTCACGAGATGATTTCATTCACGGCTGCATCGCCAGCCAGACCGCCCTCGTCAACTGGCTTTCCGGCCTTGGTGACGTTGATGTCAGCCAACCCAGCCTCCTGCCGAATTGGACGGTCGGTCACGTGCTCACCCATATCGCCCGCAACGCCGAGGGCTGCCGCAACATGCTTTACGGCGGTGCGATGTACCCGGGTGGCGTTCCGCAACGCAATGCCGATATAGAAGCGGGTGCGAAGCGATCCTTCACCGAACAAGTCGCTCACATCAGGGCCACCGCCGATGATTTCGAGCGAACGCTGCTCACGTTGACCGACGAGCAGTGGGGCGGTGAAGCATCCGGTCCGTTCGGCGTGATCACCGTCGAGTCGGTGCCGCAGCGTCGGTGGCGCGAGGTGGAAGTCCACCGCATGGATGCCGGCCTCGGCTACACCTGGCACGATCTACCCGACGCCTGGGTCGCTGCCGACCTCGCCGTGCGCCGCTCGGCGTTCGGACAACCCATCCCTGCCGACGTCGCCGGGCTCGGTGACAAAGCCGAGCTGGCCTGGCTCTTCAGCCGCCCCGTCGGCGACACCATCACCCCTCCCCCCGCCTGGTTCTAATGGGGATCGACGCCCGGACGCGTCGGCTGCGGTCGCACCCGTTGGTGACCCCAGCCGCCTCGTGCTCTTCCGATCGGCGTCGGGTCCGGCACACCTTTCCGCATGCAGCAGATCCCACGTTCACTTGCCGCCCTTGCCCAGACACAGGATGGTGTCTTTTCGCGTTCCCAGATCGCCTCGCTCAAGATTACGAAGCAACAAGTGCAACGATGGGTCGATCGAGACCTGATCGAGCGAGTCAGTCGTCGCAGTCTTGCGTTCCCGGGAACACCGCGAACCTGGCGATTCCTCCTTCGCTCAGCTCTCTTTGACTGCGGCGACAGCGCTGTCCTGAGTCACCGAACCGCCGCATGCCTACATCAGTTTGACGGCTTCGGGGAGGGTCCGGTCGAGTTGACTGTTCCACGCCGAAACCGAGACCGGGTCATCTCTGGTGTCTTGCATTCAACCTCTGGCCTGCTGCTTATCGATCGATCCAAGGTGGATGAGGTGTGGCCTTGTACCAGCCCAGCTCGCACCATCATCGACCTCGCCCAGACGTGCAGTCGCGAGGAAGCGGAGAATGCCGTCGACAGCGCCCTGCGGCTTGGGGCATGCAGCGCGGCGTTCCTCGGAAAGCGGCTTGAGGTTCTTCGTCATACCGGGTTGCATGGCGTGACGATGCTGGACTCGATACTGGTCGACTCGGGCGGCGCCAATCGCCTGGAACGTCGGTTTCTTGTGCTTTGTCGCGAGAACGGGCTGCCTCGACCGACATGCCAGGTTGTGCATCGCCGTGCCGGCCAACCCGTGGTGCGTGTCGACTTCGATTTCGCTCCCCTCGCCCTTATCGTCGAGGTCGAGGGAAACGTGGCTCACAGTTCGCCCAGGCAACGCCAGCGCGACGCTGAACGACGTCGGCATCTCACCTCGCTCGGTCGTATGGTGACCTCATTTACCTTCGAGGACGTCTTTCAGCGACCGGCCACCGTCATCACGGACGTTCGATCGCACCTTCAGATCCACCTCCGTGCTTCCTGACCTGACATGGACGAGGCGGCTCCGGTCCCACCCGTTCGGGACGGCCGCCGCCTTGTCCGCGAAGGTTCGTTCGAGCTGTCGGACGCGTCGGCTGCGGTCGCACCCGTTGGTGACCCAAGCCGACTGGTACGGCAGACGGCTGGCTCGTCGCTCGGCCGTGACTGGCTTAGTGGGCGGCCATGGCGGGGGCGCCGGGGTGGGCGGAGGCGACGTAGGTGGGGCGGAAGAGGGTGACGAAGGCGAGTCCGGCGAGGCCCATGACGACGGAGGACACAACGAGCGGCGTGCGTGACCCGATGCCAGCGGTGATGTAGCCGACAAGGGCGGCGGGGATCACCTGGGCGAAGCTTTGCACGCTGGAGTAGATGCCCATTGCCTGACCCTGTTTGCCCATCTCGGCCGAACGACTTACCAGGCTGGTGAGGTTGGCCATACACAGACCATTGAAACCGGTAAAGATCGGCACGGTGAGATACAGCGGCAGGGTGCTCTTGGCCCACACATAGGTGAAGATCGCCAAAGCATTGCCGAAGAAGGCGAACCGAAGCACCTTGAAGTCGGGCAGCTTCTTGGCGACCTTTCCGACGAGCAGGCCTTGCGAGAGCGCGATAAAAATACCGACAAGGGCGAAGAAGTCACCCGTCTTCGACTGCGTGAAACCGAACTGTCGAGCGAGGAACACACCAGCGAAGGTGGTGAAGAAGGTGAAGCCGCTGTTGAACAGAAACGTCGCCAGCAGTGGAATGCGCAATCGGGGCGACGCAAAGCCTTCGGCCACGTTGTGGAATGACCGGCCGAGCTCCACCCTACGGTTCGGATCCTTCGTCTTCAGCGTCTCGGGCAACTTGAACAGAATGAGCATGCAGTTCAGCGCAGCCAGGATGGAGGCGAACCAGAAGGGCGTGGAGGCGCTGAACCATGAGGGCGTATGGAACAGGCCGTAGAAGCTCGTGTTCGGCGCGCTGAGTCGTCCGCCGAGGTATGGCCCAATCACGAAACCCAGCCCGAAGGCTGCGCCGAGCACACCGAAGTTCTTCGCCCGGTTCTCGTTGGTGCTGATGTCACCGATTGCCGCTTGCGCAACGGCGATGTTTCCGCCGGTAAGCCCGTCGAAGGCCCTGGCGAAGAACAGCAGCGGCAGGTTCTTGTTGATGATGCCGATCGCGAAAAGCACGTAGCTGATCGACGTTCCGGCAATGGAGAAGGCCAACACCGGGCGACGCCCGAACCGGTCGGACAGCTGCCCTAGTACGGGTGCGGCGATGAAGATGCAGAATGGGAAGATTGCCTGCAACCAGCCGAGGAGGATCAGCCCGTGTTGTGGCGACCCGGGCATGACTTTGTAGGGCGAACCCGGGTTGATTAGCAGCGGAAACACGGGCAGCAGGATGCCGAAGCCCAGGAGGTCGATGAAGACCGTCGTGAAAATAGCAAGCAGTGGGTTACGTTTCGAACCATCGGACATGGGCGGCAGCTCCTCGGGGATCGCCGCCGAATCTAGCCCGTTCGACTCGGGCGAGGCCGAGTCGTCAAACCCGTTTCGCATTGGGCGAGTCGGCCTTCATATCAGGCATTGTGATACGCCAGCCGACTGGTTCGACTAGCTTCCGGGTTCGCCTGTCTTGCGGACGACGACGAAGGATTCGTCCTGGAACCACAGGCCACCGTGGCGGCGCACGACGTCGGTGGTGGCGTCGAGATAGGCGCCTCGTTCCAGCTCGGCCATGATGCGGTCCTCTTCGATCTGGGCGACGTATACCGCGGCGTTCCAGGCGGCCAGCATGGTGGACGTCGAGATCTTGCTGGACACTTCGCTCGGCATGGCGTGCAGGTGATAGCTGAACAGCGCTCGATCGTCGCTGGCACCCTCGAATGAGAACGCGCGGGCCGGAAGCTGCGCCTGCATTTCGTTGATGAGTGTGTGGCGGGGCGTGGCGAAGGGCTGTTCGTCGGGCCAGATGCGGCGGATGATTTCCATGCCGGGGTCGTGACCCGTGGACTGCACCACCACCAGCCGCCCGCCAACTCGCAGATTACGGGCAACGGGCGCAAGCACGATCCGCACTTTGCCCTCGGCGAGGGTGCGTGAACGGTACGGCTGCACGGCCAATGCGAGGTCGTAGCCCTGGCGTTGCGGCGCACCGGTGTTTCGGGGAATGACGTCGCTGAGCACAAACTCGTGATCCTTGCGATACAGGATCAGAACCGACGGAGCGGCGTACACCGGGTTACCGGTCTTGGGGCTGGTGGTGGTCTGCCAGTCGTTCTGCAATAACTCGTCGAGGTCTTCGATCTGCTGTACGAACTCATGGGCCGACGTGCCGTCGAGCCCGATTTCGTGCCAGTTCAGACTGGCCTGATGGTCGGGCGAGCGCGGAAACAGCTCGGGTGATTCGACGTAGGACATGTTGGTGAGAACCACGACAGTCTGCGGATGTTCGGCCAGCCGGTCGGGCAACGTCGACAGCGTGAGCCGGGTGTCTTCCATGCTGATCTCTTTGCCAACGATGCAGAAGGGAACGTGCGGGAAACGATGGTGAAGATGCCGCAGCACGTGGCTCATCACCTGCCCGTTACCGGTGCCAGCGTCGTAGATGCGTAGCGCCGGTGGATGCGGTTTCAGGTGCTCCAACTCGCGGCCGATACGAGCCGCCACGACGGGTTTTTCGCTGGTGGTCGTGACGAACAGCAGGTACTTCTCCCGGTTGTCGTAGAACCGGAAGGGCCCGTCGTTGGCGGTGCTCAAGAGGGTCGTCATCTCAGTCCTTAGAAGCGAAGAATGTTCTGCCAGGACGCGAGCAGCGCGTGGTCCCCAAAGATCTCTACCCGTTCCGCCGGCACGCGGTTGAACAAGAACAGTGCCACATCCGACGCGGGGCCACGAACGGCGGCCGTGGCCTTGCCGTGACCTGTGGTCACCCGTACTGCGCCGTCGTGCACATCGAAGGTCCACTCGCCCTCGGTGTCGGTGCAGTGCACATGCACATCGCCGACCAACCCGCCGATGTCGGCCTTGGTGCGGCGCACGATGCGCGGCACCATGAGCCGCAGGTGCTCATCGATGCTGTCGGCGGCCACAAGCGGGTCAAGTGGGGCTGCGCCACCGGCCGCGTGCTCGGCATCCCAGCGGTGGATGGACACCTCGATGGCCTGGCGGCGCAGCCAGAAGGATTTGGTCTGCGGCGTGCCAACGAATGTCCACGTCGGTGCATCCATATCGGCAGCCGTCAGGGCTGCAACCAGTGGGCCGACCCCAGCCGCCAGGTAGTCAGCGGGTGGCGTTTCGTCGTAGTCGGGCGGTGGGATATAGCTGGTGGGTGGTTCGGGCGCGCTGACGATACCGGTCGCCCAGCGCTGCACCTGACCCATGTGAACGGCGAGTTCACCCAGGTTCCATTCAGGGCAGCTGGGGACTCGCGCGTCTGTGCCGTGGGCTCTGATTATGGCCACCATGGCGGAAGTCTCGTCAATGATGGTCTGTCGATAGTCGATTGCCATGCCGACGACGGTAGCCTTTTCCCATGAGCAGTCCTTTCGCCACCACCGACGAGGTTGTCGTTGACGACCTGATCATCACCGTCACGCCCGCGGGCCGGGAGAAGATCATGGAACTTCGTGATGAGGAGCCCGAGGGCAAACAACTGGGGCTGCGCCTCGAAATCCTGGCCGACGAGGGAACCGAGTTTACCTACGACCTCTCGTTCCAAGAGTTGGTGAAGGCCGACTTCACCGACATGGTGAAGAACCACGGTGGTCTGCGAGTCATCATTCCAGCCAAGGACGCCAGCAACCTTGAGGGCGCCACCCTCGACTACGAGGAGGGCGGTCTGGTGCTGCGTAACCCCAACAAGCCCCGCCCCATCTCGCTCGGCAACCTGGTGGCCGACGACGATCTGTCCACCGAAGTACGCGGCATCATCGCCGACAACATCAACCCGTCCCTCGATGCGCACGGCGGCTTCGTCACGTTCGTCGGCCACGACGGTGAGGGTCGCGTCTACCTGACGATGGGCGGCGGTTGCCACGGTTGCTCCATGTCGAAACAGACGATGCTTCAAGGGGTGCAGTCCACCCTGAAGGAACTCATACCGGCGGTGCAAAAGGTTGTAGACGCAACCGATCACTCGGTGGGCGAGAACCCCTACTACCAATGAGCGACCCGTACGACGGTGACGTCGGTGTTCACTACCGCACGTCCCGGGAACGATTTACAGCGTTCATTCGCGAACTATCGCCTGGCGAACTCGCAACAGCAGTTCCGTCGTGCCCGGGTTGGTCGGTGCGAGATGTGCTCGGTCACGTCGCCGGTATCACCGACGACGCGCTCCATGGTCGCATCAAAGGTATCCCCGATGATGCGCAGACGGCCGACCAGGTTGCCCGCTCGGCGCAGCTTTCGGTGGACGAAGTGATGACGCGTTGGGAAACACAGTCGCCCGACTTCCAAGCCGTGCTCACCTCGGTCGGCCCGTCTCTTGCGCCTGCCGCTATTGATGTGGCGGCCCATGAGCAGGACATCCGCGGCGCGCTCGGCCAGCCGGGGTCGCGTTACAACGCCACCATTGCCTGGGCGCTACCGATGATGATCTACGGCTTTACCCGGCGCGTCGAGAAGGCGGGGCTACCATCGGTGCGGGTTGAGGTGGAGGGTGAGGTCATGGCCGAGGGCGTTCCCGGTGGCCTGGTCCTCAGGATCTCGCAGCAGGAGGCCTTCCGCTCGTTGCTGGGCCGACGGTCGCTGGAGCAGGTTGCGACCTACGACTGGTCGGGTGATCCGGGGGCAATTCTTCAGGTCTTCTTTACCTTCGGACCAGCTGCCGAAAAGATTTACGACTAACACAAAAGTTTCGCGACTTCCCCGCGACCTGAGCGTCTCTGACTTACGACGGCCCGTCTCCCGCTGGGCCGTCAACTACACCCAGGATCTGGCGCACTCGCAGATTGAGTGCGCCAGATCTTTGGGGGACGCAGTTACGCAGTGGTGGTGGGAACGCGTTCGGCCAGGCGATGGATGGCCGAACGCACCGACTTCTCGATGCCGTCGGCGTCAAGTCCGAACTTGGCCAGGATGCGATCGGGTTTGCCGTGCGGAATGAACTTCTGCGGGATGCCCAGCTGGTCGATGGTGGGGATGGCGTGGGTCACGGCAGCCATGATGGCGGCAGCCATATGACTACCAATGCCACCGTCGACGATGCCGTCCTCAACGGTCAGCACCGCACCGTGCAACGACGCGTCGGCGATCATCAGGGGGTCGAGTGGTTGCACAACCCGTGGGTCCCAGATGGTGACCGAGATACCGTCGTCGGCCAGACGGGCTGCTGCGATTTCGGCAGCTTCCACCATCTTGCCGACGGCCAGGATGCAGATCTGTCCGTCGCCCTCCCGCACCCGGCGGGCGGTGAGGCCCGAACCGACTTGGCTGGCGTCGACAATGCGAGCCTGCCCCTTCGGATAGCGGATGGTCGCTGGGCCATCGACGCACAGGTTGAGCGCGTCGTGCAGCATCACCTTGAGTTCCTGCGCGGATGACGGCGCAAATACGGTCATGCCGGGCACCTTGCTCAGCAGAGCCATGTCGTACACACCGTGATGGGACGGACCGTCGTCACCCGTGATGCCGGCACGGTCGAGGCAGAACACCACCGGTAGCCGGTGCAGCGCAACGTCGTACACCACTTGATCCCATGCCCGGTTGAAGAAGGTGGAGTACAACGCAACGACCGGCCTCAGCCCGCCCATAGCCATACCGGCCGCGCCCGTTACCGCGTGCTGCTCGGCGATACCGACGTCGAAGAAGCGGTCGGGGAAGTGCTTCTCAAATGGCAGCAGCCCGGTGGGCCCGGGCATGGCCGCGGTGATGGCCACCAAGTTGGGTCGGGCCTCGCCCTCGGCGATAATGGCTTCGGCGAACGCTTGCGTGTATCCGGTGGGCATCGCGTTGGCTGGACCGGTCAGCGGATCGAAGACGGGGGTGTCATGGAGGTGCTTTTCGTCGTCGTCCTCAGCCGGGGAATAGCCACGTCCCTTCTGGGTGAGCACATGCACAACCGTCGGTCCGTCGAACTCGGATGCGTTCCGCAGGGCCTGCTCGAGCGCCGGAATGTTGTGACCGTCGATAGGGCCGGAGTAGCGCACGCCGAGTGTCTCGAAAAATGCGGGAGGTTGGAAGTATTCGCGAGCGGCCGCCTTCAACGCGTTCATGCCCTTCTCGGCCTGCCGACTAACAACCGGAAGGCTGCGGAGCGCGTTTTCGATCTTTTGCTGGCGCCGCATGTAGACCGGATTCAGACGAATCTGGGCCAAGCTGCCCGACAGCTGCGAAATGGTGGGCGCGTAGCTGCGGCCGTTGTCGTTCAGAATGATGATGACCTTGCGGTTGGCGTGGCCGAGGTTATTGAGCGCCTCATACGCCATGCCACCGGTCATCGAGCCGTCACCGATGACGGCCACGATGTGGCGATGATGATCCACACCGGCGTCGCGGGCGACGGCCAGCCCGTAGGCGTAGGACAAAATGGTTGATGCGTGGCTGTTTTCCACCAGGTCGTGACGGCTTTCCTCGCGACTCGGATAGCCCGACAGTCCATCGGCCTGCCGAAGCGCATCGAACCCCGCTTTTCGCCCGGTGACGATCTTGTGGACGTACGCCTGGTGGCCGGTATCCCACAGGATCGCGTCACGGGGGGAGTCGAAGACGCGGTGCAACGCCAAAGTGAGTTCGACCGCACCCAAGTTGGAACCGAGGTGACCACCGTGCTTGGCGACGGACTGGACGATGAAGTCGCGGATCTCGGCGGCGAGCTCTATGAGCTGGCCTTCGGTGAGGTTTCGTAGGTCTTGTGGTTCGTTGATCTCATCGATGAGCATTGAATGCGACACCTTTTCTTCCCGCCGCGCTACAGCTACCCATGACGTTACCTGCCGGTATCGGCAGTCGCTGAGTCGTCAGGTTGAAGGACCACACGGAGAACTGACGCGAACTTGAGCGGGCAGCCGTCACTGCACCCGGGTTTGCTGCCGATTCGTTGGGTACGCATTCGAAGAAAGGTTCACGGCCACGGTGCCCACTCAAGCAGCTGACGTCGCCCATCTCCTTCACCGCGCTTGGTTCGGTGGCACAAAGACCCAGATTGCAGCGTTTTCCGCAATGAACCTGGCCGACGTCGTCGACGCTGTGCTCACCACGCCGGTTGCGCCCAACGACGTGCCGGCACCGCCGCCGTTGTTGAACGACGGCGTGACGCCGGAATGGGAGCAGTACGTCGACCTCCTCGAGTGGTGGTTCAACCTGATGGCCACGTCCTCCGCGCCGATCGTGGAGAAGATGACGTTCTTCTGGCACGGACACTTCACCAGCAGCCATAGCGCAGCCGGCAACGTCAACTGGACCTACGACCAGAACCTGCTCTTTCGCAGCCGGGCCTTGGGCGACATGCATCTGCTGACCCAGGAGATGGCGATTCAGCCGATGATGCTCGACTACCTGAACAACCGGTTCAACACCAAGTGGGGAGCGCAGCAGAACTTCGCTCGAGAACTCATGGAATTGTTCACCATGGGCATCGGAGCCGACCACTACACCGAGCAGGACATCATCGAGGTCGCCCGGGCTTGGACTGGGTATTCGGTCGACTGGCAGACCGACAAATTCGTGTTCCGATCCGACGATCATGACAACGGCACGAAATCGATCTTCGGCGTGCAACCGGCCAAGAACTGGAATGGTCCCGACGTCATCGACTACATCTTCACCAACTCGGACAAGCAGTTGGCTACCGCCCGCTTCATGGCCCGCAAGTTGTGGACGTTCTTCGCCTACCCGAACCCGTCCGAGACCGTTGTGAATGATCTGGCGACGGTGTTCATCAACAACAACTTCGTGGTGAAGCCGTTGCTTCGTGCCCTGTTCCTGCGCCCCGAGTTCTACAGCCCTACCGCCAAGAACGCTCTGGTGCGTAGCCCGGTGGAATACATGGTTGCCGTCATGCGCGGCTTGAGCATGCCGGCCAAGTTCATCCATCCGCAGTGGTACGGCGAGAGGATGGGTCAAGCGCTCTTCGACCCACCGAACGTGGCCGGTTGGAAGAACAACGCGTACTGGCTCACGACGAGCGCGATGTCGGCGCGCGCCGATCTGGCCATCGACATGCACTGGCGCATGTGGGGTGACAAGAACGACCCCGTGAACAGGCCGAACATTCATCCGTTGAAGCATCTCGAAGGCGAGATGGATAGCAGGAATTACTCCAAGACACCGACCCAGATGGTGGATCTCATAGAGAGCTATCTCGATGTCACACTCGGCGCCGGCACTCGCCAGGTGTTGGTCGATTTCGTGACGAACACTCGGGCCGGCCAGCACCGCTGGACCGAACCGCAGCTTCTTGTCCTCGCGCTTGTCGCGCCCGAATTCCACGTTTCCTAGAAAGGCTCGCCGTGCTCCATTCCGACATCAGCTCCCACGACGCGCTGCGCCATCTCAGCCGCCCGAACAGCGATCTGAACCTGTCTCGTCGCCGCTTCCTGCAGGCCATCGCCGGTGGCGCCGGCATAGCCGCGGCCTCGTCGTTCCTGCCGAGCGGAATGGCATCCGCGGTGACCCCGGTCGGTCAGCACGAGGGCATCTTGCTCATGATCTATCTCGCTGGCGGCAATGATGGTTTGAACACCGTCGTGCCGTTTGGTCAGGGCGAGTACTACGACAACCGTCCCGACATTGCCATCAGTTCCCCGGACAAAGCGGGTGCGGTGAACCCGGCCCTTCGACTTGAAGGTGTCTCGGGTATCGGTCTGCACCCGAACCTCGGGTTCCTTCAGCAGCAGTTCAACCAAAAGCAATTGGCCATCGTGCAGGGCGTCGGCGTGTCCGACCCGAACTTCAGCCACTTCGAAATGCTGGCCCGCTGGATGGAGGGCTCGAACAACGGCTCGTCACTGTCTCCCACGGGTTGGATCGGCCGGTGGCTCGATAGTGCAAGCTCCACCGATCTGTTGAGCGCCGTGAACATCGGGTGGGGCGGCATTCCGTTGCACCTGATCGGTGCTAATCACCGCGCCGTTGCTCTTTCGCCCTACGACAGCGGGTACGGCGGCGATACCGAAGAGTGGCGTCAGGAGGGTTACAAAGCCATTCGTTCGATGGCAACTCGGTCCGTGGCGGGTACGTGGGCAAGCCAAGTGGCGAACGCGCTCAGTGATCAGCTGTCGGTGGCGTCACTGGTGGCACCCGCCTATGTGGGTCTGCCTGACGACAATCACCTGCGACAGTTCGCGGCGGCGGCCGGCCTGATCAACGCCAACGTCGGGGTGCGCGTCGTCAACGTCACGATAGGAAACTTCGACAACCACGCCACGGAACTCCTCGATCACGCCGACAACATGAAGACCCTGAACGACGGTTTGCAATTGTTCTGGTCGATGTTGTCGCCGTCGTTCCAGAACCGTACGACTGCCATGACCTTCTCCGAGTTCGGTCGGCGGTTGCTCGGCAACAAGTCGAACGGGAGCGATCACGGTTCGGCGTCGTGTCTGTTTGTGATGGGGCCTCGTGTCAACGGTGGCATGCACGGCCAGTACCCGTCACTCAAGCCGGGTGATCTGCTGGCCAACAACCAGCTGCGAGCATCGGTCGATTTCCGTCAGGTGTACCAGCAAATTGCCGACAAGTGGCTAGGTGCCGATAGCCGCCAACTGCTCGGCGCGACCTACAGCGGCCTGAATCTGTTCTCGGCCGCCCCCGGTGATATCGGCGGCTCGCCCGACCCTGTGGCCACTCCGGTCATCGTGGCGGCGGGTTCCTCGTTCCGCGCCATCGTGCCAGAGCGCATCCTTGACACGCGAAGCGGCATCGGCGCTCCGGCCCGTCCGGTCGGCCCCGACGGCGTGCTTGATCTTGCCGTCGCAGGCGTCGGTCACGTGCCACCTACCGATGTAACAGCGGTGCTGATGAACGTCACCGCAACCGGGCCGACCGAGTCCGGATTTCTTACGGTGTGGCCGAAAGACGCGCCGTTCCCCAACGCATCGAACCTGAACTTCGAGACGGGCCAAACCGTCCCCAACCTGGTGCTGGCCAAGCTCGGTGCCGGTGGCAAGGTTTCGATGAAGAACTCGGCCGGCGACACCCATCTCATCGCAGACGTCTGCGGCTACTTCGTGAACAAGCCGGGCAGCCGGTTGGTTCCGCTCACACCGTTCCGCGCTCTTGACACCCGGTCGATGGCGCCAGGCGTGCTGCACCCGCGCGGCGTGGTGACGATCAAGCTGGCTGCTGTCGGCGGCATTCCGTCGAGCGGTATCGATGCCGTTGCCTTGAACGTCACCGCGGTCGCCCCCACCGCGGCGGGCTTCCTGACGGTGTGGCCGGCGGGAGAGCCGATGCCGACGACGTCCAACCTCAACTTCGGTACCGACCAGACGGTGCCCAATATGGTGGTGTCGAAGGTGAGCGCCGATGGCTCGATCAGCGTCTATAACGACTCCGGAAACACTCACCTGATCATCGACATCGTCGGGTATTACGCGTCGACTTCGGGAACGGGCATCATCTCGGTTACCCCGTCTCGGCTTCTCGATACGCGTGGCTCGGGCTCGGTCGGCGAGAACGGGGTGCACGAGTTGCTCGTCGCGGGCGTCGGGCCGGTCCCGGTAACGGGCGTGCGATCGGTCATGTTGAATGTGACCGCAGTAGCGCCGACCTCGCCTGGATTCGTGACCGTGTTCCCGGCGGGAGCGGACCGGCCGAACTCGTCGAGCCTCAACTTCACCAAGGGTCAGACCGTGGCCAATCTGGTGCTCGCCAAGGTCGGTGGCACTGGCAGGGTGGCGTTCTTCAACCGGTCGGGCAACACCCACCTCGTGGTGGATCTGGTGGGGTACTCAGTCGACTGACGCGACCGTTTCGCGAACGACGTCGGCTTCGGTCGCACCGCGGAGCAGACGCTGTTGGTTGATGTCCTCAAACCAGTTACCAAACTGCCAACCCACCGCCAGCGTGAGCAGTCCGCCGATGGCATCGAGCCAGAAGTGATTGCCGGTCACGATAATGCACAGCACCGTGACGAACGGATAGATCACGAGCAACGCGCGCGCCCACCGGCGCCGAAAGATGGGCCACAACGCGAGAGCGCACCACGTCGCCCATGCGCAATGAAGACTTGGCATCGCCGCGTACTGATTCGACACCTTGGTCATCGCTCCGGAGTCGAAACTCCAGAGACCGCCGTATTCCTTGAGGGTATCGTGAAAGTCGGTTTTTCCCGGGGGATCGGTAATGGCAGCCAGCCGAGCACCACCGTACGCGCCGGTATCGTTCATGAGCCGAGGAGGCATGAGCGGATAGAGCGAAAACCCCACCAGCGCTAGCGCAGTGGTGAACGCCAGCGCGTTGCGCCAACGAACAAAGCGGGATCGGCTCACGACAAACAAGGTGATAAAGGTGATGATGGTGATGATGAAGTGCGCGGTGCCGTAGAACACATTGAAGAACTTCACGAGCCATGGATACGGCAGGAAGAACTCCTGGATCGGGTGCTCATGAAAGAGCCCGACAAATCTTTCGACCTTGATGACCTGGATGGCGTGATTGAACGGCTGCTCAGGTGACCCGCCCGATTCGAGCAGCGCAGACCCGAAGCGATTCCGCACCACCGAATAGATGGCATAGAAGAACCCTACGATCAGCACTTCCTTCTTCCATCTCAGCTTTACGGGCTTTGTGGCGGGATCGGGGGCTCGCCGCGGACTGTTCACTACGAACAGGTTACGCTTCGGGAGGGTGGAACCAGGAAAGGTCGTTGGGGTGAGCACGCAGTCAGAAGCGAGAACCGTTGCGACCGAAACTCGGATGCGCACCCAATCGGCCACGCTCGAAGCCGCCCGTCTCGTCGAGGAGGCGTTGCGCAAATGGGTCCGACGCGGCGCCGTTGTGCTTGCCACCGGCGTGGCGTTGTTCGGCGGGTTCATCGTGGCCGCCCGGTACTTCAACGAGACCAAGAACACCGTGAATCGCAACGGCCAGGAGGCGGACGGCCGCGTGACCGGGAAATCGCCATCCGACGCCAAGCCGGGTCAACGCTGGGTCATCGTCGAGTACACCCATGACAAGAAGGTGGCCACGGTCATGGTGTCGCTTCCCGACCGGACCACTGAGTCATTTGATGTCGGCCAGCCAGTGCGGCTTTCGGTCGATCGTGTCAGCAAGGTGCGTACCATCCTCGTCGGCGCAACCCCACGAGAACGGGTGACCTCGATGCCGGTGGCTGGTCTGCTCGTCTCGTCGTTCCTCGTGATGGGCATGGGCCTGTTCGATCTTCAGGCGGCGGCGCGCTGCCGGAAGTATCTGAACGGCCAGACGTGGCACACGCTTCGCTGGCGGGGTGTGGTGTACGGGCCCGGTCGTGGCCGGGTCCGAGCGGCGGGTTGGCTGACCGATCCGCTTGTCGATCGTCGTTATCTCATGGTGAACGCGCTCGGTTGCTGGCGACAGGGCGTTGACCTCTTGGCCGAACCCACTGAGGTGTCGGTTGCCGGCAATCCGGTCGGCATTGTGGTGGTGCGTCATCCGGCAACGCTGCGGGTCATCTTGCTCCGGCCGCCTCGCGGTGAACGGCAGCGAGCCAAGGCCCTGACCCTCTTGGCCACCGGCACCGACTGATCCGTCACGATTTCCGCAGTTCGGGTCGGCCTTCCCCGTTTTCGTGGCAGGTCGGTAGGCTGGCAGGCCACGGCTCTAGGAGGCTTCGATGATCGACCAGGATGTGCTGTCACGGGCGCTCGGTGCAGCACTGCGTACCGGCGCCGAGTTTGCCGAGGTCTACGCCGAGGACAAGCGATCGTCATCGGCCTATCTCGACGACGGCAAAGTTGAGCAGGTCACCTCCGGTCGTGACATTGGCGCGGGCATCCGGGTCGTTGCTGGTGAAACAACGGGCTACGCCCATACCGCCGACCTGTCCGAGGCCGGCCTGGTCGCGGCTGCCGAGGCCGCGGCTGCTGCCGCTCGCAAGGGAGGTGGGGGAGCCAACATCGTTGGCCTCAACCACCGCTCGGTGCGCCCCATCAACACCGTTGAGGTCTACCCCGAGTCGGTGGCGAAGGCCACCAAGGTCGCCCTACTGCAGCAGGCGGACGACGCTGCGCGCAGCGCTGGTTCGTCCATCGTGCAAGTGTCGGCCGGTTATGGCGACAGCCGCAAACGCATCCTGGTCGCCAACTCCGACGGCCTGCTGGTGGAGGACGATCAGGTCCGCACCATGTTCCGCATCAACGTCGTTGCTACCGGCGACAGCGGCATGCAGACCGGCTACCGGTCGCTCGGTCACACCTACGGCTTTGAGCTTTTCGCTCGCTACGACGTGCAGGACCTCGCCCGTGAGGCTGCGCACGTCGCCATCACCAAGCTCAACGCGCGTCCTGCACCGTCGGGCAGCGTGCCGGTCGTCATCAAGGCCGGCAGCGGCGGCGTGCTGTTCCATGAGGCGTGCGGTCACGGCCTCGAAGCCGACCTCGTCGGCAAGGGGGCATCGGTGTACGCCAACCGCATCGGTCAGCTGGTTGCCTCGCCGCTGGTCACCCTCGTTGACGACGGCACCATGACCGGCGAATGGGGCGCCATCTCCATCGACGATGAGGGCCATGCTGCCCAGCGCAACGTGCTCATCCAGGACGGCATCCTTACCGACTACATGTGGGATTACCTCCGTGGTCGCAAGCAGGGCCACGCCCAGTCGGGTAACGGTCGCCGAGAGAACTACCAGTGCCTTCCCATGGTGCGTATGACCAACACGTTCGTGATGAACGGTGCCGATGACCCGGCTGACATCATCCGTGATACGCCGAGCGGCATCTACGTTGCGCACCTTGGCGGTGGTTCGGTCGACACCGCCACCGGCGATTTCGTGTTCGGTATGACCGAGGCCTATCTGATCGAAAACGGTGAGATCACCGAGCCGATCCGGGAGGGCAATCTCATCGGTAACGGGCCGCAGGTGCTGAGCGACATCGATCTGCTCGGTAACGACTTCGCCATGGGTTCCCCCGGAACCTGCGGGAAAGATGGCCAGGGTGTTCCTGTCGGCGATGGCCAACCAACGCTACGAGTCAAGGCCATGACGGTCGGCGGGACGGCCGGCTGAGTATGAGCACCGAACACGAGTTGTTGCAACTGGCCAGCGGTGTTGCTGATCAGGCCAAACCCGGCGAGCAGATCGATGCCTACGTAGGCCGGTCACGCGATACCGAGATCCGCATCTACGAAGGCGATATCGAACAACTGCAGTCGGCCCAGTCATCGGGCTGCGGCATTCGGGTCATCAAGGACGGCCGAACCGGTTTCGCGTACGTCGGTAACCTCGATCCGAAGTCGATCGCCGAAGCCCTGGCCGAAGCGCGTGACAACGTGCAGTTCGGTACACCCGATGAATGGGCCGGGGTGGCCTCGCCCGACGGGGTTGCCGTGGTCAAGCAGGACCTGTGGAACGAGGCGCTCGCGGCGCTGCCCACGGACGAGAAGGTTCGCCTGGCCATGGAACTCGAAAAGCTCACGCTGGCCGGCGACCCTCGCGTTCGCGTCGAGGCATCCGAGTACGCCGATTCCTTCTCCGAGGAAGCGGTCGCGACGTCCACCGGTATCGCGTTGTACGGGCGGGACTCGGGGTGCTACCTCAGTGTAGGCACCCTCGCTGACGACGGTGATGAGACCCAGTCCGGCTACGGCTATTCCGTGGCTCGGGATCCCTCCAAGCTTGATCCGGCCAAGGCCGCCAAAGACGGCGTCGATCGGGCCACCCGTCTGCTCGGTGCCACCAAACCGGTCAGCCGTCGCACCACCATCATTCTCGACCCGATGGTGACCGCCAGCTTCCTTTCCATCATCGGCTCGACGCTCAACGGTGAATCGGTGCTGAAGGGCCGGTCGCTGTTCGCCAACCGGCTGGGCGAAACCGTCGCCCCGTCGTTCTTTACCCTGGTGGACGACCCCACCAATCCGCTGGCCTATACGGCCAGCGAAGTCGACGGCGAGGGTTTGGCCACTCGCCGCAATCTGCTGATCGACAACGGCACGCTGCGTACCTTTGTCCAGTCGAGTTACAGCGGTCGTCGCAACGGCACGGCTTCCACCGGCAACGCCACCCGCGGTGGCTACAAGGGCACGCCCGGCTGCGGCTGCATCGCGCTGTCCGTCACGCCCGGCGCCAAGAGCCAGGCCGAACTGGTCGCCGGTGTATCCGACGGTGTGCTCATCCAAAACGTGCAGGGTCTGCATTCGGGCGTGAACTCGGTTTCAGGTGATTTCTCCACCGGAGCGTCCGGGCTCAACATCGTCAATGGTGAACTCGGCGCACCGATCCGCGAGTTCACTATTGCCTCCACCCTGCAACGCATGCTCCTCGACATCGTCGAAATCGGCGCCGACCTCGAATGGCTCCCCAGTCGCGCTGCGGGGCTTAGCCTGGTTATCGAAGGCGTCAGCGTCTCCGGTAGCTAGTTTCCGCGCTGCGAGTCTGATCGCACAAGATCGTTGACCGAGTCGACCCCAAGTTCTGTAGGCGCGTGAGGTTGTAGAGCAACCTCGGGCGACTACAGAGCGCCTACCAGCTGCACCGCAGCAAGCGGTTAGTCGCGCGGTGGACGGATGAGTTCGCTGACGGGACGTACGCGGGTGGTCAGCAGACCGGCGGCGCGGGATGAATCGAGCACGAGCATGCCGGGGCGGTGCGTGTGGTTATCACTCTGCGATGACCGGGAGAGCTGGTGCTTGCGCTTGCCGTGCTGGTGGGCGTACCGAACCGCGAAGTCGTAGCGGGTCATCGGTTCAGGGCCGGCCACATGGAGAGGGCCGGCGTAATCGTGGTAGCAAAGATCCATGATGGCCGAGGCCAGATCGATCATCGGTGTGAAGCAGCGCACCTCGTCGTCGAAGAAGTCGTACTGGATCTTGCCCGTCGCCGCACCGAGAATTGTTCGCGACAGTTCGTTCATCAAGTCGAGGTCGTACAGGACACTGGTGCGCACGATTGCGGCCTTGGGATCGATCAGTGTGACAGCGCGTTCGGCGGCCGCCTTTGAACGGCCGTAGGCCTGTAACGGGTTGGGCTCGGCCGCTTCTTCATAGGGTGTGCTGCGGCCCGAAAACACGAGATCCGACGACACATGAATGAGCCGGCTGCCGCCCGCCACCGCCGCCCGGGCGACAGCGGCTGACCCGTCTACGTTGGTGGACCAGGCGTCCGGACCGTCTTTGCGGTAGGCGGTGTGGACGATTACGTCGGGCCGAGCGAACGCCAACGCGTTGCGAACCGCATTTTCGTCTCGAACGTCGAGTTCGCTGTGACGTGGCTCGAAAACCATCCAGCCGGCCTCGTTGGCAGCGCGGACGATCCCCCTGCCCAGAAACCCCCAACCTCCTGAAACGAACAATCGACGCGGCACTGCGACAGGTTATGCGGCGACGTTCATGATCGGGCCTGCGGGTTGTGGGTATCTCTACTCATCTTCGTCAGGTTGGGCGACAAATCGTGCCGGCACCTGTCAAGATTTGCCGTTCTCCCAGCCCGATCGGATATGCATGTCTCCCCTTCACGCCATTGTTCTTGGCCTCACGCAGGGCCTCACCGAGTTCTTGCCGGTGTCCTCGTCCGGCCATCTGTTGATCGTGCCGTGGCTTTTCCACTGGAAGGATTTCGACAGCAGCACGGCCGGTCTGGCGTCTCAAAAGGCTTTCGATGTGGCGTTGCACATCGGCACGTTTATCGCCGCACTGGCCTACTTCCGCAAGGATCTTGTGGTGTACATCCGCGAGGGTGTCAAGGCGGTCGCGAATCGAAAGGTTCCTCCCACGATTGAGGGCAAGTTGGCCTGGTTGCTCGTGGTGTCTTCACTTCCTGCCGCGGCTATTGGCGCGGTGCTTGAGAAGAAGATCGATGAAAAACTGGGCAAGCCGGCACTGATTGCGGTGTCGCTCATTGTGTTCGGTCTGATCCTCGGGTGGGCCGACCGTCTGCGGGGCAAGCGCAAGCTTGAGACCTATACGATGCGAGACGCCATCATCATCGGTGGCGCTCAGATCCTGTCGCTCAACCCCGGCACATCACGCTCGGGTATCACCATCACCGCTGGGCGGGCCGTCGGCTTCACCCGTGATGCCGCAGCGCGCGCTTCGTTCCTCATGGCGATTCCCGTCACCGGCGGGGCGATTGCCTACAAGATGTTGAAGCTGGCCAAGACCGGCATTCCGGGCGACTTGAAGGGCGCAATGCTGCTCGGCATCGTCACCTCGGGTGTGTCGGGTTGGCTGGCCGTGTGGGGCATGCTGAAGCTCATCCGAACCAAGAGTTTCACGCCATTCGTGGTCTACCGCGTGCTTGCGGGCCTGGCGATCCTGACGGTCTACGCCAGCCGCTGAACCAGCGCCAGAGTCGTGCTGTGGTTGCGTACGGCGGCCACCACGGCGTCAACGTCGGCGTCGCTGACAGCCACGACGGCAGCCGTGTCCGACACGGTCAGCACCGGCATGTTTCTGGCCACGCCAACGATGTCCACCTGGTCACCAACGTGCAGCGGCAGGGCCGGGTCTCCAAGCGGTACGGCCAGTCCGCGGGTGCCCACCAGAGCGGTTCGGGTTGCTACAGCTGGCTGACAGTTGGCGGCGGCCGACGCCGGCTTCGTGAGGTTCTGCACCGAGACACCGGTGAGGATAGAGAGCGCGGCAACGCCGGCCCAGTACAGCCACGGGCGCGACGAGAGGGCAAAGCTGATGCGACGGGCGGGAGCGACCATGTGTCGCCTCCTTCTGCTGGAGTTTCAGAAGGGGAAGAACCGCAACGCTAGCCCGACCGCACGGGCCGACGCACTAGTTGGCGGAAGAACTTGACGAAGTCGCGGCTGCGGGTACGGGGGAAGACGGCGCGGGGGCTTTGTTGGTGTCGCTGCTGGAGGACGAATCGCTGGTCGTGGTTGACGACGCAGGCGTGGACGGTGTGGTCGATGACGAAGACGATGAACCGCGACTGTCGTTCTTGTAGAAGCCGCCGCCCTTGAACGTGACGCCGACAGGAGTGAAGACCTTCTTGACGGGGTGCAGTTTGCCGTCGGCCGGGTTGAGGGTTTCGGTGAGGGCGTCATCCTTAAATGACTGCTGGACCTCGATGGTCCCATCGCAATCCGTGAACCGATAGACGTAGGTAGGCATGGCTCTGATTCGCTTTCCGCCGCTGGCACTCGCATGCGTCGACTGCTAAGCCTAGCGAGGTCGCCGCCGGATCGGCCATTGGTTGGCGCGAAACGGGCCGAACGTCACACAGACCGGGGCATCGGCAAGGACTATGGTGCGCGTCGTGCGTGTGCGAAAAGCGGTCATCCCGGCGGCCGGGCTCGGAACTCGGTTCCTTCCCGCCACCAAAGCCACCCCGAAGGAAATGCTCCCCGTAGTGGACAAGCCGGGCATCCAGTACGTGGTGGAGGAAGCGGTTGCCGCCGGCATCACCGATATCTTGATCATCACCGGTCGATCAAAGCGCACCATTGAAGACCACTTCGACCGCTCCCTCGAGCTTGAGGCCTCGCTGGAAAAGTCGGGCAAGCACGAGCAGGCCGAGGAGATGCGCAGGCTCGCCGAAATGGCTGACATCCACTTCGTGCGCCAGCATCAGCCGCGTGGTCTCGGTCACGCGGTTGGCATGGCTCGCCAACATGTAGGCGACGAACCGTTCGTGGTGATGCTGCCGGACGATCTGATGGCCGACCCTGCGCTTCTCACCGGAATGCTCGCCGCGTACGACCGCACCGGCTCGTCGGTCATTGCGTTGAAGCAGTTCGGGTCGCCTGAGATCGGTTCGTACGGTGTGGTGAAGCCCGAGGGCGTTCCCGACGCCGACGGCTTGGTGCCAGTGGTCGACATGGTTGAAAAACCCAAGCCCGAAGATGCGCCGAGCGACCTGGCCATCATGGGTCGGTATCTGCTCACGCCAACTATCTTTGACTGCATCAAGCGTCTCAAGCCGGGCGCTGGGGGCGAGTTGCAGCTCACCGATGCGATGCGCATGTTGTTGGAGACCGAATCGGTCTCCGGTCTTGTCTTCACCTCTGGTCGATATGACACCGGCAACAAACTCGACTGGTTGCGCGCCACGGTGGAAATCGCCCTCGGACACCCAGTGCTCGGCGCAGATTTCCGCAAGGTTCTGCAGGAAATCAACAAGCGTACTTTTGGCTAGTTCGCGGGGATCATTGTGGTCCCCGATCAAGGCTTTCATCTCAGGCCGTTGCCAATCGCGCCGATGCATACTGTGTGGCCAAGCATCAGTACCCCTCGCAACCGAAGCACAGTTTTTCTCGGGCCGTACTCTGCCTTGCCACGGCGGTTGCTCTCGGCGTCTTCGCCTTGGCGTCGGAACCGTCTTCGGCTTCGTCGCTGGCGATTGAGCGCGCAACGACTCCGGCTTACCTTCCAGCCGATAGCTACGGCATCATTCGGGTTGTACTGGTCCTTGGCGTGGTCATTTTGATCATGGTGCACCTCTGGCTTCTGGGGCGTCGCCTGCCGGGCGAGCGGGCATTGTTGCCCGTTCAGCGGCTTGATCGACGGAAGCGTTCGGGCTCGTCCACCATCAACCCGAACTCGTCAACCAGAAACTGGTAACTGCGACCTGTCGTGCGCGATCGGTGCTCCCACTGATCGTTGCCGAGATGCGTGAGGTCATGATCATGTACGGTCACGCCGAGCGTCTCCACGTCGACCAAAGCAACCGACAGTGATTCGTTCTGCTGTCCGCCCGCACGGAGTCTCATGACGGCTACGGCGGTCGTGAAGGGCGTACACGAAAGTGCGATGTCGCTACAGCCCGTAAGGTCATCGCGCACGGACCCGTTCGTTTCGCCCCACTGTCCGGAACCGTCGGCGGCGAGCCAAAGATCGGGCTCGTCGAGATCGCGGAACAGCAGGAACTGACGGGTGCGCCACGCTTCGTCGAAGCGCAGTACATAGGTGATGTCCAGGCCCCCAACGGTGCCCTCCGCGGTCCAGCCGCCGTTCTCAAAGCCGAGACGAAGGGTCTGTTCGTGCTGGCCATCCCACGTGGTCCAACGAATTTCCCGTTCTTCAAAGCGCACGGCTAGCAGTGTGCCACTTCGTCCGTACGGAGGCCGACGAAACCTGTCCTCTAGGGTCAGAGCGTGATTTCGCTCGATGACGCCCGCGCCCACGTTTTCTCGTCCTGCTCCGTCGGCCCCGTGGCCGAGGTTGATCTGGCCGACGCGCTCGGCTGTGTGCTTGCCGAGGATGCAACAGCGCTCGACCCGATTCCGCCATTCGACAACTCGGCCGTTGACGGGTTCGCCGTCCGCGCCGCCGATACGACGGCGGTCGGCGAGTCGCTGCGGGTGCTCGGCACGTTGGCAGCAGGCGCCGCAGCCACGATTCCCGTCGGGGTCGGCGAGGCTATGCGCATCATGACTGGCGCGCCGATGCCGCACGGAGCCGACGCCATTGTGATGGTGGAGGAGAGCTCCGTCTCAGCCGACGGAGTTACCGTGTCGTTCACTCGTTCGGTCCATCCGGGCGACGCCTTACGGCTGGCTGGCAGCGACGTGCAATCGGGCGAGATGGTGTTTGCCGCGGGTACCGTTCTGCACCCGGCCCATATCGGCATGATGGCGTCACTTGGACGCCTTCGTGTGCCGGTCGTGAAGCGTCCGCGTGTGGCGCTTTTCTCAACGGGTGATGAACTGGTGGACGACGACCGCCCCCTTGGTCCGGGCGAAATTCGAGAAAGCAATCGCCGCATGTTGAGGGGACTGGTGGAAGAGGCGGGCTGCACGCCGGTCGACCTTGGCACCGTGCGCGACAACGAAGCCGAACTTGAAGCGCTCCTCGTGGAGGCTGCCCGCGGCCACGACGCCATCATCACCAGCGGCGGCGTGAGCATGGGAGATTTCGACATCGTGAAGGCGGTGCTGAGCCGTCGCGCCGGCATGCGCTGGATGCAGATCGCCATCAAGCCGGCCAAGCCCTTTGCGTTCGGGCTGCTCGACGGCGTGCCGCTGTTCGGCCTACCCGGCAACCCGGTGTCATCACTGATCAGTTTTGAAGTGCTGGCTCGCCCTGCACTGCGCCGGATGATGGGACACACAACCGAGGTCGAGCGGCCGCGTCTCATGGCCGTGGCCGATGAACCGCTGACGCGTCACCCCGACGACAAGCTCCACATCACTCGTGTGCACGGCGCGTTCGGCCCAGACGGTCGATGGCACATACGCGCCGGCGGACCCCAGGGCAGTCACCAACTGGCCGCAACCGCACACGCCAATTCCCTTGCCCTCATCCCCAACGGCTCGGGCCTTGAGGTCGGTGACCTGGTCGAGTGCATTCTGCTCCGGTAGCGGCGTAGAGTCGCAAATCGTGGGTCCCGAACACCACTTCGACTTCGTCCTCTCCGACCCGGTATCGCCGGAGGCCCTCACGGCAATGACCAGCTACTTCGCGGAGTTGAACGACAGGTTCCCGACGGGGTTCGATGCCGGCGATGCTCTCACGGCCGACCCCGTTGCCTTTCAAGCGCCGCACGGCGCGTTCGTCATCGTGCGTGACGGAGCCATCCCGGTCGGCTGTGGTGGCATCCAGCGCATCGACGCCACGACGGGCGAGATCAAGCGCATGTGGATCCACACCGACCGTCGGGGTCTTGGCCTGGGTCGCCGCCTGCTCGATCACCTCGAGTCGGTCGCAGGGCGGCTTGGCTACAGCCGTGTTGTGCTGGACACCAATGCCACCCTGAAGGTTGCGATTGCCATGTACGAACGCGCCGGCTACGACGTAATCGAACGATACAACGACAACCCGTACGCCCACCGTTGGTTCGGCAAGGACCTTTCCGCACGCTCGTAGCGGTATCGCGTGTGGCTTAACGGGCGTTGGTCGGTAGGATCAAAGCATGTCTTCGTACGCGCCGCTGGTCGATCCGTTCGCTCGTACCGTGCGAGACCTACGCATTTCGGTAACCGATCGTTGCAACTTCCGATGCACCTACTGCATGCCGGCCGAGGGTATGACCTGGCTGCCGCGCGCCGACGTGCTGACGTTTGAAGAGTTCACCCGACTGGCCAAGATCTTTGTCGAGCGCTTCGGTGTCGATGGCATCCGCCTTACGGGCGGTGAGCCCACCATGCGTGCCCATCTACCGATCCTGGTCGAAAAGCTGGCGCAACTGCGGGTGCCGGTCGACGCCGATTCCGAGTTCGCCGGACGTAAACCCGACCTTTCCATCACCACCAATGCAGCCACATTCCGACACGGTGCTCACGACCTCAAGGCTGCCGGGCTCGACCGGGTCAACATCAGCCTCGATTCACTCGACCGCCAGAAGTTCCATCGGATGACACGGCGAGACGAGCTAGCGGCCGTGCTCGACGGTATCGCTGCTGCGCAAGAAGCGGGCTTCGGTCCGGTCAAGATCAATTGCGTGCTCGAGCGCGGTGTGAACGACGATGAGATCATTGACTTTGCAACTTTCGGTCGCCAGCACAACGTGGCGGTCAGGTTCATCGAGTTCATGCCACTCGATGCCTCCGGCGACTGGACGGCCAACAAGGTGGTCAGCCAGGACGAAATCGTGGCGGCCATCAGCGCCGTCTATCCACTCGTGCCCGCACCCAACCGGGGCGCGGCGCCAGCAGACCGCTGGCTCTACGCCGATGGCCTCGGTGATGTCGGTGTGATTCCCACCGTTACCAAGCCGTTCTGTGGCGATTGCGATCGCGTGCGACTCACCGCCGAGGGTCAGTTCCTCACCTGTCTGTTCGCCACCCGCAGCTTCGATCTACGAGAGCTGCTGCGCAACGATTCCAGCGACGAGCAGATCGCCGCCGAAATCGTTCGTGCCGTTGGCACCAAGTGGGCCGGGCACAAGATCGGTCAGGTCAACTTCCTGCGACCCAACAAGTCGATGAGCCAGATCGGCGGCTGACCGCGGCGCTGCTATCGCACGAAGCCCATCACGTCGACGATGACGTGGGTCAGGCCGCGGTCGTTCGAGATGGAGATTTGGCCACCGGCGCCCACCTTCATCATCACCAGGTTCGGTGCAGGGTCACCGAGGTCGAGGTTCACGTTCGAAGTCGTCGGCAACTTGTCGCCGGTGGGGAAGACGGTGAGGAACGAACCGCTGGTCGACTGCGTACCGGTGACGTTCACGATGACCGCCTTGGCGTCGGGCGGGACACCACCGACCCCGGTCACCGTGAGGGTGCGCACCTCGGTGGCGCCGAACGGGCCCTTCGGGGTGCCGAAGCCGTTGCGGCTGTCCATGAGGCGGCTGGGCGAGAGTGGGTAGATCTGGCCACCCCCGCGGGCACTGAAATAGCCGACCACATCTACGGCGACGTGCGCGTTGCCGTCATAGTTGAAGATGTCGACCTGACCGCCCTGGCCAATCTTGGACACGACGAGGTTGGGGCGGATACGACCAGGCGCTCCGTTCAGGTTTGACGTGTTGGGGCGGCCGAGACCGGTCGGCCAGACTGTCATGTAGCCGTAGGTCGTTGCATCGATCTGCGTGACGTTCAAGACGACAGCGGTTGCATCGGCAGGTACGCCGGCGCGACCGGTCACCTTGAGATGGCGAGTGTCGTTGGGCCCGAAGATCGGTCCCTGGCCGTCTTGACGAGTGTCGAGCAGACGCTCGGGAGTGACGCCCGTGAAGCCGTCGCCACCGGTACCGGTATCGACCCAACCGACGACGTCGGCGATAACATCGACGTTGCCGCCGAAGTTCTCCACCATGATGCGACCCCCGGCGCCGACTCGGGCCAACACCAGATTCGGCAGGGTCTGCCCGGCCCGGAAGTTCAGGTTGGAGGTTCCCGGGCCGGTCCGGAAGCCGCCCTGATCATTGAAGATCGCCAGCCCGCCGTCGTTCACCCGCGGCAGCTTCGGGTATACCGACAGAAAACTGTCGGCGTCAGGCCCCGCAACCGTGACGTTCAAGAGCACCGCCGACACGCCGTGTTCGGGTACGCCGCCTACACCGGTCACCTTGGTCTGGTGGTTGTTCGCCGCGTCGCGGCGCATATCGGGGTTCGGCTCACTGCGAAGCGAGCCGTCGCCGGCAGTGACTTTGCCGACGATGCCGATGTTGCTGCGCGTATCGAGCACGCGCGCCGGAGGCAGCGGATGGAAGCCGCCACCGGTCGTTGGCGGCGCACCGTTTTCGTAGACACAGGTATCGAAGCCGAAGCAGCTTGCATCGACATCAATGTCGAACCGGCTGGACGCATCGAACGAAGCCAACGTGCGGATCTTGACGCCCGTCACCTCGTCTTCGATGAAGATGTTGTAGTTCCCCGGGAAGATCCATCCGGTGGTCGTGTCGTCGTTGTTGTTGGCGTAGAAGGCGCCGAACGCACCGCGTGTGCCCAGTGCGAAGCCTTCGTCCTGGAAGATTTCGACGTGGATCTTGCACGATGGCGTGGGGCCGGCAGCGCGGATGACCTTTCCCATGGGCTTGATGCCGCCGGTGCTCTGGGTCGGGAAGGTCAGCGTGCCCACGCTGCCGCCTGACGGAACGCGCAGATGCATGCCGCCGGCCGGGGAGACAAAGGGATTCACGCTGGGGATGCGGTCAGGCGCGGGCCCGGTGCACTCGGTGCCAGCACTGCTCGGGTAGGCCTCGACACGGAGTTCGGAACCATTGGAATCATCGCAGCGCAGTGTGCGACCGCCACCAGAGATACCGATGTTGCCATTGCCGTCGAAGTCGAAACCGGTCTTGGTCCGATTCGTCCCAGGCTGAAAGCAGTAGCCGCCGGGGCCTTCGAGATAGATGATGCCCGTTGCGCCTGGAGCGTTCACGTGGTCGATGGTGACCGACGTGGCCGCCGAGGCGCTCGTCGCCGGGGCGAGGACAGCAACGGTGGCGGCCAGAAGCGCGCTGATTCCGCCAAGGATTGGACTTCTCTTCATATCGTTCCTTCACCGCCCGTATCTGGTTCCGGTAACTAGATCGGCAACCGTAGATCGAGCTGAAGGAAAAGAGTCGTCAGGGTTTCCCCAAATGGAGCGCTACTAGACTCGGTCGACCATGAGCGATCTCTCTTTCACCCACCTCGATCCACTCGGTCGAGCCCGCATGGTCGATGTCTCGGTGAAAGATCCGACGCATCGACGTGCGGTCGCCCGCTGCAAAGTGTTCATGGCTCCGCAGACCACTGCGGCGGTCACTAATCGCGAAGTGAAGAAGGGCGACGTCCTGGCGGTAGCCCGTGTTGCGGCCATTCAAGCGGCGAAACGCACGTCGGACATGATTCCGCTCTGCCATCCGTTGCTGATCGGCGCGGTCACGGTGAACTTCGAGATCGCCGATGATCACATCGCGGTCGAATGCCAGGTGGACACCGTTGATCGCACGGGTGTCGAGATGGAAGCCCTGCACGCCTGCTCGGTGGCGGCGCTCACCATTTACGACATGTGTAAGTCGGCCGACAAGGGCATGGTGATCGGCGAAATGGCGTTGTGGGAGAAGACCGGCGGCAAGTCCGGCCCCTACCAGCGGATGGAAAAGTAAGCCGTCAGCATCAGCTAAGGTTGTCATCTGACGACTTTTGTAGTACAAATGTAATGATCTCGATGATGACGAACTCCTCGATGTGCCGCGAAAATCTGAAGTCCTGTGGGGGATCCACCGTTTGCCGCGCCACTGTGAGTAGTTTTGTCCTAGGCGTGAAAGCAGGCGAAGGGTGACCCAGTTGTTGGTTGTTGTGTTGGCGGTTATGTGGATTGTGGTGCTCGTCCCGCCGTTGCTGCGGTCGCGCTCCATTGGTCGGCCTTCCAGCTCGGTTGGTGACTTTCGCCGTCAGCTCTCTACGTTGCAGACCACCCCGACTGTCAGGTCGCACGGCGCTTCGCACCTCCGCCCGGTTGCTGCGTACCGTCCGTCAACAGGTGGCACTCGCACGGCGGTTCGTCCCGTCGCAGCCCCCATGGCCGCCCGCTCGGCCATGAAGCAGCGTCGCCAGAACATCCTCGTCGGCCTCGTCGCCCTAGCTGCCGTGACGGCCATCATCGGCTTCGGTATGCCCATCCGGGCCATTGGTCTGCTCAACCTGTTGGTCGATGTGCTGCTCGCCGGCTACATCTACCTGCTCGTGCAGATCAAGAAGACCCAGCATGCCAAGTCTGTGCGCTACGACTGGTCTCGCGCCGCCTAATTCCTGCGTGCGTTGTTGAGCGGTCTTCCGCTACAGTCAAGGTGCTCCATTCGGGGGTGTAGCTCAGTTGGCAGAGCGCTTCGTTCGCAATGAAGAGGTCGTGGGTTCAATTCCCTTCACCTCCACCCGAGTAACAAACGCGCAAGTCCTCTCGGGGGCTTGTGTTGTTTTTGCCTGAGCGCCCACCGGCTCGTCAAGGACGATCTGCTACGGTTGATCAAGGACGCGGGCGAAGTTCTTCCCATGACCCGCGCTCGCACACACATACGACTCCTTCTGACCGGGCTGCTCCTGGTCGCCGGTCTTGCCGCGCCTGCATCCGCTGACCCCATCGCGGACAAGAAGGCCGAGGCCGCAAAGTTGGCCAAGCGCATCGAAGAACTCAGGGTTTGGGCCGAGCAGCTCACCGAGCAGTACAACAAGGCCAAGTTCGACTTGGCCCAGCTCGAGGTTGAGCTGGCCTCCAGCCAGGCGCAAGTCACGGCCAAGGACGAGGAATCATCCGCGCTCGCATCTCGGGCCACGCAGGCGGCCATCCAGGCGTATCTTTACGGCGGCGCGGCCAGCGGCCCTACGCAGGTAATCGAGCAGGTGAACGGATCCGACAACGCCCCACGTGAGGCCTACCTGTCGACCATGCTCGGTGATCTCTCGGACATCACCGATCAAGTGAAGGCCGTGCGGCAGGACGCCAGCATCCGTCAAAAGAAGCTCGATGAGCAGCAGGCCCGCAAGGCCACGCTGATCAAGTCGACGGAGACCAAGCGGGTCGAAGCCGGCAAAGCCATCGAGAAGTCCCAGGCGTTGTTGGCCACGGCCAAGGGTGACTTGGCCGAGCTGGTTCGTAAGGAGGAAGTACGCCTGGCCCGGGAAGCAGAGGCTGCGGCCAAGCGAGCCGCTGAGGAGCGCGTTGCCCGTGAGCGGGCCGCCGCCGCTGCATCGGCCGCGGCGGCCACCGCTGCTGCCAATGCTGCGGCCCGACGCGCTCCCGCCGGTGGCGCAGCGCCGGCGCGTCAGGCAGCCGCAGACAACGCTCCCAGCTACAACTTTCCGGCCCCGTCGGCAGGCGCGGCGCGCGCCGTTGCTGCGGCCAAGAGCCAGATCGGGGTTCCGTACGTGTGGGCTACTTCGGAACCGGGGGTGAGCTTCGACTGTTCGGGCCTCACCATGTGGGCCTGGGCGCAGGCAGGCGTGTCGATGGGTCACTTCACCGGAGCCCAGTACAACGCGTTTCCCCACGTGCCGTACGAAGCGATGCAGCCGGGAGACCTGGTGTTCTTCGGTGGAGACCTCCATCACGTCGGCATCTTCATCGGTGGCGGCATGATGATCGACGCGCCGCACACCGGCGCCTGGGTGCGTTACGCATCGGTGTACGGCAGCGACTTTGCCGGCGCGGTTCGCCCCGGCTGACGGCCAGCTATCAGGACGTCGTCAACTCGGCCAGGGGTGGTGAAAGCTGCGGTGATCGATCGACCCGGCCGACCACTTGCCCCACACGTTGGCAACGGTGCTACGCGTCGATTCGGTCCAGCGCAGCGCTTCGGGGTCGGCCACGCGCCTCACGACTTGAACGACGGCGTCCGAGCCGGCGAGATACCCGGCCCACGCGCCCGGGTAGTCCTTGGTGCTGCCCACCTCGGTGATCATGAGCGGACCGTGCCGACGGGCACGATGGCGATGGGTGTGGCCGCTGGTCATCAACGTTCTCGGGTTGGCCTCGGCTAGGGCGTCAAGGAAGCGTCTTGCTTCGTGATAAGGAATCCCCGGCGGCCAGTAGGTGGGCACGGGCAGCGCGTTGCACTGGTGATGAGTTGCCAAAAGCACGCTGCTGGGCGCGCTCCCCGCCGCTGCGAAGACGGCGTCGGCGGCTTCGATTCGACCAAGGCCGTTGCCGCGTCGCAGTGAGCTGGCTGCGATCACTCGGACGTGTTCTAGGTCGACCAGAGTGAACTCTTCGGTTAGTACGTGGCCGACGCGAGCGAGCGATTCGATCATTGGCACGCCTCGATGATTGCCTCCGTCGTGGTTCCCGGGGAGGATGATGACCTTGAGGCCCGTCGCCGCGATCTCATCGGCGAACAGGTCGTAGGTGGCTCGATTGGGTTCGTGAGCGATGTCGCCCTTTACCACCAAGACGTCGGCTTGCCACGCCACGATCTCGGTCAACGCGGCCCGAAGGCAGATGAAAGCGTGATCGCCATCGGGTCGTTGTCGACGGGGAAGAAAACCAAACCCGGGCTCGCCGAGATGGATGTCGGAGATGGTGGCGATGCGGTCGGGTCGCGTGTCGCCGAGTGACGGCATGGTTGTGACAGAACCGACCGGTTCGTCATTGACCAGTATGGGGATCGTCGCGCCGGGCGTGAGGTCGTGGAGTTCCCAGGCCACAATGGCATCACTACTCTGCGGCGAGAGCGTCTGTGCACCGACGCGAACGACCGATCGGCCCGCACCGCGCCGCCTCCAAATCAGTTGGGCCCGCGTGGGTTCGGTTGCAAAGACCTCAACGAGGCCATTCATGCGAAGGCGCTTGCCAGGCTTTCGGTTGCCCGCTCGCGCAGGGCGACGTTGATGGTCTGACGATCGAGTGTCTGCTGCAGTGCTTTGGCCGCCTGCGGGATGTCGTGCTCGGAAAAGAACGCAGCCACATCGGCTCGCTCCTCGGGCAGCGTTAGCGTCTTAACGCTCTCGACCATGCGGCCAATGGTGTTGTCGGGGAACCGGGTGACGGCTTCGTCCCAACGTTTGCGCAGTTCGTCCCAGGCGAGCGTGCCGTGATCTCGCTGGGCGATCATGCGAGCAAGGACGAAGGGCCCGTTCTGGATCTTTACCTCGTCAGAGAAGCACAGTTCGATGGTGCGCATGATTTGCTCGGGCTGCGGTACCACTGCTAGCGCATGCAGGTATCGCATCTTCTCCTGGGGGTTCTCGGTACTGCGGTAGACGCCAAGAATCTGCTCATAGTCGGCAGCGCCTCCGGTGCCCGCCACCACGGCAAGCGAGGCCGCCGCAACGGTTGGATCGACGGAGGTATCGCCCTCTGCCAGCGCGTGACGTCGTCGGCACTCAGCCTGCGTGGCGGAGTCGTTGCCGAGCAGACCCATGGTCCGAATGAGCTGGCCGCGCAGCTCTCCATCGAGATCGGATTCTTCCGGAGCAGGCTCCCAGCTCAGCCGGGCGAGCGCCGGACCGACAAGGTTGCGCACGAAGGTACGGAAGTGTTCGCGAGTAGCTCCGTGCACGAACCGGTCGCACCACGAAAGCCCCGACAGCAGAATCTGCCACACGTGCACAGCAGTCTCATCGGCGAACTCCTCGGCCAGTCGGCAGAACGCACGGGCATCAAGCTTGCCCGCAACCACCGAAGCCCATGCGTCATCAACGATGCTGTAACGCTCGGCCGTGGACAGGGTCTTTAGTCGTTCACCCGTCAGGCGGCTCAGCAGCTCGGGCGAGTAGGCGACCCGCAAAAAGCTGTGACTACCGGCGTTCACCACAACAGCTGCCGTTGGATCGGTGAGGGCGACCCGTTCTTCCGCTTCGTTCATGAGCACTCTTGTGGCAACGTCAGACGTAAGCTCCCGAAGGTGCACCGGCACGACCCAAAGCGTGGCGTCGTCTTCGGTGTCGAACCGGAAGCGACGCTGATGCAAGACGAGATCGTTGCCGTCGAGTTTGGCGTCCAATACCGGGTAACCCTCCTGCCAGATCCAGCTGTCCATCATGCGTCGCACCGGCTCGCCCGAGGTGTGCTCGATGGCATCCCATAAGTCACCCGTCTCGGTGTTCCTGTAGGCGTGGGTTTTCAGGTAATAGCTGATTCCAGCACGAAAGGTCTCCTCACCGAGGTACTGCTCAAGCATGCGCAGGAGCGCGCCGCCTTTGAGGTACGTGAGCACGTCGAACATACCGTCGGCGTCGTTGGGAGAAATGACCTCGAACTCGACGGGCCGGGTGCTCGCGAGGCTGTCGACTTCGAAGGCCGAGGTGCGCTCAAGAGAGAAGCTGGTCCAACGTTCCCAGTCCTTGCGGAAGGCGTCGCACGCGGCCACTTCCATAAAGGTGGCGAAGGCTTCGTTGAGCCAAATGCCGTTCCACCAGCGCATGGTGACGAGGTCGCCGAACCACATATGCGCGAGCTCGTGTGCGACTACGTCGGCGACGGTCTGCTCCTCGGCATGGGTGGACGTAGCCGGATCGAGCAGCAGCAAGTTTTCGCGGAAGGTGATGCAACCGAGGTTCTCCATGGCACCAGCGGCGAAGTCGGGGAGCGCAACCAGATCGACTTTTTCGCCCGGATATTTGATGCCGTAATAGTTCTCGAACCAGCGCAAAGAAAAGCTGCCAATCTCCTTGCCGAAGGCGGTGAGATGGCCCTTGCCGGGGACGTGCACAATGCGCAAAGGCGTTCCGTCGACGTCGATCGGCTCGGAGATCTCCAAAGGTCCGATCACGAACGCAATGAGGTAACTCGACATGATCATTGAGTCTTTGAACGAGACCGCTACCTTGCCATTGCTGGCCGGTGTTCGAGACGTCTCCGGGGTGCCGGAGATGGCGACGAGATGTTCGGGCACAACCAGGGTGACTGCGAAGACGGCCTTGAAATCGGGCTCGTCCCAGCACGGGAAACCTCGGCGGCAGTCGGTGGCCTGCATCTGCGTGGTGGCGATGGTCTGCGTGACGCCGTCAGCGTCGACGAATGTGGAGCGGTAGAAGCCGCGGAGCTTGTCGTTGAGAATGCCGCTGTACGTCAGATGGATGACGGCCGGACCGGTCGGGAACGAGTGGCCCGAGAGCGTGCACCGTTCGGCCGTCTCGTCGAGTGACACCGTGACGGACATCGGTTCGTCTCCGTGCGCTGCCACGGTTGCACTTTTCACGTCGAGTTCGATGGCATTCAACACGATGGTGTCGGTGGCTTCAGTGATGTCCACCGAGATGGCAACGGTGCCGTCGAAAGTGGCGTTGTCGAGATCGGGTTCGAGGCGCAGGTCGTAACGGGAAGGCACCACGTTGCGTGGTAGGCGATAGGGGTTGTCACTCACCTTCTGAAGAGTAGTTGCATGGTCATGCGTTCAGACGAACGGCTAACCTCGTTTCGTGAACACTCCGGCGGTCTTTGACGTCATCGGTATCGGGAACGCGTTGGTCGACGTGATAACGCACCACGACGACGATTTCTTGGCGCGTGAGGATCTGGTGAAGGGCTCAATGTCGCTCATCGACACCGAACGGGCCGTCTATCTGCACCGCGTGATGGGCGCTGGTATCAGCATGTCAGGTGGTTCGGCGGCCAACACCATGACCGGCGTGGCCAGCTTCGGGGCGAAAGCCTGCTACGTGGGTAAGGTGGCCGACGACGATCTCGGCGCCGAATTCGGCCACGACATGCGCGCGGTCGATGTCGATTTCCCTAATAAGGCCTCAAACCTCGGCGTGCCAACCGGACGCTGCCTCATCGTGGTCACACCCGACGCCGAGCGCACCATGAGTACGTACCTCGGCATGTCATCACTGCTCGGACCCGAAGACATCGACGAAGACGTCATCGCCAGCGCCAAAGTCCTCTATATGGAGGGTTATCTGTGGGATCGCCCTCCGGCAAAAGAGGCGTACCGCAAGGCCGCGAAGGCTGCTCACGCGGCGGGTCGCCTGGTGTCGCTCACCCTGTCCGACAGCTTCTGCGTCGACCGTCATCGGGCCGACTTCCGCTCTCTGGTCACCGATGATGTCGACGTGCTTTTCGGCAACGTCGATGAGTTGCTCAGCCTTTACGAGACCACCGATTTCGACCACGCGGTGGCGATGGTGCGAAAGGACTGTCAGCTCGCCGCCATCACACGCGGGTCGCAGGGTTCGGTGATCATCACCACCGACAGCACCTTCGATATTCCGGTTGAACCGGTGAAGCACGTCGTCGACACCACGGGTGCGGGTGATCTCTTTGCCGCAGGCTTCCTGGTGGGGCTCACCTCTGGTGCGTCGTTGCCCGAGTGTGGTCGCATGGCGTCCATTGCGGCGGCTGAGGTCATCAGTCATGTCGGTGCCCGCCCAGCGGTGTCGTTGCGGCGCCTGGCAGGACTCGGGTCGGCGTGACTCAGGCAGCTGAGCGTGCTCAGCGCTGGCTGCAAGCCGACCCCGATGAAGACACGCGTGATGAGACGCGCCGTCTCCTTGCCGGTGACCCGATCGAGTTGAACAACCGCTTCTCCGGGCGCCTTCAGTTCGGTACGGCCGGCCTGCGCGGAGCGCTTGGTGCCGGTCCGAACCGAATGAACCGGTTGCTGGTCAGGCAGGCTGCGGCGGGCGTGGCGCGTTACCTCATCGGCGCGGGTGCTAGCCCCACCGTGGTCATTGGGTACGACGCCCGTCGGAAGAGCGATGTGTTCGCGCTCGACACGGCTCGGGTGATGGCGTCGATGGGCGTTCGGGCTTCGCTGCTGCCCCGTCCGTTTCCCACGCCGGTGCTTGCATATGCAACTACATTGCTGAAGTCGTCCGCTGGCATCATGGTGACGGCCAGCCACAACCCGCCCGCAGACAACGGCTACAAGGTGTTCCTTCCCGACGGTTCGCAGATCGTATCGCCGATCGATAAGGCCATTAGCGAAGGCATCGATGGGATCGACCCCACCACGTTAGTGCTGGCCGAGATTGATGACTCCCTCATCACGTTTCTCGACGACGACGCCTTTCATCGATATGTGTCGATGGCCGCCGCGGTTCGACTCATTCCCGAGGTAGGGCGAAGCCTTCGTGTGGCATACACACCCATGCACGGTGTCGGCCGAGAGACGCTGCTTGCCGCCTTCAACGCGGCCGAACTTCCGGCTCCTTCGGTCGTCGCCTCCCAAGGCGACCCCGATGGCGCATTCCCCACCGTGAGCTTCCCCAACCCGGAAGAGCCAGGAGCGCTCGATCGGCTGCTCGCAATGGCCCGGCAGATCAACGCCGACATAGCGCTGGCCAACGACCCCGATGCCGATCGGCTCGGAGTGGCCATTCCGACTGCGTCGGGCGACTGGCGAGTGTTGCGAGGCGACGAGATCGGCTGGCTGCTGGCCGACCACATTCTGGGGCACACGACCGGCGACGATCGACTGGTGGTAACGACACTCGTGTCGTCGTCACTGCTGGGCAAGATGGCTGCGCACTACGGGGTGCACTACGCCGAGACGTTCACCGGTTTCAAGTGGATAGCGGCCGAGCGCCGGGCCCACCCTGATCTGCGTTTCGTTTTCGGCTACGAGCAGGCCCTCGGATACCTGGTCGCCGACCATCCCGCCGACAAGGATGGCATCACCGCCGCAATATTGATGGCAGAGATTGCCGGGCTGGCGGCAGCCGAAGGCACCACCGTCGAGGCCCGCCTGGCCGACATCGATACACGATACGGAGCCCACCGGGTTGCCGAACGTTCCCTTCCGCTTCCGCCGGCCGAGGGGGCTGGCCGCGTCGCCCTGCTCCGCCACCAACCGCCTCGCTCACTAGCCGGTCACGAGGTCACCGAGGTCATCGACTTCCCCGAGGCCAACCTCGTGCGGTTTCAATGCGGCCCCAATGCGCGCGTGCAGGCCCGCCCGAGCGGCACGGAACCCAAGGTCAAGTTGTACGGCGAAGCGATCAACGGCAACCCCGTCGAACTGGTAGACGCCCTCGCGGCCGTGCTCGACGCACTGGCTTAACCCAGGCGTAATGCAATCAACCAGTTGTACAACTGGTTGATTGTCTAACTCCCCAGTTGTATACTTTTGTGATGGCTACTGCCTCGCTGACACCGCTCCGATCAACACTGGTGGGAACCTTCCGCACGACCAGGTGGTTGGCCGAGACATTCTCATGGCGACGGTGCTCGAAAGGCTTGGCAATCAGAGCGTGATTATCGGGGCCGAACGGCGCATGGGGAAGACGAGCTTGCTGCGTAAACTCGAAGCGGAAGCCAACGACAAGGCGTTCGTTATCTGCTACCGCAGCGTCGAAAACACCAGCAGCCCGACCGAGTTCGTGGAAGCCATCATCGAAATGGTTGGGCGTCGGCTCTCGCCTCGGCACAAGATCGTGAAGGGTCTACGCAATGTGCTCCGAGATGTTGGATTAAAGGGAATCGACATCAAGGGTGTCACGCTCGATCCGGCCCATGCTGTCGCGTGGAAGCCACTCCTGGAGCGAGTGATCGAAACCATCGATCGGGACAAAACCAAACCGGTCGTCCTCCTGATTGATGAGTTGCCCTACATGCTGCAGAAAATCGCAGCCGCCGACAGCCCAGCCATTGCGCGCGATGTTCTAGACACCCTGCGAGCGCTACGCGCCAATCACCCAGGTGTACGCATGCTCTTCAGCGGCTCTATCGGCTTGCACCATGCGCTTCGTCAGTTGCACGACCCGACCATTGCTTGGCAGCCGGTCAACGATATGGCGGCCGTCAGCCTTGGGCTCCTCGCACCAGAAGACGCGATCAACCTCGCCAAGCGCCTGCTCCTCGGCAAGAACGTCGCCACGGACACACTCGACGCCGTCGCGGCGCGGATGGCGGAATTGGTAGAGGGTGTGCCCTTCTACATTCATCACCTCGCGGCCGGTGTGGTCGAACAGTTCGGACGAACGGCCGACGTTCCAACGCCGGCCGATATCGATGCCCTTGTAGAGAAGGCTGTCCTCGACCCGGCCGATCCTTGGCAACTCGCCCATTACGTCACTCGGCTCAAGGACTACTTCGAGGAAGACCACGAGGTAGTCGCGATCATCCTCGACCTTATTGCTCGATCCGATGACCCCATCGGGTTCGATGACCTCACCAAGCAACTCCATGCGAAGAAGGCCAAGACACCAAGCGACGATGAGGTGCGCGCTCTTCTTGACCTGCTGGAACGTGATCATTACCTCGTGAAGGCGGGTGCCGGTCGTGTCCGCTTCCGACTCGACATCATCCGCAAGGCCTGGCGAGCAAAGCGTTACCTCGACCGATGACATCGGCCACACCATTGCTGCGCTTCACCCCGCGAGCGGTTCCCCATGCTGATCTCGAAGCCGTGTTTATCAAGCGTCATCACCTGGTCGACAAAGCCATCTCGTCGGTTCACGAACTGGCTGATGGTGGAGGCGTTCACCATCACCTCTTCATAGGTCCGCGCGGCGTTGGCAAGACGCATCTCATGTCGATCATTGCTCATCGACTGAATGCCGACGCAACACTCGCGAACCGCATCGTCGTGGCGTGGCTTGATGAGGACCCGTGGGTAGTGCGGGACTACGCATCGCTCATCGAACACATAGCCGACACGGCCAGCCTCACTGGCGTAAGCGACGGGCCGAGTTTGCTTGCTGCCCTCGCCGGCCGTTGCCTTGTCATCATCGCCGAAAACCTCGACGATATTTTCGATCGCATCGAGACTGTCGGTCAGCACGACCTTCGCGGCCTCATCGAGAACTCGAGGAGCATCATGATCCTTGGTGCGGCCGTGGCGCGATTTGCCGACATGAGCGAACACGACCGACCATTCTTCGGCTCGTTCGAAGTTGAGGACCTCACCGAATTCAGCGTCGATGAAGCTGCCGAACTTCTTCGTCTGGTTGCCGAACGCGACGGTGATTCCGAGCTTGCCACCTTCCTCGAAAGCCCTCACGCCAAGAGCCGACTGAAGGTTGTGGAGGCGCTGGCCGGAGGTCATCCTCGGGTGTGGATGCTGCTGGCCGGTTGCATTTCGATCGAAGCGATCGACGAACTGGTACCACTGTTCCTTCGTTCACTCGACGATCTCACCCCGTACTACCAGGAACGCTTGAAGTCCTTAGCCAAAGGCCATCTGGCGATCGTGATGACGTTGTGCGGCAACGGCCTGATGGGGGCGTTGCCGGTAGGTGACATTGCCAAGCTGTCCAAGGTTCCGGAGAAGTCGGCGCCGCAGCTTCTCGACCAACTCGTCGAAAAGGGTTTTGTCCGATTCGTCCGCGCAGATGGCGTACCCGGCGTCGGCGACGGCAGAGTTCGCTATTACGAGCTACGCGAGCCGTTGCTTCGACTCTCCGTACAAATGAAGCGCACGAAAGGCCAACTACTCGGGCTCGTCGTGCAGTTCTTGCGTACGTGGCACGGCGTCGAACTCTTGAGCGCCACCCGAATTCCCGTCGAGGGAAGCCTCGCTCGCTTGTACGTGGAAGCGGCCGTCAGAGGGAGAGACTTCCTCTCCTTATCGGAGTTGTATGACGGCACATCGGAGCAGCTCCGCGGACGTGCCGAAGGAATGCGGCAACTCGGGGCCGGCGAGGGTTCGGCGGATTTGGCCGAGGCCTATGCGGACTATGCGGACGGGTACTTCGATGCCGCTATTGAACGTCTCGGGACAGCGATAACCACGCTGCCGTCCACGGATTTCCGTGCCTTCATGGCCCTGCTCTTGCAGGCGGTTGCGTACGTTAATATCGGCCGTTACGACGAAGCGATCGGCTTCCTTTTTGCCGTCTTGCCCGATATCGAACGTGTCCTGCCCGACCACCCCGTCACCCACAAGATGAGAAGCAACCTGGCTCACGCGTTGAACAAGCTGGATCGCCACCTGGAGGCGGCGGAGGTCATCGAGCCCGCAGCGACTATGGATCCTGTGTACGCGTTCATTCTACTCGTGTCCCGCCTTCTCCAAGGTGAACTGTCCGGTGCATCGGAGGCTTTGAGATCTGCCATGAGGATGCCGACTGCTGACCCGTCGATGTCAGTTGAGTATCTCTTCGGCGAACTGGCAGAGCAGATGTTGCGGAAAGATCCTCGGTCGGTTGTGCCATGGTTGGTTCGTGAGTTCGAGGCTGTAGACGCTCTCGATGAGTTGGGTGCCGGCTTGCTTCGAGCACTTCCACGGTTCCTCTCGGTTGCGGGGAGCGAGCGCGCTAGTGACTGGGCCTTGGTGTGGCGGCACGAGACTGCCGACCTCCCTCAGATGGCAATTCCGGTCCAGGTTCTTGCAGCGCTGACGACCTGGTGGGAGACACGTCAACGCAAGAGCCTGCTTTCGCTTCCTCCCGAGCTTCGTGACATCGCTGTGCCACTCGCCGAAAAGGCGATCGAGCTCGAACAGTTGGCTTAAACGAAGTAGCCGACAGCGTCGGCGATGACGTCGGTGGTTGATCCGCTGTCTACTCGCACGCAGCCGTTGATGCCGACCTTGGTGAGGGTGAGATTGGGGATGGTTTCGCCTGCCGTGAAGTTCAGGTTGGATGTGCCCGGGTGTACCTGCGCGCACGGGTACACGGTGAGGTAGCCGGCGGTATCGGGGTTGGTGACGGTGAGATTCACCATCACTGAGGTGGCTTCGGTGGGGATCGATCCCTGACCCCTGATCTTCAACTCAACCGTGTCCTCGTAGTTGATGCGCTTGCCGCCAAGACCGTCTCGCGTGTCCATGATGCGTGATGGTGTGATCGGATGGAACGCGCCGGGCGGGAACCACCCGGTGACGTCGACAATGACATCGAGCGCCTTGTCGGATTTGAGGCAAACGGATCCGTCGGCCGACAGCTTCGATACGGCAAGGTTGGCGATGGTCTGGCCTGCGCTGTAGTTCACGTTCGACGTGCCCGTGAAGCCGCTGTCACACGGGTAGACCGCCAGCCAGCCAGCGGCCTTGCCGTTACTGGCAACGACGTTCAGGGCGGCCGCCGTTGCGTCAAGACCAACACCACCACGCCCGCTGACCTGCACCTTGCGCTCCTCGCCGGCCGCCAGTTTGGTGGCCGGTACGCGAGTGTCGAGGAGGCGGGCCGGCGTGGTGCCGGTGAACGCGCCATTCTCGGGGAACCAGGCGGTGACGTCGATGATCACATCAACCTCGGTGTCGGCGAACAAGCAGAGCTGACCGTCCGTGCCGAGTTTGGTGAGCACCAGCGCGGGGATGGTCTGACCGCGGGCGAAGTTCACGTTCGAGGTCTGATCGGGGAGCGCGCTGCCGCAGGGCACGACGGTGAGGTAGCCATCTTTGGCCGGGTTGGTGACGGTGATGTTGGCCGAGACGCTGGCGGCTTCGACGGGCACGGTCTTCAACCCGGCGATAGGAACGGGCCGAAGCTGGCGGGCCGTGAGGTGAGCGCTGTTGCGTGTGTCGAGCAAACGCACGGGTCGAATCGGATTGATGTTCGGATCCGTCACTGTAAAGCCGTCGCAACCGACCAGTGAACGTGTTCCGTCATCGGCCAACGTGTAGACGCACGCTCGGTGGGGGCCGGGCTCAACCGCCAGATCGCTCTCGAACAGGGCGTTTGTTGTGACCGGGGGAGTGACAGGGGCACCGTCGGTTGGGGTGGACGCGAGTGGGGTCGCGAACTTGGCGGCCGTGGTGACGACGGCCCGATGATCGATCTGGATGACAACCTTCGGATTGGCTGTCCCGACGGGAGTGGCCTCACCAGAGATCACGATCGTTTTCGGTCGCGGTTGGGTGGGTGTGTTGAGTTTGCCCGGCGCCGTTTTGGCGTACGCCGCGGCCTTGGTGCGTATCTCGGCGAGGTGGTTCCAGATGCGGCCGGGACATTCGGTCTGACCGACGTCACGATGCCCGACGATGCGGGGCGTGGTGAGCGGCACCGGATGCAGCGGGTGACCTTCGGTCTCGTCGGCACCGATCGTCACCGACGACAACGGGTCGTAACCGTCGAGTGAGAGCTTCCACCCGGCCACCTTGGCGATGGCATCGATCACGGCCGCGGGCGGGTCGACATCAACGAAGTTGCCCAGCACCGCGATGCCGGTGGCGACCTGGTTGAAGCCCAGCGCATGGGCGCCGATGGCGGCCTGGTCAAGACCGCCGCTGCGACCTTCCCAGATGCCACCGAACTGGTCGATCATCACGTTGTAGCCAAGGTCGTCATAGTGGCGGACGTCCATGTCGTAGGCCTGGAAGTTCCGCACCAACGTTGCTGCTTCGGCCTGCGTGTAGTTGTTACCGGGGAGCGCGGTGTGGTGAACGACCACCATCTGCACGCCCTTCAGCGGGTTGCCCATGCCGACATGAATCTTGGGAGGGCGGGCATTCCAATCGGCGCGCGGATGAATGCCGAACGGGTAGATCGGCGCCGTCGGGTCGGTGGCCGCCTTCGCGTGCAACGCGCCGCCGACCATGTCACGCACGACGTGGACGGCCGTGTCGGTCGCGTCGAGCGGGAACTGCACCTCGTAACCGGTGGCGTCGCTCACCCAGACCGGGTTCGAAATGATGCCGGCGGGTCCGGCT
Source organism: Actinomycetes bacterium (assembly GCA_031410595.1). Taxonomy (GTDB): domain Bacteria; phylum Actinomycetota; class Acidimicrobiia; order Acidimicrobiales; family Ilumatobacteraceae; genus JANMCE01. The sequence goes on along the minus strand of JANNZM010000072.1, from coordinate 6,549 downwards.
TGTCCGCCTTCTGAGGAGGACGGGTCGGGTCCCTCGTCGCTTTGTTGCTCTGGCTCGACCCAGCTGCTCCAAGTTCCGTCGAGGACCGTTCGAACACGGGCAACGCCGCCGCTCGCGCTGCGATACGAGACACCCAGAACATGGAAATCAGCCAGATCGGTCTGGCGGGCAGACTGCCAAGGCGACGATGTTGCGGTCTCGCTGCGTTCGGCACGTCGGCGCGATGTCGCATCGGACTCCACCACGCTCAGTGTTGGATGCCTAGTCTCGGCTTGCGCCACGACATCGCTCAAAGTGGCAGTGGCAGCCGATGCAGTGAGTGATCCCGAGAGCGACAAGCCGGCCCCGATCAGAGCTACACCCACCAAAGGCGTGAAAAAGGCCGAATATTTCCGCACCGAAGCAGACTATGACGGTTTCGTTCGGAACGGTCCGAGCCTTCTTCCAACAATGGCTCGTTCGTTACTCCCCTGTAACCTAAATGCAATACTCTGCGGTCAGTGTCACTATGGGCGCTCATTTGGTTTAGAGAGGACAGAGGTCGGCGGCATATGGCAACACCAGCAGTAGACGTAGCGCACCTTTTGCGACGGGCCGGATTCGGTGGCACCAGTGCCGAGATCAACTCGTTCGCATCGCAAGATCTCCCCCAGGTTGTCGACCATTTGTTGAACGACGCTGGGGCGCCGCAGCCCGGCAAGCCAGCGGCGGTGGCGGACCCCAACAAGTCTGAGTGGGAGCAGTTCCACGCCTTGGGGAATTGGTGGTTCGACCACATGGCCAGCGCCCCGATGCCACTGCTGGAAAAAGCCACCCTGTTCTGGCACGGTCATGTCACCGCCGCCTACAAAAAGGTCGGCCAGCCCGACTACCTGTGGCGCATGCACGCCACGCAACGGGCGAATGCGTTGGGCAACATCCGCACAATGATGCAGAAGTGCGCCATCGAACCAGCCATGTTGGTCTATCTCGACAACGCCTTCAGCGTCGACAGCAGCCCCAATCAGAACTTCGCTCGCGAGCTACTAGAGCTGTTCCTTCTTGGCGTCGGCAACTACGGCGAAACCGAGGTTGAAAGTTGCGCCGGTGCCTGGTCGGGACACAACCTGAACGAGGACACCGGCCAGTACGAGTTTCGCGGTAACGATCACGACAGCGGCAACAAGACGTTCATGGGCATCACCAAGAACTGGGATGGTCCGGCCATCATCGACTTCTTGTTCGATGACCCGACGCAGCGCATGAAGGTAGCGACGTTTCTGTCGGCCAAGCTGTGGTCGTTTTTCGCCCACCCCGGTCCGCCCGCCAACATCGTCAGCGATCTCGCCAATGTGATGGTGGCCGCATCGTTCGAAATGAAGCCCGTGCTGCGCGCTCTCTTTCTCCGGCCGGAGTTTTATTCGTCGCAGGCCAAGGAGGGCCTGGTGCGTTCGCCGGTCGAGTTCTTCGTCGGCATCATGCGAGCCAGCGGTCTGCGCTCGACCGACGCCGCGCCGATGCAGTTCTCCGACGGGTTTGGCCAGGAACCTTTCAATCCGCCGAACGTGTCGGGCTGGCGTCCGAACAAGTACTGGCTGTCGGCTGGCACATCCGGGCAGAAGGCGTCGTGGGCAGCCAACCTCCACTACCGACTGTCAGACCAGAGCCGTGATGTCTTCCGTGATTTGGTAGCGCTCCCCGTGCCTCAGGCAGTCGACAATGCGCTCGCCCGCGTTGGCATTACAGCGGCGTCCCCCCGCAGCAAGGCAACGGTCACCGATTGGCTGACTGCGCAGCGGGCCGCGCCCTATGAGGACTATTTCGAGACATTCGGTCTCACAACGCTCGTGATGCTCCTCCCCGAACTCCAGCTCGCCTAACTCTCCCGCTCCGGCGAAAGGTCTTTCCCATGCTCTCCTCCGATATCGAAACCGAACACGCGCTCAAGCTGTTGTCCCGGCGTCACTTCCTGCAGGCAATGGGAGCAACCGGCGCCGGCATTGCGCTGGGCACGTACTCACGCGACCTTGAGGCGTACGCTGCCGCGCCGCTACCGCCCAGCGACGGCATTCTGGTAGTGCTGCTGTTGGGTGGCGGCAACGACGGCATGAACACCGTCGTGCCGATCGCCAACGGGGCCTACTACGACAAGCGCAAAAGCCTCGCGCTGTCGGCGAATCAGACCATCGGCATCGGCCAGGGTTTCGGACTCCACCCCAAGCTGACGTATCTCAAGACCCTGTATGACCAGGGCCATGTCGCCCTCGTCCAGGGAGTTGGTTACGCCAACCCCAGCCTCAGTCACTTCGACTCGATGGCAACATGGATGCGCGGTCAGGCCACCGGCGGGTCGTTCAGCGGCTGGCTCGGCCGTTGGCTCGACGGCGCCGCCGACACCAGCCCGCTCCACATGTTGAACATCGGAGTGAATGTGCCGCTCCACCTCACCGGGCAGGTGCGATCCGCGTCCAGCATGGCGCCGTGGGGCATGGATCTGGGCGGTGAGAACGATGCCCCGCACAACCGGCTCTATGGTGCCATCCGCTCGCTGTCGGACGCATCGTCGGGCCTTGGTCCGTGGGGTGACACCATTACGCGGGTGGAGCGCGATGCGCTCGACATCGGACGTGACGTTGTACCCGTCTTCGCCAGCAAACTGCCCGACGGAGACATGGCGCGCGACATGACCTTGGCGGCCCGGCTCATCAATGCCAACCTCGGTGTTCGCGTCGTAAGCGTGAGCCAGGACGGGTACGACACCCACTCCAATCAGGCGACCGAGCACGACAAACTCCTCGGCGAACTCGATGCCGGCCTGCGCGCACTCTACGCGGGGCTCGAACCGCGTTTCGCCAATCGAACGACGGTACTTGTCATCTCCGAGTTCGGCCGGGAACCGAGCGCGAATGACAGCGCCGGCACCGACCACGGCACCACGAACACCACCATGCTCATCGGCCCGCCGGTGGCCGGTGGCATGTACGGGCAGGCGCCGTCGTGGAGCGATCTTGACGACAACGACCGCTTCAAATCGAGCCTCGACTTCCGTTCGATCTACGCGACAGTGCTCGACAAGGTGCTTGGTGCCGATCATCAGCAGATCCTCGGTGCCAATTACGAAACGCTGCCACTCTTTTCGGGAGCGTTGCTCGAAGGGGTGCCGGCGCCACCGCCGATCCCTGTCGTGCCGGGCCGCCTGCTGCCCGTCACCCCCACTCGTAAGCTCGACACCCGCGAGGGCAACGGCGGACCGCAAGCGAAGTTCCAGGCCAACGTCGAAGAGACGGTCTACGTGCTCGGCGTTGGTGGCGTGCCGGCGCAGGACGTCACCGCAGTGGTGATGAACGTCACCGTGACGGATCCGACCAACGCCGGATTCATCACCGTGTGGCCGACGGGTGAAGCCAAACCGAACGCCTCGAGTCTGAACTTCGTGCCGAACCAGACGGTACCGAATCTGGTGATGTCCAAGGTGGGTGCCAACGGGCGCGTCAGCTTGGCCGTAAGCGACGGCGCTGCCAACCTCATCGCCGACATCGTCGGCTATTTCAGTAAAGCCGGGGGCAGCTCACTCGTGCCCATGACACCCATTCGTCTTCGTGACACCCGCAACGGCGAAGGCAAAGTCGGACCGGGCAAGACGATCGACGTGCAGATGACCGGCACCGCTGGACTACCCGCCAGTGGTGTCAGCGCGGTGGTGTTGAACGTGACCGTGAATGAACCAACCAACGCCGGGTTCGTCACCGTGTATCCCACCGGCGAAGCAGTACCAACTGCGTCAAGTCTGAACTTCTCGGCCGGGCTTACGGTGCCGAATTTGGTTGTAGCCAAGCTCGGGCCGACCGGTGCCGTCAGCTTTTTCAACAGTGACGGATCGAGCCATATCATTGTCGACCTGCTCGGCTGGTACGACGTGTCCGGAAGCGGTCCGGCCGCGAGTGCATCGTCGCCGCAGCGTCTGATGGACACGCGCGATACCAAGACCAAGGTGGGTGCAGACAGCACGTATGAGTTGAAGGTCACCGGCGTGGCCGGCGTGCCCGACGACGCCAAAGCAGTAGTGCTCAACGTCACCGCGGTCGACCCGACCGAGACCGGCTTCCTCACCGTGTATCCCGCTGGCAGGCCGCTGCCGAACGCCAGCAACCTGAACTTCACACCCGGCCGCACGGTGCCGAATCAGGTGATCGCCACCGTTGGTGATGGCGGCAAGATTGCCATCTACAACAAGCGCGGGACCACCCACGTCATCTGCGATCTGGTGGGCTGGTATGTGTAGTTACCAGAGACCGAACTGGCGGTCTCCGGCATCGCCGAGACCGGGCACGATGTAAGCGGAGTCGTTGAGGTGGCTGTCGATCGAGGCGGTGATGATGTTGACGTCTATGCCCGACTGCTTCATACGTTCGATACCCTCGGGCGCGGCGAGCACGCAGACGACGGTCATGGGTTGGGGCGCGCCTCGTTCGATGAGTAGGCGACAGCAAAACTCGAGGGAGCCCCCGGTCGCCAGCATGGGGTCAAGTATGAAGATGTCACGTCCGTCGAGACGCTCCGGCAGTTTGGCCAGGTACGGGTGCGGGTCGAAGGTCTCCTCGTTGCGGGCCAAGCCGACAAAGCCCACTTCGGCCTGTGGCACCAGGCGTAATGCCGGGTTGACCAGACCGATGCCGGCGCGAAGGATGGGCACAAGCATGGGCACCTTCGCCAACGAGCGCGCCGGAGCCGACCCGAGCGGGGTGGTGACGGTGGAGTCGGTCGTGGCCAGGCCCCGCATGGCCTCATAAACCAGCATGCCGCCGAGCCCGTCGAGGGCCTGGCGAAACTCCGCGTTGGTCGTGCGCACGTCGCGCAGGATGGCCAACCGCTCGGCGGCAAGGGGATGATCGATGACCGTCACATTCATGGCACCAGTGTTTCAGATCGGCTGGAGGCCGGGGGCGAACGGGCGCAGCGGGTGGTCGGGTGACCGTTGCAGCCAGTTCCATGCGGGGTAGTCGGCGGTGCCGTCGATGCAGTGCAGCGAGTAGGCGTGGCGACTCTTGGCCGATCGGTTGGTGTCGCTCCAGTGGGGGAGCAGGCCGTTGAGTACGACCATGGTGCCCGCCGTGACCGGCAGCGGAATGAGCTCACTCGGCGACGGCAGCGGCCGGTCGTCGAGCGTGTCGAAGATCATGGTGCGACCGTCATCACCCGAGCGTTGGAAGGTGCGTCGAAGGCTTGTCTTGTGGCCGCCGGGCAGCGCCCACAGGCAGCCGTTGTCGAGCGTGGCATCTTCTATAGCGAACCAGAATCCGGTGACGGTGAGCGGGTCGGTGTAGAGAAATGTGGCGTCCTGATGGCAGCCGACCTCGCCGCCGATACCCGGCTGTTTGAAGATGTACATACTCTGCAGCGCCTGCGGATCGGTCATACCGAGATCATGGGTAATGCCAGACAGATCTGCGGTGTAGCTGAACGACGCGAACACGGGGTCGAGGTCATGCATGGCGTGGCCGATCTTGTTGATCGACAACTCTTTCGCCTGTTTCAACTCGCCCTGATCATCGAAGGCTTCCTCCTCGAAGAAGCACCAAATGCTGTCGCCCGAATCGAGAAACTCTTCGTTGCTCACTCGGGTCTGTTCGTTGGTACTGAAGGCTGTGCGCTTTCCGCTCGGCTGCCACTGGCGCACCAGTTCAACCGCCCGCTGCTTGAGGTCGTAGCAGGACTGCTGGCTGACGAAGTCCTCTACGACGAGAAAGCCGTCACGGTGGTACGCATCGATCTGAGCAGTGGTCAACGTCGCCATGGGTCCGAGCGTACCGCCGTAAGCTTGAACGATGACGACCTACGCGGCGCTGCTCAGAGGCATCAACGTCGGCGGCAACAACAAGGTGCCGATGGCCGACCTCCGCGCCCTGTGTCTTGGCCTCGGGTACGACAACGTCGAGACCTACATTCAAAGTGGCAACGTCGTGCTTGACGCATCGGGCTCGGAGGCCAAGGTAGTGGCAGCCATGGAAGCTGCGCTGCTGGAGACGTTCGCACTGACGTTGTCGGTCGTGGTGCGCTCGGCTGCGGAATTGGTCGAGATCGTTGCTCGCAACCCCTTTCCGAGTGAGACCGATGGGACAAAGCTGCACGTGACTTGTTTCGCGTCGCCGTTGTCGGCTCCGATGGTCGCCAAACTTGATCCGGCTCTGGCGCCGCCCGACACCTTCGTGATCGATGGCCGCAACATGTACCTTCACCTGCCGGGCGGCATGGGTACGTCCAAGCTCGCGGTCCACATCGGCCAGAAGCTGGGCAAGCTCGGTACCAGCCGTAACTGGAACACCGTGTTGAAGCTGGTGGAGATGTCCCGCCGCTGAGACGGGAGCTGACGTGACCAAGGCGGCTGGCATATCGGCCATCGTGATAGGGGAGCCGACTTGCTCGAAGGCGGCCCGGCCCGCGAGGAGTTGGAGAACCACGCTTCGCATCGGGCTGGAGATGGAGGGACTCGCTAGCCTCCGGGGCATGCGTCGTGTGATGTTGGCCGTGGCCGTTCTTCTGTTTGGTGTAGCGGTCGGTGAAAAGCCGAGT
>JANNZM010000071.1:0-2891 GCA_031410595.1 Actinomycetes bacterium | reverse complement strand
AGATTCCCGAGGTCCGCGACGCACTTGGCATCGTTGACACCATTCCCGTTCTGGCCGTTGACGTGCGGGAGCGGCTCGATACCAAGAAGGTGCTGATCGCACTCGTCCGTCACGCCATCGAGCAACGCAAACGTGGCGCGTGACCACATGGTTACCTGAATAGTTCTTCGACTCCCCGCCTACTAGCCTTCCGCCGTGCTTTCCACCGTCCTCGCCAGCATCCTCAGCCCCGAAACCTTCGCCAAGGGCGGACTCCTGCTGGTTGCTGCCGTCATTTTCGCGGAGTCAGGTCTCCTCGTCGGCTTCTTCCTTCCCGGGGACAGTCTGCTCTTCATCACCGGATTCCTGCTCACCAAACCATCCGGACTGTCGGCCGCTCTCACTGACGTGAAATTCCCTCCACTACCAGTCGTGCTCCTCATCTTGTTCCTCGCCGCCGTCGCCGGCGACCAAGTTGGCTACCTGTTCGGATCCAAGGTCGGACCTGCGCTCTTCAAGCGCGAAGACTCGAAACTGTTCAAGCAGAGCAACGTTCTGAAAGCACAGGCTTTCTTCGACAAGCATGGCCCCAAGGCGATCGTGATGGCTCGCTTCGTGCCCGTGGTGCGCACGTTCGCTCCGGTGCTGGCCGGTGTCTCAAAGATGCGGTACCGCACATTCGTGACCTTCAATCTCATCGGCGGTTCCATGTGGGCGGTGGGCATTACACTTCTCGGCTATTTCCTCGGCAAGGTCACCTTCATCCGTGAGCACATCGACGTCGCGGTGGTTGGCATCGTGTGCCTCAGCCTGCTTCCGGTTGCGCTTGAGTTCGTGAAGCATCGGCGGACTGCAGTCAAGGTCTGAGCGCCGTCTCGCTCCAGCCTCGTTCGGTGAGTCGACGTTCTAGTCGGACGCCATCAACCAGGAGCGGTGCCCGTGCACCATCCACAAGTTCATCGCTCCCCCACAACCATTGCCCCCATCGATGGGTTCGGTAGCCCCGAAACTCTTCGTGCATAGACCCGCCCGACAGTTCGATGACGGCATGCACCGCGCCGACTTGCCCGTAGCCGCCTTCGACCTCGTGCGGCGTGTCGGTTGCGTACCACTCGAGGTCAAAGGCGATCGGTGTGGCCACGCCGTAGGCGCGTGCGAACACTTCGTCAGGGTCATCGAGTGCAACGGCATAACACTCGTTCGTGACGGTCCATTGCTCGAATGGCATCTCGCAGTCGTGGTCGGCCCACAGCCCTTCCGCCTTCAACAGCAGCGACGACCCGGGTCGGAGCGCAGGCCCATCGACCTCGCAAACGTGCAGCAGTGGCCGGCCGGGTCGAGTGAGGGCGGCCCAATACCACGTACCGCCTCCAACCACAGTGAGACCGGTATAGCCGCCGGTCAAACCATCGGCCGACCAGAACCAGAAGGCCCATTCCTCCCGCCAACCGAGCCGGCCATCAGATGCGTGGCGCATCTCATCGGCGGCCGACCACGGCAGCGACACTCGGTTCGGGCCAGTCATGTGAGGCAGACTAGAGGCCGTGGCGCGCTACCTGTCTCTGGCCTGGATCGAAGAACTCTCTCAGGAGGTTGCGGCCGACCCTTCGGTGCTTGGTGTTGTGGACGAACTGGCCATCGGCATCACCCAGGTCGTCACCAAGGGCCCCGAGGGAACCATCGTCTATCACCTCCAGGTTCTCGACGGCAGCGTGGCTTTCGGACCGGGCCCCGCCGACCCCGAAGATGTGCGGTTTGAGCAGACCTGGAAGACCGCTGTCGGGGTCGCCACCGGAGTCCTCGCTGCGCAGGAGGCGTTTTTGAAGGGTCTCATCAAGCTGCACGGCGACAAGGACAAACTGGTCGCCAATCAACCGGTGCTCGCCGCCCTCGAACCCGTGTTCAGCCGGGTGAGAGACCACACCGACTATGCCTGAGCTGCCCGAAGTGCAGGCGCACTGCGAGCGGCTGACCGCCCGATTTGCGGGAGCGGTACTGCAGCGCTTCGAACCGCTTCGGTTCACGGCGTTGAAGACGGCCTGGCCCGACCCGGCCAATGCGAAGGGGCATGCCCTGAGCGAAGTGGCCCGCCGTGGCAAGTATCTGCTGGCCACCTTCGGACCCACCACATTTGTCGTACACCTCATGCAGGGCGGACGGTTGAAAGACGACATGAAGCCCGACGCCAAACCCAAGACGGCTCAGGCCCGCTGGGCGTTCGAAGACGGACGCACCTGGCTGTTGACCGAGGCCGGAACCGAGCGTAAGGCGGGCGTGTGGTGCGTAGAGACCGAGGGCCGTCTCGACAGCCCGCCACTCGACCGGCTCGGTCCCGACGCGCTTGAGCTCTCGGCTGATGCGTTGGCAGAGCGCTTCGCCAGTCACAACATGCGCCTGCATGGCTTCCTGAGAGACCAAGCCTGCATTGCCGGTCTCGGCCGATTGCTCGCCAACGAGATCTGCCACGCGGCCCGCCTGTCGCCGTTTGCCATGACCGGCAAGCTGGGCGCTGCCGGGGCGGCAGCCGTCGTTGACGCCATTCATCGTTGTTGCGAGGAAGGCCTCGCGTTCGAACGCGAGCAGGACAACATGAGCTCGTCCAAAGAGCGGCCCGCCGCAATGCACAACCGCACCGGCTTACCCTGCCCTGACTGCAACGACACCGTTCGCGAAGTGTCGTATTCCCGTTACACCGTCAACTACTGCCCGACCTGCCAAACCGATGGCAAAGTCCTCGCCGACAACACCACCAGCAAATTCTTAAAGTAGACGTGTCTCTGCCTCGCTGGTCGCTACCGCTCCTGGCGCTCGTTCTCGCTATCGCTCGGCAATGCCGCCAGCCCCGACGTGCATCTACCGCTCCTGGCGCTCGTTCTCGCTATCGCTCGGCCAAGCCGACATCGGCAAAGATC
>JANNZM010000070.1:0-4090 GCA_031410595.1 Actinomycetes bacterium | reverse complement strand
GGCGTCGGCGCGGCCATAGCGAGTGACGCCGCGCTGGGCGTCGTGGTTGTTCATGGTCCAACTGGGCGTCACACCGACTGCGGTGAGGGCGTCGAGATTGTCGCGAACCGCTGCTACGTAGTACTTCGCTATCCAGGGCGCCAGCAGGAGGTCAAAGGCGAAACACTGATGGAACTCGGTGGGGTTGGTGTATTCGAGCAGTATGTCGGGCCGCCCCGGCGTGTAGGCCTCGGCCACCAGTAACAGCTCCCGACCCGGGTGCTCTCGTTCGTAACGGTCGACAACTTGGCGCCAGTGCTTCCACGCCACGTGTCCCTCGGGACGATACATGCTGAACGGGTTTCGACCGGCCACGTCGGTGGGCGGAGTGCCGGCGGGCACCGGTGGCGCATCGGGCAGCCCAGGTGCCTTGCCGACCGGCACCACGGCATCGCAGCGGAACCCGTCGACGCCACGGTCGAACCAGAATCGCAGCATGCTGTCGAAGTGATCGACCACATCTGGGTTCGACCAGTTCATGTCGATCTGCTGCTCGGCGAACGTATGCAAGTACCACTGGCCTGGCGTGCCATCGGGTTCGGTGATGCGGGACCACGCGGTGCCACCGAAAACGGCGTGCCAGTTGTTCGGCGGTTCTTCGCCGTTGGGCCCCGTACCATCCCGGAAGAAGAACCGGTCTCTTTCGGGCGAACCAGGCGGTGCAGCCAGTGCAGCCCTGAACCACTCGTGATCCCAGCTGCAATGGTTGGGCACGACGTCGAGCAGCACCCTTATGTTGTGACTGTGTGCATCTGCAACCAACGCGTCGAACGACGCAAGATCACCGTAGGCCGGCTCGATGTCGAAGTAGTTGGCCACGTCGTAGCCGTGGTCGAACTGCGGGGACGGGAAGCACGGCGTGAGCCAGATGGCGTTGATGCCAAGCTGCTCGAGGTACGGCAGCCGACTGCGGATGCCGGCAAGATCGCCGATGCCGTCTCCGTTGCCGTCGGCCATGGAGCGGACATAGACCTGATACACGACTGCGCTGTCAGCCCATCGGCTTGCCATCATGCCGTCCTTCGGTTTCGTTGGGACAGTTTGGTTGGTGAGGGGGGAGGGGCGGTGGTGCCTCGCACGACCAATTCGACCGCGAGGTGTTCGTCGAACTCGGCGCTGCGGCGACCCGAGGCCATGGCCTCGATCAGTAGCTCGGCGCCACGCTCGCCCGAGCCGATGAGCGGCTGACGGATAGTGGAAAGGCCAACGTGGGATGACAGGTCGATATCGTCGTAGCCGATGACCGAGACGTCACGCGGCGACTCGAGGCCCGCGGCCGTGATGGCTTCCAGTGCCCCAAGGGCCTGCATGTCGCTGGCGGCCACGATGGCAGTGGGTCGTTCCGCCAACCCCAGAAGCTGGCTGGCCTGCTGACGGGCCGCGGTGCGTAGATGAGCGGCATGGCGCACGTAGCCCTCCCGCACCGGTACGCCAGCTTCGGCCATTGCGGTGCGGAAACCTTCCTCACGATGCCGACTAGACACGAAGCCGAACGGGTTGTGAATCGGTTCGCCAACGAACGCGATTCTTTCGTGCCCCATCGACAACAGGTGGGTAGCGGCTAAGCGCCCACCCTCGAAGTCATCGACGGTAACGCTGGGCAGGCTGGCATGCCGGGTGTCTATCAGCATGGTGGGGAAACGAGCCGAGATGAGCCGCTCGATTTCGTCCTCCCGCAGCGGCAACGAGATCACGATAAGACCACTCAGCGTGGTGGAGTACGGAATCTCGGCCATGGTCTTGCGGGCGAGGTCGGGTGTGTCGAGATTGAAAAGCACCACGTTGAAACCATGGGGTTGCAGACGGCTGACGATGCCACGCACTCTTGGGTACACCGACGGCGTGTCGAAGAACGGCACCACCACGCCCACGTAACCGGTCTTCTCTATCGATCGTTTGGAACTCGATCGTGATGGGCGATAGTGCAGTGCTACGATGCTGGCCTGCACGTGGGCGCGGGTTTCCGGACGGACTTGGGGGTTGCCGGTGAGTACCCGCGACACTGTCCCGACGCCCACACCGGCATGGGCGGCAACGTCGGCAATGGTTGTCATGTGATCCCCTTCACTCGTGTCGGCGACTCCAGCGATGGAAATAGTAGCTTCTAACTTCCAAATCGGTGGAAGATCTAACGAGGAAGTTCTGCCGCCTCATCGATAACCGGCGGAAGATGCTCCCCGAGGAACAGTCCGCTGGCGGTACTGGCCCTGCTCAACACGTCGGCGGCCAGGATGACCGCGGCCGCCGTGTAGGCCGAACATTCCTGATCGGGGAACGAGATCACGTCGGGGTACACCAGGCCGGTCAAGTAGCTGCCGTCGGTCTGCCGGTGGGCACGGGTCCAGAGCAGCAGGTCGGACGCGACCGAGGTCAGGCCTGCGGCGGCATACGCAATGGCGCACTCGGCGGTTTCCGACGCCGTTACCCACGGTTCGTTGTTAACGCAACGAACCCCCTTGCCGGGCATCACGAACTGGTCCCATTTTTTCGCCAGCCGCTCCTGTGCCGTTGCACCCGTGATGACGTTGGCGAGCACCGGGTAGTACCAGTCCATGGCCCAGCGGTTCTTTGGCTCAAACGCCGACGGTTGGGCACGGATGACGTCGGCCAGCGTGACTGCGCTCAACTCCCAGTCGGGCCGGTCATCTTCGACCAACTGTGACAATGCAACGGCGCAACGAAGCGCATGACAGATGGACGACGACCCGGTGAGTAGCGCGTACGTCCACGGTCGACCGTTGGTGTGCCTGGCCCAGATGATCTCGCCACGCGGTGTTTGCAGTTCGAGTACGAAGTCGATGGCGCGCTGCACCGTTGGCCAAAGATGATCGACAAACCCGCGATCACCGGTGGAGCACCAGTGGTGCCACACGCCGGTGGCGATGTAGGCGATGACGTTGGTGTCGAGCTTGTGATCCTCGATGGAACCATCGGATCGGTAGTAGTTGTGCCACGAGCCGTCGGGCAACTGCTTGTCGATCAACCACTGATACGCCAGCTCGGCTTCATGCCATCGACCGACGACGGAAAGAGCCATTGCCGTTTCCACGTGGTTCCACGGATCGGCGTGCCCGCCCGGGTACCACTGGATCATGCCGCTCGGAAGCTGCAGGGCCGCAATGGTGGCGGCAGTCTCTTCGACCTCAGCGGCGCTCAGTACGCCCGGTAGGTGGGGAATCATGTGGCCTGCTTCCGGCTGTAAACCACGTAGCTCTTCCCCATCACCGGGGACAGAACTCTTTCGGCGAGCCGAGTGGAGCGTGGGCCATCGATGATGTCCTTCTCCAACAACTTTCGGAACTTGGTGACCATGGGGTGATCGTTGTTGCTCGGCCCGACCGCGCACTTCAGCCACCAATAGGGGCTGTGCAAGGCATGGGCGTGGTGCTGACCCTTCACGGTCATACCGGCTGAACGCAGCTTTGCCTTCAACTCGGTGGCGGTATAGATGCGCACATGCCCACCCACCGACTTGGGAGCGTGGTATTCGTCCGACAGCATCCAGTTGATCTTCTCTGGGTACCACGTGGGTACCGTGACGGCCAAAGTGCCGCCCGGTGCGAGGATGCGGTGCATCTCGGCAATGACAGCCACGTCGTCCTGAATGTGTTCGAGCACCTCGGACACGATGATCTGCTTGAACGTGCCATCGGCAAACGGCAGCTTCGTCGCGTCGCCGCGTACGGTGCCAGCCAGAGCGTTCTCGGGCAGTTCGCCCGCTTCGAACATGGCGCCAAAGGTGTTACGTACCTGCACCAGCTCGTCCTGCGCATAGTCAAGAGCAACGACGCGCGCACCCTTGCGCGCGGCCTCGTAGGCGTGACGCCCAAAACCCGCACCGAGATCGAGCAGCAAATCTCCCGGCGCAATATCCATCAACTCATACCGAACCGTCAGCACGTGACATGCCTCGACTTGGTCGCTACCGCTCCCGGCGCTCGGACTCGCTTCGCTCGAACAATCGATAGAGCGCCGTGCATACGGCGACTGGCCGATGTTCGGTCGTGCGGCCGGCCGGATTGTCTGAGCGAAGCGAGTCCGAGCGCCGTGA
>JANNZM010000069.1:0-33209 GCA_031410595.1 Actinomycetes bacterium | reverse complement strand
CGCCGCGCTCGATCAGTGGGTCGGCACCAACATCGGTCCGATGAAGTACACCTGGAATGCCTATCGCCCGCTGGCCATCGCTCGGGCCGTGGGTATGACCGAACATCCCAACCTGCTCGGGTACAGCGGTGCCGTGACGGGCACGGTAGCGATGGCATTCATCTCCTCCGCCGAGGACCAGCGGAGCCGACGCCTGGCCGGCTACATGTTCGTTCCCATCGTGGCCGGAGTCATCGCGTCTGGTTCGCGGGCGGCACTCATCGGCTTGTTCTTCGGTGGCGTCGTGGTATGGAAATACCGGCCCAAGTGGAAAAAGGGACGCATGATCGAATCGGTCGTGGCCGCCGGTCTGGTCATTTTCGCCGCAGCCTACGCCGCAGGCGTTCGGCTCGATCGATCGACCTTTGGTCGGGTGGTCTCCGACCGGTCGAGCCAATTGTCCGATGTAGAGCGTCGCAACTCGTTGGCTCAGTACCGGCAGTGGCTACTCAACAGCGTTCTGGTTGGGCGAGGATACGAGAATCTCCGCCTGGTGCATTCAGCGCCGCTCGCGGTCTACTTGTCCGGCGGGCTTTTCGCCTTGCTCGCCGTCGCCGTGTGGGTCCGCCTTATCAGTCGAGCGGGCGCGACCTTGCGATCAACCCCCGACCCGACCCTCCAACTGCTCGGTTGTGCCGGTGTGGCCGGGCTTTGGTCGGCTATCAGTTTCCTGACGACCCAACCCATGATTTTCCATCGATACGCGATCCTGCCGGCGTCGTTGATCCTTGCCGGCTACGCACAGGTGAATCTGCGAAACACGGCTCCGCTCGCCGAGCGCAAACCCAGCCCACGGAGGACCCCATGAAAGCCCGTATTGCGCGGACCGCGCAACGCTCCCGCGACCACGTGGCGGCGCTCGTGCCCGGCGTCGCGCGACGAGAAGTAGGAATGCGTCGCCAGGCGGCCGTGCGACACCACTGGGACTTGCGTGCCCTCACGATGCTGCCTCGACGTGCCGGCCTAGCCATCGACGCGGGCGCCAATATCGGTATCTACACCAGCGTGTTGGCCGAGCGGTTTGATGCCGTGTGGTCGTTCGAGCCCAACCCCACACTGGTACCTAGGCTCCTGGCGCTGCGCATCTCGAACGCCGCGGTCTTCCCGATGGCGCTTGGCAACGAGACGGTGCGCTCCACGCTTACCGTTCCTGTCGTTGACGGTCGCACCATTTCCGGGCTGGGTCACCTCGGCGCGAGCGCCGCACCGGCCAACCAGTTCGACATCGTGGTGGTCCCGCTCGACTCGCTGTCCCCACCCCCGGTCTCATTGGTGAAGATCGACGTCGAGGGATTTGAGGAGAGCATGCTGGCTGGGTGCAGGAGCGTCTTGCAGCGAGACCATCCCGACGTTCTCATCGAAATCGAAGAGCGACACAACCCCGGTGGTGTCGCTCGAGTCGTGAACGTGCTGGCGGCCATCGGTTACGAAGGGTGGTTTGGTTTCGCGGGCAAACTCCTCCCCGCCGGAACGTTCGAAAGCCAGACCCATCAGGAGCTGGTCGATGGGCAAGCCGCAAACTTCAAACGATACGGCCACATGTTCATTTTCTCCGCGGACCCGAAAAGCTCACTGTTGACTGCCGCGGGCCGTGCGCTGAATGAGCAGCCGGTATGAAGGTCGTTTGGGTGATCGGAGAGTTGGTCTTTCCTCCGGCCAGCGGCCTCTTTCTCTACTCGACCGGTTTCCAGACGTCCGTGGCGGAACTGCCGGATGTATCCGTCGTCACCGTCGCGACCGTGGTTGGAGACCTGCCGCCCTGGAAGGTCGAGTGTCTGAGCGTCCTACCGGAGCGGCGATTCGGGTGGCGGCTTCTGTTGAGGTATCCGGTGATGACCGCCCGATTGCCCGTCAGCGCGATGCGTGAGTCACTCGGAGCGGCGCTCGCTTCCAAGGACGTCGACGTCCTTGTGGTGGAGCACGTGAAGAATGGCTGGGCGCTCGACTATGTCGTCCGAAATCCCGATCTTCGTCCGCCGGTCGTGACATACGTTTCTCACAACGACGAGATCGCCATCTTTGGTGAGTCGGTGAACGACACGAAATCCTCCTTGGCGGAACGGGCGGCCAGAGCGGTGGACTTCCTCAAGATCCGGCGAATCCAGCACCGGCTGCTGCGACAGTCCGACGTCGTAACTGCTATCTGCCCGGGGGACGCGACGGCCTTTGCTGCCCAGGGTTGCCGCGCCGACGTTGTTTTGGCACCTCCCGGCTTCGCGCCGGTCGATCAAAAGAAACAGACGTGGACACCGCTCGGCGATACCCGTCGACTTGTCGTCTTGACGGGCACCTTTCTCTGGCGTCTCAAGCTCCGCAACCTGGTCGAGTTTCTCGAGGCGGCCGTCGAGCCCTTTGAGCGGCACGGCATCGAGCTCGCAGTCGTCGGACGGATACCGCCGCATGAACTCCAGGATCTGCGCAGCCGGTTCCCGTCGTGCGACATCGTTGGTGAGGTCGATTCAGTCGAGCCCTGGCTGGCGCAGGCCAGGGTTGGTGTCATTTCCGAACCGCGCGGCGGTGGTTTCAAGATGAAAGCTCTCGATCTCGTCGCAGCGGGCGTGCCGATCGTCGGCATGACCCGCTCGCTCGATGGGATACCCCTCGTACCGAACATTGACTACCTGGCCAGCGATGAGATTCCGAGCCTTGTCCAGCAGGTCATCGACCACATCGACGACGTCGAGATGCTCGATCAGATGCGGCACCGCTCGTTTGATGCTTTTCGTAAGAAGCTCGACTGGTCGGTCACCGCGCGGTCCGTCGTCGCTGCGTGGGATCGTGCCCGGCGGGTTGCCCACGACTCCGGTCGAGGTCCGGTCGGGAATGCGGCGGACTATCGTGATTCGAGAAATACCAGGAAGGCAACATGAGTATTCATCAGTATCTTCAATTGATCAGGCGGCACATTACCCTCCTGGTCTTACTTCCGTTGCTGTTTGCCGCGGGCGGCTACGTCGGCGCGAAATCCCAGCCGAAGGTCTATCGGGCCACCGCCCACGTGCTGCTCCGACCGAATGATCCCAACGAACGGGTAGGTACCGGAGGGAGCAACGGGATGGAACTGCTCAGCGCCGATCGCATCGTGCAGGCCCAGGCCGATATCGCCCGCGGGCCAGGTGTTCTGCGGCAGGCCGCAGCCTCACTTACCAACACGACTGAACGAGAACTGGAGCAGGTGGTCAGCGTGACGGCTATCTCCAACGCCAACCTGCTCTATATCTCTGCCGATGACGAAACGCCCGATCGATCGGTCGCGCTGGCCAACGGCGTGGCGACCGCATTCATCGAGAACAGGCGATTGGCAGCCGTCAGCGGTCTGGAGCGGGCCATCAGCGACATCGAGAGCAAGCTTGTCACGGTGCAGGCCGATTTGGCCCGACTCGGCAACCCCAACCCAGACCTGCCGAAGTCGGCCGAATTCTCGACAGCGCAGTCACAATTCCAGTCCCTCACGGTGCAGCTCACCCAACTTTCGATAGACAAGGAGTTGAAGCGCGGCGAAGCGGAACTCACGACCGAGGCCTCGACGCCAGAAGCGCCGATCAGCCCGAAGCCCTTGCGCACTGCGGCGCTCGCTGGACTCGTCGGGCTGATGGGTCTCGTTGGTCTGATCCTGCTGAGGGACCGTCTCGATACACGACTCCGCTCGCGGGAGGATGCCGAGGAGGCCAGCGGGCTCAGCACGCTGGCAGAAGTTCCTTACGATCGGATCGCCGAAAAGAAGCATATGCGAATCGCCGCTGAAGACGAACCGTTCGGCCCGGTTGCCGAGTCCGTCCGCTCACTCCGCGTCTCCCTCCGCTTTCTCGGCCTTGAGCAACCAACGAAGGTCATCCTTGTCACAAGCGCCCTTCCCGGCGACGGTAAGTCGACGGTGTCGGTCAACCTGGCCCATTCCTACGCCGAGGCAGGTTGGCGAACCCTGCTGGTTTCAGCCGATCTTCGGCGGCCACGTCTGGATGAGATCGCCTCGGTATCTTCCGAACGTGGTCTCGTCGAGTTGCTTGACGACATGGCCAACATCGCGGAGTGGCAGCGGGATGAAGCGGCTGGGCGTTCCACCCGTTTGCGCGTCGAGCGACCCGGAACAGGACCCGCCTACATTCTGAGTTGGTGCCAACAGGAGAGCGAAAATTTGTGGCTCCTGCCTGCAGGTCGCCGCATCGACAATCCGGTCGAGATTCTCGGTTCCACCGTGGCGAAAGACTTCTTTGTTCGTGCCGCTCAGGACTTCGACATGGTAATAGTCGATTCCCCGCCGTTGCTCGCGTTTGCCGACGCAGTCGTCCTTTCCCAATTCGTCGATGGCACCATCGTCGTCACCTCGCTGCGGCACACACACCGTCACGCACTGGTCCGTGCCATGGAGCTGTTACGCAACGGACAACCTCGCATTCTCGGTCTTGTGCTGAATCGCGTCAGACACGAATCCGGTCGCGGTTACCGATACACGGGCGCCTCACCGTACCGGTACAACTCATCGTCGGTTGCCCAGGGCGACACTGCAGTCGAATCAGCAAATGGCCGACCCAGTCTGGTCCGGCGGCTCACCAGCCGCGGGCGAAATGGGCGCAGCGATCGGGCCGCCTGAACTCGGGAGCCGTTTTCCGATCGAGCTCACAACCGGGAAATACCTCGTTGTCCTACTATGACGAAACACCAATGCGGGTGGGTAGATCCCGAACGAGCTATCGAGCAACAGGGTAGGCGGACAGGAAGCGGTGATTGAACGGTGCATCATTTTCCAACCATTACGGCGGTGCAGCGGCCGGGGCTTTGCTCGGTGGTGATCCCGACCTCGAATCGCAAGAACCGGCTGCTTCGCACAATCCGGTCGATTCAAGCCCAGACCTACGAAAGTCTGGAGATCGTTGTCAGCAACGACGGCTCGACCGACGACACGCCCGAGGCAGTAGAGGCGCTGAACGACGCAAGGATCGTGCTCGTTTCGAGCGACCGCCGAACCGGGGTGTCTGAGGCGCGAAACAGGGGGATTGCTGCGTCGTCGGGTGAGTTCATCGCTTTCTCTGACGACGACGATTTCTGGGCGCCCGGCAAGCTCGCGGGCCAGATCGAACAGTTGAGCAAGGACCGATCGGACTGGGCCTACTGTTTCGAAGTTGTCGTGGATGATGCGCTTCGCCCGCTGTTCGAATGGAGACCACTTCCAGGGCCAGACTTCATGCAGCGGATAAGTTCGGGCAATCCGATTCCGGGGGGGTGCTCGGGCGTCGTGGCTCGTCGGCGTCTGCTCGATGACACCGGTTGGTTCGATCCCGAATTCTCGATGTTTGCCGACTGGGAGCTTTGGGTCCGGTTCGCCGCTGTCAGCGAGCCGTCGGTATGGCCCTCGGCCGGAGTTCTTTACGTGGTGCACCCGTCGCAGATGACTCGTGACATGCGCGCCGTAGATGCCGAATTTCACCGACTTCTGACCAAAATTGAGCCGCACCGTCGCGTCCACGGCCATCTCGAGGTTGAACCGATCTACTTGTGGATGGGAGCCAAGCAGTGGCAGTCCGGGCGACGTCTGGATGCAGCTCGAATGTTGTTGGTGGACAAGACCCTGCGCCAACGAAGGGCCGGAGCGCGTGTACTCGCCGTCGAGGCGGCCCGGGATCTCGGCATTCGCCGACGGCACTCCTTTGGAAGTGACGCCGTCGCTGCAGTCGATGCAGTGCGCACCCTGCTTCACCATGAGCTTGGAGTCGCCATCGAACAAACACCGTGGCCGACCCCAACCGGCCCTGAGGCTTCTCGAACCGTGGCAGGATCGACAGACGAGCCGAAGCACGGTGGTGGAGCAACATGATCGGGTCGGCATTGGACACGGCAGTCATCGTTTGCACCTATCGACGTTCGGATCTTCTTGATCGGGCGGTGCGTCGGGTGTTTGCCCAGGAGGGCTACGACCGGCAATTCGTCGTCGTCGTTGATGACGGAAGTGCTGACGAGGGTCGAACCGGTGCGGTTCTCGCGGTGCTCGAGCATGATTTTTCCGACCGGTTGGTTGTCGTACGGCACGACCGGAACCGCGGTGTCGCCACCGCTCGCACGACCGGGGTGAAAGTCGCGGTCGAGCATGGTGCGTCCATTGTTTGCTTTCATGACGACGACGACTACTGGCCTCCCAATCGGCTTGCCCTCGGTGCCGTGCCGTTCCAGGATCCGGAGACGGCCCTCACATACGGCGAGCAACATCGGATCGATGATTCGGTGCACCAAACGGGTGAGATCAACGTCGTGTGGTCGTCCCCATCGGTCGGCTACCGCAGAGCCATCTTCGATGGGTTGATACGAGGCCGGGTGTATCTCCCGTTTCAGACAGTCATGCTGCGTGCCGAGCTGTGCAGTCGACTGATTCCGTTCAAGCCGGTTCGGGAGAGTGAGGACGTCGACTTCGCTTTGCGGGCCATGGGCCTCATCCACCGTTCCCCGAATCTTCAGGCCGTGTTTGTCCCTCACGTCCTGGCGTACTACGTGACTTCGCCCGACTCTCTTTCACAAACCGACGAGAACAACCGCATGCGCGAGAGCGTGCACCGCGAGATACTCGCCGAGCATGTCCCTCGCCGCGTTGTCGACGTGATGTTCGCCATCTCGAACCACGTCCTGCGCCCCGTAGGCGTCCGCCTCGGCAAAGCTCGGAAGCTGGTGCGGCCTGCGGAATGACCCGGCCTTCAGCTTCCAGTAGGACAAATCCGGCGAGATCCTTGACAGTCGAGAGGATTGCGACGCAAGATGCAGACGGCGTCGGGAGCGCTGTTGGGCGGACATAGAGGGTGGCACGATGAATCGTGGACGACCGGTACGGCTTTGCATCGCGATGGCTGCGTTGCTACTGCTTTCACAGATTTCCACGCTCGGTACGGCGCGGGCCACGACGCTGGACGAGGGGTTGAGTTCCACCCTGAAACGCGAACCACTCCTGACGCCCGAGGCGATCGGCGACGGCTCGATCGACGGGTTGCAGTACGCCAATCCGACGGAGAACCTGGCGCTGGTCGATCCGCCGGCACCGAACAACGGTGGAAGCGCTCAGCTGAGCTACCCGCTCATCGTGCCACACGGTCGCGGCCTCACGCCCGAACTCGCGCTCAGCTACGACAACGGCGGGGACAACGGCTGGACCGGGCTTGGTTGGGACCTGTCGGTGGGTGACATCAGCGTCGATACCGAATTCGGTGCGCCCCGCTTCAGTACTACGCAGGAGACCGAGAGCTATCTCATCGACGGCAAAATGTTGGTGCCGAACGCGCTCGGCGACACCTACAGCAACCGAGTGTCGGGTGACCGCGCCGACTACACCCGCAAGGTTGAGACGGAGTACGCCCAGATCATCCGCCACGAAGCACCCGGTGGCGGTCCCGCCAACTACTTCTGGGAGGTCCGCGACAAGCTCGGCAATGTCTTCTGGTACGGCGGTCAGCCCGACGATGGCGGCCCCGATGCCGCGATCCGCGCCGACAAGACGCCCTTCGTCCCCACGATCGATCGTTCTGCCACGGTGACCGATCAGCACGGCAATATCGTCAAGTGGCTCTTGTCCGCAGAGCGTGACGTTGGCGTCAACATGATGCGGTACTCGTACGAGAAGGTGAACTACCGCTACACCACGACCGGTTGGCTCAAGGTTGCGAGCTGCACCTCGTCGTCGTCCACGCTGTGTGCCGAGCACACCTTCCTCAGCACCATCGCCTACACCGGTGGCGCAAAGAAGTCGGGCCACGCTGAAGACCCCGCTTACGAGATCCACTTCCTACGCGATTCCACGGTCAACCCGGGGTCCCCCGTGCGTTCGGACCCGATCATCAGCGGCATGGGCGGCTACCTCGATCTCACCATTGACCGCCTCGCCCGGGTAGAGGTGCGCTACGGCTCTCCGAACCACGTCACCCAGACCGATGGTTCGGTGCTGGAACTCGCTCGCACCTACAACCAGGTCGCCGTGCGGTACGACCTTCATTACAGCAAGGGACCATTCGGCAAGTCGTTGCTGGCCTCGGTTGATCAGATCGGCGCCGACCTGACTACAAAGGAAACCCACCAGTTCGATTACTACGATGAGGTCACCAACGCGAGCGGAAATTACGACGGCTTCGGCACGACGGAAAACTGGAACACCGGCAACGACCTGCCGGCCCGTCAAATGCTGACCGACGAGGCGCAGAACGGCGCGCTGGGATCCTCGGAAACGAATTCAGCGGAAGGCCACGCCTACCTCGGCTTTAACCCCATCGACCCGACCAAGGTCCTTTCTTTCGGTGGTTCGATCCAGTTGGGCGGTGGCGTCACCGAGGCATTGGCGGAGTTCATCGACCTCAACGGGGACACGCTTCCGGACAAGGTGTACCGCGATCCGTCGGGCAACGACATCGACCGCAACGGCCCCATTCGCTTCCGCCTCAACCAGAGCGGCCCGAGCGGGTCTACCACTTTTGGAGCTGAACAAACCGTCGTCGGGCTCACCAAGCTCTCGAGTGAAGGCGATTTCGCCTTCGAGGGTGCCATCGAGGCCTTCCCGGTCGTGACGGTTGCGTTCGGCATCGGCCTCGATGTCACCTGGGGCGAGAACTACTTCAGCGACGTGAACTCTGACGGGCTGCCAGATTTCGTGTCGGGCGGCAACGTCTACTTCAACCACCTCGACAACGGCATTCCCACGTTCGTTCTCGGTGATAGCTCCGCGACCGCAGTGCCGATTGCCAGCGGTACGCCGGTGGCCGGCAGCGTGCAGCAGCTGGCCGATACCCAGGCCAAGTTGGCCGAGAAGTCGCCTCTGGTCGACACCATACGACGGTGGGTCGCACCGTTTTCGGGCACCGTTTCCATCAACGCCCCGGCCACGCTGCAGCCCGTTGGCGGCACGTCGGTTGATGGCGTGCGTGTGGCTATCCAGCACAATGCCGCCGAAGTCGCCGCCGGCAACCTTCTCACGACCGGCGCTATCGCCTTCCCGTCGGCGATCTCTCGCACCGTCAGTGCCGGTGACCACCTGTACTTCCGCGTGGGGTCGATCAACGACGGGGCCAACGACCAGGTCACCTGGTCGCCGACGGTCACCTACACCGCTATCAGCGGCGTGGCCGACATCGCTACCGTGCCGCTCGACCAGAACGGCTTGTCGCAAACCACCTACGGCGCGGCGGCAGACTTCACCCTCGCCGGCCGTCCGGGCTCCAAGGTGCTGATGCCGTTGAAGGGTTCGACGCGTTTCCAGGCCACGGTTCACAAGACCAAGGTGACCACCGATGATCTCAATCTGACCCTCACTCACAACGGTGTGGCTGTACCCGGATCGGCGATCAGCATTTCGGCCAGTTTCGTCGGCGATCAGGCCCTCGACGTCAGCTTCGATGTCGCTCGGCCGGTCATCTCCGATCAGCCCGATGTCCCGGCGGTTTATGACTCGGTTCAGGCGTACCTCTCGGTCGACTCGGCCATTGATCTCACTGCGGTCACGTGGAACCCCACGCTGACCTACACGGCAGCGCAGGATAAGGACGGCAATGCCGTCGCCACCACGGCCCCGAATGGCACCCCAAAGATCAAGCTCGATTTCCCGCCAGAGATCGTCCAGTATCCGACCAGCTCGGTCGGCGGTATCTCCACGCCCTGGCACGCCGGCTCCGCCGGCAATTACAGCGCGTTGGTCACCCTCGGTCGTTCAACGAACAACGCGGGCGGTACGGGCGTCTTGTCGATCAAGAAGAAGGCTTCGCCGAACAACAGTCTGGTCTTCCAGCAGCCCTTCACCATCCCGGCCGGAGCTGGCAACTCGACGTTCACTCTCACCGGGGTGACGATCGAAGCCAACGCCGATTACTGGATCGATGTCACCATCGCCAACCCCGACGTGTCCGATTTCATCACGTCGGGCAGCGTGGTCCTTCGACCCAATGGTGCCGCGGACGCCAGTACCGACATCACGCCAACCTCCAACCGCCGGGTGTCCGGACGCCAGGGCATTTTCCCGCTGGCCTACCGCGGCTGGGCCGTGGCCGGCTACAACGGCAACGGTGCCGCTGCCACGACCGCGATCGATGAGAACGCCTTCGTGATCAACACCGCCGGGCTTTCGAAGGACACCCCGGTGCAGAAGCCGACCGGCTTCAACGACACCACCTTCAACCCTCCGACGCCGGATGGGTCCTACGCCTACATCCCGACCATCTTGTCGCAGACCATCCCGGGTCAGCCGGCGCCGAACACGTCGCCGTCATGGAAGGGTCAGCGCGACAACCTGAGCGCCACCGCTACGGGCGCCCGGTCCTCGCGCCTTGGCTCCGATTCGGTGGCGCTGGGTGCTACGACGGGTGGCGCCGGACGCGCCGTCACCCGCATCGGCCTCACTGCACCGAGTGCGGCGCTGGCCTTCGGCATCGGACCGCTCGGAGCGTCCTTCGGTGTCGCTCCCAGCTTCGGGCTGGTCGACTTCGAGGACATGAACGGCGACGGGTATCCCGACATCATCAAGCCGAACTCGGTGCAGTACACCACGCCTCGCGGCGGGTTGGAAGCCACCACGCGGAATCCGTCCGAGGTAGCCGTGACCAACCAGGACCTGACATTCGCCGTCAACGGTGGCGTCAGCTCTGGCCTGGTTGACATCAAGGGCAACACCAAGGGCAAGACCAACGCCAACCAGGGGGGCGCTGCGGCAAAGGGCAGCGACGGGAACGAAACCGGTGCCGGGCTCGGTATCGGTATCGAAGTCAATGCTGAGTGGACCTCGCCGAACGCGTCCGGTCCGAGTGACAGCGCCTTGCTGTCGGGCGGCACCAACGACCCCACCACCACCTACGCCGATCAATCGTCGCAGACACCGCAGGACCCCGGCGGCAGCACCGCGCCGATCCAACAGGCGCTGGCCGACGTGAACGGCGACGGCTTGCCGGACCGGGTGTACACGAACCCGAGCGGCGTGTGGGTCAAGTACAACCTCGGCTACGACTTCGCCGACGCGCCGGTCAAACTGGCCAGCGGCGGCTTCGAATCGCAGGAGTCGTACTCGGGCGGGGTGTCGTTCGGGTTCACCACACCATGGGCCGATTTCGGTGGCGGCGTAGCCCTCAACTGGGACGTCGACATGTCGCGGTACTCGTGGCGTGACGTGAACGGCGACGGCATCCTGGACCAGATTCATAAGATCAACAACACCGACCCGCCAACGGTGGCGTTCGGCACCGGCTCGGGCATCCTCCCGCCCGTGCAGTACGGCGCAACGTTCGGTACAACGGTCGCCGGTAGCAACGCCGGTCAACAGATCGGCATGGATCGCACCACCAGCGTGGGTGGCGGCTTCGAATTCACCATCGCCATTGGCCCGCTCTGTCTGGTTGCCTGTTACCTGATCATCAACCCGGGTGCCAGCTTCCAGAACAGCATCAGCTCGACCGAAGTCGACCTGACCGATGTCGACGGTGACGGTTACGCCGATTCCGTGAAGTCAACCGACGACAACGTCATGTCGGTGAAGCGGAACAAGCAGGGCCGCACCAACATGCTGAAGACGGTGCGCAACCCGCTGGGTGGCAGCTACACACTTGACTACCAGCGCTACGGCAACACCGTCGATCACCCCGACTCCCTTTGGGCACTGAAGCAGGTCGATGTCAACGACGGTCGACCCGGTGACGGCGTCGACGTCACCCGTAACGCCTACACCTACAGCGGCCTGAAGTACGACAAACTGCACCGGGAGTCGCTCGGCTTCGGACAGGTCGTGGCCGAAGAACGCAATGCCGCCTCCAACACGGTCCTGCGCAAGACCCGTTATGAGTACCTGAACGACAACGTGTTCGTTGCTGGCCTTGAGAAGGCCGTCACGGTGATGAACCCGGCCGGGGCCTACCTGCGCTCCAACGAGTCGTCGTGGTCGCTCCGCAACGTGTTGACCAACGGCAGTGCGGTGCCCGCGAACACGGTGGCGGGCCTCACCTCGGTGGCCTCACTCACCGCTTCGTATTCACCGCTGCTCACGCAGACCCGGGAACTTTGGCACCTCGGCGACGGCACCACCACGCCGGGCGAACAGACCAGAGTCACGTTCACCTATGACAAGTTCGGCAACGTGCTCACCCAACTCGATGAAGGCCAGCTCGAAGACCCGAACGATGATGTGTTGGCCACGTACACCCAGTCCACCTGCTCGAATGCCACCGAGCTCTACAACGGCGGAACAGCCCCGAGCGGTGACTACATCGGCTGCAACGACGGCACCGCGCATCCGTCGCCACTCTGGGATGCCAACATCTGCTACACGTGGGTCCGACTTCCGGTGCACCTCGCCATCACCAACGGGAAGACCGGTGCGGCCAAGGTGACCTACCGAGAGCGTGACGGCGCCCCAGCGGTGTGCAACAACAACTCGGTCACCCATGTCGAGGAATCCATCGGCGGCGGCGCCGTCTCGATCACCGAGCTGCAATATGACGACTGGGGCAGCTACAACCGCATCGTGTACCCGGCCGGTGAGACCGGCAAACGCTACGCGGTCGAGTACACCTACGACCCCGACAGCCACGGCAACATCGCCCAGGTCCAGGAATACGAACTCGATGACACGAGTGCAGCGGAGTTCCTCGGCGGTGGCTTTGTGCTCACAACGCCCCTGGTTGGCATGGTGTCGACGGCAACGTTCGACCCGCTGTCTGGCCGAGTGAGCAAGCGGCTCGACGCGAACAACAACGCCACCAGCTACCGCTATGACCCCATGGGTCGCATCGCGGCCATCGGCACTCCGCGGCCGGACGCGTCGCCCAACGTCGACCTCGTCACCTACGAGTATCACCCCAGCGCGGCCTACGGCTACGGCATCGCGCATCACAACGACGTGTTCAACGCGGGGAACACCATCGACACCGCCGTGTTCGTCGACGGCAAGGGCCGAGTGACCGAAACCAAGCGGGACGCGTCGCTGTTCGTCTCCGGTGGGTCACCGTCGGTCGAAGGCATCGTGGTCAGCGGCGGGCTCAGCTACGACAACCTGAGCCATCCGGTCACCGAGTACACCCCACGCAAGGGCACGACGGCCATGGGCACGTTCGACCCGGCTGTCTACACCGGCCCGGTCACGACCTCAACCTACGACCTGTGGGATCTTGCCGGCAACGTCACCGAGCCGGGCGGTCGCACGACCTCGAACGTCTACGACTACCAGCCGGCGGTACCCGGCGGCCCGGTCCTGATGCAGACCATCAGTACCGCCCCTAACGGTCGGGCCACGACCACCTATACCGATATACGCGAGGTGATCAAAGCCGTCGATGACCAGCCGGCCGGCGTGCCGACCCCGCTGCGTACGTCGTACGAAACCGACGGCCTTGGCCAGCTCACTCGTGTGGTCGATTCGGCGGGCAATGCCACCACCCACACCTATGACCTGCAGGGCCGCCGACTGTCGACCCGCACACCTGACGGCGGGTTGGTCAGCTTCGGCTACGACCCCGAAGGCAAGCAGATCAGCAAGGTGACACCGAATCTGCAGGCGCTGAACCAGAAGATCCACTACACCTATCAACTGGATCGCCTGACCGGAATCGACAACCCGGGCACCACGCCCGACGTCACCTACACCTACGGTGCGGCGGGAGCACCCGGCAACGGAGCCGGCCGTGTCGTTCGCCAAGAGGATGGCGCC
Organism: Actinomycetes bacterium; assembly: GCA_031410595.1. Classification (GTDB taxonomy): domain Bacteria; phylum Actinomycetota; class Acidimicrobiia; order Acidimicrobiales; family Ilumatobacteraceae; genus JANMCE01. The sequence goes on along the minus strand of JANNZM010000069.1, from coordinate 19,528 downwards.
CGCATCACCACCAATGAGTATTCGGCCGCCGGTGATCTCACCAAGCAGATGGCCGAGATGAAGACGCACCAGTGGTTCAACCCGGCCGTCGACCGGTCCAAGCTGCGCTGGACAACGGAGTGGACCTACGACGGTCTCAGCCGCATCGCCACCGTGAAGTACCCGGACTCCGAGCAGTTGACCTACGACTACGATTTCGGCGGCCTCGTGTCGAACATCGTCGGTTCCGAACTTGGGACCATCCGGGTGCAAATCGGGGTGGACGCGCTGGGAGTGCCGATCTACCAGGATCAGCCGCACACGTGGGATTACTCCTATCTGAAGAATCGCCAGTACGACGAATTCTTCCGAGTGAAGTACGACCAACTCGGCAACAACGCTGCGACCGAACGGACCTACGACCCCGACACCCGCTGGCTCAGCGCGCAACGCACCGTGCTGCCCGGCCGCAAAGGCATCACCAGTCCGGCGTACGAGGAGATCCAGGATCTGCACTACACCTATGACTCCGTCGGGAACCCCAAGACCTACAGCAACGACCTGCCCGCGCCGGTGGCGAACCTGTTTGGCGGTGCGACGGCGCAGAGCTACACCTACGACAACTACGAGCGAGTGACCGGCGGCTCGGGAACATGGCAGATGGCCACGGGCAAGGTGCGGAACTACAGCTTCTCGATTGGGTATGACGCCAACGGCAACGTCGTGTCGAAGAACCAGAGGGATTGGATCCGTCAGAACAACAAGGACAACGTCCAGACCGACACGACGTACTCGTTCGCTCGGCCATACACCCGCCCGCAGCCGCACCAGGCGACGAACGTCGGTACGACGTCGTACAACTGGGACGCCAACGGCAACTTCCTCGGTATCAAGGACACGAAGAAGAACTCGTGGATCCGCCAGATGGAATGGGATGCGACCGACCGCATGCGCACTGTCACCGACGGCCCGCAGGTTACCGACTATACCTACGACGATTCCGGCCAACGCACCATCGAACGGGGACCTGCCGGTGAGACGCTGTTCGTCAACCCATGGGTCACGGTGCGCAACACCACCGAACTCTGGAAGAACGTGTGGGCCGGCTCGGATCGCCTCGGCATCCAGCGTGACGAGGGCGGGAATCAGGAGTTGAAGCAGTACTTCCTGCACAAGGATCTGCAGGGCAGCACCAACATGGTGACCGACATCACCGGGGATGTCTTCCAGCACCATGAGTACTTCCCGACCGGCGAAGTGTGGGTTGATGAGAAGAGCACCGTCTTCCGGACGCCGTACCAGTACGCCGGAGGCTACGTCGATGAAGTCCGCAAGATCATCTCCATCGGTGCTCGCTTCTACGACCAGAACCGTGAGTTCTTCTACTCGCCGGACCCGATTCTGACCGACGACCCCGGCGCAATGGTGAGCGACCCGGCCTTCCGGGCGGCGTACTCCTACGCCGGCTCGAACCCGCTGAAGAACGTCGACCCGACTGGCCTGGCCTTCGGCTCGGTGCACGTCATCACCTCGGCTGCGCAGGGCGAACGCGTCGCGGCTGTGGCCGCGGGCTATCGCGCCAACATGGCGAACAAGCCGGCCATGCGAGCCAGCCTGGAAAGTTCAGTGCAGACGCGCTTGCCCCGCAGCCTGGTGCGTATGGGGTTGAACTACGAGGTGGCCGAGAAGCGACAGGAGCGGGCCAAGCGCTTTGCGTCGAAGCCGCTCGTTGAGATCAACGTCAGCGACAAGACCGTGAAGTTCAGTTTCGGTATCGGCAAACGGCTCAAGATCGGCGGCGACAAGTCCAGCAACGGCAACGTCGCCGACCCGGGCTCAGCCGTGCCGGGCGCCAACGCGGCCAACGCTGGCGGGTCGAATGCCGCATCAGCCAACGGCGGCCCGAACCTTGGCGCCGCGCCGACAAAACCGTTGCCACCGATCCCCAACGCGGCGCCGCAGGCACCCAATGCCCCCGGTCAGCGACCCACCAAGCCGCTGCCACCGACCCCGAACCAGCAGCGGCCGAACAAGCCATTGCCACCAACGCCGCAAGGCCGCGGCGGAACCGGTTCGGGCGCCGTCAATCGCCCCGACAACGGCAGCTGACTCAGACGCTTCACGACATCGGGGTCGGTCGGCCCCGATGTCGTGGTCACGAAGCACCCCTAGCGCCAGCTGGTTGCGATCGCGGTGGTTGCATCTACAACTTGTTGAGCGGCTTTGCGGATTTTGGCGTCGCCTTGCTTATAGGGGTCACTCAACCCGAACGCGGTGGAGGACTTCATGACGGCCGACGGCGTACGGCCTTCGTGCTGGCGGGCTACCCATTCGTTCAACGACTCCTCAGGCAAACGTGGCGTCGCAACCGAGGCCAGTTCCAGCAGGAGGAATGTCTTGGCGAAGGCCTGAGGGCGCCTGTCGATGACAGCCAGGAGGTGATCCATTTCGGCCACCACGATGAGATCGGCGTCGTCGATCAGCTCGGCCGTGAGCGGTTGCGACTGATGCGACGACAGGTCCAACCCGAACTCGCATGCCACCCTTGCGGTCACCGGGTCGGCGGGGCGGCCGTCTGATCCGCGGCTTCCGGCCGACGCCACTGTCACGTCGCCCTCGGCCGCAGTGAGCCGGCGTAGCGACATCTCCATCATGGGGGAGCGGCAGATGTTGGCGGTACAGACGGCAAGAACCTTGAATGACACGACCCGACAACCTAACCCACGCCCGTCCGCCAACGGCCGCGGCGGGTCCGTCGGCGACGAGCGGCTAAGATCTCGCACTTCACGCGGACGAGGAGCATCATGAAGACAGCATTGATCACCGGCGTTACCGGCCAGGACGGGTCGTATCTGGTCGAGCTGTTGCTCGAAAAGGGCTATGACGTGCACGGCCTCGTGCGCCGATCCTCCGTGCTGTCACGCGAGCGGCTCGAACTGATCCACGGTGGTGCCGATCGAGACCGTCTCAAGCTGCACTACGGCGATCTGTCCGAGCCGCTTGGCCTTGTGCGGGTGCTGCAGGACGTACAACCCGATGAGGTCTACAACCTCGCTGCGCAGTCCCACGTGGGCGTCAGCTTCCAACTGCCCGACTTCACGGCCGACATCACCGGCGTCGGCGTGCTCCGCGTTCTCGAAGCGATCCGTCTCTCCGGACTGGAGACCCGCTTTTATCAAGCATCGTCATCCGAACTGTTCGGCTCCACGCCGCCGCCGCAGAGTGAGACCACTCCGTTCCATCCACGCTCGCCGTATGCCGTGGCCAAGCTCTACGCCTACTGGGCCACCGTGAACTACCGCGAGGCCTACGGCATGTTTGCCTGCAACGGCATTCTCTTCAATCACGAGAGCCCCCGTCGTGGTGAGAACTTCGTCACCCGCAAGATCACCCGCGCTGCCGCCGCCATCAAGCTGGGCCATCAGAAAGAACTCGTGCTCGGCAACCTCGAGGCCAAGCGCGATTGGGGTTTTGCCGGCGACTACGTCGAAGGCATGTGGCGGATGCTGCAGCACCACGAACCGGTCGACTTCGTACTGGCCACGGGTGAGTCGCACACCGTGCGCGAGTTCTGCGAAATCGCCTTCGCTCACGTCGGTCTCGACTACGAAAAGTACGTCGTCTCCAGTGAGAAGTTCATCCGCCCATCCGAAGTTGACCATCTGCTCGGTGACTGCACGCTCGCCAAGCAAACCCTTGGCTGGGAACCAAAGGTGTCGTTCGACGAACTCGTCACCATGATGGTCGACAGCGACCTCGCCGCACTTTCGGCCTGACTGTCAACCGCCGGGCAGCATCGGAATCACAAGATTGGTCGTACCGGTTCAACCTCTAGAGGAGATCTGGACCTTGTGACCTAGAGAGAAACCTGATGTGGCACGACTAGTCTTTCTTCGTCGTCGTGCGTGATGCTGACGAGCGCCGCGGCGCAAGGAGCAAGCAAGTTCTCGTGAACAACGGTGTGTATGTCTATGGTGCCGGCGGTCATTCTCTTGTCGTCATGGACGTGTTGCGTGACCTGGGTGTCCCTGTTCTGGGGGTCTATGCGGACGAGGGGAGACGCCACCCCAAGCACGGCTCTGTCCTCCCCGGAGTACGTATAACCGGGGCCGAGGCTTTCGACAATCTGACGGCCCCCTTTGCCATGTGTATCGGGCGAAACAGTGAACGGGCCGAGATCGTGGCTGCCCTTCATCGCGCTGTGTTTTTCACCGCTATCCACTCCGAAGCGTTAATCGCCCCAACGGCAACCATCGGAGAGGGGACGGTTGTTCTGCATCGGGCGGTCATCCAGGCGAACACGCACATCGGAAGGCACGTATTGATCAACACGGCGGCCAGCGTGGACCATGACAACATCATCGGCGATTTCGCCCACATCTCCCCCCACGCCACGTTGTGCGGCCACGTCGAGGTCGGAGAAGGCACCCACATTGGTGCGGGCGCAGTCATTACCCCGAGCGTAAAGGTCGGGAAGTGGACCACCGTCGGCGCCGGCGCGGTGGTTATTCGCGATGTTCCCGACGGTGTCACCGTCGTTGGCAACCCGGCCCGAGTTGTTCCCAACCGCACAGGGCAGCAGCTACCGAATGGAGAGTACTGAAGTGCCAGCGGATCAGTCTTCGCTTCCGTTCGATGTCGTCCTGATCGGCTCTGGCCTGTCGGCGACCTACACCACCATCCGCCTGCTCGAGCGGGTGCTCGCCACCGGGCAAGGCCAACACGTAAATATTGCGACCGTCGAGCGGGCCAGCGAGTTTTACACCGGTATCCCCTACGGCGAACGGTCGGGTACCAACGCGCTGCTGATCACCTCGCTGAAGGACTTCATCCCGTCCCCCGAACGAGAGCTGTTCACGAAGTGGCTCACCGACAATCGGCACTGGATGCTCGAGTCGTTCCGTGCCAACGGGGGAGCGCTCTCCGCTGAATGGCTGAAGCTCAACGACCACGCCATGGAGGCTGGCGCGTGGGAAGACCTCTACGTTCCCCGCTACCTCTTCGGGCTCTTCCTGAAGGAGCGTGTCGGTACCCTCGTGGCCGAAGCCGAGCAACTGTCGCTCGCCAACCACGTCTGCATCCACGCCGAAGCCGTCGACGTCGTGCCGATTGACGGTCTCTACGAGATTTCGTTGTCTGCCGGTGCACCTACGCTGAAGGCGCGCTCGGTCGTGTTAGCAGTGGGCATGCCGGTTCCTCTGTCACAGTTCTCCACGCTCCCGGCAGACGCAGCGCCCACTGCGTGCCTTATCGATGATCCGTACCTGCCCACGGTGGTCGTCACAATGGAACAGGTCCGCGAGCAGCTGCGGCAGGCGTCCGGTGGCACTGTGTTACTCATTGGTGCCAACGCCAGCACGATGGAGATGCTGTTCCGCTTCAATGATGATGCCCAGATCAACAGCCTGGTCACCAAGTTCTACGTTGCATCACCAAAGGGTGCGCTTCCCGAGCGGCTGGTGGACCCCGATCCATCCGTGCACTTCGTCGCTCGACACCTTGAAGCTCTCTTCGATACGCCCGGACTTTCAGCTAAAGGTGTCTACCAAGCTGCCCTGCAGGACATAGCGAACGGTACCGAGCAGCAACTCACCATCTCCGACACGCTCGCTCCCATCTTCCAGGCGATGGGCGCGGTCATCAAGCAGCTCAGCAGCGAAGAGAAGCTCGAGTTCGCGGGCGTGTGGGGCTCTGACCTCGGTCGATTCCAGCGGCGGGCCGGAACCGAATACTCCGACTTGGTCGAGTCCTTGCAAAACGCCAGCCGCCTTCAGGTTCTGGCGGCCCGGTTCGTGGGCCTTGGCTCGGTTGACGCCGGCGGGGTTCGGGTTCTCTACACCGACGACTCCGACATGGTGCGCGAATACCCCACGCCGATGACGGTCATCGTGAACTGCAGCGGCTCTGGCTCGCTGAACGCGGCCGGTGCGGCGGGCGTTGTCGAGAGCCTCGTCACGCGGGGCTTGGTGCGGGTCAACGCATCTGCTCGGGGGCTTGAGGTAGACGACACCCTGCAGGCCAACGAGAACCTCTACGTGATCGGCCCGCTCATGTCGGGCAACGTTGTTGCCGACGCACCGATCTGGCACATGGAGCACTGCGGCCGCATCATCTCCTACGGCGGCGTTCTCGCCAACATCCTCTTCGACCGGCTCTAGTCCTCGGCCTCACTCGCTGCGCTCCGTTCGGTCCGAATTTTGTTGGACGGGCTACGCCGACTCAGCTGACGATCGGCTCACGACTTCGTCGAATCGCCGATGTTGGAGGGGGTCGCGGAGCGCCCCTCCAAACCTCCCCACTCCGACGTCGCCGTCGAACACCCACGGCACCCAGCGCTTCGTTCGGTGCTGAAAACGACGAAAGCCCCGAGGCGTATGCCTCGGGGCTTCCTGGTAACAGGATTTGGTTAGGCGACTTGGCGCTGAACTTCGTGATGCTCGATGTCGTTGCCCATGAACTCGTGGCCGGTGGCGATGCCAACGGCTGAGACGCCATCGGCCTTCAGCACCTTGCCAACGGTGCGCACGATGATGCGGAGATCGGTACCGAACGACCACTCCTCGACATAGTTGGTATCAAGAGCCAAGCGCTTCGACCACGACAGGTTGTTGCGGCCATTGATTTGGGCGAGGCCGGTGAGGCCCGGACGCACTTCAAGGCGCACCCGCTGGGCTGGCGAGTACCGGTTGATGTACAGCGAAGGAAGCGGGCGGGGGCCGACGATGCTCATGTCACCGCGCACGATGTTGAACAGCTGTGGCAACTCGTCAAGGCTGAGCCGGCGAATGAGGCGACCCATCTTGGTGAGGCGCTGCTCATCGGAAAGCAAGTTCCCCTGTGCATCGCACGCGTTCGTCATGGTGCGGAACTTCCAGACCAGGAAGTCTTCGGCGTGCAGACCGGCTCGGTAGGAGCGGTGGAACAAGGGTCGACCGAACGATACGGCCACTACAAGTGCGGTGAGCAGCACGAGCGGTGACAAAATAATGAGGGCGGATCCGGCCACAACTATGTCGAAGAGCCTCTTTGATCGTGACGCCAGGGCTGCTCGCTCAGGGTAAACCTGAGACGTCATGGGCATCGTGAGAGTCATCGTAGGAATCGCCTTTCCAAGAAGGATGTCCGACGGAGGGGGCGTCGAAGAGTTACTTGGTTGTCACTTACAGTATTTGACCGTGCCCTGACGATACATGGGCGAAAAGAATCAAAGTTTCACTGTTCAGTCACGGAAGGCGCACGAAGGTCACATTCGTTCGGGACGTAGCGTGGGAAACAGTATGACTTCCTTGATACTTAGCGCGCCGGTCAACAGCATTGCGACGCGATCCATACCGATACCCAGGCCACCAGTGGGCGGAAGCCCGTACTCGAGGGCCCGCAGGTAGTCCTCGTCCACCGTTCCGGCCTCCGCGTCGCCTGCTTCCTTGGCCGTCTGCTCGTCTTCAAACCGGGCCCGTTGCACCACGGGGTCGTTCAATTCCGAGTAGCCGTTGGCCAGCTCACGCGAGCCGACGAACAGTTCGAAACGCTCGGTGAGCCAGGGATCGTTTCGGTCAGCGCGTGCCAGCGGCGAGATCTCCACCGGGTGACCGGTGACGAACGTCGGCGCCACCAGATCGGCCTCGGCCACCTCCTCGAACAGAGCCTCCACGAGCTTGCCCGTGCCCCAGAATGGCGCCGGCTTCACACCGTGCTCGGCGGCGATCTTGCGCAACTCTTCGATCGACATGGACGGATGTACAGGACGCCCAATCTTTTCCTCGATCAGGTCGACCATACGAGCCTTTCGCCAAGGATTGGAGAGGTCGTGCGGAGTGCCATTGATGCCCACCGTTGTGTGCCCAAGGGTGTCCCGAGCAGAGGTCACGATGAGTTCCTCCGTGAGGTCCATGATCTCGGTGTAGTCAACGAACGCCTGGTAGAGCTCCATCATGGTGAACTCGGGGTTATGGCGGGTGCTGATGCCCTCGTTGCGGAAAATGCGCCCGATCTCGAACACCCGCTCCATGCCACCGACGATCAAGCGCTTCAGGTGGAGTTCGAGCGCGATGCGCAGATACAACGTCATGTCGAGCGTATTGTGATGGGTGATGAACGGGCGAGCGTGGGCGCCACCCGGCTCGACGTGCAGCACAGGTGTTTCCACCTCGATGAAACCCTTGGCGGCCAGCGTGCGACGAAACGACGAGATCATGCCGTGGCGCACTTCGAACGCACGACGCGCATCTTCGTTCACGATGAGGTCGGCGTAGCGCTGTCGATAGCGCGTGTCGGTATCGGTCAGCCCCTTCCACTTGTCGGGCAGCGGGCGAATGGCCTTCGACAACAATTCGAATCCGTCGACCTTCACCGAGAGCTCACCAGTCTTGGTGGCCATCAACAAACCCGTTGCGCCGATCCAGTCACCCAGGTCGAGCTCCTTGAACCGACCGAACGGCTCGTCACCTAGCACGCCCTTCGAGACGAACAGTTGGATCTCACCGGAGCGATCCTTCATCTGAGCGAAGATCAGCTTGCCGGTGTCACGCCGCAGCATCATGCGCCCAGCCACGGATACCCGTACCTCGGTCTCACTGCCTGCAGCTAGGGTTCCGTGCTCGGCGCGGATTTCGGCCAGTGTGGCCGAACGGTCATACCGATGGGGATACGGATTGGTGCCGGCTGCCTCAAGTGCACCCAATTTGGCGTAGCGCAGAGCCTTTTCCTCGGCCAGCTTCGAGTGTTGGTCCGCCTCATCTTCAAGGGTCGGAGTGGAGTCGGGGGTCTCTTCGTCGGCCATAACGGGAGCCGACGCTAGCGGGCCGCAGCCTGGTGCTTCATGTCCTTTCATCGGCGATGTCATACGCTCCTGTTGTGTCTTTGCGATTTGTCATCATCGGGGGTGGTCCGGCCGGCAATATGGCGGCCACTCACGCAGCCCGTTTGGGTGCCCAGGTCACTATGGTCGAGCGAGACATCGTGGGTGGCGCGGCCCACCTGTGGGACTGCATTCCATCCAAAACGATGATCGCCACGGGCGGTGCGCTCAGCTTCAGCCGACGTCTCGGTGGCATGGGTCTGGCTGATGACGAGAGCGCCCACATTGACATGGAGGGTTTGAAGACCCGCGTCGACAGCATCGTGAACAAATTGTCGTCGTCCACCGTTCGGCTGCTCGAGAGTCAGAAGGTGCGCATGATGAAGGGGACGGCGCGCATGGTCGGCCCGCACGAGGTGGAAGTCACCGAGGTCGACGGCACCGTGAGCCGATTGCCTGCCGACGCCGTGCTCATCTCCACCGGTAGTCGCCCTCGCATTCCCGACTTCTGCCAGCCCGACGGTGACCGTATTCTGGTCACGCGCGATTGCTATCCGCCCAAGGTTCTGCCCGAGCATCTCGTCGTCATCGGCTCAGGCGTGACGGGCGTGGAGTTCGTTCACATGTTCACCTCACTCGGGTCGAAGGTGACGCTCGTGGTCAGCCGCCAACAGGTGCTCCCGAACAAAGACCCCGAAGTTGCCGCCGCGCTCGAAGCCGAGTTCCTGGCCCGGGGTGTCACGCTGTTGAAAGGCGCAAAGGCCAAGGCCATTGACCTCGAAGGCGATGGCGTGATGGTGCAGTGTGATGACGGGCGTGTCGTGCACGGCAGTCACGCACTGCTCGCCATTGGCTCGGTGCCGAACAGTGAAATGCTCAACCTGGAAGCGGCCGGAGTGCAGGCCGACAAGTGGGGTTACATCCCCATTGGCCACCACTGCCAAAGCAATGTGCCGCACATCTACGCGGCCGGCGACGTCAGCGGAAAGCTGCCGCTGTCGTCGGTGGCCTCCATGCAGGGTCGCAAGGTGGCCGAGCACGTCATGGGCCTACACACCATCGAGCATCGCCACCTCGATTACGACAAGGCTGCGTCAGCCATCTTCACTGAACCCGAGATCGCCGATGTCGGTTTGGCCGAGGCCGAAGCATTTGCCGAGGGACGCAAGATCCGCACCACCAAGCTGCCCTTCTCGGCCTCCCCGAAGGCGCTCATCAACAACGACCCACGCGGTTTCGTGAAGATCCTGTCCGATCCGGCGACGGGGGTGGTCCTGGGCGGCTCCATCGTTGGTCGGCACGCGGCCGAACTGATCAGTGTGATCGCTCTGGCGTGTACCGCGAACCTGCGTGTACCCGATGTGCTGGAGAGTCTGCTGGTCCATCCGACGCTTTCCGAAGCCCTTGCCGAAGCAGCGGAGTAGCGGCAGAACGTCGTGCGAGCAAAGAGTCTCGAGGGACTTCGCGGCGTGGCGGCGTTTGTGGTGGTGATCCATCACTTACTGCGAAGCGTGCCTGTGCTGGCTTTCGTCTACTCCGACGCCACCAACGTGTCCAAGGGCAGTACGGCCTGGTGGCTCGGCTTCACGCCGTTGCACGTTATCTGGGCCGGCGACGAAGCCATCCTGGTCTTTCTGCTGTTGGGCAGCCTCCTGCTCACCCGCGCCCGGACGGCTTCCAACGCCGAGTCCTGGCCGCAGTATTACGTGCGGGTGATCCGCCTGTTTCTCCTGGTGTGGGCCGCGGTCGGCTTTGCGCTGGTGACCATCGCCATCGTTCCCCGCGGGATCATCAGCGTTTCGTCCCCGTGGGTCTCGCAGCATCCAGCGCGGATGAGTCGACACGATCTCATCGGTGACGTAGTGTTCGTGACTCGCTCCGGGGTCGGTTCGAACAGCGTGCTGTGGTTCATCCGCTGGGAGGTCCTGTTCTCGCTTTCTTTCCCGTTGTGGATTGGCGTAGCCCTGCTGGTGCGAAAGTTTCATCTGCAACAGATAGTGCTAGGGGCTCTGGGTAGCATGGTGTTCCTGGCGGGTGAGCATCGAACAGTGGTCATCATTGCTGTACTCGGCCTCGGCGTCATGACGGCCACCAATTGGGATGACCTAAGCCGGCGACTTGCGACCAGCGGGTTGTTTGCGGGCAGAAGAGCCGCCGCCGCTTTGGTGCTCACGATTGTTTCGGGAACATGGCGATGGACTCGGCACGGTCTGGGAATCAGCGGAGACGGCATGCTGCTGGTCGGCGTCGACAACCTTGCTGTGGTTGCTGCAGCGCTTCTGGCGATGTGCCTCACCATCACCACGAACGGGTGGTCGACAGTGCTCTCTCATGGGGCCCTGCGGTATCTCGGCAGTCGCGCGTTTTCGCTCGTCCTCATCCACGATCCGATCATTGTCGCCTACGCATACCTCTGCCACGGAAGCCCGAACGTGCTGGCCCTGTTCGCGGTCGTTCTACCGTTCGTCCTGGTAGTGACCGAGCTCTTCTACCAAGTGGTCGAACTGCCCGTCGAACGCCTCGCCGGGCGGGTCGCAAAGTTGATTCCCAACCGTCGACCCCCGCTGCCCGAGTCGGTCAAGTTCTGAGGGCTTTAGGCCTTTCGGCTGGCCGCCACCGCGCGCAGGTAGTCGTCCGAAACTGCCTCGTCGGGCCAGTCGGCGCCGCGCCAGTTGTGGACCTCGGTGTAAAACCACGTGTACTTGTCGGTGTATTTCTGTGCAAGCGTGAGCAACTGCTGGATCTTCGGCACCGGCATGAGCGCCCACTTGGCGTACATGTCCTTTTCGAACACCTGGCTGGCAACCGACACCGTCTTCTTGTACAGCTCTGAGGTGACGGTGCCCGACGGAAGCAAGGGCCCGTGGCTGTCCGGTAACCCCTGCTTTAGCCAGGTGTAGGCGTTTTGAAAATCGTTCTCGGTACGCTGGCTGTAGCTTTCCCCGCCATCGACGAGCGTGGCCTTGGAGCCTGCAGTGGCCGCCACCATTCCAACGAAGAAGGCACCCGCCAGCTCGCTGTTCCATGAGCCGTCGTAACCGCCCATGTGCTGCTTCTTGAACGATGCCGGATCGGATACCTCTACGCCGCGCAGCGACAACATCACCACATCGGGCCAGGCTTCCACCAGCGCCTTGGTGATCTGCCTGCCGCGGGCCTCCGACTTCGCTTGCTTCTCCGGTGTGATCAGCCAGGGTCGGTCCGAGGTGTACTTCGTCGGAATCGGAATGGAGTCGTAGTCCCACGGGTTCGGCCCTTTGCCGTAGTACTCGGTATCGAGCATGACGCCGTCGAACATGCCGGTGGCTTGCGCCGCTTTGGAGTAGATCGAAAGGTTGGCGGCCATCGTCGCCCACGAAGCGTCGACTTCGACATCGTAAGGAGACGAGCCGTCGGGGAGCGCAGGGTCCAGGAAACGGCACAGCAGGAAGTTGTGTGTGACGTTCTTGAGCTTCGGCATCCTGGCCATGTCGGCCTGAGCGGCGGCTTCTGCAACCGGTTTGGTGCCGCAGGGGTTCTGGTCGGCCGAGATGGCAATGCCGTCGAACGGCAGTGCGTCTATTTTGTCGACGTTCTTGGCTGCGCTGGCTGCGTCGGCAATGTCCCATCCGTAGTGGATCAGCAATCGCCCGCCCGGGGGCGGAGCTATCGGTGCCCCCACTTGTGTTGTGGAGTCTTGTCGGCGTTGCACGACGACCACACCGACGGCCACACAAACGACCGCCAGGCCGGCAATAAGAAGTCCTCTTCGCATGTTGACCCTCTCACGCCTTCGACAACAAACGGACGCTCACACCGCGGCCGCGTAGGCATGGTAGTGCCAAGGGTCGAACGACTAGAGGTCGGAGAAGGATGTCACGCGTCCTTGGCGGCGGCGACAGCATCAAGGAATGCTTGCGGGACAGGAGTTTTCGGGTCACCAGAGTTTCGCCAGTCGAACTGTTCGTTGTAAAACCACACGTACTGGTCGGAGGCCTTGCGGGCGTAGGTGAGTAACTGCTGCACCTCAGCGGCGCTGAAGTCGGCGTATGCGGCCCGCACGTCTCGATCAAAGATCTGGTTCGCGACCTGCACGGTGGAGGTGTACATCTCGGCAGTCACCGCGCCGGAGGGAATGATGGGGCCGCCACTATTGGCCTGCCCTCTTTTGAGCCATTCGTAGGCGTTGGTGAAATCCTCCTGCGTCCGTTGCTGGTAGCTCTCACCGCCGCTGATGATCGTTGCCTCCGTGCCGTGGACCGATTCGACCATGCCGACGAAGAAGGGTCCGGCGAGCTCATTGATCCAGGCCCACTGGTCGCCGCCCTGATGCGAAGGATCATAGGTGGCCGGGTCGGACAGTTCGGCGCCTCGCAGCGAAAAGATGGTGACGCTGGGCCAGCCCTCACGCATGGCGTCTGCCAGCTGTTTGCCCCGCCTCTGTGCAAGTTCTCGCGCGTCGTCGGGCAAAGTCCACGGTCGCTCCTGGGTGAGCTTGAGCGGGATTGGAATAGTGTCGTAATTCCAGGGGTTCGGGCCTATGCCGTATGACTCGGAGTCGATCATGATGCCGTCGAACTGACCGCTGGCCTTTGCTGCGGCCGCGTAGATCTTGAGGTTCGCGCCCATCGTTGCCCATGAGGCATCGTTGGCGATGTTGTACGGGCTGAGGCCATCGGGGTTGGCGCTGTCTTCGAAACGGCACATAAGGAAGTTGTGCTTGACCCGTCGGAGCTTGGGCATGGCGAGCATGTCGGCCTTCGCGACCGAATCGGTCACTGGCTTGGTGCTGCATGGATCCTGGCGGGCACGGATGGTGATGCCGTCGAACGGCAGAGCATCGACCTTGGCCGCGTTCCGGGCCGTTGTGGCCGTTCCGGTGAGATCGAATCCGTATTCGATGACCAGGGGATACTTGGGCGGGATCGTGGTAGTGGTCTCGGGGACCGTGGTCGGTCCAGTCGTCGATGACGTCCCAGCGGATGCCGTTGGCAGGCTGGACTCGATTGGCGTCCGATTCCCGAAGAGGGCGGTGGTGGTCGGGATCGCTGTCGTGGTTGTCGTACCCGCTCGGGCCGTGGACGTCGCTGCGGTGCTTGAGGACGAAGAACAGCCGACCAGACCGCCGCCAAGGCACGCGACGACCACCAGCGCCCGCTGCCACTGCGCCGAACGATGTACCTGCCTCGCCCGATCAGCGCGTCGTTTCACGGCGTTCACGCTACCCTGCCCCATTCTTCGGGGAACCTGAACCAAACGGATCACACCGCTCTGCGGAGGCGCCGTTCTGCGCTGGCGAGACGGAACGATTCGCTTCGCACGGCCCGGAAGGCTCCGAGTCCGGCAATGCAATAGACCACGGTGCAGCACAGGGCCAGCCCGGTCGTTCCGAACAGGAGGGCAGAGAGCGGATAGCCCATACAGGCAATGACGGCGGTGATGCCGAGGTAGCTGCGCACGGCCTCGTGGCGCCCGAGCCCGGCGAGGTGCGCCGCGCCGACGCGGTGCGCAGCCATGAGGCCAACACCCGGGGCGAGCATGAATCCGATACCGGCGGCGGGGCCGTAGCTACGGAACAACAATCCGAGTACGGCCGCCAGTCCGGCGCAGGCCACACCGGCAGCGATGGTGGCGAGGCGCATTTCACGGGCGATCTCCTGCGTCCGGGCGTGCCCGACCCCGGCCTTGCGCCACGCAGTCATGGCAACCGCCTGAGGAACGACCCATGCCACTTCGCTGATCGATGTGGCCGTCGAGTACATACCGAGCGAGGTTGTCGATAGGGCGATGGCAGAGGCCAGCAGATCGCCACGATAGAGAGCGTAGGTAGCCAAGGTGTTGCCGTGCGGTGACCAGGTAGATCGAAACATCGCCATCAGTTCGCCGGGTTGGCGAGGGTCCCGTTTCTGGTTCACGTGCAGGGCGAACAGGCAGGCGAGAACACCGCTGGCCCCGGCGGCAAAGAAGATGGCGTCAAAGGTGCCGACCGAGTGGATACGCAGCGCTACCAGGATGACAGCGGCAATGGCATAGAGCCCGGGAGGAACAACGGAGACCGTGAGGAAGCCCTTGCCGCCGAAGATGAGATACACGATTTGAGTCGCCGAGAACGCGATTCCGCCGACAAACAAATTGCCACCTGCCAGCACGTATGAGCCCCAGGTCTCGGTGCCCTTAAGGGTCCAAATGAGCGCCAGGATTGGTAGACCGAGCACGGCACACGACATTGCACAGACCGTGAGCGCGTTCATGGCGCGGCGGAGCATCTCCGAACGTGGCCCCGGCCGGGCCTGAGGTACCACGAGGTGCACGCTGAGACCGACCAACTGTCCGATCAGGCTAGGGAAGTGGCAGACCGACACATAGCGCCCGCGGACCGATGGTTCGAGAAGAGAAAGGGAAGCCACGGTGAGTAGTCCGCTCCCGAATGCGCCGATCAGGCCCGAGTAGAGCACATGGCGTGTCTTCGCCGATGACTGGTCGACGCTCGGCCCGTCGTCGGCTTTAGCCACGGGGCACGCTGCTCGAAGCCGTCGCAGGCGCGACGGGAACGCCGGCCGGAAACACGGCCTCCACGAAGGTGGCGGCATGGGCTCGGAAGCTGTAGTACTTCTCTACCGCTGATCGTGCCTGCTGGCCGACTGCGGCGCGCTGGGCGTCGGACTGGCCGAAGTAGTCGGCTAACGCTGGCGCCCATTCGTTCGCGGACTTGGGCGCATGACCGCCGAGGCGGGACAGAATTTCTGCGTTCACCCCGACAGGGGTGCCCACGACGGGGAGCCCGAGCGCCCCGTACTGGATGAGCTTGTAGCCGCATTTGCCTTTTGCCCACGCATCGTCCGGCACCGGCATGATGCCGACGTCGCACGCTGCTGCCTCGCCGGCCCAGGTGTCCGCAGTCCACGGGATGCGATCGACCATTGCTTCCAATGCTGCCGGCAGGTTGCCGGTTGGGGAGCCGATCAAGCGAATACGAGCACCTGTTTGGCGATGCACATCAAGGAGCGAACTTGCGATGTCGACGAGGTAGGACTCGGTGCTGTGCGAACCAATCCAACAGATACGCGGCGCATCATGGAATGCATAGTCGGTCTTGGCAACCACGAGGTCGGTCGCGACACATGAGGGGATAACGACGACGCGCTTCGCGTGCTCACCGGCCCAATCAGCCAAATAGGCGTTGCCGGCGATGACGACGTCGGCCTGTTTGGCGGCGCGCGCCGGCACGTGGTGACGGCGGAAGCCGTCGTAGAACTTGGAGCCGCTCGGAAGGAACACCGCGTCGTCGAGGTCGTAGACGCCATAGGAGCTGAGCCGCAGCAGACGCTCCTCAATCGCACCGGCCGATAGAGGGCTGGCGCAGCGTTGTATGAACGTGGTGTCCCACGTCGGCCGCAGACGCCGCAGGTGTGCTTCGAGTCGAGCGACGCGGACAATATTGGTGACCAACACGCCAGGGCTGGTGGCGTTCGTGCCGAGAAAGTCCTGGAGCGCCGGGTCGAAGCCGAGGTACTGCGCCCAGTCCAGCAGTCGGACTCGGGTGCTTGCTCCGTTGGGGCCGTAGGCAGCGAATGAGGCGAAGCTACTTCTCGTCATTTCCGTAGCCCTGGTACGCCCGGGAGTTGGCAGCGCGCACACGGTTCAGCACCACACCGAGCAGGCGAGGGTTGGCCTCGTCGAGCCGTTCCCGCATGAGCTTGAGCTCATCGATCTTGTCCTCACCAAGGCTGGAGACCACCAGAACTATGTCGACCTCGGGCACCATGGCCAGGGCGTCGGACACGGGCAACACCGGACTGGAATCGAGGATAACCATGTCGAATTGGTCGGCGTATTCGGCGAGCAACTTCTGGAATCGATCAGAGGCGAGCAACTCGAACGGGTCGGGTGCCTTCGCTCCGGCGGGCAAAAGCCACAGATTGGCGTGCTCGGTGGTGATCGGCGCCGGGACCATATCGAGAACGCCGTTGCGCTGGCTGCGACGACCCGCGGGCGCCGGTGCCCAGACCACCGCATCGGTAAGACCAGGAGGGATGTCCTTCAGGTCGAACAGACGCTCAAGGGTGGGCCGGCGAAGGTCAGCCGAAATGAGCAGAGTGCGCAGACCAGTGGACGCCAGCGATGCCGCGAGATTGGCACTGATCTGCGTCTTACCCGCGTTCGGCAACGCGCTGGTGACCAGCACGGTGCGGATGGGCTCGTCGACCGAGAGGAACCGCAGGCTGGCTCGCAGGCTGCGGATCGCTTCGGAAAACAAGCTGTCGGGGTGGGACACACTGACAAGGGCCTTCAAGTCGTTGGAGGCCAGGGCCTCGTCCGGGATCTCGCCCACGATCGGAGCGTCGAAGATTTCGGCGATGACTTCACGATTGGTTGCCCGATGTCGAACCTGCTCGAACGCCAAGAGCACTCCGATGGCACCGAGCAGGCCGAGAATCGCGGCGAGTAGCGCGGTTTGGGCCGGCTTTGGTGAAATGGGATCTGTGGGCACCTGGGCATCGGAGATGATTTCGGCCTCGCCTCGCTTCAGACTCCGCTCGATGGCGAGCTGCTGGCGCTGAGCGAACACCGTGGAGATACGAGCGTCGACCGCAGCCTTCTCGGTATCGGAGAGGGTTGAGGTGGGCGTCTTGTTGAGGTCACTCAGCTGCGTGTCGAGTTGCGTGATGGCGAGATCGAGATTGGCGATGGAGTACTCGCGTCGATTGTCGATGTAGGCCTTGGCCACGGCGTCGGCCGTTTGACGGGCAAGTTCGGGCGTTTCCCGTTCGGCCGAAATGCTGATGGCATTGGTCGTAGCGATCCGATTGACGGAGATCTTCACGTCCTTCAGGGCGCCATCGCTGAGGTCGAGTTCGTGCTCGGTGCGACGACGGATCGTTGGGCTTCGAACCACTTCGATGTCGGACAGAACTGCCTGCTCGATTGCCCCCGAATCGATGTTGCGAGGGCTATTGCCCGCCTGTTCGGCAGGGTCGTTGGGACGAAGCAGCAGCTTGACTTCCGAGCTGTAAACACTTGACTGCTGCGCACTCAAGGCAAAGCCGAGACCACCGAAAATGATGGCAACAGCGAGAAGGTACTTCCACCAGCGGCGAAAGAACGTGAGGGTGTGCGTCATATCCATAAGTCGGAAAGGGATCCTTCGGCGGTAGCCCGGTAAGCCAAGGTGGTCAAGTATGGCGGAGCACGAAACATCCTAGCTATGGGTCGGACGGCACCGGTCGGCGGGCTCGGGCCCCGGGTGGCAACTCATTTCTGGACCCGACGACCTATTTTACGCTGCAAGGTTGTCCGCGTGTGGAGATAACTGCGACCATGGTGACTCACCTCCGTGGAGATCGTTTGTGATGCGAGACCAGATGTCAGGCAGACGGAGCCGGGTGCGACCCATTCGCAGTTCCCGCGTAACCCGACCCGTGGCGTTGACATCGAGACGAACGGGACTCGTCGTGGCACCGATCCTTATTCTGGTGTGGGCGCTCACCGTCATTCGCCCCGTTTCCCACAATGCTCAGCTGTTCGGCCTGCTTTCGATCCTCTTCGGTGCAAGCCTGTATCAGATGGTCGCGCGCCGGCGAGAACCGTTCCCGGTGCCGAGTGCCGGCTTCGGCGCCCTGTTGTTCGTTGGCGCGGGCGCGTGCCTTTACGGCGCGTTGCGCCACAACCCCGGTGCTTCGTTTCTGGTGTTGCCGTACGTGTTCGGGCCGTTGCTGTACTTCTTGATCGCTCAGACCATTACATGGCGACACATCGAAATGGCCGTCCGAGCCCTGCCCTGGATAACCATCGTCCTCTCGGTGGGCATCATTCTGACGGCGTTGGGTGAGCGGGGTTCCCATGTCCCGGTGTTGTCCACCGTCTTTGGCTATTTCGACTTCGGCAGCGGCGTGAACGCCCGTGGCGGCAACGTCGAAGTCCGTTTCTATGGGCTTTCCAGCCTGCTGGCGCTGGTACCCATGATGGGCACCATGCTGCACGGCCGCAAGGAGCTCGGCCTCACGAAAGCCAATCGCTACGTTGCGTATGCTGCCTATGCGCTCGGCTTGCTGGCGACGTTTCTCACCGGCCGAAGAATGCTGCAGATCCTGGTGATTGCCGGACCGGCCATCTCGTACTTCGCCGTCCGCTACGGCGTCGGCGCGAGCCGAAAGCGGGCGAAGATCGGGCGCAACATTTTCCGATACGCGCTCGGTCTCGTCGGCGCACTAATGGTGGCTGGTGCGTTCGGTCTCCGTGTGTCCACGCTGGTCCGGCTTCTGAGTTTCAACGGAGGCAAGAGTGATGACATCTCCATCCGTGTGAACCAGACCAAAGCGTTGCTCGGACACTGGGCCAGACAGCCGTTCTTTGGCGCGGGGGCGGGAGCGGTGCTCGATGATTTCGTGCGCGACCCAATCCGGCCGTGGAACTTTGAGGCCCAGTACCCCCTTCTGTTGTTCCAGGGCGGCCTGTTCGGCGCGTGGCTGTGGATTTCAGGAATGCGCGCCATCTTTCGCGCCTCGAAGCAGGCGCTGGCCAAGCGGGAAAAACGAATGCGCCACATCTTTGCCATGTCAGTGACCGGTTCGGTGGCAATGATCGTTGCCAACGGCACCAACCCGTACCTTCAGGCGGTCGGTCACCACTGGGCGTTGTTCGCGCCCGCCCTGGTTGCGGGTGCCGCTCGTCGTCACGTTGTATCGCAAAGCGCGCTCGAGCAACGGCCGCAGCCGGCATGGTCCAGAGCCGGGCGCGAAGCTCGCCGGAAGCTCGCGACGGCATCGTAAACCG
>JANNZM010000068.1:0-7814 GCA_031410595.1 Actinomycetes bacterium | reverse complement strand
CATCATCGATCTCCTGTCTCAACGGAAGAGACAAGCGTCGACGAGACGAGCGACTATGCCGACCGGACAGGCCCCACCATCGCCGCTGAGCAGGCCGAACACGACCAACGCGGCATAATCGTGCAGTCGGCATAATCTTCGAAGTCGGCGGCGTCGGTCGGAAGACCGACTCGCATGTGGAAACGGGCAAAGGATTGAGCGAGGTGCTCTCGGTATGGCGATCGCAGCCGAAGGCGGCTGCCAAGCGAGTCGGCCATGCTCCGCAGGTCAGTCAGCGGCAGGGTATAGAGACGGCGAAAATCGACGAGGGACCACTGGAAGGGCACGCCTGCAGCATCACTGGGACGCAGGACGGCAAGTGGCGGCAATGCTCCTTCAAGAACAGCATACTAAGCATTCTAGCGAGCCTGATGATCGGAATAACTGATTTGACTGATATTGACGTTTTCTCGGCCCGCTGGATCCATATGACCGATAGCCATTCACAGTAGTGAGGCACTCCCTGTCAGAGCCCTGCTGGCCCGTACTCGCCGCCAAGTAGCGTGCGGTAGGTGAGCGGACCACTTGAGGGCATTGTTGTTGTCGCTTTGGAACAGGCGGTGGCCGTGCCGTTTGCCACAAGGCAACTTGCCGATCTGGGCGCCCGGGTCATCAAGATCGAACGACCCGGCGAGGGCGATTTCGCTCGCCGCTATGACGATTCGGTGGGCGTGGGCTACTCAAGTTGGTTCGTATGGTTGAATCGCGGCAAGGAGAGCATCGCGCTCGACGTGAAGGATTCCGAGGACCACCAAACGCTGCATCGCCTGATCGACCGGGCCGATGTCTTTTTGCAAAACCTGTCGCCCGGCGCCGCTGATCGGCTTGGTTGCGCGCCTGACATCTTGCGAACGCGTAACCCACGCCTCATCACCGTGTCGCTTTCCGGATACGGGCCCGATGGCCCCTATCGAGATCGCAAGGCCTACGACCTGTTGATTCAGGCCGAGACCGGGACGGTCAGCCTGACCGGCACGCCCGAACTGTCGGCCAAGGTCGGCATCAGCGTGGCCGATGTGGCCGGTGGTATGTACGCCTACAGCAACACCCTTGCTGCGCTCATCCAACGTGGTCGCACCGGCGTTGGCTCACATGTTGAAGTGAGCCTCTTCGATTCGCTGCTGGAATGGCTCGGCCACCAGACCATCTACACCCGTCAGTTCGACCGGCTCCCCCGCCGCGCCGGCGCCCGCCATGCAACCGTTGCGCCCTATGGTCCGTTTCTGTGCGGCGACGGCCAAGACGTCGTGCTTGTCGTACAGAACAATCGCGAGTGGGCAACGTTCTGCCACGCCCTCGATATGTCTTCGCTCGTTGATGACGCGCGTTTCACCACCAATTCGCAGCGCGTGGCCAACAACCACGATCTCGACGCGCTCATCATAGAGCGCCTGACGACGCTGACCGCCGATGAACTTGTCGACCGAATGGAAAGTGCAGCGCTGCCGTGGGCAAAGGTGAACGACATGCGTGACGTTCTCGCCCACCCCCAACTCGCCGCCCGCCAACGCTGGCAAGACGTCGAGACGCCCAACGGCCCGTTCACCATGTTGCGCCCACCCCTCGACATCACCGGTGTCACTGTAGACATGGGCTCGGTCCCGTCCGTCGGCCAAAACACCGCCGACATTCTCCAATGGCTCGAACAGCCAGAGTGATGGATGCTGCCCTGAGGTAGTCAGCAGAACCCCGGCGTCTTGCCAGCGAGAACAACCGCTGCCATGGCGGTGTCCATATTGGAGCCGCACAGGATGAAGGCGACGCGCTTGCCGGCGTTTGACTCACGCTCTTTGTACATCGCTGCCAGCGCAAGTGCGCCGGCCGGTTCGGCAAGATGGTGGGTGGTGGACCAGAGCAGACGAATGGCATCGGACGCGTCATCATCGGACACAACCACCACTCGTGCCGCGCCCTCACGAATGATCTTGGCCGAAGCGGCGTCGGGTGAACGGGTGGCGACACCATCTACGAACGTGTGGACTGTGTCGGTCGTACGAACCTCACGAGCCGCAAAACTCAATGCCTGAGCAGGGGCGCCTTCCACACCGACGCCGATGATTTCAGTATTCAACCCGAGCAGGTCGCGTGTCGTGATGAGTCCCGAGCAACCCGATCCCATACCGATCGGCACGTACACCCGATCGAGCGGTCCGGCCTGCTCGAAGAGTTCGACGGCGTAGGTCGCAACGCCTCGAACGAGATCGCGGTGAAAGGGCGGAACCATCTCATAGCCGCGCTCGGCAGCAATCTCGGCTGACCGAACACGAGCCGCATCGAAGTCTTCTCCACCAATCACAACCTCGGCGCCCAACGAACGCATCGCCGCGTTCTTCTCCAGCGCGTTCGTTTCCGGCACGCAGATCACGACCGGAATGCCATAGGCCCGCCCGGCATAACTGAGCGAGATACCGTGGTTGCCACGAGTGGCGGAAACGATGCCGCGGACGTCGGGCCGTTCACGCTTGAGCGTGTCTGCGTACAGAAGCCCGCCGCGCACCTTGAAGGCGCCGGTGGGCGTAGCGTTCTCATGTTTCACCCACACCTCGGTACCAACGGCCTCGTTCAACAACGGCCACGAGTACGCCGGTGTGGCCGGAAAGTAGCGACGCACAATCGCCGTCGCCGCATGCAGTTCTTCCAGCGTGCAGATCGTCATGGTTCGAGTCTGACGATTGCTATTGTCTTGGTCAAGTAGCTTATTGTCTGGGTGACACTTCCGATCGGAGCAGCGTGACGACAACGGAATGGCGACCTCATCCGTTGGGTGACGGGGTGAAGTATCTCGACGTGGTCGACCAGATTCGCAACGCTATTCGGTCCGGTGCGCTTCGCCCCGCCGAGCGACTACCCACCCATCGGGCGTTCGCTCGCGACGCCGGCGTGGCTATCTCCACTATCACTCAGGCGTACGCCGAAGCAGCCCGCCTTCATCTTGTCGCCGGACAAGTGGGACGAGGCACCTTCGTGCTCGCTGATTCGGCCGATGCCGCTCTGTTTGCCGCAACCGCCTCCGTCCAAGGCACTGATGGCATCATCGATCTCTCAGCCAACTCGCCCGCAGTCAACCCCGACAGCGACGACCTCCGAGTGGCCCTTGCAGCGCTGAGCACCACCAACCGTGTGCATGAGGGCTACCCCTCGGCCGCCAGTCTTCTACGGGGGCGCCTCGCGATGGAACACCTGCTGGACGCACGAGGGATCTCGATGTCGAATCGCGACCTCGTATTGACAGCCGGGGCGCAGCACGGACTGTTCGCTGCACTGTTGTGTCTCGCCGGTCCTGGCAGTCGAGTGCTGGCCGAGGAGCTGACCTTTCCCGGTTTGAAAGCGGCCGCCCGCCAGCTTCGGATCGAACTCATTCCCGTCAGGCTCGATGAGGAAGGCCTCTTGCCCGACGACCTTGCTCGACAAGCGCGCCGCACCTCGGCGACGGTGCTGGTATGCGTGCCGACGCTGCAGAATCCGACGGGCTCCTGCATGTCCGAGCAGCGCCGCCTCAACCTGGCGCACGTGGTTCGACGCAACGGACTCACCGTCATCGAGGATGACGTCTACGGGTCGCTGCAGGACTCCCCCTGTCTCGCCAGCGAGGTCGCCGAGCGCACCGTGGTTCTCACCAGCGTGTCGAAGACGATCGAGCCGAGTCTTCGCATCGGAGCGCTCGCGGGGCCGCTCGAGCTGATCAGCCCGATCGCCGCCGAAGTGCAGCTGACCTCGTGGAGCGTATCGACAGCATCCATCGAAGTGCTCTCCCGTTGGACGGTGGATGGCACTGCGAAACGTCGCACCACGTGGCAGCGCAAAGAAATTCGGGAGCGGTGGCGCATCGCTGACCAGCTGCTCGGCCGCAGTGATCATGCTCCGGCTCCGCATCGCTACGCCGCCGTCGATCGTTCTCCCGATCGAATCGCAGCAGCCTGCCTGGAAGCCGGTGTGCTGGTCGTGCCAAGTTCAGTGCTCGGCGTCGGCCCGAAGCCGCCGAAGGGGATCCGTATCTCGCTTGCCGCGCCGCGAAGCCGCGCCACCCTCCACGCCGCGCTCAACATCATCCAACCAATCATGCGCGGTAGGTCATCTGCTCAATGACGGGGACCACGAACGGCGTCGAGGACGGCTGGGTAACTCGATGGATCGACGGCGACGTCAAGCAGCGTGGGGCCGCCGGTGGAAAATGCCCGCCTAAGCGCTGCTTCGAAATCCCTCGTCGACGTGATCGACTCAGCGTTCATCCCGACTCCTCGCGCCACAGCAGCAAAGTCGATCGGGCGATAGCGAACGGCGTCGATGCCACCGTGATCGGTTGGGTGTTGCTTGGCAGCAATCAGACTCAACGTCGCGTCGTTGAACACCACCACGATCACCTTCAGATCAAGCCGCACGACGGTTTCCAACTCGGCCAAGACCATGCCTAAGCCGCCGTCGCCGGTGAAACAAACAACGGCGCGATCCGGATGAACAAGTGCCGCGGCAATCGCGGCCGGTAGAGCGAAGCCCATCGTTGCGAGTCCGCTCGAGACCAGCAGCTCGCCGGGCTGATCAACCTCCCAGAACGGCACGGCCAGCAACATGTGCGCGCCAGCGTCTACCGTCGCGATCGTGCCCGTCGGCGCAACAGCCCGAGTGCTTCGGACGACATCGAGCGGTGAGACCTTTCCCACGACGGTCGGTACTGCCGCGTCAAGCTCCTCCAAGGACTGCTGACGAAGCATCCGGCCGGCGTCGTCGTCCCAGGTTGCAGAAAGCAGGGCAGCCACTTCAGCGAGAGAAGTCACGAGATCACCGTGGCGTTCCGCTCGCTCGCGATCGACGAAGTAGGGCGACGAGTCGATGCCCCATGGATCGAGTGAGATGACGGGAGCCGCGTAGGGCCAGTCGGCAGGAATGAGCTCGACCGTGTCAAGGCCGACGCCGACGATGAGGTCCGCGACGTGAAGTACGGGTGACTCGATCGTGGCGCCGGTTGCGACACCCGCGCACCACGGCGCGCTGTCAGCCACTACACCGCGGGCCTTGTAGGTCGTGAGCATCGGCGTGTGATGGGTCAGACCGATGTGATGGAGGGCCACCGCTACTCGCTGGGCCGCGACGGTGCCTCCGTACAGCGCGCCAACGCCGACGACGAAGACCGCTCGGTGGCTGGCCGCCAACAATGCCCGAATGTCATCCGGAGGCGGAATGAACGACGGCGGGTACGGACCAGGAGTCGGTTCTTGCGAGACAGCTGAGGGGTCGAAGTCCACATGGACGGGACCTGGTTGACCACCGAGCGCTCGCTCCACAGCCAACCTCGGCACGTCCGATTCATCGCTCCCGTAGATGTATGAGCCGAGCGTGATTGGAGTCATCAGGGCGACCTGATTCAGCCGCTGGTGAGGGATGCGAGGGTAGTCATCGTCAGCAACGCAGTCGGTCAGTAAGATCATCGGCTGTCGGTCAAGTAACGCCTGGGCGACACCGTTTACTGCGGAGGAAACTCCCGGGCCGCGGGTAACTACGCAGGCACCGGGCGAGCCGGTCAGCTCCCCCACTACCCCGGCCATGATGCCTGCAGCGTTCTCGGTATGCGCCAATACGAAGCGCATGCCGCACGCGTGAGCCGCACCGACTACGTCGAGATTCGAACCCCCTCCTGGCACGCCGAAGACGAGCGTCGTACCAGCGTCCTTCCATGCAGCGACGAGGTCTATTGCCATCTGCCGTCGGGTTCGCCGAGCACCGTTACGAGCTTGCATGCGGCCAGACTAGAACGAGTGGGTTCACCGATTTACCCTTGGATCGGTCTCCGAGACGGAACACAGCGGGTATGCTCCGCTCTCGTCCGATCGCCGCGATCGCGCATCGGTTCGTCATCTTGGGGGTACACGCCGTGTCTATCAAAGTCGCCAAATTTCTCGATGTCTCGGCCGGGTTGCAGCCCGACCAATTCTCCGTCGGTTCGCACGACTCGATCGAGTCATTGAATGATCTCGACCCGATCTACAAGCAGCTGCTCGACGAGCCGATCGCTGTTGTGCTCGGCCTCATCGGAGGTGATGGTCGCGTCAACATGACACCTATGTGGTTCGACTACGACGGCTCACAGGTGTTGCTGAACCTGGCGTCGCACCGCAAGAAGATCGACTGGGTGCGCAACAATCCGCAACTGTCGATGCTGCTCGTCAATCCGAAGAATGCCTACCACTGGATCAGCATCAAATCGACGGTGGTCGAGGAGATTTCTGAGGACGACCCTGAGAAGGGTCCTGGCGTTACGGCACAGCTCGATCGCATCTGGACGAAGTACACCCAGCAGCCGCCGCCCTACGGTCTGCGTGACCCGGCCATCAACGAGCGGCGCGTGTTGTTCATCGCCAACGTTGATCGGGTGGCAACCTTCGGTACACCGTGACCCCACCGCGCCCGTGGTAGCCACTGGTCGAGTCGCCGTCGTAGGCGGTTCGCTCGGTGGCCTCACCAGCGCGCTTCTGCTGCGAGACGCGGGCTTCGATGTCACTATCTATGAGCGATCTGGCGCAGAGCTCGAGCAGCGCGGTGCTGGCATCGGCTTCCTCCCCGATGCTTCGCGCTACCTGTCCGAGCGCGCCGGTGTCGATCTCGATGACATCAGCATTTCAACCGATCACATCCGGTACTTCAACCGTGATGGAACGAGCGCGCACGACATTGAGCATCGCTACCGGTTGAGTTCGTGGAACACGGTGTACCGCTCGTTACTCAGATGCTTCGGACCAAATCGCTACCTTCTTGGACGGGAGGTCGTTGGCCGGACCGAGCACACCGATTCGGTTACGGTCCACTTCTCCGACGGGGCTACCGAGGAGGTGGACCTCCTCGTGTGTGCCGACGGCATCACGTCTCAGTTCCGCGCTGAGCTCGTGCCGAACGCGACGCGACACTATGCCGGCTATGTCGCTTGGCGCGGCATGATTCCGGAATCGCTGCTTGATCCGTCGAGCGTGTTGCAGCTCGGCGATGCACTCTCGTACTTTGTCTACGCCAACAGCCACATCCTCGTGTACCCGATTCCAGGGCTGGACGGCTCGGTTGAAACGGGTGGCCGGCTCATCAACTTCGTGTGGTATCGCAACTATCTGCAGGGCGGTGATCTTGATGACCTGCTCACCGACACCGGCGGCGGGCACCGTGACGTTTCGATTCCACCTGGCCTCGTCAGCGCCCACCATGTCGATGAGATGCGCGCCACTGCACGCGCCCGCCTACCGAAGGTCCTTGCCGATGCAGTGGTCGCCGTAGAACAACCCTTTCTCCAAGTCGTGTACGACGTCGAGGTTGAGGCCATGGCGTTCGGCCGAACGTGTCTGGTCGGCGACGCCGGGTGGGTGGCGCGGCCCCACGCGGCTGCCGGAACGGCCAAGGCGGCAGCCGACGGCTGGGCCCTTGTGGACGCGCTCTCACACGCGCCGAGTATTCCCGAGGCGCTGATTGTGTTCGAGCGTGAACAGTTGGCGCTCGGCCGTCAGCTGCTGGATCGCACACGGCGCATCGGAACACACTCGCAGGTGACCAATACGTGGGATCCTCGCAACCCCGAGATGATCTTCGGCCTCCGCGAGCCGGGTCGATGACACGCGAGACTGCGGAGCGCATGACCGAGGCCGCATTGGTGTTTCTCGGTGCCCTCGATGCACCTCAACGATCCCAGGCAGCCTGGGATTTTCCATCCGACGACGAGCGTCGCCGTTGGTTCTACTCCCCGACCGATCACGGTGGCCTGGCGCTGTCGAGCATGAGTCCCGCCCCGCAGCGCCTGGCCA
>JANNZM010000067.1:0-54589 GCA_031410595.1 Actinomycetes bacterium | reverse complement strand
GAAAACAGCCAAGCGGAGGAGGTGGGATTCGAACCCACGGACAGTTTCCCGTCACACGCTTTCCAAGCGTGCCGATTCGGCCGCTCTCGCACCCCTCCACTACATGCTTTCTCCGGGGAGGAAGCGGGCAGTGCGGAATATCTTAGCGCACGCTAGACTCTTTCCGCCTAGTGAAACCGGAAGGTGGCGCTCGGTGAGGTGATGGTCGGGTCCTGTGCAACGTTCGTCTGTGAACCAGGTCAGGTCAGGAATGAAGCAGCCTTCAGCGGAAACGGCCGTGTGCCGCAGATCGCCTGGCCATCACCTCACTTAGCACCGCCGGTTGGGCTGGCCGGCATCGACGTCTGCTGACCCACGGGTGGGAAATCCTAAGGCCATAGGCGGGCGTACAGGCGTGGCGGGTATCCTCGGCGGCATGGCTTACCAATCGCTCTACCGGCGCTATCGCCCACGCCGTTTCGCCGATATGCGGGGCCAGGAGCACGTGGTTTTGGCGCTCCGCAACGCAGTCCGGGACGATCGGCTTGGCCACGCCCACTTGTTCAGCGGGCCCCGGGGCACGGGAAAAACCACCTCGGCCCGCATCCTGGCCAAGGTGCTCAACTGCACCAACGTGCAAGACGGTGAACCGTGCTGCGAATGCTTGAGCTGTAAGGCGGTCGAGGCCGGCACGAGTTACGACGTGCACGAGCTGGACGCGGCCAGCAACAACGGCGTCGACTCCATGCGTGACCTCATCGAAAAGACCATGCTCGGCACGCCGGGCCGGTTCAAGGTGTACATCCTCGACGAAGTGCACATGCTCTCCAAAGCGGCCGAGGCCGCGTTATTGAAGACGTTGGAGGAACCACCACCGCACGTCATCTTCGTGCTCGCCACCACCGACCCGCAGAAGGTCTCCGAGACCATCCGCAGCCGCTGCCAGAAGTTGCAGTTCAATCTCATCAGCGCCGATGTGCTCGCCGATCACGTGCGTTGGATCATCAAGGACGCCGGGCTCACGGTTGGCGACGACGCCATCGAAACCGTGGTCCGCCAGGGCGGAGGCTCGGCCCGTGACACGCTCTCTGCGCTCGAACAGGTCGTGGCTGCCGGTGGCGTTGCACCCGACGCCGAACCGCTCGACGAATTAATTGAAGCACTCATTGCATCGGACAGCGGACGCGCAATAGTTGCAGTTGCAACTGCTGTCCGAGATGGTCGAGATGCTCGAACGCTCACCGAGAATCTGGTTGCCCACCTGCGTGATTGTTTCTTGTCGCTGATGTCACCCGAGTTGGTGCAGCTGCCCGATCGCAGTGCGCAGCGCGTTCTCGATCAGGGCAAGCGGCTCGGCGTGGCGTCCACGGTGCGGGCGATGGAGGTGCTGGGCGAGATGTTGGTGGAGTTGCGCCACGCGCCCGACCCGCGTCTGTTGCTCGACGTCGCCATTGTGCGTCTGACCAATGTCGCATCCGACACCAGTCCGGCCGCGCTGCTAGCCCGACTCGAGCGGCTTGAACAGGCCGTGTCGTCTGGTGGAACTATCTCGGTTCCGGCCACCGCTCCCAGCGCAGTCAAACAACCCGCCAATCCGCTGGCCGGCAACGCGCCGAGCTCTACCCAGGCCAAGATCGACCGGATCGCTGGCAACACGCCGGCTCCCGGTTCCACGCAGGCGCGCATTGGGCGCGGGAACGCACCGGTTGCTCCCGAAAACGAGGTTGAAGACGACGGCCGAGCAGCCGCCTTAGCCGAGGCACACGCCCAGGTAGCGGACAGCGCAACACCATCGAACGAATCGGCCGACGTGTCCCCTTCGGCCGCCACTCCTCCCCCGGCAGCGACCGAGCGGGCCAAGCTTGGCACCCGCGTCAACCGGCCCGCTGCAACCAGTACCCCCGTCGCTGCCACTCCCGCCGCACCTTCTGCCGCTGCGACAGCAGCAGCACGCCTGGCCGGTGAAGCCGCCGCCGCGGAACCCACGGCAGCCCCGCTACCGGCGGCCGCCGTAGCGGCAGGTCCGCTTCCCGGCCGCGACGAGTTGACGATGCAATGGACCGACCACATTCTTCCGAAATTGAAGGGTCTACCCAAGGCCATTTATGCCCCCGGACGATTCGTCGACAGCGAGAATGGCAGCGCTGTGTATGCCCTTCCCTCCACCACGCCGCTCGCCAAGGGTGAGCAATATCGGGCAGAAGTGGAGGCCGCGCTGGCTCGTCATTTCGGTCGTCCGGTTTCGCTCAAACTGATCGCCGACAAACCCGAGGTTGATCGCAGTCGGCCTGCTGCCAGCGATACTGGACCGCATGAAGAAGAGGTGTACGACCCAGCCGAACTGGTTGACGCGCCGCCAGAAAACGCCCGCACCGGTATGGACAAACTGGTCAAAGCCTTCCCCGGGGCCGAACTGCTGGACGAGCAAAACTAGGCGCCGTGGCATCCAACTACGCCCTCCCCGTCCAGACACTCATTGACGAACTCGGCCGCCTTCCCGGGATCGGTCCGAAGTCAGCGCAACGTATTGCGTTCCATCTCCTCAAACTTCCCGTCGAAGATGCCCGCCGCCTTGCCCATTCCATTACCGACGCCAAGGCCAGGGTCGCGTTCTGCAGCCGCTGCTGGAACATCTCCGAAGGTGATCTGTGCGGCATCTGCATGGACGACCGACGGGACACCTCGGTTGTCTGCGTGGTGGAAGAAGCGCGCGATGTCGTGGCCATCGAACGCACCGGTGACTTCAAGGGTCGCTACCACGTGCTGCTCGGTGCCGTGAGTCCCATCGATGGCATCGGCCCCGATCAGTTGAAGATCCGAGAACTGCTCATTCGCATCCAGCCCGAGGGCATCGAAGAAGTTGTACTTGCAACTAATCCGAATCACGAGGGTGAAGTCACCGCCATGTACCTCGCCAAGTTGTTGAAGCCGCTGGAGCTGAAAGTCACTCGGCTCGCCAGTGGCCTGCCCGTCGGCGGCGACCTCGAGTACGCCGATGAAGTCACCCTCAGCCGAGCCCTCGAAGGTCGCCGCATCCTCGAAGCCTGATTCTGGCTGGCCGCAAGGTTCCAGTCACGCCAGATTTCATCGGGTGAAATCTGGCGTGACGGGAAACGGTCGGCTACGCCAGTGCCGCGTGGGGCACGATGCGGTCAAGCCAACGGGGGAACCACCAGTTGCGGTTGCCGAGGAGTTCCATGGTCGCCGGCACCACGATCATGCGCACGATGGTGGCGTCGATAAACACCGCCGCCGCCAGGCCGAAGCCGATCAGGCGGATGCCGCGGTCGTTGCCAAGCACGAACGGCGCGAACACGCAGATCATGATGGCGGCGGCAGCGGTGATGATGCGAGCCGTTGACGCCAGACCTTCCACCACCGCTTCGGTGTTGTTGCCGGACTGGTCGTAACGCTCCCGGATGCTGGAAAGCAGGAACACCTCGTAGTCCATCGAGAGGCCGAACATGATGGCGAACAGCATCATCGGCGCCCACGGTTCGATCGGCGCACCGTGGGCCACGTTGAACAACGAGCCGAACCATCCCCATTGGAACACGGCCACCATCAACCCGTATGCCGCGCTGATCGACAACAGGTTCATGAGGACGGCTTTGAGCGGCACAAGGATCGAACGGAACACCACCATCAGCAACACGAAGCTGAGCACCAGGACCACTCCGATGAAGATCGGCAGGCGGCTCGACATCAGCTGAGCGAAGTCGACGTTGGATGCCGTAGCACCGCCGACGTGACCAATCAGCCCGTCGGTGTGGAATGGCGGCAGCACATCGGCTCGTAGATGATCGACCAACTGCTCGGTCGAACGGCTCTGCGGTGACGTTGTAGGGATGATCGAGATGACAGCGGCCTTCCCCGAAGGAGACGGCTGCGCCTCTGAAGCGAACGCAACGCCGGGCATTGCTCGCAGCATGTCGGCGAGCGCGGTCGCTCGCGTCAAGGCAGCCTCGTTCGGCGTCTCCAAGGCAACGACGAGCGGTCCGTTGAAGCCCGGCCCGAAGCCTTTGCTCAACAGGTCATAGGCAACGCGGGTCGTGGAGCCTTTCGGGTCATTGCCAGCGTCGGCTGTCGCTTGACGCATGGCCAGCAGTGGTACCGAGAGTGTGATCAACAGCGCGAGTCCGCCAGTGGTGAAGCCCTTCGAATGGCGCTGCACGAATCGACTCCAGCGATGCCAGAAGGTCTCCTTGAGCGAAGCGACTTCGCGCTTGTGATGGATCGACAGGAACTCGACCCGACGACCAACCACGCCCAGCAACGCAGGCAGCAACGTGGACGCAGCCAGCACAGCAACAAGCACAGCGGAGGAGGAACCGAAGGCTAGGCCATTGAAGAACTTCACACCCATCAGAATCATCCCGAGCAGCGAGACCATGACGGTTCCACCGGCGAACACCACGGCACGGCCAGCGGTGTTGGCTGCTTCCATCACGGCATCGTGCGGCGTTGCCCCTGCCTTCAGCGCCTCGCGGTAACGGGTGACGATAAACAGCGCGTAGTCGATGCCAACGCCGATGCCGATCATCGACGCCACCTGCACGGTGAAGTCGGGAGTCGGCACGGCAGCCGACCACAACCCGACACCCGCCAATGCAATCACCAAGCCAACCAGTGCCGTGATGATCGGCAAGCCCATGGCCACCACCGACCCGAAGGCAACCAGCAGAATCACCATTGCGGCGGCGAGCCCGTACATCTCGGAGTCGGGCACCGAGCCCTGGTTGAACTGGTAGCCGGCGAAGGCCAACTTCAGTGAGCTTTGACTGAGTTGCTTGGCCGTCGCCTGCATGCTGGCCGTGCTGTCTTGAACCTCGCCGGTGCTGGTCGGCGTGAACGCAACCTTGGCAAAGCCAATCTTGCCGTCAGCCGAAACCTGCTCGGGCGATTCGAAGGGTGAGACCACGTCGGCAACCCGCGGTAGCGTCTTCACCTTGGCGAGATAGGTGTCGATGGTTGCCTGGTCGTTCGCAATGCCCTGCGGGTCCTGCAGCACGATGGCAACTTCCTCGCCACCGGCGGACGGGAACTCGTTTTTCAACAGCCGGTACGCCTGAGCTGAATCAGAATTGCTGGAGTCACCTCCTTCGCCGAACTTGCCGCCGGCCGCGCTGTTGGCGAAAGTGAAGCCGACAGCGGCCACAAGCCAGACCGCCAACACCAGCCATTTCTTTCGGAAGGAGAATGACGCAATGTTCTTGAGCATGAGTGTGTCCTTTGATCGATACCAGGGGCACTCTCAGCCTGAAGGAAGCCGATCAAGGTTCCCATCCGGCAGCCCCGCCAAACCGTGGTGGGGTTAGCCCCCGCGCGGACACCCGCCCGCCCTGCTGTGCCCCACGGTGAAACGAGGCAGGATGGGAGAAGTGAGTACCGATCCACGCGTCCATCTCAAGCGCCGCCAGCTGTTTCGCCTCCACACCGCGATCAGCGGCGGCCTGGCCGTGGTGCTCCTCATCATTTGGGTCGTCACCAGCGGCCCATTCTCCTATCCGTGGCCCGAATGGCCAATCCTCTTTTTCGCCATGGCACTCGCCGTCCACCGTCTGTTCCTCGTGGTATTCGAAAACCCTGGTCGGTGGATGAAACGACGGATGACTACTGGCTTCGCGCTCCATCTCGGAGTCGCGCTGATCCTCTCCGCCATGGTTACCGCAATATGGGTGTTCGCCGGCCGCGGTTACTTTTGGCCGGTCTGGCCGATCCTCAGTTTCGCTATCGCTCTTGCTATCCACTGGTTGTATGTGTTGTCGCGGCGCATCGAGCATCTCGAAGTGAGGCGCAGCGATGCTGTCGAAATGCAGCAGAGCGATCTCAGTCGTATTGAGCGAGACCTACACGATGGCGCGCAGGCCCGACTGGTTGCTCTTGGCATGAACCTCGGCATGGCTGAGCAGAAGTTTGCTACCGATCCCGACGGTGCTCGGCTGCTCGTCAGCGAGGCTCGCGAGGGCGTGGGTGACGCATTGAAGGAGCTCCGTGATCTGGTGCGCGGTATCCGACCACCAGTGCTCGCCGATCGCGGCCTGGAAGCTGCGATCTCGTCTCTCGTTGATCGCTCACCCATCACCGTGCACGTTGCGTCGCACATCACGAGCCGACCGACCGAGCCGGTGGAGACAGCTGCGTACTTCGTGGTGGCCGAGGCGCTTACCAATGCCGCAAAACATGCTCGGGCCAACCGGATCGATGTGCTGCTCAATCGCACCGACAACACCCTGCAGGTGGAAGTTACCGACGATGGTCGCGGCGGTGCCGATGTCGCCGGCCATGGCCTGCGTGGGTTGCGTCGACGGGTGGAGGCTCTCGACGGTCATCTGTTCGTGGCTAGTCCCGCGGGTGGGCCGACCGTGATTCGGGCGGAGCTTCCATGCGGGCAGTGATCGCTGAAGACCTCGCACTGCTGCGCGACGGGCTCACCCGCCTGCTGCGAGACAACGGCATCGATGTCATCGCCGCGGTAGACAACCCCACCGATCTGATCACGACCGTCGAGCGTGAGCAGCCCGAGATCGCCATCGTGGACATTCGTCTTCCACCAACGTTTCGCGACGAGGGCTTGCGAGCCGCTATCGAGCTGCGCCAGTCTGCGCCCGAGACATCGATCCTGGTCGTCTCCCAGTACGTCGAGCGTTCCTACGCGGCCGAACTGTTGGCCGATGGTCGCGGTGGTATCGGCTACCTGTTGAAGGATCGCATCTTCGACGTAGCTGCGTTCGTCGATTCCGTTCGACGGGTTGCTGCGGGCGGAACCGCTCTTGACCCCGAGGTGGTGGCGCAACTCGTGTCTCGTCGGCGGCCGGGCGGTGCGCTGGATCGACTCACGCCACGCGAGCAAGAGGTGTTGGCACTCATGGCCGAAGGCAAGTCGAACGCAGGCCTCGCCGAGAAGCTTGTGCTGTCGACGGGTGCCATCGAGAAGCACATTGCCAATATCTTCACCAAGCTCGACCTGGTCGCATCCTCCAACGAACATCGTCGGGTGCTGGCCGTGCTGGCTCATCTCAACAGCCAAGCAAACGACATTTGACCGGTCCGAAAAATGTACCGGGGTACCGGTTCTTGAGTCAGAAGCGGGCGGTCTTCATGTGACTCAAGGGCCGATACCCCAGATGGTGGAGAGCGTGTCGCTCTGTGTCAGTAACATTACAAACATTACGAATACATGACAAGCCTCTGGTACAGAGATGATCCAAACGGCCCAGCCCACGAGAGTCAGGTATCGAGGGTGTACGCGAGCAGGGCGGCGGGTACGGCCCAGGCTTCGTCACGGTCGAGATTCAAGACGTTACGGGTGCAGACAATGCCGGCCCATTCGGACGCGTTCAAGGTGGCGGCCCCGGCGTGCCAGCCGCCGTCCTCGATGTACTTGCCCTCGATCGCGGCACCGGCCAGGTCACGGGAGACGAAGTCGATCTCCTTGCGGGTGGCCGTTCGTGCATAGAAAAGGAAGTCGTCGTTCAGGGCAATCGGGTTGGCGCGGATGATGCTGCGCCGAATCGCCATACCGATCTGCATTTCGGTGAGTACCGTCGGGTCAATATCGGTTCGCTCGGGATTCCGCAGATGAGCCAGCCGGGCAACCAGCGGGTCGATGGCGTAAATCTTGTCCTGCGCTCGTTGGCGTGGGAGCCATATATTGTCGGCCCGCTGCGCGCAGCGCCAGGAAAGGTACGAGTCACCGAGGTAACCGACGTGGCGAACAACAACGTCCGGGGTGACACCAATGTCGTTGGCGACGTTGCTGAGGTTGGCGGGTGAGGCCATGGCCGACCACAGCCGTTCAAGCAGGGCCATCTCGGTGGTAACGCTGAGTTTGCTGTTGCGGAACGCATCACCGGCGATGACGTTAAACATGTCCTCCGCGAGACTGGACGGAATCGGTAGGCCGTCGGCGGCTGCGGCGACCGCTTTCGGGAAGCCTCCGTATGAGAGGTAGAGCTCCCAAAGACGAACGAGGTCATCGAGCCACGGAAGTAGGTCGTTGAAAGCAGCGCGTGCGGCAGGGGTTCGCAGCTGGGATGGCGCGAGTTGCGTGGCATCCGGCAGCGCGCCTTTGACGAGCGCGACGAACGTTCTGAACCCGATTGGCAGCAGGGTGCGATCGAGCGAGTCTCCTGTTCCCCGTCGACCTGCAAGTGTTCCTGCGGCACTGGTCAGCGCGCTTGCGTTCGAGCCAGTCAGCACCACGGTCGAGTGGCGAAAATCAGCATCGTTGTCCCGCAGCCATTTTATCTGTTGTGCCCAGTCGCCGGTCACGGCTGATATCTCGTCGAAGAACCAGGTCCGATGGTGCCCTCTGGGTATCGGCGGTAACGCCGTGTTCTGAACGACCGTGCGAATTTCCTTGGCATTCCAGCCGTCGGCGGCGATCCGAACGATGCTCGTCGGCGGTGCGCCCTCGGTCAGCAGTTCGTGGATGTGCTGCTTGACAGCAACCGTCTTGCCGACGCGTCGCGGTCCTCGCAATATGTAAAGACTACCCGGCTGCAGGTCATCCAGGACCTGGTGTCGGTATCCAAGCCCGGTCGCTGCGACATCTCGGAGATCCGGGTCTTGCGCCGCCCAGGTAGGTTCGCGCCACCACGGATTGAGCCGGGATATCTCCTGGGCGAGCTGCCCTATCTTCGTAACCACACGGAGGAATGTATACCATCCTCCGTGTATCACACAGAAGAATGTGTACATTCCTCCGTGTCGCAGTCGCTAACGCAGGCTCAAATCCAGTCGGCACCTAACCGATTCCTACAGCTACGGCGCCAGAGCGACTTCAACGAGCGTGTCGGAGAAGGCGACGCCACCGCCCCAGTCGGTGTCGGTGTCGCTGGTGAGGGCGTTGGCGGTGGCTCGCTCACCGTGCTGATCGGCCCACCAGCCGAACGGCACTGCAACAACCCCGGGTCGCAACCGGCCCGATACGCGGGCTTCCAAGCAGAGGGTGCCGCGGTCGTTGCGGACCACGACCTGATCGCCGTTGGCAATGCCACGCGCAGCCGCGTCGGCCGCGTCCAGTTCGAGGAATGGCGCACCTTCCAACGGACCGTGCTTGGGCAGATGCGAGTACGACGTGTTGAGAAAGCGGTGATGCTGCTTGGGTGTCAGAAGCACCAGCGGGAAGCGGCCGATCAGTGCCGGGTCACCGTCGGGGCCCTCATTGGCCGCATGGTAGGTGGGGAGCCCGTCACCGCCGAGCGCTTCGGCCAGTTCGCTCCACAACTCGGCCTTGCCGCTTGCGGTCGCGAATCCGCCGTCCTTATATGGGCGGAAGTCCTCGGGCAGATCGAGGCGGACGAACGCGTCGCGCTTCAGTCGGTCCATGTCGACGTTTTTCATCGCTGACTGCAGGAGCGATTCATCCGATTCGAACAGCTCCGGTTCGGTGTAGCCCATGGCGCGAGCGAGCCGCCGCCACAGTTCGGTGTTCGGCACCGACTCACCAAGAGGGGCGATGGCAGCGTGGTTGTAGCCAAGGTAGAGATGGCCCCACGCGGTGACAACCTCGGTCTGTTCAATCTGCGTTGTGGCCGGGAAGATCACATCGGCGTACATCGCAGTGTCGGTCATGAAGTGCTCACTGACAACACACAGCAGCTCTTCGCGCTCGAGACCTTTTCGGATCAGTTGCGCAGTGGGCACCGTCACCAGCGGATTGCAGTTCCACACGAACAGCGCGTGGACACCAACAGCAGGGTCGGTGAGCGAGCGACCGAGATGCACCGCGTTGAGGCCACGGCGTTCCTTGCCGCCGGCGAGGTGCGGTGCAGCGAAGACCGAGTCATCCACGTTGACGTCGGACCATGCGCCAACGCTGCGAGCGAGGCCGCCACCCTTGTGTTTCCACGACCCGGTCAGGGCCGGTAGACAGGCCAACGTGCGGAAAAACATGGCGCCATGTTCGTGGTGTTCGGCACCGATGAGGGTGCGAATCATGGCGGGCTGCGCGATGCCATACGCGTGGGCAAGTCGTTCGATTTCATCAACGGTCAGACCGCATACCTCGGCCGCCCGGTGGGGCGTCCAGTCCGCGACGTGAGAGGTCAGCCTTTCGATACCGACGGTGTGTTGCTCCACGTAGTCGTGGTCGAGAAGGCCGTCACGGATGAGGATGTGCATCATGGCCAACATGAGCGCGACGTCGGTGCCGGGCAGCGGCTGGATGAACCAGTCG
This sequence comes from Actinomycetes bacterium, assembly GCA_031410595.1. Classification (GTDB taxonomy): domain Bacteria; phylum Actinomycetota; class Acidimicrobiia; order Acidimicrobiales; family Ilumatobacteraceae; genus JANMCE01. The sequence goes on along the minus strand of JANNZM010000067.1, from coordinate 44,427 downwards.
GCGTCCTCGGCGGTGGTCGTGCGGATCGGATCGATGACGACGATCTGCGCCCCATTGGCGCGTGCTTCCTCGATGAAGGGCCACAGGTGTCGATTAGTGACCTTGGTATTGGTGCCCCACAGGATGACGAACTTCGAGTAGCGCACGTTGGTGGCGTCGGCCGCCTTCGACGTTCCGTTGGTGCTGGCCACTCCGGCACCGGCAGTCGCACCGCAGATTGAACCGGTCTGGCGTGTTGACCCGACCTTGGCGAAGAAGCGCTGATCGAGCGACGACATCTGCAACAACCCCTGGGTGCCCGCCGAGCCATACGGCAGCACCGCCTCGCCGCCGAACCGGTCGATCACGTCGTGTAGTCGTGACGCAACCAGCGCGAGGGCGTTATCCCATGACGCCGGCTCGAACTGACCAGAGCCTTTGGGCCCGACCCGAACCAACGGGGTGAGGATGCGATCTGGGCTGTAGACTCGGTCGAGCATGCGGTTGACCTTCGGGCACAACTCGCCCTTCGAGTACGGGTGCTCGGGGTTCCCGCGCAGCTTCACCGCCACGCCATCCTCGACCGTTACGACCCACCCGCATGAGTCCGGACAATCGTGATGACACGTTCCCTTCATGCTCTTCGTGCTCTTCATGCTTCGCTCGGTCGCTACCGCTCCCTTCATGCTTCGCTCGGTCGCTACCGCTCCGCCTCGCTCAGTCTCGCTTCGCTCGGTCAATCCCTCAGGTCGCGTCGTCATGGGCAAAGCGTAGGGCAATGACGGTGCGAGGGTTCTTCGACTTCGTCAGGTCAGCTTCTTGCGACGGCTGTCGATGAAGAGGAAGAGGGCGCCGATTTCGGCAAGGAGGCCGGCGGCTACCACGCTGCGGTAGGTGCTGGAACCGGTGCGGGGAAGTCTGCCGGCGGTGACGGCCGGGACTGACGTCGGAGCGGTTCCCGGCCTCACGGCGGGCTTCAAGAAGACGCCGGCATCGATGGTCGGATCAACCTGTCCGCCGACCAGTGTGACTGCAGCTGTGCGGCCCGTATTTACATCGGCATTTGAGTCGGTTTCGGGGGATCCGATGCCTGGCTTGGTGAACTGCATCGTTGCGGGCGGCACAAACTGCACCACGTAGCAACCGGGGAGCAACTCGGCAAAGCCATAGTTGCCAGCGGTGTCGGTCGTCGTCGTGTCCAGCGGTACACCATCGCAATCGAAGAGGTTGACCACAACACCGGCCACACCCTTCTCACCGGCATCCTGCACCCCGTTCTCGTTGGCATCGAACCACACGCGGTCCCCGAGACGGGCCAGCTGTGGCACGTATCCGGCGTCGAGCGTGAGGTCCTGCTGGCCCGCAGCGAGGTAGGCGCTGGTAGCCAGTGGGCCGTTCGAATCGAGGGCGGGATCTTCACCCTGCGTTTCCTGCGTGGCCTCATATCCAACGGGCGACACGAACTTTACCTGGTAGGTGCCGGGGCGAAGGTTGCCGAACAGATAGCGACCATCGGTTCCGGTGACCTGCGGCGCGATGGCCTTGCCGTCGGCGTCGGTCGAGACCGGCTGGCCGGCCTTGTCGAGCAGCGTCACGGTTACTCCGGCAAGCGGCGGTTCGCCCGAGTCGTAGACACCGTTCTTGTTCGAGTCGAGCCACGTGAAATCGCCGATCGCGGTGGGGGCGAACAGGCCGAGGTCAAGCGTGAGATTGTCATCACCCGTGGCCAGGGTTACCGCCTCGGTCGTTGCGCCGTCGCTGTCGAGGGAACGGTCGGCGCCAGCCGCGGTGACCGTCGGTGCGAAGCCCACGGGCAGCGTGGTGAACGTGACCTTGTACGTGCCGGGGGCAAGGTTGGTGACGTGGTAGTAGCCGGGCGCGCCGCCGTCAGGATTGTTGGCGGTGAGGGCGGAGCCCACGACCTTGCCCGTGCCATCGGTGACCGTGACGGTCACGCCGTTGACGCCGTTTTCGGCCGGCTCGTTCTGCAGACCATCGTGGTTGGTGTCGATCCACACGTAGTTGCCGAGCGCAGCCGCGCCGTAGAAACCGAAATCGATCGAAAGGTTGTGGCGGTTGTCCGGCGTTCCGGCGCAGGCGTCCTTGCCATCAACTTCGGCCAGCGGTTCGTCTCCGCCGAGCACGATCACACCGGAGTTGATCGCACCGGCGCCGTCGATACCGTTGTCGTTATTGTCGACATCGAGATTCGGGTCAGCTTCCTGGCCAGGGCCAGTCGAGCTGGTCAGGCCCACAAGTGGACCGCTGAAGTTTGCGGCTTCGACGCTGGCCACGTACTGACCGGCGCCAAGGTTGTTGAAGCAGTAGTAACCATTGGTGTCGGTCTTCGTCGACGCAATCGGGTCGATCACGCCCGACTTGAAGAGCTCGACGGTCACATTGCCAATACCGGGCTTCGCCCCGTCGGCAGCGGTGAGTGTGCTGGAGTTGTCGGTGTCCTTGAACACCCGGTTACCGAGCGCGTAGGTGGAACGGAAACCAAAGTCGAGCGTGTGGTCGTTCATACCGGCGCGGCCGGTCGTATAGGTAATCGTCGCCACCTTTCCAACGTACACACCGTCGGAGTCGATGCTGCGGTTGGCGCCGATCTTCGCGTCGGTGAGCGAGATGCCGTTCAGGGGGCCATTGGCGGCCGTGTCGACCGCGTTGTCGAGGCGGATCGTGTACTCGGTCATCATCTTCACGCCGCCAGGTACATCCGATGCGTTGAACACGTACGTGCCATCGGCCGCGGTCTTGGTGGTACCGACCGACGTTGCTCCTTCAAAGAGGCTGACGGTCACGCCACCGATGCCCGCTTCATTGGCGTCCTGCACGCCGTTGCTGTTCGTATCGAGCCACACACGATTGCCGATTTCGATCGGAGCCTTGTCACACATCGCTTCCAGTTCACCAAGGCTGTTGGCCTTGCCGAACGTGCCCGTTGCTGTACGGCCGGCCGGGCAGCTGAAGCCCGATGAGTCACACTTGTCGAACACCTCGAAGTAGCGGACGTTCGCGCCGTTGGCGTCGGAGTCGGTGTGGGTTCCACCAGCCCGCCAGTCGTTGCCGTTGACCGTCGACGGATCGAAGACGGTGTACATCACGTTGGGGGAACCGGCGAGCTGCAGCACGGAACCGAGTGAGGTTTCCCGGTGGACGCTAGAGAAGCTCTCCCGGTTGTAGAACTCGCCGCCGCCGGGCCCTTGCTTGTCACCAACGCCGCCACCCTTCACGCCACCGCACGAGCCGTTCGACTCAAGGACCCAGCCCGTGCCGAGCGAGCCACACGCACGCAGCAAATCGCCCGCCGACACACCCTCGCCTCCGACAGGGTGATCTTCGCCGGCCTGATCACCGAAGCGGTCGCGGATGCCCAGCACCAGATTGCCGCGATCGAACGCGATGCCCGTGAGCCACGGCTGCGGGTAAGAGCACTGGTGATTCGTTTTGCTGTTGAACACGTCGGTCGGCGTCCACGCATTCCATGCGCCGCTACCGCCGTTGGGGCCACAGCCGTTGCCGGCGTAACCGTGGGTCTGATCGATCTTGGTTTCGAACACCGGAGCGGCAGCGAAGGTCTTGGCGGTCGGATCAAACGTATAGATCGACATCGCCAGATTGCCCGCCGCCTTGCTCGACTCGGCCGAGCAGGTCTCACCCACATAAAGCTTGCCGTCGTGGTTGGCGAGTGCCATGGGGCGAACGTCGTTGGCGTCGCACGTGATCTTGCCGCCGGTGGCGAGCGGAATGGCAACAGGCTGGCCAACCGCGCCGTCGGCGACGTTGACCGGGTAGAGCGAGCGGTCGTTGAGGTTGACGACCCAAACGGTCGTCTCGTCGTCGCTCAGTACGAGACCGCCGAGCGAGGTTTTACCAACCTTGTCCCACGTCGGGTCATTGAGCCAGTCGGCATTGGGGCCGGTGGTGTTCGGCGCGAATGCGGCGCGGGTATCGTCCCCGGCGTTGGGGATGGTGGTGAGCAGTGTCGGGGTGCCGTCGGCGGCGACCTTGTAGATCGCGCCCGTTCCACCCGGGCCGTAGCCGGCGTAGACGCGGTGGAAAGCCGAGGCGTAGATGTCCTTGCTCGTGCGGTTATAGGCCAGACCAAACGTGGCGCCGAGATCCTTGTTCTTCGCGAGGTTGGTCGCGGTGGTGGAGTTCGTCTTGTCGAAGGCGGAACCCTTCGCGTCGGCCGGGAAGGTCTTGAGCGCACCGTTGCCGCTGCTTGTGCCCTTCACCGGGTCGCCGAACGTGTGGCAGGCGAGCACGAGCGTGGGGTTGGCCTGGCAGTACTCGGTTGGGTTCCAAACACCGAAGTTGGCCTTGGCGCCGACGGTGGTGAATTGCACGCTCGTGCCCGATGAGATGCCGACCGGACCGCTCTGCAGGAAGTTGTAAGCCACCGGGATACCGAACTCGACACGCACGGCGGTGCCGTCGCCCGCCGAGACCGCCAGGTTGTAGCTGCCGTCAGCCACGCTCTTCACCAATGCGCCGACGGGAGCACCAGTGGCGTCGAAGGCTCGAACTTCTATGCCTTCCTGGCCCGGCTCGAGATCGTCCTTGGCACCGTTGCCGTTGTAGTCGCGGAATACGATGCCGGTGACTGCACCGGACGTTCCGGTTGCTCCGGCTCCTGTCGTGGCCGGGCCGACAAGCCCCATACCGATCAACCCGACGCCCAAAGCGGCGAGCAAGATCGACATGTTGCGGGAGCGATGACGCGAAAGCGGGTGAAGACGATTCAGCACGGAGTGATGAACGGCCACGGCACGCGAAAATCACCCCGAATGACAAACCCTTGACAGAGTTGCTGCGGGGTCTTGAGAGTGTGAACACACCCCTGCGTGAACAATGGTTTCGGAGTGTGAGCACTCCGAGCGGTTAGGTTCAGACCTTCGTTCGGAGCTGATCTGTTGTGGCGGACCACGACGGAGACTTTGTGGCGATCATGTCGAAATGATCCAGCCCGGGAATGATCGTCACGGTCACATTGCTTCGGCCTGTCTCCTTCGCCGACTGGGCCGGCGGAACGATGGTGTCGTCGCTTCCGTGGATGAGGACGACCGTTCCAACCTCAAGGTTGGGTTGCGCCACTCGGTAGTTCTCGGGTACTTCGGTGGCTTCACCGCCGAGCAGTTCTTGTACGGCATCACCACCGAGTCCGGTGCTTGCGGCCGTGAACACGTCGACAACGGCCGCAAGTCCGATCGCTAGCTTCGGCCGCACTATTGGGTTCGAGCCGGGATCAGCGACGCGGAGTAGCCGGCGACTGTTCGCCCAAAGCGCGAGATGCCCGCCTGCAGAGTGACCCACGACCGCCACTCGGTCCTGGTCTAGTCGGTATTCGACCGCCAGCGTTGCGATGTGGTCGACGGCTAGGGCGACGTCGGTAAGGGTCCCGGGAAATCCACCGCCGCGTTGTCCAACCCGCCGGTATTCGATGTTCCAGACGGCGAATCCGCGCGAGACGAGATCAGCAGCGAGCGGGAGCATCAGGTCGGCTCCGTAGGGTGTCCGCCAGAAGCCACCGTGTATCAGCGCCACAATCGGGAGTAACCCGTCGACCGCCACCGGAACCGAAAGCAATCCGTACTGGTCCAAATCGTCACCGTAGGCAATGCGCTTATCTCGCAGCGGTGCAGGCGTCGTGATGGAGCTGTTGCCCGCTGCCTTTGACCGGGGTCCTTTCGAACATCCGACGGCGGCCAGCGTCGAGAAGCTGGCAAGGAGGAACGTGCGACGAGTCGTGGACATATCTTGTATTCGGAGACGGGCTCTTGCCGGATTACCCGCAGGTGCGGATCAGACCGACTGCCGAACAAAGGTAGTGCGGTGGTGGGTTACGTTGGCACTACGCGTTTCGGGTTTGGCGGAGCCGGACCGGCTTGTCCAGGGATTTCGCTAGTCGTCGACGTAGCCGGAAGAACCCGTAGAACACGAGTGCCACCGCCAACACGGCCAGGATCGGCAGGAGGAAAGCCAGTGCGGTGAGCACTCCCGAACTGACATCCTCCGCCGCGGAAACGAACGGCGTCGCTACACCGGCGGTCGTCAACGTGGACACCGGGCGAACCGAAGAGCGAGCGACGTGCAGCGAGCCGCCCGTGATGGCGCCGATGACCAGCGCAACGGTCGGATTGACGTGCTGCACCGCGCCTGTCGTGCTGGCAAAGGCCAGTGCGCCCGCAATCGGATGGATCACCATGCCGACCATGTGGAACACGTGGTCGACCGCCGGCACCTTGTCACCCACTAGGTCGATGATCAGCAGGACCGCTAGCAGCGCCACGATCGGCCACGACGACAAGCCGTGAAACCCGTCGCCCAGCTTCACTGCGCCAGTGCGATCAAGAATGCCGGCAACCAGTAGCGGCAGATATGCGTTGAGGCCGGTGGCGCTCGAAAGCCCAAAGGCGGTCAGCAACCCGCCCACCGAAAGAAGATTGATCAAGAAACAGCCCTCCAAGACATGCCCTACCCCCAACCCTCCCACGCCACCCACATATTCCAGCGGACCATCTGGCGAAATAGAAGATGCATCTCACGGTTCTCGACATGAGTTATACTTTAGAGCAGAAACTATAACTAAATGTGCGAAAGGGGCATATGACTTATACTTTCTTGGGACCGGATCCGCTCGAAAGCCAGATTTCCGCGGCCTTGCAGGCCCTTGCGAGCGGGACCGCTCCCCGTGAGATCGAAACGACCCACATCGACGTCAAAGAAGAGCCAGGGCGCCGAGGAACGAACGGCAACATCTTGGCGGGTCAGACCCGAAGCGATGCCGCTGCGAGGTACCTTGCCGCCGAGATGGCATGTATGGCCAACACGCCGGGAGGCGGCGCCATTGTCGTGGGGATCTCGGATCGAGGGGATCGCATCGGCACGGAGCTGGACGGCGAGTGGTTGCGACACCGCATATGGGAACTCACCGAACAACGACTCACAACATACATCCGCGCAGTCGAACTCGACGGCCATCGGCTGCTCGTACTTTCCACCCACCAGGCCATCGAGCCAATCCGTTACGAAGGCCGCATCAAGTGGAGGATCGATGATCACTGTGTCGAGATCGATCCGAGTAGCTGGCACTCCGGTCGCATACAACGGACCGGAGTCGATTGGTCCGCGCAACCATCTGGGCATCTGGTAAGCGATGCGAGTCCGATTGCTCTCGAAATAGCACGTCGATACCTCATCGAGGCCGGTGACGACAGCGCCGGTCTCGCGGCGGCTTCAGACCCGGATCTTCTTCGTCGACTCAATGTGGCCTTGGGAGACAATCATCTGACCAACGCCGGATCGCTTCTCTTCGTGGCAACACCAACCGTCGGAATCGACTACATCCGCAGAGACCATCCCGGCGCAGACAGTACGGCCCGCAGGCGTTCCGATCGCCCGCTGATCGAACAGGTCTTCGAGGTTGAGCGGAGTGCAGATGTAGCCAATCGAGGAGTTCATCTTCAAGGAGGGTTCGCACACGGCCAGGTCAGGGCAATTCCACCAGGAGCCATTCGAGAAGCAATCGTGAACGGAGTCGTTCATCGTGACTGGCTATCACCGCAACCAACGACCGTCGAGCACATCGGTGACACCTTGACTGTGACTTCGCCGGGGGGATTCATCGGCGGCATTGCTCCATCGAACATCCTCACCCATCCAGCTGTTGCTCGGTACAGGAGCCTGGCAGAAGCACTTGCGACACTACGACTGGCTGAACGCGAAGGCATCGGCATCGACCGGATGGTTCGTGACATGTTGGCGCTAGGTCACTCCGCTCCCGAGATCACCGAGGTACCCGGGCCCTACGTTCGCGTCGGCCTGATCGGTGGCGATCCCGACGCTCGGTTTCTCGACCTTCTCGCTGACCTCCAACCCAACGCAGTCCGCGCTGATGTCGACGCGCTCCTGCTTGTCCGTCATCTCATAATGAACGGCTGGATCGACGTCGAATCAGCGGCGCCTATCGTCCAACGACCGTCCGGAGAAAGCGAAGCCTCCCTAAACCGGCTCGCATCTGTTCACCTCAAGTCCGAAACCCTCATGAGGCCCGTGGAAGGTTTGCCATCTGGTTCACTCCCAGCCTGGAGACCAAGCCGGTTCATTCAGGAGTACGTCGGCGCGCTTCCGTATCTGACCAAACCCGAATCCAGGAGCGGCATGCTGCTGGCCTGGGCGAACCATCGCGGTCGCATTTCCAGCACGGAAGCTGCCGATCTGGCCGACATCACCGTCCCCTACGCCGGGACCATCTTGTCAGCGCTCGCCGAAGATGGCCCCCTTCAGCCAGGCCGAGCGAATCGCGCGGGCCGCGGGTTCTTCTACAAACCGAGCGCTTAGGGATCGAGCCGCCCACTACAGGGTTTTGACGATGAGGGCGTCGCCTTGGCCGCCACCGCCGCAGAGGGCGGCTGCGCCCATGCCGCCGCCACGACGTTGCAACTCAAGCAACAGGGTGAGCGCCAAGCGATTGCCACTCATGCCGACGGGGTGGCCGAGAGCGATGGCGCCGCCGTTCACGTTGGTGATCTCGGATGTGATGCCAAGGTCGGCCATGGACGCGATACCGACCGCAGCGAAGGCTTCGTTCAACTCGAACAGCTCGATGTCGCTCGGCGACTTTCCGATCTTGGCGAGCGCGTTGTAGATAGCCCTACTCGGTTGCTGCAGCAGGCTGACGTTGTCGGGGCCCGACACTTGACCGTACGAAACAACCTGGCCGAGCGGCACCGAGCCGAAGACTTCGACGGCCTTTTCCGACATCACGATGAGCGCCGAGCCACCGTCGGAAATCTGTGACGCGTTGCCAGCGGTGATGGTGCCGTTCTTATCGAACGCAGGCTTCAGACCAGCGAGGCTTTCCATGGTGGTATTGGCGCGCACACCTTCATCCTCGGTGACCATGATTGGGTCACCCTTGCGCTGCGGTACCGCCACCGGAACGATCTCGTCGTCGAACAGGCCGTTCTTCATGGCATGAGCAGCGCGCACGTTGGAGTCGACCGCGAACGCGTCCTGCGCCTCGCGGGAGATCGTTCCGGCGCTGTAACGCTCGGTGCCGAGACCCATGAGGCACGCGTCGAACGAACACCACAACGCGTCCTGCACAATGGAGTCCTGCAGTTCGGTGTTGCCGTAGCGAGCGCCCGACCGACCGCTCGGTAGCAGATAGGGAGCGTTGGTCATCGACTCCATGCCACCAGCCACGACCACGTCGGCTTCTCCGGCCTGGATCATGAGGTCGGCGAGGTAGATGGTGTTCAGGCCTGACAGGCACACCTTGTTTACGAGCGACGATGGCACACTCAGCGGAATGCCACCTCGGAAGCCGGCCTGGCGAGCGGGCATCTGTCCGGCACCGGCCTGGATGACCTGGCCCATGAACACGTAGTCGACCTGCTCCGGCGGCACGCCGGCTCGTTCAAGCGCAGCCTTGATGGCAAAGCCGCCAAGGTCCATGGCACTGAACGACGACAGCGCGCCGCTCAGCTTGCCGATGGGGGTACGAGCCCCCGCAACGATGTACGAACCAGCCATACCAACGCCTCCCAAGTCCCGATTAAGGCCAGCTTACGGCCCCGCCATGCTGCCGCCTCAAACGTCGAGTTTCTCCGTTTGGGCCGACGACGACCGCGGACGCAGTCGCAGGTCAGATGACGATGTCGAGGGCGACGTCGAGGTTAGGACTGGAGTGGGTGAGCCAACCGAGGCTGAGGAGGTCGACACCCGTCGCGGCGATGGCTTCGGCCGTGTCGGGACGGATGCCACCGGAGGCTTCGATGATGACCTTCCCCTTCGCCCGTTTCACGCCTTCGCGCATGAGTTCGAGCGAAAAGTTGTCGAGCATCACGACGTCAACACCGAGAGCTAGTGCTTCATCAAGCTGGTCGAGGCCGTCGACTTCAACCTCGATCTTCACGAGGTGCCCGGCGTGAGCCCGAGCTGCGTTGACGGCGGCCCCGATGCCTCCGGCGACGGCCACATGATTGTCTTTGATGAGCACAGCGTCATCAAGCCCGAAACGATGATTGCCACCACCGCCACACTTCACCGCGTACTTTTCCAACGCTCGCAGACCGGGCGTGGTCTTGCGGGTATCAACCACCGTGGCACCGTGGGGGGCGACCAGATCGACCACCGAGCGCGTGGTGGATGCAATGCCCGACAGGTGACCAAGAAGGTTGAGGCAGGTGCGCTCGGCCGTCAGCAACGAACGAGCTGCGCCCGTGACGGTGGCGATGCGGTCCCCTTTTCTCACGCGATCACCGTCGGCCACGTGCGCCTCGCAGACGACCTCTGGATCGAACATGGTGAACGCGGCCAGGCTCATGTCGAGCCCGGCAATGACGCCGTCGGCACGGGCCATCACGGCCGCAGTGGCCCGACGATCGGCGGGAATGGTGGCGTCGCTCGTGACGTCGCCGGCGCGCCCGAGGTCTTCGAGCAACGCGTTGCGCACGACGGCTTCCCACAACAGTCGGTTCATGCCACGGTCTCCTTGGTCTCGGCAACGATGTGTCCGTCTTCGAGATGCATGTCCATGTGCCGAGCCCAAGCCGGTTCGGTCTCGGGGAAGTCACTGCGATAGTGGGCACCTCGACTTTCCTGCCGCAGAAACGCTGCGCGCGAAATCATGCGAGACACAAGCAGCATGTTGGCAGCTTCCGGGTGCAGACCATCGGTGCTCAACCCGTCCAGCGTCTCGATGGCGGCCGATAGCCCAGAAGCGTCACGCGACAACCCGACGTGTTCCCACATGGTGCGGCGCAGGATGGGAACGACAGTGCGCCCCTTTCCCGCTTGGGCTTCCGGCAGATGCACTTTGTGCGCACCAGCCGGCCCTTCGGCGGCTGCATCAGCACCGGCCCGAGCTCCGAAGACAAGGCCTTCTAACAAGCCGTTCGAAGCCAGACGGTTGGCGCCGTGCACGCCCGTGGCCGAGACTTCGCCACAGGTCCATAAGCCGGTCACGCTCGACCGGCCGTCGACATCGGACGCAACGCCACCCATGTGATAGTGAGCCGCCGGGCTGACCGGAATCACGTCTGTGCGAGGGTCGATGCCGTACATCTGGCACGACGCAAACACGGTGGGAAACCGTGTCGGAAACCGATCGCCCACGGCTCCACGCGTATCGAGAAAGGTCTGATGACCCGCAATTCGATGACGGGCGATGGCCCGGGCTACGACATCACGCGGGGCCAGTTCGCCGTCGGGGTGATGATCGAACGCGAAGCGGTGACCGTTTTCATCCACCAGGATCGACCCCTCGCCTCGCAACGCCTCGGTGACGAGCGGCAGCGGGTCAACGCCGGGCGCCGCCAGCGCGGTGGGGTGGAATTGCACAAACTCCAGATCTCGCAAGATCGCCCCGGCGCGGGCCGCCAGGGCCAAACCGTCGGCCGTCGCCTCAGGCGGATTGGTAGTGGCCGCATACAGCTGTCCACTGCCGCCGGTCGCCAGAATCACCGAACCGGCCCGGTGAAACACAAGGCCCCTATCGGCGTGCATGGCGAGGGCGCCAACGACCTGACCGTCAACGACCACAAGATCGAGCACGAGAGCTCGTTCCTCGACCACAATGGCCTTGTTGGCCAGCGCAGCCGCCCGCAGCGTGCGCACGATTTCTGCACCCGTGGCGTCGGCTGCGTGCAGGATGCGACGCACCGAGTGGGCTGCTTCTCGCGCCAGTTCGAGTTCACCTTCGGCATTGCGGTCGAATGCGGCACCGAGTCCAACCAACTGTCGCGCCCGATCGGCACCTTCGACGGTGAGCACGCGCACGGCTTCGTCGTTGTTGAGTCCGACACCAACCGACACGGTGTCGTCGGCGTGGAGCGCAGGTGAGTCAGCGGAGCCGACCGCCGCGGCCAGACCGCCTTGGGCCCAGGTGGAGTTGCCGTCGCCGAAGGCGGTCTTGGTAAGCACGGTCACCCGCGACGTGGCCGCGGCCAGCGCCGCAGACAAACCAGCGACACCCGAACCAATGATGACAACGTCGGTCGTTTCGGTCCTCATCACTTGCTCATTTCCAGCATGCGGTCAAGCGCCCGTTTCGCATCAACTCGCACCGTCGCTGGAACGTCTACTTCGAACTGGTTCAGCAACAACGCGTCACGAATGTTGGCAAGCGTGATGCGCTTCATGTGGGGGCAGAGATTGCAGGGTCGCACCCACTCGACATCGGGAAACTCAACGGCAAGATTGTCGGCCATCGAGCACTCGGTGATGAGAGCAATGCGCTTCTTGCCGCTGCTGGTGATGTACTTCGCCATGGCGTTGGTCGAGCCGACAAAGTCGGCCGAGGCCGTCACCTCCGTCGGGCATTCAGGGTGAGCGAGGATAGCGATGTCTTGCCCGTACTCGGACCGGATCTCGCGCATTTCGGCCGAAGTGAACCGCTCGTGCACTTCGCATGAACCCGGTGCCCACGTGAGAATTTCGACCTCGGTCTGCAGTGCGACGTTGCGAGCAAGGAACCGATCGGGCAGCAGTAAAACCCGTGGCGCACCTAGGCTCTCGACTACCGCAACCACGTTCGCCGAAGTGCAGCACACATCGCTCACCGCTTTCACGGCGGCGCTGGTGTTGACGTAGGTCACCACTGGCACGCCGGGGAACGCACGCTTCAGAGCCAAGATCTCATCGGCCGTGATCGACTCGGCCAACGAGCAACCGGCCGCAAGGTCGGGGATCAGAATCGTCTTTTCCGGCGAGAGGATCTTGGCGGTTTCGGCCATGAAATGGACACCCGCGAGTACGATCACATCGGCGTCGGTGGGCGCGCCGTCGCGCGCCATGTTGAGGGAGTCACCCACGATGTCGGCCACCGAGTGGTAGATGTCAGGCGTCATGTAGTTGTGGGCGATGACCACCGCATTGCGCTGGCGCTTGAGCTCCTCGATCTCCCCCATGAGGGGTGCGAGCATCGCCCATTCCTCGGCCGGAATCCGGTCGGCCAAGCGGGTCTGCGCCCGAGTCATTCGCTCTTTCACCGTTGCTGTCGCCATGACAAACCTCCTCAGGGATGCCATCAGTGTTACATATACTCACTTAGAGCACAAGTCGCGGCTTCCCGCTAGTGGCAAGGGCAAGAGGCCGACTACCGGCGACCAGGCAAACCCAGGCCGGGAGCGGGTCGCTCACGCAGCACTTCGCGCCGGAAGCGGAAGAGTTCCGCCGGACGCCCACTCGACGTTTCCGCACGCTGCGCGGTGCCTTCAACCAGTCCCCCACCCTCAACGAGACGCCGAAAGTTCTGCTTGTGGAGCGGCTCGCCGACAAGCGATTCCACAACTCGTTGCAACTGCAACAAGGTGAAGGTCGAGGGCAAGAGTTCGAACACCACCGGTCGGTAGGTGAGCTTGCCGCGCACCCGGCCAAGCGCGCTGGCGAGAATGCGCCGATGGTCGAGCGTGGCCGTCGTGCCAAGTTTGGCCGCGGCCGACGTACCTGCCTCACCAACAAGGCCAATTTCGAACAACAGCTCGTACCGTTCGAGGACTCGCACCGGATCCCATGTGGCGCCAGCCAGCCCCCAGCTCAGGTCGGCGCGTAGCGCTCGGCCATCGCGCTGATCGCGATCGAGTGAGGCGTCCACCCACGATGCCAGGGCGGGGGCGATCTGCTGACTCACCAACTCGGGTTCGCCGAGACGACGGTCTTCCCAGGGGAGCAGGTCGTAGGCATTGGTCCACATCGCATCCAGCTCGGGCAATGGCTCACCGTCGCGTACGAACGCCAAGTAGGCAACAGAGATACGACGTTCGCCTTGGCGGGCCGCCAGCGGATCGCGCCCGAAATCACCAAAGGTGTAGAGCTGCTCGACGAAACCAAGCTGGAGACCGGTCCGCTCATTCGCCCAACGGCGCATGGCCTGATCCAGACTGCGGTCAGCATCCGGGTCGAACACACCCGACGGCAAGCCGGGCTTGTCTCCCGACTGCACGGTCAGCACATAAGGCACGTCGTTGCGCACGGCCACGATCACTGCGCTGAGTTCCAAGACGACGTCCACACCTCCATCGTGCCAGCCGATGACCACTCCGACCGCAATCATCTGGCGATCTTCCGATAGATCGCCAACGTCGCACACTCTTCGGCCGGGATCGGCACTCAGGAGGTAGCCATGCGATTCGATGTCACACCCGACGCTCTCGACACAGCGGCGCAACAGATACGCCAACAGTCCGACTCGCTCGGTCAGACTCCAAGCGCGGCTTCCCTACGAACCGTTCCCGCCGTCAACGGCGCGCTCGAGTTGGTCGATGATCTGTTACGCGCCGACCTGAATGGCGCGCGGCGAAACCTGAGCTCCATCGCCGAAGCGCTTACCAGCGCGGCAAACACGTATCGCTCCAACGAAAGCGCCGTCGCTTTGGCCACCCGGGTCGCGCCATGACGGGATACCTACCCTTCACCAGTGACGACCCGTTCGTCGGCGACGCCGGTGCGCTGCGGGACTACACCCACGAACTCCGAAAGACACAGGACGCCTCAGCCAAAGTCGCTGCTGCTGTCAAAGACGTTGCGGTCGCGTCAGAAGCGAGCTGGGTGGGTGACGCCGCTCAAGAATTCCGAGCCCGCGCAGCCGACGGGGCGGCACCACTAGAAACCCTGACTGCACAGCTGGATGAGACGGCGAAGATCATCAACGACTACGCAACCGCGCTCGCTCTGGCCCAGTACTGCGGACGGGCCTTCGCAAACCAGGCCCATGATGCACTCGTTGCTCGGCGGTGGATACAGCAGCAGTTGGACGCCGCGACCTGGTCGGGTGCACCTGACCCGTTCGCAGTCAGCAACCTGCGGATGCAACTCCATGACCAGGACAACGAATCCACCCGACTGCGGCGTCGATTTGATGAGCTTCAGGCCGACTTCGAGGAGAGCGTCAGCAGTACCCGTGCCGCACTGTTCAAGCTCTGGAGCCTTGCCAGCCGACTCGACCTCTCAGGCAAGAGCGAGGAGCTCATCGAGAATCCGAAGCCAAAACTGACGGCATACCCCGGCCTGGGTGACGGCAAAGGTGTGCGCAAGGGCACCGATGGCCACGGGAATCACGTCGAACAGGTCACCGAGGACACGACCGGTCTCGGCGGTAACGCAAAGGGCACGACACGAACCGTCACCACGACCACCAAGCCCGCTGCCGGTTCCCGCGGACTTTCTGGACGCGCGGTCACGAAGAAGGTCGACTATTCCCACGACGGCAAGATCCCACCAGCCGACCCGAAGCCGTCCACGGCCAAGAAGGTCGCCGAAAGTACCAAGGTCACCGTGGCATCAGCCTCCGGCACGGCCGCGTCATCCCGCGGTACAAAAGCCGAAACGCAAGGCAAGAATTTCGGGGGCGAAGCGCACGCTGGTGTCAATGCGAAAGCCAAAGCGAACGCGTCGTCGTCGATCGGCGCGGACGGGATCACGGCAACGGCAGGCGTAAGCGCCAGCGCCAGACTCGAGGTTGGGGCGAGTGGCAGTGTGACCAGCAAGTACGTCAACGGGGACATCTCGGTCCATGCCAGTGTTGGGGCCGAGGCCGAAGCAAAAGCAAACCTCGGTATCAGCAAGGATGGCCTCAATGCTGGTATCGACGGCAAGGTCTTCGTGGGCGGCGAGGTCGGCGCCGATGGCAACATCGACTTGGGCGGTATTGGTGCCGGCGGTCATGCAGGGGTCACCTATGGCATCGGTGCCGAAATCGACATCAAGGCCAAGGTGTCCCTCAACAACGTGAGTGTCAAAGCTGACCTCGGCGCAACTCTCGGCCTCGGCGGCCACGTCTCCGTGAACATCAACATCCATCCAAAAGAAGTCATCCACAACTTCGCCGACCTGTTCGGCTTGTAGGAGAAACGTGACCACTCTTTCCTACCTGGGCGAAGCGTTCCCAGCCCCGGCTGCGTTCACTATCGATGTGCCGTCTCACTGGCGGAGTATCGAAACGCCCGATGCCTTGGTCGCTTCCATCGATCCGACCGGAACCATCTTTCAATCCAACCTCACCGTTGCCGCCGAGCGCTTCGCGGTAAGGGCGAACCTGCAGCAAATCGCGGCCAACGTGATCAGTGATCGCAATGAGCGGCTCACCCGTCATCAACCAGCAAGCCCAACGTCGGCAACTCACCCGGCCGGCTTCTCGGTGCGGTGGTCGTCAACTTTTGTGGTCGAGCTCGACGGCGAGCCGCTCGTGCTCACCCAGTGGACAATGCTGGCCGACCAGTTGGCCGCGACGACCCACCGCTTTGTCACGGTCGCCACCCTCACGGTGCTGTCCACTGCCGCCGATACGTTGAATGCGGCCGAGATCATGGATTCGCTCACCATGGCCTGACGGCTCGGCGGCTTGAGCGGAGGCAGTTCTGGCGGTGGCTAAACCTCGTAGTGAGGTACCGGTCGCATGGGTAGGTGTTTGGCTTCTACAGTCGCGCCCATGCGCGCTGCTCGAATTCATGCCATCGCCGGAACCCTCCAGTTGGACCTCGATGTGCCCGATCCGATTCCGTCCGAAGGCGAGTCTCTCGTCGATCTGGCCTACGCCTCGGTCAACCCACTCGACATCTGGGTGACGCGCGGCGCACCAGGCACCGCTGCGGACAACCTGCCCTGGACATCGGGTACCGAAGCCACCGGCCATCTGAACGGCAAACCGGTGCTCGTCCGCGGCAGCGGATTCGGCGTGATGCGCCAGGGACTCTACGCCGAGAAGGCCGCGGTTCCGGCCGCGTCGATCATGACGCTGCCCGAGGGCACCGACCTCGCCCAAGCTGCTGCGTTAGGCGTCGCGGGTATCACCGCTTGGCACGCTGTCCACACGAAGGGCGAGGTGAAAGCAAACGATCGCGTGCTGGTGCTCGGCGCCAGCGGCGGTGTCGGAGCGATGGCCGTGCAGCTGGCGGCCGCTTCGGGAGCAACCGTGTGCGGCCAGACCAGCAACCAGGTAAAGACGGCCGGCATTCTTGCCAACGGTGCCACGTCAGCAGTGGTGTGCCACGCCGATTCGCTGGCCGAGTCGCTCGACGGCTTTGTGCCCACGGTCGTGCTCGACGCGCTCGGCGGACCGTGGACCGATGCTTGTGTCGCCGCGCTTGACTTCGAAGGTCGCCTCATCAGCTACGGCACCAGCGCCGACGAAATGGTCACGCTCAACATGCGCGGCCTGTATCGCAAGGGAATCACGGTGAAGGGCTACACGGGCCTGCGGGAAACCGCCGCCGAGCAGGCCGACATCTTTCGACACCTCCTGGCGGAGATCGCGGCGGGTCGGCTACGCGTACCTATCGACGCGATCCTCCCTCTCGGCGACGCAGCTGAGGCCCACGCCCGCCTCCTGGCCAAGAAAGTCGAAGGCAAACTCGTCCTCGACTGCCGCGCCTGACCGCTGCCACCAGCCGTCGGCCGCCTCATGCTTGCCCGAAAAGACACCGGCGAGTACATCCGCCTCCGCCGGAAGCGTTCCTAGTGTCGGCTGAGTTGGGCGTCGACGAGGTTCTTGTCTGAGGCTGTCTGGCTCGTTGCGACGCGAGGTTTGCGGAGGAAGGCGGTCAGGGTTGCCGCCAGGTAGGTCATATAGGTGGCCGCACCGAGCCACGTCATGGATGGGGTGAGGCTGAGGGTTCCCTTGAGCAGGCTGCCGAACCATCCCTCTTCGCTGAACGAGAAATTGTAGACCAGCGCGTCTTCGCCCGGCAGCCATCCGATCTCCTGGAACTCGTGCATGGCATGGGCCAGCACACCGGCCGCGATCACGATCAAAGCAATGCTCGTATAGCGAAAGAACTTCTGCATGTTCAGCTTCACGGATCGCTTGTAGACGAGCACGCCGAGCACGACCGCAAGGACCAGACCGACGAACGCGCCAACCACCGGACCGGCGCCGTTGCCGGCAGCACGAACCGTGGGCCAGAGGAACAGCGCCGTTTCCAAACCTTCACGGGCGACGGCAAGAAATGACGCAGCCGCCAGCGCAAACGCGCCACCAGAAAGCGCGCTGCCGACGGAGCCCTGCACATCGCTGGTGAGGTGGCGGGCGTGACTGCGCATCCAGAAAACCATCCACGTGACGAACCCCACAGCACACACGGACGTGATGCCGGCGAAGATCGCCTCACCGTTGCCTGGTAGTTCGCGAGCCGTGAAACTGAGGAACCCCGCAAAGCCAAGGCTGGCCACAACAGCCGCACCGACGCCTGCCCACACCCAACGCATCTGAGTGGGGTGACCAGAGCGTCGTACGAACGCCACGATAATGCCAACTATGAGTGCGGCCTCTAGACCCTCGCGAAGACCTGTTAGGAACGTCTGAACCATGCTGTTAGGTAACCCTAACAACAGGTCGCGCGTCAAGTAGTAGGAACCGTTTTTTCCGGAAGGGTTCACAAAACCGTAAGTATGGGGCGATGTTGCTGACCGAAATTGATCACATCGCTATCGCCGTCCGGGACCTAGAAGCGGCCATCGACTACTACCAACGGGCGTTCGGTGCCACCGTCGAGCATCGTGAAATCGTCGAGACCGACGGCGTTGAGGAAGCACTGCTCAAGGTGGCCGAGAGCTACATCCAACTCCTCACCCCGACCCGCGATGACTCCCCCGTCGCCAAAGCCATCGACATGCGCGGCGAGGGTCTACACCACGTGGGCTACCGAGTGAACGACGCCGCCGCCGCGCTGGCGAGCATGGTCGCTGCCGGCGCCACACCCATCGACAAAGCACCTCGGCCGGGCAGTCGCGGCACGACCGTGGCGTTTATTCATCCCAAGGGAAGCTTCGGCACCCTTATCGAGTTGGTGCAGGAGTAGCGATGGAAGTCTCACTGGTCGACGGTACCTACGAGCTTTTCCGTCAGCATTTCGGTCGGCCCGAACCCGGTCCGTACGGCGCGACGGTCGGCGTGTTGTCATCGGTGTTGATGATGTTGAACGATGGGGTGACCCACATTGGTGTTGCGTCCGACACCATCATCGAGAGCTTCCGCAACGAGCTCTACGCCGGATACAAAACATCGGAGGGGATGCCACCGGAGTTACTCACGCAGATCCCGATGCTGGAGAAGGCGCTGTCCGCAATGGGCGTCACGGTGTGGTCGATGGTGCAATGGGAAGCCGACGATGCCATGGCCGCAGCCGCAGCAGTCGCGGCCGCCGACGACCGCGTGACCCGAGTCCTGATCTGCACGCCCGACAAGGACCTTGGCCAGTGCGTCGGCGGAAAGGTGTTCCAGTTCGACCGTCGCAAGAATGAGATCTACGACGCGCAAGGTGTACGCGAGCGCTTCGGCGTTTTGCCGGAGTCAATCCCCGATTACCTCGGCCTGGTCGGCGACACGGCTGACGGTTTTCCCGGCCTGGCGGGATGGGGTGCCAAGAGCGCGGCGGCTGTACTCGCCCGTTATGTGCACCTCGAGCAGATTCCCCCCTCGGCCGGGCAGTGGGATGTGCCTGGCTTGCGAGGTGCAGCCAAGCTGTCGTCCACGCTGCAGGACAACCTGGCCGACGCATACCTGTTCCGTCAGATCGCCACCGTCGAGCGCGACGTTCCGGTCGGCACCGTCGATGATTGGCGATGGGTCGGCCCAACAGCTCAATTTGCCGCCGTGTGCGCTGAGATCGGCAGCAGAAGCCTCCCTTCCAGAGTTGAGGCCTTGGCGAAGAAACGCGGCACTCTTTAGAAAGGGACGATTGAATCATTCATCCTTGAGAGATTCCGGCCGATCAAGAGACCATGAGCATCGACGCCACCCAGCCGAGGACTGGAGATGTCATCGAAGTAGACATCTCTGGCACCATCGAGACCGCCCTCGTTCTTCTCGCCAGCGACGACATGGTCATCCTTGACCTGTGCGACGGCGAAGTCCCCCTGGTGTTCGAGCGCAAAGATCTGCACGCCGTTCGCGTCTTCCACGCCGCCGCTGCCTGACGGTCGCCTAGGCGAAGAGCTCCTCGAGGCGCACGGGCGCGGCCACTTCGAGTTGGTCATAGCGGCACGACACCGGGTCACGATCGGGCCGCCATCGCACGAAGTGAGCGCCGTGCCGCAGGCGTGAACCCTGCAACTGACTGAAAGCGATTTCCACCACGCGCTCAGGCCGCACGGCCACCCAGCTCAAGTCCTTCTTGGCGTTCCAGCGGCTCTGCGCGCCCGGTAGCCGCGTGCCTTCAGCGTGAGCTTCGGCCTCCGCCCATTCCCGCCACGGATGACCGTCGAGCGCGTTCTCCGTCAACGGCGCCAGTTCCTCCAGGAATATCTTGCGCTGCTTCACCGAGAATGCGGAACACACGCCGACGTGGTTGAGTTTGCCGGCATCATCGAACAGTCCGAGCAGGAACGAGCCGACCCCCTGGCCATCCTTGTGGACGCGATACCCGCCCACCACACATTCGGTCGTGCGCTGATGCTTCACCTTCACCAATGACCGCACATCGGGCGTGTAGACGCCGTCGAGGCCCTTCGCGATGATGCCGTCGAGACCAGCCCCTTCAAACCGGGTGAACCAGTCTTCGGCCTCCGCTCGATCAGTGGTGGTCGGTCCGAGGTAGACCGGGTGCGTCACGCGTGCCATTGCGGTATCGAGCATCGCCCGTCGCTCCCGCAGGGTGACATCGAGCAGGCTGCGATCATCGATGGCCAACAGATCAAAGGCTACGAACGCCGCCGGTGTTTCCGCCGCCAGCCGCTTGACCCGACTCTCGGCTGGGTGAATGCGCTGCAGCAGTGCGTCGAAGTCGAGCCCGAGCCCGTCGGCACTGGGCAGAATGATTTCACCGTCAACAACGCAGCGATCAGGCAACTGCTCGCGCAACGCGGCGACCACTTCGGGGAAGTAGCGGGTGAAGGGCCGTTCGTTGCGACTGGTGAGTTCCACCGAATCACCGTCACGAAAAACGATGCAGCGAAACCCGTCCCACTTCGGCTCGAACAGCCAACCCTCACCCTGCGGCAACACGTCGGCGGCCTTGCACAGCATTGGCGACAACGGCGGATTCAACGGCAACGTCATCCCGCCACGTTAACGGTCGGTCAGTGGCTGATGGATGCTCGCTGCTGCCAGAGTTCGACGGCCATCCAGTTGAGGTGCTGGAAGACATCCAGCGCATACACGCGGGTGTATTGACGCTGGGCCAGGGTGCCGGTCATGCGGACGCGAATCACGAGTTGGCCGGAGCGAAAGACACAGACAGGGGCACCCGTGTGGTCGATACCGGTGAAGCGGGCTGCGCCGAGTTGGTCAAAGTCCTCATGGCGCCGATCCTGGTACTGACCGCCCAGGCGAGACCAGTGCTCATGGGACGAGCAGAAACCGCGTAGCGCTACGACCTGCAGCGTCGTGTCATCTTCATCGAGTCGTCGTGAGGCGTCGAACACGAACTCGGTTGCCCGCCGGAACTCCCAGCCCGACGCGTCGGCTTGTTCGCAACGAACGCGGACGGGGTACCCCAGCAGCGACTGCTCTTGACCCCAGACTTCGGTCAGTTCCGACAGCACGTCAAAATGCGGTGGATCCGACGGAGCGGGTCCGATCAGTACCAGTTCTGGCCCCGCCTGTCGGCCCGCGAGAAGATCAGGCACGACCGCGAGCGGTGGGCCCTCTGGCTTCATGACCTCGGGTTGGGGACGGCGGAATCTTGACATAGCTCCAAACTCTCTCTTTGGCCTATCGGTCGGGAGCGGCGCGAATGAAGCACCGAGCAGGCTCTTTCCGATCTTTTCTTCCGGAGCAACTACGTTGGTCGGGTGAGCGATGCCGGAAATGCAATGCAAGCCAAGCTCGACGACCTCAACACGCGAAAGCAGGCGGCCTACGCCGCCGGTTCCCCCCGGTCAGTCGAGCGTCAACACGCCAAGGGCAAGATGCTGGCCCGCGAACGCATCGACGTTCTGCTCGACAAGGGATCGTTCCAGGAACTCGACCTACTCGCCCGCCATCGCGCCGGCAGCGCCCTTGATGAACGTCCGTACACGGACGGCGTGGTCACCGGATGGGGGACAATCGAGGGCCGCAAGGTCATGATTTTCAGCCAGGACTTCACCGTGTTCGGTGGCGCCCTGGGCGAAGTGTTCGCCGAGAAAATCCACAAGCTGATGGACCTCGCGCTCAAGGTCGGTGCTCCGGTCATCGGTCTGAACGACGGTGCAGGCGCTCGCATCCAGGAGGGCGTGGTGTCGCTCGCCAGCTACGGCGGCATCTTCTACCGCAACGTGCAGTCGTCCGGCGTGGTGCCACAGATTTCCGTCATCCTGGGGCCGTGCGCAGGCGGCGCGGTGTACAGCCCGGCCATGACCGACTTCATCTTCATGGTGCGTGAGTCGTCGCACATGTTCATCACCGGCCCCGACGTGGTGAAGACCGTGACCGGTGAAGAAGTCACACTCGAAGAACTGGGCGGCGCAATGAGCCACGCCTCAAAGTCCGGCGTCGCCACGTTCGTGTCCGACGACGAGCGGGCCTGTCTTGAGGACGTGCGTTACCTGCTGTCCTTCCTCCCGACCAACAACCTCGAACTGCCGCCGCGTGTTGAGCCAACCGATGCGCCCGACCGACTATGCCCGATGCTTCGCGACATCCTGCCGCCGAACGCCAACCAGCCCTACGACATGCGCAACGTCATTCGCGAAGTGATGGACGACGGCGAGTTCTTCGAGTACTTCCCGCACTGGGCCCGGAACATCGTGTGCGGCTTCTCACGGGTGAATGGTGAGAGCGTCGGCGTGGTCGGCAACCAACCCATGATGCTGGCAGGCGTGCTCGACATCGAGTCAGCCGAGAAGGCGGCCCGTTTCGTGCGCACGTGCGATGCGTTCAACATTCCGCTGATTACGTTCGTCGACGTACCGGGCTTTCTTCCCGGTGTCGATCAGGAGTATGGCGGCATCATCCGTCACGGTGCCAAGCTGCTCTACGCCTACTGCGAAGCCACGGTCCCTCGCATTTCCATCATCACTCGCAAGGCCTATGGTGGCGCCTACGTCGTGATGGATTCGAAGTCGATCGGCTCCGATCTCTCCTACGCATGGCCAACGGCCGAACTGGCCGTCATGGGTCCGCAGGGCGCAGTCGAAATCGTCTACCGGCGCGAGCTGCAACAGGCTGCCGACCCGGCCGCCCGGCGCACCGAACTCATCGCGGAATACACCGAGAAGTACGCCAACCCTTTCAACGCGGCCGAACGAGGCTACGTGGATGACGTCATCGATCCGGCCGAGACTCGACAAAAGATCGTCGCCGGACTCGACATGCTGCGCACCAAACATGAGGAGTTGCCGAAGCGTAAACACGGCAACGTCCCCCTGTGATCGGAACCGCACCGTGAGCCTTAAGGTTTCGCCAACGCCCACCGATGAGGAGGCCGTTGCGATCGCAGCCGCCATCGAGTTCGCCTGGCCTCGCGCCGTGATCGCCGAGTCCGTCATCGCACCCGCGCAGCCCGCCGCCTGGCGATACAGCGGTCGCTGGTGGAACGCTCCTCTCCCCTTGCGGCGCCAGCGCCCATGATCGATGTTGATGCGGTGCGGCGAGACACTCCTGGTTGCCAGGGGGTCGCCCACCTCAACAACGCTGGCGCCGGTCTGGCGAGCCAGATCACGCTCGATGTGGTCAACGGCTATCTCAAACTGGAAGCCGCACTCGGGGGCTACGAAGCGCACGACGCAGCCATGGCTGCGTTCGGTTCCGTGCGTTCATCGGCGGCGCGCCTCGTCAACGCGAATCCCGAGGAAATCGCGCTGACCACCAGCGACAGCCACGCGTTCACCAAAGCCTTCTGGGGGCTGGTGCTTGACGGTTGGTTCTCATCCGGCGATCTTGTCGTCGTTGATCGTCTGTCCTACAACAGTCACCACTACGCATTGCTGCAGGCAGCACAACTGGTCGGCATACGGCTCGAAGTGCTCGATGATCTCACCACCGTTCCGGGCAACGCTCGAATGGTGGCCTTCACCTTGATCGGCACCCACTCCGGCCGGGTGCACGATCTCTCCGGGGTCGGTGAACAGACCCGCACGCTTGGCATCCCGTTCTTCGTGGATGCCTGCCAGGCAGTAGGTCAGCGAGTGGTCGATGTGCAGACGCTCGGCTGCGACGTACTCACGACCACCGGACGCAAATGGCTGCGCGGTCCGCGTGGAACGGGGTTCATGTTTGTGCGGTCTCCGTGGATCACGCGGATGCAACCACCCGGCGTCGACGGTATGGCGGCGGCGTGGACGTCGGTCGAGTCCTTCGCCCTCATGCCCGATGCTCGTCGGTTTGAGGAATTTGAAACGAGCTTTGCTGCCCGCCTTGGTCTCGGCTCGGCAATCGATCAGGCGCTTGAGTTGGGTATCGACAACATTGCTGATCGAGTCGATCATCTGGCCGCCATGTTGCGCAGTGAACTTGATGCGCTGGGCACCGTTGCGCTGCTTGACGGTGACGGTGTTCGGTCAGGCATCGTTACCTTCACCGTTGCCAGGCAGATGCCTGAGACGGTGAAGGAAAAGGCTGCGTCAGCGGGCATCAACGTCAGCGTGTCCAACGGACCATGGATCGAAACCTCGTCAGACAACCAGTTCCTCACGGCTGTCGTGCGAGCGTCACCGCACTACTACAACACCGAAGACGAACTCGATCGATTCGTCGACGTGGTGGCCAGACTGCGCTGACCGTCCAAAACAACCAGCAGCTGGCGGCTCATCAATGCATCAACACGCCGCCAGCTGCTCAGCCCCAAGCTACGGGGCCTTGGTCGTTGTTGCGCCAGCCGTCGTAGTAGCCGACGTCTTGACGGTGCTGTCGCTGCTGGGGGTATCGGATTTTTTGCTGGACCCGCACGCTGCGAGTCCGAGGGTAAGGACGACGGAAACAGCTACGGCACTACGTCGGGCGGAAAATTGGGTCATGTGACACCTTTCTTCTTTCTTTTAGGCGGTTATCCCCTCGCGCTCCTTTTCGTGCCTGGACAGACGGAAAAGGTTCCGAGTGCGAGGCGATGAAGCACCCTAGGACAGCCCCGCCAAAATGTATCGGCGGCCCGCGCAAGGTCGGATCTGCCTAGCTGAGCAACTTGCGAATCCGGTCCTTGGGTCTCCCGATGATGGCCCTGTCACCTCGCACCACAACCGGTCGTTGCATCAGCATCTTGTGCTTCAGCAACAACTCGATAACCGCGTCGGGTGTGGTGTAGTCATCCGCGTTCAGCCCAAGTTTGGTGAACTGAGAATCTTTGCGGACCAAGTCGGCGACCGGGTCCTCCAGATGCTCCACCAGCCACGTCAACGCCGCACGATCGGGCGGCGTCTTTTGGTACAGGATGATTTCGGGCTCAAGACCCAACTCTGAGGCAATGCTCACGGCACTGCTCGAAGAGTTTCAATGAGGGTTATGAAAGATGGTGAGCTTGTCGGCCATCAGCCATGTTTAGCGCACGCGGGCAGGTCGGCCGCCAACCGGCCTGCCGCATTCGTCACTACTTCCCGTCGGCGTCCTTGTCGCCCGGAATGAAGCCTTCAACCTTGTCCTTCACCAGCTCCACTTTTTCCTTCACGGAATCAGGCAGCTTGTCCATCAGCTCGCCGGCTTTCTCCTTGGCTTGGCTGACCTTGTCCTTCACCGAGTCGGGCAGCTTGTCGGTGAGCTCCTCAACCTTGTCCTTCAGATCGTTGGCGATCTCGGTTGCCTTGTTCATGAAATCACTCATGGCATTTCTCCTTCGTTTCCCCGGACGGGGCATTCACACGATACGACCGCGCAGGGTCGGTCCCAACCTAAAACGCGAACGTGGGAAACAGGCGCACGCACCTACTTCCCACGTCGTTCCTCAAGTAACAGGAGTTAACTCGAGGCGACCGGTACGACGGTGGTGGGCGCAACCGTGGTGGCCGGTGCGGCCGTGGTTGCAACCGGGATGGCCTGCTTGTCGAGCGTGAAGGCTTTGGCCTCCGGGGCGGAGAACAGCGGGGTGAGCTGCTTAAGGCCGCCCTTGGCGCCGGCGTCGGGGCTGGCGACAATCACTTCACGCGCCGGGGGCTGTCCTGGGTTCGAGTAGTCGATCGGGCTGAGGATGCCGCCGGTGTCGATGGCCTTCATCTGCAAGAAAGCTGCGGCCAAGCCGTCACGGCTCATGTCGCCGAGGTCGCAGGCCTTCTTCAGAATCTGGAAGAAGATGTTGGCCTGGCCGTAGCCGAACGTCACCGAGTTCTGCGGCTCGACTGTCGGGTACTT
This sequence comes from Actinomycetes bacterium, assembly GCA_031410595.1. Classification (GTDB taxonomy): domain Bacteria; phylum Actinomycetota; class Acidimicrobiia; order Acidimicrobiales; family Ilumatobacteraceae; genus JANMCE01. The sequence goes on along the minus strand of JANNZM010000067.1, from coordinate 18,245 downwards.
CTTGGTGAAGAGGTCACGCACCTTGGTCGGTCCGGCAGCGGCGTCGTTGAACGTTGACGCCGACTGGGCGACGTAGAAATTCGACACCAGCGCGTCCTTCGCCGGACCCTTCAGGAACTCCGGGTCCCACGTGGGGTTCGAGCCGAGGAACGGCACGTTCAATCCGTTGGCCACAGCCCACGGCAACACCGACGCAGTCATCTTCGGGCTGTGTGTCAGCAGCACGGCCTTCACACCAGCATCTTTGAACTTGCTCATCTGCGCGGTCGCTTCTGCAGCCTTCGAGTCAACGGCCTCACCAAGCAGTTCGAAGCCACGGGCCTTGGCCATGATGGTTGCGCCGAGGAAACCGTTCTTTCCGTACTCGGAGTTGGCGTAGATCATGCCGACCTTGTCGCCGGCCTTCAGACCTTTTTCCTTCATGAGAAAGTCGATGCCGTCGATCATTTCGACCGAGTACGGCGTACCCGCCATCACGATGTACTTCGACGCCAATAGGTTCGACGCCCACGACACGGGCGAGGTCATCATCTTGTCGGCGTCGATCTGCGGGAGCAGCGCAGTGGTCATCGGGGAACCGAGCTGCTGCTGTAATGCAAGCACCTGATCTTTGATTTCGTTGTAGGCGGCGACGGCCTTCTGCACGTCGTAGCCGGCGTCACGCTTCACAAAGGTGACCTTGCGACCGCAGACGCCGCCAGCGGCGTTCTGCTCATCCCAGAACAGGTTGAGGCCCTGCAGGGTGCCCTTGCCGAGTGCGGCGTAGGTACCGGTTTCGTCGGTGATAACACCAAGCTTGATTTCGGTCGCCGACATGCCGGGGCCCGCCTTCATGTCAGCCTTCGGCGCCGCAGCCGCGGTCGTTGCGGCCGCTGCCGTCGTTGCTGCTGCGGCAGTGGTTGCTGCCCCGGCGGCTGCAGTTGTGACGGGCACCGCGGCGGCCGTGGTGGCCGCTGGCGCGGTCGAGGTCTTTTCGGTGCCGCAGCCGGCGAGGCCGACGGCAAGGACGGTGAGCAGCGCAACGCCAGCTCGTGAGGTGGTTCGGGTCATTGGTAATGCCTTCCTGGGTCGGAGGTTCTTTGGTTGGTTAGGCGCGCTTTAAGGCACGCGGGACACGTCGAAACAGGGCAGCGAGACCGCCCGGTTCAAACAGCAGAAGCAGCACGATGGCGCCGCCGAAGATGAGGGCGGAGAGCTGTCCGGGGGTGGCGAAACCACTGGTGCTTGAACCCGAGATCACGCCGGGAATGTGCTCGCCGTACCGGTTCATCACGAACGGCAGGAACGTCACAAAGATCGCACCGAGGATCGATCCACTCACCGAGCCGAGGCCGCCGATCACGACCATGGCCAGATAGCTGACGGCCAGGTCGAAGTCCCAGTTGTCGGGAACGAGATGACCGAAAAACTGTGAGAGCAGCACGCCCGCAACCGCAGCGATCATCGCTGAGGTCATAAAGGCCATCGCCTTGTAACGACGCACATCCACGCCCATGACAGCCGCCGACGTCTGGTTGTCACGCAGCGCTTGCAGAGCTCGACCGGGACGACCGTGAATGACGTTGTTGGTGAACCAGGCCACGCCCACCAGCAACAGCAGTGCAATCAAATACAGCCGCTCGGACTTGCCCAGCGCGTGGCCGAGAAATGTCGGGTTAGGTGTTTCATCCTTGGCCACAAAGCCGAAGATGTTCAGCGGCGGAACATCGCGTCCGGTGAATCCGCCGGTCATGTTCTTTGCGGACCTGATGAAGTGTTGGCCGATCTCCACGAGCGCCAGTGACGCAACGCCCAGGTAGATCCCTCGGAGTCGACTGGAGATCGGGCTGAACGCCAGGCCGAGGATTCCCGCGACGATCACTGCGACGATGGCTGCCAGCAACGGTGGGAGATGGAATCCGAGTGAACCGTCGCTTTGCCCTGCGATGGCCTTCACCGGTTGTGATGCAAACAACGTGTAGCCGTAGGCGCCGACCACCAAGAAGAACGGTTGGGCCAACGACAGTTGGCCCGTGGTGCCGACCAGCAGGTTCAGCGCAATCGCACCAATGGCAGCGGTCAGTGCGAGCACGCAGACGCTGGTCCATGACCGTCCGGCAACAAACGGAAGAAGCGCTGCGAGAGCGACCAACACGATCTTGGCCACCAGGGGCCCGCGGCTCACCCGGCGGGGTCCTGAGGCAAGACGGGTAACCATGGCGGTGACAGCTAGGCGTTCGGCCACGATCTCAGACACGCCCGACCTCCTTGGTACCGAAGAGGCCGGACGGCCGGATGAGCAGCACAATCAGCATCACGAAGAAGGGCACGACCGCGGACACGCCATCGCCTAGGAAGGTGAGGTTCTTCTGATAGCCGTTGGCCAGTTGGTCGGCCAGACCGACGATGAGACCGCCGGCCAACGCACCGCCAGCCGAGTCCAAACCGCCGAGGATGGCTGCCGGAAACGCAGCCAGGGCGAGCCGGCTGGCGTTGGCGTCAAAGCCCGGCGTTGGGTAAGCACAGAGGAACAATCCGGCAATGGCGGCCAGCACACCGGCAATGACCCATGCCACGGCCGAGACACGGCTGAGGCGAATGCCCATGAGCGCCGTTGCTTGAGCGTCTTCGGCGGCGGCGCGCATCGCAACACCCCAACTCGAGAACTTGAACCAGGTGAAGAACGCACCCAAGATCAGACCGCCGAGCACGAGTGCCGCGACCCGCGTTTGCGGCACAATGATCGAGCCGATCTTCACCGATTTAGCGCCCCACGGGTCGCCCATGCTCATGACCTTGGTGCCCAGTCGCCGGTTCACCTCGGTGCGCATGAGTATCTCCACGCCGATGGTCATGATGCCAATCGCAATGACATCGGCTCGTCGGGCGCGCATGGTGCTCACCAGCAACCGTTCGATAATCAGGCCCATCATCGCCGCGGCCAAAATGCCAGCCGTCATCGCCAGCGGAAAGCTCCACTTATACAGCTCCCGTGATCGAGCCGCGACGTAGACGCCGGCGATCAGCAGGGCGCCGTGCGCGAAGTTCACCACCTCGGTTGCTTTGAAGATGATGACGAAGCCGAGAGCCAACAGTGCGATGACCGCGCCGAGGCCAAGGCCACTGAGGAAGAACTGCAAGAACTGACTCATGGTGCTCCGGTCTGAGGTACTGAGGCTTCGGTTCCGAGGTAGGCCCGGACGACTTCGGGATCGTTCTGCACCGCTGCGGGTGTGCCGTCGGCGATGACGCGGCCGAAGTCCAACACCGTCACGTGATCGGCCAATGCCATCACCATGCCCATGTCGTGCTCCACCAGCATCACCGTGATGTCGAGGGCCCGGCGGATTTCAAGAATGGCGACTGCCATGCGTCGGGTCTCGTCGTGGTTCATGCCGGCGACGGGCTCATCCAGCAGCAAGAGTCGCGGTTCGGTACACACCGCACGACCCACCTCGAGCCGCTTGCGGTCACCGTAACTCAGGCCTCCGGCGGGCGTGTCCATCAAGGCGCCAAGCTCCAAGAACTCGCCGATCTCACGCACACGATCACGGTGAATGCGATCTTCCTTGCGAGCGCTCGGCAGGCGCAATCCGGCAGAAAGAAATCCGGCCTTGGTGAGGTGGTGACGGCCCAACATCATGTTGTCCTCCACACTCAGGTGCGGGAAGATCGCAATGTTTTGAAAGGCCCGGGCCACACCAATGCCGGCGATCTTGTGCGGCTGCATCCTGTTCAGTTCGTGGCCGTCATACATGACCCGACCCTCGGAAGGCCGGTACACGCCCGATAGCACGTTGAACATGGTGGACTTGCCCGCGCCATTCGGACCGATGATGGCGTGGATCGTGCCCGGCTTCACTTCGAAGCTGACGTCGTTGAGTGCTACAAGGCCAGCAAAGCGAACTGTCACGCTCTGCACGCTGGCCAGCGACGCCACGGTGGTATCGATGCTCACGCCGACCACCTCGACAAATGCCGTCCCGATTCGGCTGCGGCCATCAGTGCCGGCCGCCGATCTTCCTTCGAGTCCGAACCCAGATAGAGGCTTCGAACTTCGTCACTGGCGGCCAACTCGGCGGCCGGACCCTGCAGCGAGATCAATCCGAGTTCCATCACAAACGCATGAGTCGCGACCGAAAGCGCCATGGCCGCGTTCTGCTCGACAAGCATCACCGCTGTTCCCAGTTCGTGGATGTCGCTGATGATCCGTCCGATTTGCGAAACCACCATTGGCGCCAGGCCGAGAGATGGTTCATCGAGCAACAAAACCTTGGGGCTCGACATCAACGCTCGGCCAATCGCGAGCATCTGTTGTTGTCCGCCGGACAGCAACACACCTCGTTTGGTTTTGAATTCGGCAAGCACAGGGAACAGGTCGTACACATTCGCCATGGCCTTGGCCCGCTCCGCGCGGCTGCGCACAGTCGCCGCGCCGGCCTTTAGGTTTTCCTCCACCGACAACCGACCGAAGATGCGACGACCTTCGGGAACCTGCACGATGCCCTTCGACACGATGGCAGCCGCGTTGGCATCGGTGACATCCTGCCCATCGAACAGAATGCGACCAGCGGTGACACGGCCGTGCTGCAACTTGAGGGTGCCGGAGATGGCTCGCAGCAAGGTGCTCTTTCCCGCGCCGTTGCTGCCGAGCACGGCAACCACGCCATCGTTGGCCACCTTGAGCGTGACCCCGCGCAGCGCCTCGACGGTGCTGGCATACGTCACGGTCAAGCCGTCAATTTCAAGCATGGATACCTCTCATCGGTTCGTCGGTCACACGTCATCCCTCGCCGCTGACGTGTCAGCGGTCACATACTCGGTCACCCGCTCGCACTCGACCGCCTCAAAAAGGGCCTTTTCGGTCGACGGTCGAACATCTCCGACGAATCGACCTTCCCCGTCGTTCACCGGCTTGCAGTGACGAACGTCACCGCTCGTCGCACCAGATCGACCGCCTGTCGCTCCACGGTCCACGCCCGTCCTGACCGAGATACCGCCAACCCGACCTGCATCTACGCTGCGACCATGGGGTTGTGGATCGCTGGGGTCGGCGTCATCGTCACCGCTGCCCTGCTGTTCTCGTTCCGGTACGCAACCCATTCCAAGCGCGCCTTCGGTACCTCCGACGAGCGCAACACCTACTTCGTCCTCGAAACCGCAGAAGAGGCCGCCCGCGCTTTCCAAGGCGGCTTCACCAGCGTGGCGGCCGAGAAAGGCATCGGCCCGCTTCGAGGGCTCCTCGGTGTTCCCGTGCTGGCCATTCATGACGGCACCGATTGCCTGGCCGTCGATGGCGACGCGCACAGTCATCTGGAACGGCTGCGAGCGCCTATCAATGCGGTACTGGCCAGCGGTCGCTCACGCATCGTCACGCCGCCGGACGTGTCATGCGGTAAGAGTGACTGCAATCTCCACAGTGTGGTGATCGCGCCGGTCAGCGTCGGCGACGCGGTCGTCGGCGCAATCGTCGCGCTGACAGGCGAAACCTCCCCAGCACTCCTGCGAGCCACCGAGTCGGTGGCCCGATGGGTTTCGGTGCAGGTCGAGTTGAACGAGTTGCACCAGTCAAAGGCACGACTGGCCGAGTCGGAGCTGCGCTTCCTTCGGGCACAGATTTCGCCGCACTTCATCTACAACGCGCTTACCGCCATTGCATCGTTCGTTCGCTCCGATCCGCCACGGGCCCGCGAACTGCTGCTCGACTTTGCCGACTTCACCCGATACAGCTTTGCCAGCCACGGGCAGTTCACCACCTTGTCGGATGAGCTGTTGAGTATCGAACGGTATCTGCGGCTGGAACACGCACGCTTTGGCGACCGTCTCACCCTCACACTACGGGTAGAGCCTGAGGTGCTGCCCGTTGCGGTGCCGTTCCTGGTGCTCCAGCCCCTGGTGGAGAACGCCATCCGACATGGCATCGAACGCAAGGTCGGGCAGGGACACATAACCATTACCGCTGAGGATCAGGCCAGCCACTGTGTTTTGTCGATAGAGGATGACGGCGTGGGTATGGATCCGGCGCGGCTGCGTGAGCAGTTCGCAGGAAACAATGACGCTGACCGTGTTGGTCTGGCCAACGTCGATGAGAGGTTGCGGTCCATCTACGGCCAGGAATACGGTCTCACGGTCGAGACTGCGCCCGAAGCCGGAACCAAGATCACCGTTCGCATACCCAAATTCCGCTCCGGGGTTCGACCATCATGACCCTGCTTCGCGTCCTCGCCGTCGATGATGAGCCACCTGCTCTTGACGAGCTGGTCTTCTCGTTGCGGCAGCATGAACGCATCGGTTGCGTGACGGCGGCGAGTGATGCAACCGAGGCACTTCGTCTTCTCCAATCGGAAGACTTCGACGCCGTCTTCCTCGACATCCACATGCCGGGCTTGAACGGCATGGAACTGGCGCACCTCCTGCAACGCTTTGCGCGGCAACCGGCCGTGGTTTTTGTGACGGCATTCGATGACCACGCGGTTGAAGCCTTCGAGGTGAAAGCGGTGGACTATCTCCTCAAGCCGCTTCGCGCTGAGCGGCTCAACGAGGCGCTCGTTAAAGTTGACCAAGCGCTCCGTCGGCCGACGGTTACTGTTCCCAGCGTCCCGCCGCCGCCATCTGCTGTTGCACCCAGCAGTGACCGCGTGATTCCAGTCGAAGTGGGTAACCGGACGGTGCTCGTCAAGCTCTCAACCATTCGCTATGTCGAGGCATCAGGCGACTACGTCCGGCTCTACGCCGACGGTGCGTCCTACCTGTTGCGCGCGTCGCTGTCGGCCCTGGAGGACGAATGGTCCAATGCCGGGTTCGTCCGCATCCATCGCGGTTATCTGGTGGACCTCGCTCGCGTGCAGGAGCTGCGCACCGATAGCGATGGTGGCTGCCACGTGAAGCTCGGCGACCAAGAGCTTCCGGTGAGCCGCCGCCACACCAGGGAAGTCAAGGATCGATTCAGCCGCCATCGGGCCCGACCCGGTCGCGAGGCCTGAGGTGCCCACCCGCCGCGAGGTTGTTCGCCACCCCCGAGCCGATGCTGCCCGGCCTTCTCGCCAGGACCGCCCGGCCATTCGAGAAATGGATGAGCAGAGCGTCGCCGGTGACGTGCTGGTGCAGTCACTGATTCGCGCCCAGCTCGGTCTTGCCTTTGCCGTCATGGCGTTGTTCGCGATCGTGTTCGGCATCCTTGGGCTCTCGCTCGCGCTCACCGGCGGGTTCCACGGTGCACAAGTGTTCGGGGTTCCCGTCACGTGGATTCTGCTGGGACCGCCGAGCTTCGCCGTCATCGCCGGACTGGGGTGGCTCTACCGACGCCAAGCCGACCGGAACGAGCAGGACTTCATCGACGTCGTGGAGCGCAGCTAGTGGAACTGGCCGGCATCATGATAGTTGTCATTGCAACATTCGCGATCGGAACCTACGGTGTGCGCGTCGCCCGCACAACGTCAGATTTCTTCGTGGCTTCCCGCCAGGTGGGCGCCACCATGAACGCATCGGCCATCTGCGGGGAATACATTTCGGCGGCTTCGTTTCTCGGTGCGGCCGGACTGATTATGCGCTACGGGTCAGGCATGTTGTGGCTTCCCTTGGCCTACGCCGCCGGGTACCTCTTCCTGCTGCTGTTCGTCGCCGCTCCCCTGCGCCGATTTGGTGCGTACACGGTTCCCGATTTCGCCGAGGGACGCCTCGATTCCCTCGTCAATCGACGCATCGCCATGATCTTCGTGCTCGCTATCGGCTGGTTCTATCTGCTGCCTCAGATGAAAGGGGCCGGCCTCACCCTGACGGTAATCACCGGCTCGCCGTACTGGGTTGGCGTCGTGGTAGTGGGCACCGTCATCACCGTCAATGTGGCGATCGGTGGCATGCGCGGCATCACGTTCGTGCAGGCGTTCCAGTACTGGGTGAAAGTGGTTGCAATCGGGGTGCCCGCACTGATCTTCATAACCTTCATTCATCATCCCAATCAGGCTTCGCTCACCCAACCGGTGCCCCCAAGGTTCGCGAACGAGACGTCGGTGAAGTTTGACCGCTCGGTCTCCGTCGAGGTTTCCGAACAGGTCCGGCTGACCGGCACAGGCGTTGTCGACGGCTTGCCCCTTTCGGGTCCGGTCGACCTGCTGCCCGGCATCCACACCATCGGCAAAGGCAGCCGACTCACCCTTCCCCGTGGGGCGGCCGTACCGCTCGTGAAGGGAACGAGCGTGAACAACAACGAACGCTGGGCGCTGCCGTACAGCCTGTCGGGCAACGACCGTCCCCATCCGTTGTACGCCAACGGTTCGCTGCTGGTTGCCCAGCTGCTGGGCGTCATGGGTCTCCCCCATATTCTGGTTCGCTTCTACACCAACTCCGACGGTCACACCGCTCGGCGAACCACGCTGTTCGTGCTGTGCCTGCTGGGGTTGTTCTACATCTTTCCTGCCGTGCACGGTGCGCTCGGACGACTCTACGCACCCAGGTTATTGATGACCGGTTCCGCCGATGCCGTGGTGTTGATATTGCCGCGCCTCATCGTGGGCGGCGTTGCTGGCGGCATCCTTGCCGGCCTTGTTGCCGCTGGGGCGATGGCCGCCTTTCTCTCCACCGCGTCGGGCCTGTTGATCGCAGTGAGTGGTGCGCTCTCGCAAGACCTGTTGTCGGGCAGCGTGCGAGACTTTCGGCGAATGGCCGTGGTAGCCGGATCAATCGCCATTCTCTTCGGACTGCAGGTTCGCGACATCGACCTGAACGTGTTGGTCGGCTGGGCCTTCGGAGTCGCCGCGTCGTCATTGTGTCCGTTGCTGGTGCTCGGCATCTGGTGGCGCGGCCTGTCGCGTCGAGGCGCAGCAGCCGGGATGCTTGCCGGCGGAAGTCTGGCCACCATCTCGGTGCTGCTCACCATGATCGGCGTGCGTCCGGGCGGTTGGCTCGGCGCCATTCTTTCCCAGCCAGCGGCCATCACCGCGCCATTGGGCTTCCTGGTGATGGTGCTCGTTTCGCGGGCAACAACGTCGTCGGTACCCGGCGCGGTCAGCGCCAAGATGGTTCACTTGCATCTGCCCGAGGCCATCGGCCTCGGGCGCAACTGGCGGGACTGAGCCCAACAGCCGGTCGAGTCTCGGTGACGGTGTCAGGCGTTTTTGGCGGCTTGCCAGGCGGCTTCGATGTGTTCGACAGTCAGGCCGCAGCAGCCGCCCAAAATGCGGGCGCCATGGCCGATCCACTCGTTGAAATAGTCGTGTAGGCGAGCGGGCGAGATGGTGTCGACAAAGCGCCAGTCGGGCATCTCGAAGTGACCTGAGTCGGGGTAGGCCATGAGCGGGCCATCGAACCGAGTGCGTACCAGATCGAGCGCGTCGCTGACGGTCTCAGACGTGGTGTGCATCACTCCGGCCGCATCGATCCCGTCTGTCGGGATGAGATCGACGATGGTTTGCAACGGGATGTCTTCGAGCTGATCAAAGCTCAGCAAGGAGCCGTCTCTATCTCGACGGGCGCTAAGGCCAAACCACACCGGAAGGCCGGTGCTCAGCGCCGCTTCCGCAACCAGAGGGATGCGTACGGGGTTGTACATCATCTCGAGCATCAGGTGGTCGACGCCGGCACCCTTCAAGATGTGCGCAAGCTCGTGAAAGGCGTCGGACATTTGAGCTTCGGACAGGCCGTGACGCGCGTCGACCGCTGCCCCACCGGACGAAATCGGGATCATGTGCGACAGCGATCCGGCAACGGCAACATGCTCAACGGAATCAACCGATTCCCGTGCCCGTAGCGCAGCGGCCACGGCGCGCTCGTTGATCTCCACCAACTGATCCGCATAGCCGGCCGGCGTCAGCATCAAGCGCGACGAGGCATACGTGTTGGCGGTGATGACGTCGGCGCCAGCCGCGATGTAGTCGAGGTGAATCTGGGTGAGCAACTCGTCGTTATCGAGCGTGGCCGGTCCGCACCACGCGGCCGGGTCCATCGACACGCCGCGCCGCTGAAGCTCGGTGCCCGTGCCGCCATCCAGCACGATGAACTGCTTGTCATCGAGCGCCGTCTTCACCCGCCGGTACGCCGCCGACCAGATAGTGCGATCAATCACGAACGAGGTAGTCCGATGGGACACGAGACACCCATGCCGCCAATGCCGCAGTAACCGTCGGGGTTCTTGGCGAGGTACTGCTGGTGGTATTCCTCGGCATAGTAGAAGGCGCCGAGCGGGGCGATCTCGGTGGTGATCTCACCATGTCTTGCCGCGGTCAATTCCTTTTGGAAGATGTCGCGCGTGTGTTCGGCGACGGCCTTCTGCTCGTCGTTGGCGTAGTAGATACCGCTGCGATATTGCGTGCCTGCATCGTTACCCTGGCGCATACCTTGCGTGGGGTTGTGCGATTCCCAGAAGACTTTGCACAACGATTCAAAACTGATGACGGCAGGATCGAACGCAACGAGCACCACTTCGTTGTGTCCGGTCTTACCCGTGCATGTCTCCTGATACGTCGGATTTGGCGTGAAGCCACCCGAGTAGCCAACGGCTGTGGAGTACACGCCGGGCGTCTGCCAGAAGATGCGCTCGGCTCCCCAGAAGCAGCCGAGACCGAACACCGCGGTTTCGATGCCAGCTGGCCACGGCCCTGTAATCGGGTTGCCGTTGACGTAGTGCTTCGAAGGCACCGGCATGGTGGCCGTGCGACCAGGAAGTGCTTCATCGGGGGTGGGCATCGTTGATTTTGTGAACCAGGCCATGACCTCAGGATACGACAGCAATCGGCCGATGCCTACGGCGGGCACTGAGTTAAGCGATCTGTAAGAACTCCTGGGCGGGAGACGGCCGCGGATCCTGCCAACGCAGAACGAAGGAGGTGCCCGCGGCCGTTGCCGTCAGTCGGTTATGCGGCGCAGGTCTGCACCTTGCGGGGTCGGCCGGGGCCGATGAAGCCTTCGATGACCTGACCGTCTCGGAAAAGGTGGCCGCCCCAGACGCCTTCCACCTCAGCCCGCTCGATGGCGCCGGCAAAGCAGACCTCGGCGTGCTCGCACGATGCGCACAGCGCCTTGGCCCGGCCGACAAGCGCGTTTCGCTCATCAGCCTTCAATGACGGGCTGGGGAAAAAGACATCGATCAGGCCGGAGCACGGAGCACCGGTGATGGTCGGGAGCTCGAACACGAGCGGGTTGGTCTGGGTAAGGGTCATTTGGGGTCACCTCCTTGTTTCGGTGTTTTGTACGACAAGGGAGATGACCCGAAAAACAATTCGAGCCGCCTCCCGGAGATCCGAGGGCGGCTCGCTCGTAAGCGGCTGAGTGCGTTTGGCAATCAACCAGGTACGAGCGCCTCCTCGGAAACAGGGGCCTGCGGGCGGGATTCTTTGCCCCACGACCGCGCGCAATCGAGCATGCCAGCGGGGGCGCCGCCGAAAATGCTCAGTTGGGAGGTGTGGACATTGATCACGAAGAAGACTTTGCACCATCTCTCGAAATCGTGCAAGGAGATATTCGAAATTCGGTGAAATTGACGCACGTTTGTCATCGTTTCGCCCACTTCGGCGTGGGGAGCGGAAGGGGAGATAACAGCAGGTCAACGACCTCTTTCGGCTCCGCTGCAGACCGGAGAAGTTCGGCGTGCGTTTCCTTCATAAATCCGTTGGCGGCCGCATGTTTGGTCTGTTGCAACAGGCCGTCCCAATAGCCGTTCGTGTTCAACACAGCTGCTGGTTTCGAGTGAATGCCGAGCTGCGTCCAGGTGATGACTTCAAAGAGTTCGTCCCACGTTCCAAAGCCGCCCGGCAAGGCGAGAAATGCGTCGGCGAGTTCGGCCATCCGAAGCTTGCGGTCGTGCATTGAACCGACAACCTCGAGGCTCGTGAGGCCGATGTGACCCACTTCGGCGTCGAGGAGCGCGGTAGTGATGATGCCGCGCACGACGCCGCCCTCAGCCAGAACCGCGTCGGCAACCGAGCCCATCAGACCAACGCGACCGCCGCCGTACACGAGCTCCAGCCCTCGCTTGGCCAACTCCTTACCGGTCTCGACCGCTGCTTCAGTAAACGCCGGATCGTTGCCCGACGACGACCCGCAGTAGACCGCCACCCGCCTCACGTTCTGCTCATCCACACGTCACCTTCTCCTGCTCGCTTCCAGCGTAGGCGTCAAGTTCGCGCAGCGTGCGTGACCGACGTTCGGCCCTTGTAGAGATCATGGCGGCCCATCGGCCTATTGTCGGGGTCTGAGGAGGCCCGCCTTCAGGTGATCTCGGCCTGGATGTCGATAATGGCCTTCCAGCCAGTGGAGGCATACACGACGACGGCGTTGTTGACCGGAACGAGGGCCGTGTTCGATGACGCGTTGCCGGCCGAGTAGTTCACGTTCGAGGTGTCCGGTCTCGTCGCTGCTTTGTCGCCGTACACGGTGAGGTATCCGTCCGCCGGCGCGTCCACGACCGTGACGTTCATGAACAGAGCCGAGGACCCGGCGGTGACGAGCGTGGTTGAGCCCGGCGCAATCAGCCCACCGAGGTTGCGGGTATCGATAATGCGACGCGCGTGCGACGTGTCGACCCGAGCGAGAGGCAGCGTACCCATGCGATCCAGGAGCAGGTGGGCGCGGACGGACGAAAACACACACACCTGGCCGTTGGCATCGGGCTTCACGATGGCCGCAGCGGCGCGGGTCTCGCCGCCAACGAAGTTCAGGTTGGAAGTCTCCGGTAAGCCGGACGAACAGGGACCCACTGTCACGAAACCTGGGTCCGAAGCATCGACGACGGTGACGTTCACGAGCGCCGCCTTCGACGGGTCGAATCCCGACGCGACCCCCGTTGTCGTTTGCGGTCCGAGGTTGCGCGTGTCCAGCAAGCGGTCGGGAACCTGACCCGCGAACCCGGACACCTTCGACCACGAACCCGTCTGATCGATGATGACGTGGATCGGCGTGGAGGAAAACACGCAGACCGTCCCATCGGCCGCAGGCGTGATGTTCACGGTGTTCGGGATCGCCGGACCGACCCGGTAGTTCACGTTGGACGTATTGGGCATGGTCGTATCGCACGGCCAGACCGTCACGAATCCATCGGAAGCCTGATCGACCACCGTGACCGTGAGCAGCGCTCCATCGTGCGGGTTGTTGACCGTTACCGTCGCCGAACTGCCGACCGGGCCATTCCGATTATCGAGCAAACGATCGGGCTTGGCCAACGGCATGAACAACGGGCTCGAACCAAGCACCACCGGCGCGATGGGCGTGACAGGCGCAGATGCCGTCGACAGCGGCGACGTTCCCCCGCTGTTCGAGGCCGTTATCGTGAAGGTATACGTGACGCCGTTCGTGAGCCCGTTCATGACGATGGGCGAGGTTGTTCCGGTGGCGATCGTGCCGCCGGGCGACGCGGTCAGGACGTAGCCGGCAATGCTGTGACCGTTGTCGGCGGGAGCCGAGAACGCTGCCGATACCTGCCCGTTACCGGCGCTCACTGTCGGTGCAAACATCTGCTGAGGAGGAACCGCCATCGCTGTCGGCGCTTCAAGCACGTCGACCGGACTAGCCGAATTCGTGACACGGTTGTTGCCGAGTTGCCCGTGTTCGTTGTCCCCCCAACACTTCACGCCACCAGTGAGCACTGCACAGGTCTCGTCGTAGCCAGCCGAGATCTGCGAGACCCCGACGAGTGGGGAACCACCAGGCAGCACGACATCGACTGGTGTGTCGGCGTAGTTGCCATCGAGCAGGCCATTGCCGAGTTGACCAATGGGAAAGTACACGTGGGGCTGGGAAAAGACGGAGCGGTAGTAGTCGAGATTCGCCCCCCAGCACTTAGCTCGGCCCGAGTCCACCATGACCGCGCACGTGTGAATCGATCCGGCCGACACCTGCTTCACACCGTTTGCGAGGATCTGAACCGGTGACGGCACGTTCTCACCATCGGTTGCACTGTTGCCCAGTTGCGCCTGAGTGTTCTCTCCCCAGCACCGAAGCTCGCCGAGGGCCAGCACGGCACACGAGTGCTGGCGGCCGGTGGAGATCTGCAGGGCTCCGGACGCGATGCCACTCACATGCACCGGGAAGTTCTGCACCGAGGTCGAGCCGTTGCCGAGCTGGCCGGCAGAGTTGTCGCCCCAGCAGACCACTGCTCCGGACGACTTGCGCGCGCAAGTGTTTCCTCCTGCACTGGATATGTCAGCGACGCCTGTTAAGGGAGCAAGGTGAGCCGGATCGTCGGGGTCGAGCACAGAGGTGGGATAGGTCCGTACATCGGTCGCGTTATCACCGGTGGCCGTGCCATCACCGATTTGGTGTACGACATTGTTGCCCCAGCACTTGACGCCGCCATTCGCGACGATGACCGCGCAGGCATGGACCGACCCGACCGAGATCTCGGCCACCCCGATCAGCGGAGTCTCGGTCGAATTCAGTTTCACCGGGGTCGGCAGCGCATTATGAGACTGGCTGCCATCACCCCAGCACTTCACGGTTGCGTCCGTCATGCGTGCACAGGTGAAGGTGCGAGCCGATTCAACCTGGGCCACTCCTGAGGCAATGACCGGGAAGGCGATGGGATGATCGTTGGCAGTGCCATCGCCGAGCGCGTGGCCGTCACCGTCACCCCAACACTTGAGGCCGCCACCGCTGGTCACGCCACACACGTGGATCATGTTGGCTCCCGCCACACTTGCCGGAGCGGCGCTCACCACGCCACGGTTGGCGACGCTGACCGATAAGAACCCGGTCGCGATCACGGGAGGCGCGGCGAAGGCACTCGGGGCGCTCAGCACGCTTTGACCCGTGAAGACGGTTGCAAATGCAACCACAAGTAGGCCAATGCGACGTGAGAGATCCATAGTGTTCCTGAGGTGAGTGCGAACAGTGGCCTCCCGGTAGGCCACGCGCGTGCCACTACCGTAGTGGCGACGCGAAGGCCTCGCACTCGGTCGATCGGCCTATATCGGACAAGAAACACCCAAGATTGGACCAAGGGCAGCAAATCGAGCGCCCTTGATTTGGGAGCGTGGTCAGCCTTTGCGCTTTTGGACCCGCTTCATCCATTTCTCGATGTCGTTGACCTTCTTCGGGATGGCTGATGACAGCACACGAGGAAGCCCATTGGTGATGACGATGTCGTCTTCAATCCGCACACCGATACCGCGCAAATCCTCGGGCACGGTGAGGTCGTCTTTCTGGAAGTAACACCCCGGCTCAACCGTAAGCACCATGCCTTCCGCCAGGGTGCCACCGCGATAGAACTCATTGCGGGCCTGGGCACAATCGTGCACGTCCATACCGAGCATGTGGCTGGTGCCGTGCAGCGTGTACCGACGGTAGACCTGAGTACGCAGCAGCTCCTCGATGTCACCCGACAGCAAACCCCACGAGATCAGATCGGTCGTGAGCGAACGCATGGCAGCATCGTGCGGTGCAAGAAAAGATGCGCCGGCGACGGCCGCTTCGATGCCGGCTTCCTGGGCGCGCAGCACGGCACGGTAAACCTTCTTCTGGGCCTTCGAGAACGTGCCCGACAACGGGATGGTGCGGGTCACATCGGCGGTGTAGAGGTTGTGGCCTTCGACGCCCATGTCGAGCAAACCGAGTTCGCCCGGGCGGACCGGGCCGTCGTTGTCCGTCCAGTGCAAGATGCACGCGTGATGACCACAAGCGACAATCGAGCCATAGCCCACGTCGTTCCCATCGGTACGGGCCCGGCGCTGAAACGTGCCCTCCAGCCATCGTTCACTGTCAGTCGCCGGTATCTCGCGCACGACGTCCTCAAAGCCCTTCAACGTCGCATCAACGGCGTCCTGCAGCTCGCCAATCTCCCAGTCATCTTTGATGAGCCGAGCTTCGGAGAGATAACGATCAAGTTCGATGTCGGCCTTCTTGCGGCCGGTGCCGGCAGCCACGTCAACATCGGGGTCGAGACCGCGTAGGCAGCGCACCGGTTTTGCGCGCTGACTATGAAGAACCTTGGCGAGTTCAGTGAGCGGCTTGCAGGCGATGTCGAGTTCGGCTGCTGTTTCCACGACGCCCGGGCGACGGCCAACCCACAGTTCGCCGTAATTGCGGTCACGATAGAACGCCTCGGTGTTGTGATCGTTACGAGCGCGCACAAACAACGTCGCGACGTGGCTGCGCCCGCGCGGAACCATCACAAGTACGCTGCCTTCCACCTGGCTGCCGGTGCACCACACGAAGGCCGAGTAGGGACGAAAAGCGTAGGGCGAATCGTTCGATCGGAACTTCAGCCGGCCAGCCGGAATCACCAAGACCTCGCCCGGAAACGCGGCCGACAGGCCTTTGCGACGCTTCGCTGCGTAGGCCGCGACGGGCGCAACGGCAGGCGTTGTTTCCACCTCCGGCGCCCACGATCGGGCCATGAAGGCCCGCAGCTCGCTTGTGACATCGGCGTCATGGCTGGCGGTGGAAACAGGGACGGCCTTGGTAGCTGGGCTCATGACTCCATATTCGCGCGTCGGCCGTCAGCATGTTCGTAGACGCATCACAGGCAAATCTCAGGTCGTCGGCCCAAGATGAAGATATCCCTCAGACGGAACATTCAGGAGAATGCCTCATGCGTAAACATCTCGCCGCAGCCACCGTGGCTGTTGCATCCGTAGCAGGCCTTGGTGCTGGCTTCGCCCTCGGCTCGCCCAACCTCGTGGGAGCCCAGACCGCCACCTCGAGTACCACCACCACGGCTACCACGGCGCCCGCCACGACCGACCCTGCCAAACCTGCCACTCGCGTCAGCCCCATCGACGACGCCCTCGCCAAACTGGTGAAGGACGGCACCATCACCCAGACCCAGGCCGACGCCGTGAAGAAGGCCATCCAGGACGCTCGGCCCGCCGGCGGCACGGGCGGCCGTGCTCATGGTCCACGGGGAGGCATGGGCGGGTTCGGCTTGGCTGACGGCAAGAGTGTCGTAGACGCTGCGGCCAAGGCCCTTGGCATCACCAGTGACGACCTCACGCAGCAGGTCATGAACGGCACCACCGTCGCCAAGATCGCCGAGTCGAAGAACGTCCCGCTGAACACCGTCGTTGAGGCAGCCGTGAAGGAGATCACCACCAAGATCGATGCCGCAGTCACCGCCGGCACCATGACCCAGGCGCAGGCCGACAAGATCAAGACGAACCTCACCCAGAGGGTCACCGACTTCGCAAACGGCAAGATGCCGTTCGGCAAGGGCGGTATGCCCGGCGGTAGGGGCGGCCACGGCGGGGGCAACGACGACGATGCCGACGATCAGCCTGCCGACGACCAGCCGGCTGCTCCGACCACGCCTCCAACCACCAAGGCGTAAACCCTTCCGCACCCCAACCAACCGTGGCCCGTCCCTCTCCGCCGGGACGGGCCACATTCGTTTTGTCAGGCCTTCGCCTGGGCCCGCTTGCGAACGATTGCTTTCAGGCCCTCCCGTTTCGACAAGTGGCGTAGATCGGTCGTGGCGATGAACTCTTCGACCGCGTCGGGGTCGGTGTAGCTGTAGTCGCGCAGGGCCCATCCGATGCCTTTCGCGACGAAGAACTCCTTCTGATGGGCATGCATCCGACAGAGATCGAAGAGCAGATCGACATCGGTCTGCTCGTGGTACCCGAGCTGATGGATGATGGCTGATCGCACCAGCCAGCGGTTGTCGCTGGCCGCCCAGCGATGCACTACCGAGAGCAGTGCCGGATAGCGTGCCACCAGTGGCCCGACCGCCTCCGAACGGAGGGCGTCTACCGTGTCCCACCAACTCTTGGTGAGGATGAGCGGCTCGACCACCTCGACCAGAAAAGCCTCGTCCATGACTTTGTTGTTGCGACCAAAAAGGTCGAGGGCGGCATAGGCAAACTCGCGCTGGTCGCAGTCGAACAACTCGGTCGCGGCGTCCCCCAGATCACGCGCCGACGGAGCCTTTCCCACTGCTTTCCAAACCGGGCGCAACGCTGACGCGCGCACCGGCGATGGGATACCAAGGAACGGCGCAACGTCCTTCATGTAGGCGCGCATCGCGGGCGCTTTCAATGGGTCGGCGAGCGGGTCGAGCGCCGCGACTACTTGTTGCACGACCAGGTCGCTCCAACTGCTGTTGGGCTTCGACATGGAATCAGTCTGCTCGACCTCACGTAGCATCTCGTCCCATGAGCACGACCTCGCAGGAAAACACCGAACTGCTCGCTGCGTCTGAAGCCCTGCTGGACGACACGGTGAAACTCCGCCGTCACCTGCATGCCACCCCCGAGTTGGGTCTAGAGCTGCCGCGAACGCAAGAGGCCGTGCTCGATGCCATCGACGGACTCGGACTCACGCTGAGGACCGGCACCACGTCCACC
>JANNZM010000066.1:0-1615 GCA_031410595.1 Actinomycetes bacterium | reverse complement strand
CCGCGATGGGAGAAGCGTTCGTTGTACCACGCTGCCTTGATGACCTCCATCGACTCTTCGAACACCTCGCGGTTGATGCGATCGTGCTCGGCCGACATGGCGTTGTCACCGCTGGCAACCACCGTGCCGAACGCCCACGCTTCACGGGGAACGGTGCCGCGGCCAACACCGAACTCCATCCTACCGCCGGTGAGAATATCGGCGAGCGCAAAGTCTTCCGCGAGGCGTAACGGGTGCCACTGCGGCACCACGTTGAACATCTGGCCGAGCCGGAGTTCTTGCGTCTTGGTGGCCGCGTACATGCCGAACATGATGAGGTTCGGCAGAACCTCGTAGCCCTCGTGCTGGAAGTGATGTTCGGTGAACCACATGGTGTCGAAACCGAGCTTGTCGGCGGTGGTGGCCCAGTGCAGCATGTTGTCGTAACACGCAATGGCGTCGTCGTTGCCGTAGCGGCGCGAGGTGGGTGCGATGGCCGGATCGCCTGCGTCGGGCATGGGAACAGTTCCGAAGAAATTCAGGTCAACGCGCATGGACGCAAAGCTACTCTCAGTGTCGGCCGGCCTGGGAAGATGGGCGATGAACGCAGGATTGCTAGTTTGTCGCCGTGATTCTGGTGCTGGGTGAAGCTCTTATCGATCTTGTGCTGCACCCGACCGGCGAGGTCAACGCCATCGAAGGCGGTGGGCCCTATAACGCGGCGCGCACCGTCGGACGACTCGGTCAACCGTCCATGTTCATGGCCACGATTTCCTCCGACCGGTTCGGCCAGGGGCTCTTGCGTCATCTTCGGGACGATGGCGTCGACTTGTCGGCCATTATTGCGACCGATCGACCAACCACCCTGGCCGCAGCCGAGCTCGACGACGACGGTTCGGCCGAGTACCACTTCTATTTCGAGGGAACCGCTGCTCCGGCACTCGAGCCCGCTGCGGCTCTCGACGTGCTCCCTCGCGGGCTTCGTGCAGTTCATGTCGGCACCCTCGGCCTGGTGCTCGAGCCGATGGCCACCGCAGCCGAAGCCGTGCTCGCCGCCCTGGAGCCACCGACGCTGGTCTTCATCGACCCAAACTGTCGGCCAAGGGTGATCACCGATCCGGCGGCGTACCGGGAACGAATTCGTCGGCTGTGTCGCCGGGCCGACATCGTGAAGGTCAGCGACGAAGACCTCGAATTTCTCCGACCCGGTATACCGGCCGCCGACGCAGCGCATCAGTTCATCGATGATGGCGCGCTGGTGGTGCTGCTAAGCGCAGGGGCCGAAGGAGTGCGGGTGTTCACGGCATCGGGCTCGTTCCTGGTGCCCGCAGCCAAGGTGGACGTGGTGGACACGATCGGCGCTGGCGATTCCCTCGGTGGCGGCTTCCTCGCCTGGTGGATCGCCCGGGGGTACGGCCGCGCCGAACTCGGCGACGCGGCGTTGCTCCGCCGGGGTGCTTCATTTGCGGCGTACGTGGCCGGGCGCACCTGCGCAGTCGCGGGCGCGCAGCCGCCGGTGTTCGCGTCGTTGCCACCGGCCTTGCAGGCTGAGTTGTCGGGCTGAGCGGTTACTTCGAGTCGACGATGTCGACCACGAAGACCATCGTGTCGGTGCCCTGGATCTTGGGCGGGCGGC
>JANNZM010000065.1:0-8824 GCA_031410595.1 Actinomycetes bacterium | reverse complement strand
TCAAAGACGATGGACAGGTTCTTGGCGTGCAGGTCACCGTTTCCGGTGAGGTGAGCAAATGCAACCTGGCGGATCAGGTCACGCGCCGCAACGGTGCGAGCCGAACACTGTGCCGCCAGAGCGTTCACGACAGCTTCCACTGATACCGAGTACTTGTCGGCCGGATAGCGGTCTAGCACCTGACACGCGTCTTCCTGAGCACGACGAGTGAAGACGCCTTTCGAGACGGCCACGCGGTCAAAGCGCGAGATCAATAGGCCTTTCACACCGTCCCTATCCGAGACGAGCTCAAACCTTGGGACTCGCAAACCCGACGCCTTCTCGGCAGCGAGAAAGCAGGCTTCGTTTTCGACAACATGGGGAAACTCAGGCGGGTTCAGCTTGAGAATGAACTGTCCGGACCCAAGCCGGACGGGAAACGAGATCATCCGCGCTGAGACCTTTGGCTGTATGCCGGGCAGACCCGTTCGCTCTGGTTCAGTTCCGATAGCGGTATTCCAAAGTATCTCGAACGACAGCAGCGCCGGACTGCCAAGATCGGAAACCGGAGGTTCGCTCGGAGCTTCATCTGCAGGCATGACCTGTACATCGCCAATCGTGTCTGAGCCGACGGCTATCAGGAGCGACAGTTCGTCGTCGACTGATGTCTTTATCGCCTGCCGTGTCGCTGCGAGTCGCCGACCCTCGGGAAGGAGGCCTGTGAAGAACGTCGGGAGAGATCCTCCTTGGCTGTGCCGAACCTCCCCGACGGGCAAGGTCGTGGCAATCGGCGGCCCGTCGTAGTCATCAAGATACGAAAACACAGTGGCACGACTCGTCCGTTCGAGCGTCGCTGCACGCACGCCGTTCTTGTACACATCAGCGACGTTGACGAAGGGCAATTCATCCAGTGGCCTCACGTCGTTTACACCCTTCGGCTGAGGTGGATTTCCAGACCGAGCACATCGAGCAGATCGACCAGCTTGTCCAGGCGGAGGGACGGCTTACCTCGCTCAACTTCGTACACGAACCGAGCCGAGGTGCCCGCAAGCTCAGCGAGTTCAACTTGCCGAAGGCCAAGCGCGCGCCTACGAGCACTGACCTCACGTGCGAGCTGCTCTGCCACGTTTTGACCGATTGGATTCGGAGCGATCGTGCTGATTTACGAAGGCTATCAGAGAGTCGAAGAAAATGTGTCAGCAAATCCGGATCGATCGTGCTGATTCAACGAGGAAGTGGATCAAGAGGTCCACAAAACTCTAACAATCAGCACGCTCGATCTGAAATACTGCCCCTCGTCAGCGCGACAGGAACACGAACGCCTTTTCGGAGTGATCGTTCCGATCATGTGGCTGGCGACGGGACGTTGCGGCCGTAGAAGAGTCTCTGGGTGAGCGGGCTCAGCATCATGTCGGGTCGCTCGCCGTAGGTGAGCACCGTGTTGATGCGCGGTCGAAGGCCCGAAACGGGCGTAACGCGATGCATTGCGTGATGCCCGTGGAAAAGAGCGAGCGTGCCCGGCGCAGTGGGCAACGTTTCGACTGCTCGATGATCGCCGCTCAGCACGGCGAGGACACCCTGCTCGTTGGCATCATCGTCTGATCGCAATGCCCGGATAAATTGGAACTCGCCGCCGCCATCGGGCATTTGCAACATGATGGTGATGGAGAACTCACTGTTGTCAAAGTGCCATCCAAGCTCCCCTCCCGGCTCGAACACTGCTATCTCCAACGCGTCGAGCGGATCGGCACTGCGATACAACGTCGGCTTCCCAAGGACCCGTCGAACGAACTCAGTCAACCCCGCAGATTCGTAGGCAACTCGCAGCGGGAGATCAGCCGGAAGCAGGTCATAGGCGATGGCACGCTTGGCGGACCGTTGCGGCATACTGGCCGAGCTGTGAGGCGAGGCGTCGGCGAGCGGCGTGAAGTAGACGTTATGGGTGCTCTCGCTGGCCCAGCCCTGCGGCGAGAGTTGCTGAGCCGTCGCCAGGATCTCTTCGATAGCTATTGGCGTAAGAAAGCCGGGGAGTTGGCTCACGCCGTGCGTGGCTATGTCGGCTTGGCAACGGGCAACAAGCGTGTGACCCGCGGGCGAGTCAAGGCGGTCGATGGGATAGCGATCGAGGTCGACGCCGAACATACCTTGAGTCTCGCGCGAGGATGAGGCATGGCTGCTCTTCAGTTTCTGCGTACCTCGACCATGCGGTTGCATCCAGATGACGACGTGGTGATCGCCGTGCGCGAACTTGCGGAAGGTAGCCGTATCGAGAGCGAAGGCACCACGGTCACCGAGCGCATCCCCGCGGGACACAAGGTGGCTGTCCGAGCCCGCGCCGTCGGTGATCCGGTGCGCCGGTACGCGCAGATCATCGGGTTTGCATCGGCACCGATTGAGCCCGGACAGCACGTCCACACCCACAACACCGAGATGGGTGCGTTCATTCGGGACCACGACTTCGGGGTCGATTACACACCGACTATTCCCGCGGCCGTGCCCGCAACGTTCATGGGCATCCGTCGCGCCGATGGTCGGGTCGCAACGCGCAACTATCTGGCCGTCATCTCCACCGTGAACTGCTCAGCAACAGTGTCGAAAGCCATTGCCGATCACTGGCGCGACGGTCGCGGACTCGAAGCGTTTCCCAACGTCGATGGCGTGGTGTCGCTCACCCATGGCAGCGGATGCGGCATGGACGCAAAAGGCATCGGCATGGACGTCCTGCGGCGCACCATCGCCGGATACGCCACCCATCCGAACATTGCCGGTGTGCTGCTCGTTGGTCTCGGCTGCGAGGCGAACGGACTGGGAGCGCTCATCACGGCCAAGCGTCTGCAGGAGGGCAGTCGCCTGGCGGCGATCAACATCCAAGACATCGGCGGTACCCGGCACTGTGTTGAGGAAGGCATCGCACGCATCAGCGAAATGTTGCCCTGGGCGAACGACGTGAAGCGCGAACCGGTCGGCGCAGAACACCTCATCATCGGCTTGCAGTGCGGCGGTTCCGACGGTTACTCAGGTATCACGGCAAACCCCGCGCTCGGCGCAGCGGTGGACGAACTCGTGCGCAACGGTGGCACCGCCATTCTGTCGGAGACGCCCGAGATCTACGGCGCTGAACATCTCCTCACCCGTCGCGCCGTCACACCCGACGTTGCCGCCAAGATCGTGAACCAGATTGCATGGTGGGAGGACTACACCGCCCGCAATCACGGCGAGATGAACAACAACCCCACGCCAGGAAATAAGGCCGGCGGACTCACCACCATTCTCGAAAAGTCGCTGGGCGCGGTAGCCAAGGGTGGTACCACCGGCCTGATGGAGGTGTACGACTACGCCGAGGCTGTGACGACACGCGGTTTCGTCTACATGGACACACCCGGGTACGACCCGGTGTCGGTGACAGGCCAGGTGGCGGGCGGCGCGAATCTCGTGTGCTTCACCACCGGACGCGGGTCAGCGTACGGGTGCATCCCTTCGCCGTCGATCAAGCTGTCGACCAATAGTCAGCTGTGGGAACGCCAGAGCGAAGACATCGACATCAACTGCGGTGACCTCCTGGACGGTGACATCACCATGGCCCACAAGGGTCGCCAGATTTTCGAGCACATGCTGCGCGTCGCATCGGGCGAAGAAACCAAGAGCGAAGCCTTCGGCTACGGCCAAAACGAATTCGCGCCCTGGATCATCGGCGCCACGATGTGAGCTGTGGACCTGGCGTTCGTATACGCCGCTGACGATCGCGGTGTTTGCCGGACTAACCGATTTTCACCGGGACCGAGCGAGGGCCACGGACCTGGCCGCCAGCCCACGTGACGGCGTCGACGTCGGCGAGCGAGAAGGTGGGGAAGCGCTCAACCCAAACTTGCAACGCGACGCGTAGTTCCATACGGGCGATGTTGGAGCCGGCGCAGCGGTGGATGCCGGAGCCGAACGCAACGTGACGATTCAGTTCGCGATCGAGGATGACGTCGTTGGGTTGATCGAACACGGCTGGGTCACGGTTGGCTGCCGGGAAGGCCAGCAGCACACGACGACCTTCAGCCACTGGGCAGCCTGCGACTTCGGTGTCGGATGTAGCGATGCGGCCCATGGTGACCGGCGCGAAGGCCCGCAGAAATTCTTCGATCGCGGTCGGCCACAAGTCGGGCTCGGCGCAAAGCCGGGCGACATCAGCAGGGTGCTGAGCGAGATGCCAGATGGATGAACCGATGGCCGACCACGTGGTGTCGATGCCGGCCACCAGCAGGAGCACACAGTTCCCGACGATGTTGCGATCGGGCACCGGCTCACCGTTGTCGAGTCGAGCATTCACAAGGCTTGTGATCAGATCTTCCCGAGGTGCGCGGCGTCGCTCGGCAATCTCCGCTGCGAAGTAGTCGCCCATGTCTTGGAACGCTTGCTTACGCTTCTCGGGTTCCGCGATTCCGGTTTCAAGAATGGCACGCACCCACTCGATGAACTCATCGGTACGTGACTCTGGGATACCGAGAATGCGGCCGATGACCCGAGCCGGAATCTGTTGCGAATATTCAACAGCGGCATTCGCAAGGCCAACGCCATCGTGCAGACGCGCCGCGATCTTGTCGGCCAACGACTCGCACAACGCGCGAGTGGTCGGCTCGTATCCGGCGACAGCCTGTGGCGCGAACGTCGGCAGTATGGTGCGACGGATCGGGGTGTGTTCGGGCGGGTCGTTGTTGATGATGGATTGCGCACGGTTCGGATCACGATGGTCTTCGAGCGTCGGCGCGGCCGAGGTGCCAAGCGTAGACGTCAGCGCTGCCGTATTGGCCGCCGCCTGCACCACGGCGTGGTAGCCGACAACGAGGTGCACGCCGCCCCAACGCTCGGTCGTAAGAACCGGACAACCTCGAACCTCGTTCCACACCGGGAACGGGTCGCGCACGTAACCCGGATCGAACACATCGAAGTCGTGCAGCCAATCCTCAACCGGTTCGGTATGTGACGCGGCCGGTGCTTCGTAGCCCATTAATGACTCCCTTCAACCCCTTCGTCAGCCTATGCCACGGGGCTGTCCGTGGGCGCCGGGTTCTTGAAACGCAGGCCTTGCCACTTGCCTATCATGTGACGACCGTCATAGCGCAACAGGTGGCGAAATCAGAGGAGACATCGGTGAGCGAAAAGATCTGGGTTGTCGACGACGAGCCAAGCCCGGACTATCCGGTTTGGACGCGGGCCAACGTTGGCGAGGTGTTCCCCGACATCGTCACGCCGATGGGTTGGACGATGTGGGGCTTTGAGGGCGCCGAGTTGGGATGGCGAGACGCTCTTGTTCGCACCGGGACATTCAGCCCTGATGAGTTCGCCGCCGACCGCAAAGAGATCGTCGGCAGCTTCGGTGGCTACTGCTACCTCAACGTTTCCGTGTCACGGGTGTTCGCTATCCGGGTTCCGGGCTTTACATGGCAGATGATGGATCAGACGTTCTTTGGCGATCAGCCAGCCCCGCCGTACAAGGCGCGACCGCAGGACGAAGATGATGCGAAGGCCGCCGCCGCTATGGGCTGGCTCGGCTACGTGCTTACGACCGAGGAACTGCCAGAACTCGTCAAGGACAAGGCCGACGTCGCCAAGATCGCGGCCGATCGACCCGACCTTTTTAAGTTGTCGAATGGCGAATTGGTCGAGCGCTGCCGTTCGCTCGTGCCGATGTTCCGCCACCTCTTCGGACAGCATCTGTTCCAGCTGTACTGCTCCACCGTCGCCACCGGGCTGGTGGCAGGCGTCAGTGCGGCGGTCGGTCAGCCGGCAGCGGCAAACGCACTCATCAGCGGTCTCGGCGGCGTCGACTCCGCCGAGCAAAGTCTGGCCCTCTGGGAACTCTCCCGACTCATCAAGGAGTCTCCGGCGTTGACGAGCGAGTTCAACGGTGGCGTGTCCGGGTTATGGCATCGGCTGACGGCCTCCGACGATAAGGACATCGCCTGTTTCGTGGCAGGCTTTGAGAACTTCTTGGCCGCCCACGGATCACGGGGACCGAACGAATGGGATCTCAGTTCGCCCACGTGGGAGACCCATCCCGAAATGCCGCTGACACAGCTTGAGCGGATGCGATTCGCCGATGACGGCGCCGACCCAAAACCGAAGGCTGCCGTCATGGCCGCCGAGCGAGCGGCAACTGCCGCCACCCTGGGCGAGGCCCTGGCTGGTGACCCAGACACGCAGGGCCAGTTCTTGGGTGGCGTGCGGGCATGCAGCGTCTTCTTGCCCGGTCGCGAACGCACGAAGACCAACTGCATCAAGTTGAACCACGAGATCCGTCTCGCAGTACGTGAGATCGGACGCCGGCTAGTGGCCGAGGGTCACCTCGATCGGATCGGAGATGTCGTATGGGTTGCTGACGACGAGATGGCGGGCTTCCTTAATGATCCGGCTTCGATGAAAGCCACGATTGCCTCACGCAAGGCCGAGGCCGCCGAGCTTCGTGCCCTTGAGCCGCCCTTCGTTTTCGATGGAGCCGCACCCGGGCACGATTCGTACCAGCCGCGCCTCGCGTTTGGTTCCGATATCGCGCCGTCGGGCACGGTGCTCACTGGGCTGGCCGGTTGCGCCGGCACTCACACCGGTCGAGCGCGCGTGCTCACCGAGCCCGGTGATCCGGGCGATCTTGAGCCAGGTGATATTTTAGTTGCAGTTACAACTGATAGCTCCTGGGGGCCGCTGTTCCTCACTGCTGGCGCCGTCGTGGTCGATACTGGCGCAGCCGTCAGCCACGCCGTGATCGTGTCGCGTGAACTGGGTATTCCGTGTGCGGTGTCGGTTGTTGGGGCAACGCAACGCATCGCCAACGGGCAATGGTGACCGTCGACGGCACGACCGGCACCGTCACCATTCTTTAGTCCACGGGGATGGAAACAACGGTGGTGATCGTGGGCGCAGGGCCGGCAGGCTTGGTGCTCGGTCTGTTGTTGCAACGGGCCGGTATTCCGTTCGTGGTGATTGAGCGCCGGAGCCGTGCCGAGGTTGGCGGACCCCCCAAGGCCGGCTCGATCGACTATCGCACCGTGCAGCTGCTGAAGCGCGTCGGTATCGCCGATGACCTCGTTCGATTCGATGTGGAGAACGGTCGATGCGAGTTCCGAACGCCGTCTGACTCGGTGATCGTGAACTACGGCGAACTCACGGGCGGGCGGCCGCACTACGTCTATCCGCAGCACCTGCTCGTTGAAACGTTGTGTGCGGCGCTGCTCAATCTTGGGGGCGACGTTCGGTTCGACTGCACCGTGACCAAGGTGGCACACCACGCTGGCGGCGGTCGGGTGACGTGGCGAAGCGGCGAAGATCAGTTGATCGAAATCACCGCTGACGCAGTAGTTGGATGCGACGGTGCCCGCAGCACGGTGGCACCGTTGCTCACCAACTCTGCTATTGCCGAGCGTTCGCTTCCCGTGCGCTGGCTGGCGGTGATCGCTGACGCTCCGGCGCTGGTGCGGCACACGATCTACGGTGCGCATCCGCGTGGTTTCGCGGGGCAGATGCTGCGTGGTCCAGAACAAACGCGCTACTACCTTGAGGTGCCGGTGACCGACACCGAGGCCGACTGGCCTCAGGAGCGGATACGGGCCGAACTGTCGGATCGACTCGGCGTGCACGGCAAGCTCGACAGCACCGTGTTCGGGCAGATGTCGTTCGTCGACCTGCAGATGAGGGTGACCGAGCCAATGCAACAAGACGGCATCTTCTTGTGCGGCGATGCGGCTCACCTGATCACGCCATCGGGCGGCAAAGGCATGAACCTGGCCATGGCCGACGCGGTGGAACTGGCCGAGGGCCTCATCGACCGCTTCGGTCCGACCGCCAACGGCACGCGCCTCGCCGCTTATTCCGCAACGCGGCTCGACGTCATCTGGCGCATCCAGGCATTCTCGTTCTGGTTGCTGCAGATCTTGCAGGCCAACAAGACCGGCAACGAAACGGGGGCGGCAGAAACGTTCGGCCGCGGCCTGCGCGGCGGTTGGGTGGCGTCCCTCCAGCGTGACCCGCTACTGGCCACCTGGTTCGCACATGCCTACGCCGGAGTCGATCCGGTCTAACGGCTTCCTACGCCAGAATATCTTTGGTGGTGAATCGCGCCCACGCCGCGGCGCCGAAGACAGCCACGTAACCGGCCTGCACCGCAATGTTTTTCACTATGCCGCTCCACACGATGTGGGTGCGCAGCAGGTCACTGAAGCTCAGCCAGTGGTCCGTGAGTAGCCACGGATGCAACGCCTTGGTTTGGGGCAACGTGTCGAGGACACCGATGAAGATAAACAGGCCGAGCGTTGCCGCCATAGCGCCGACCGGTACATCGGTGAGCGTGGAGATGAACAACCCGACCGCGGCCAGGCCCAGGAGCGAGATGCCGATCAGCGCGGAGGCCAGAGTGATGCGCAGCATACCGTTGGCGAGCGGCAACGTGTCACCGGACAGTGTGGTGATGCGGCCGATGGGGAACAGCACGATTCCCGACACCAACCCACCAACCGCGACCACCAGCGTGGCAACCAAACAGAACGCAGCGACCGCGGTCGCCTTGGTGGCCAGCAGCCGACCACGCCCAGCCGGGCGCACCAGGAGATACCGAAGCGTGCCGAGCCCGCCTTCACCGGCAATGGAGTCTCCGGCGATCACGGCGACAGCCATGGGAAGAAAAAACGGCAGCGTAACGGTCAGGCCGGCAAGCGTGGCAAACACGCCGTTATTGGTGACCTGCGCGAGAAAGCCGGGGCCTTCGCCAGCGTCGGGTCCACCGGCGAATCGGATGACGACGGTGATGAAGATGGGCACCATGAGCAGTACCACCAGCAGCGCCTGATGTCGCCGTCGGCGGAACAGTGTG
>JANNZM010000064.1:0-16627 GCA_031410595.1 Actinomycetes bacterium | reverse complement strand
CCTTCGGACAGTTCGAGAACAAGACACCCCAACAACAGGGGTCAGCTTCGCTCCGAGTCACGACGGTCACCAACACCAGCCAAGCCCAACACCGAGGATCCAAACAAGGATGCTCTAAGCCACGACCATTAACTCACAGCTTCGCTCGGTCAATCCCGCAATTGGTTCGGATGAGCTTGCTCGATTGTCTGAGCGAAGCGAGTCTGAGCGACACGGAGCGGTAGCGACCGAGCGAAGCATGGAAGGGTTCGGGGTTTCTCCTACGCGGATAGTAGAATCTCCTGTGGTTCTATGACGCTCTCACCCGCATTTTCCCCCGATTCCGCTGGTGCTCTCGCCGGTCCGGCCTGGTTACAGGCCCGCCGGGTTGAGGCTGCCGGACGGGCTACCGCTACTGCCTGGCCCACAGCCGAGGACGAATTGTGGCGCTACAGCCGTATCGATCAGCTCGATCTGTCGACGATGTCGATCGCCCCTGCGTCCACCACGGTCGAAAGCGGCGACGGTTTCGTGGTCGAAATCGATCCCGACATGTGGTGTTCGATCATGGCCTCGCCACTCGATCTGTTTGCCGATCTGAACAACGCCTTCTCCGCCGCGCCGATTGTCGTTCGAGTCCCTCGTGGCAAGGCTGCGGGTGCGCCGATCGTGATCACCCACCGACTCCCGGCCGGAGTGGCGTCGTTCCCTCGCCTCATCATTGATGCGGGCGAGAACGCCGAGGTCACCGTCATCGAGAAGTTCGTCGGTGGCTCGCGGGGGCTTGTCGCCCCGGTCATGGAAATGCGCGCCGCGCAATCGGCGCGGATCCGGTATCAAGCGGTGAACGAATTGGATCGAGACGCTTGGCTTATTGCCAACCAAATCTCGCGCGGCGAACGCGACAGCACGACCGTTCTCGCCACCGTGGCTCTCGGCGGCGGGTACGCCCGGGTGCGTACCGACGCTCGGCTGCTGGGCCAGGGTGCGCACGGCGAGCAGATCGGTGTCAGCTTCGGCGAGGGTGATCAGATGCTCGACCTTCGGGTCACGCAGACCCACGCGGCGCCGAAGACCACCAGCGATCTGTTGTTCAAGGGTGCCGTGCAGGATCGGGCCCGCAGCGTGTACACCGGCCTCATCCACATCGAAAAAGATGCACGTGGCGCACGCGCTTTCCAGACCAATCGCAACCTCAAACTGTCATCTGAGGCGTGGGCCGACAGCGTGCCGAACCTCGACATCGAGAACAACGATGTGAAGTGCAGCCATGCCTCCACCGTTGGCCCCATCGATGAGGAGCAGCGCTTCTACCTGGAGAGCCGCGGCATTCCACCCGAGATCGCTGATCGCTTGATCGTGCTCGGTTTCTTCGACGAGGTCATCGACAAGCTTCCGGCGCAGGTGCTCTCCGCTGAGTTGCGAGCCGAGGTTGCCGGCAAGCTTGATCGTCGCCCAGTGGAGGTGTCGGCATGAGCACCGTTTCGGTCTGCAAGTTCGACGACCTCGGCGTAGCGGAGGCTCGTCAGTTCGTGGTCGAGGGTCACAAGGTATGTGTGGTGCGTATCGAGGATTCGATCTATGCCATTGGTGATACCTGCTCCCATGCTGAGGTTTCGCTGAGCGAGGGCGACGTATACCCCGATGAGTGCGAGATCGAGTGCATCAAGCACGGCAGTACATTCAGCCTGAAGACGGGGGAGCCGCAGACGTTCCCCGCTACGCAACCGGTGCCGGTCTACGACGCGGCCGTCGTTGACGGCATGGTGCACATCACCATCACGGCAGGAGCGCACAAGTGAGCGAATTGGTTATCACCGAACTGCAGGCCGGTATTCCGGGCAAGCAGATTCTGCACGGCATCAACCTCACCATCCCCGCTGGCGAAGTACACGCCATCATGGGCCCGAACGGCGCCGGGAAATCGACGCTCTCGTCGGTGCTGATGGGCAAGCCCGGCTATGACGTCATCGGCGGCTCGGTCACCCTTGATGGTGAGGACATGCTGGCCCTACCCACCTGGAAGCGCGCTGCGGCCGGCCTGTTTCTGGCCATGCAGTACCCAACCGAAGTACCGGGCGTCGGCCTCGAACGAATGCTCACCGAAGCACTGCTCGCCAGCGGTCGTGATGTTGCCGGTCTTCACGCACTCATGATGGCCGAAGCGGGCCGCATCGGTTTCGATGAGAAGTTCCTCGAACGGGCACTGAACGTCGACCTATCCGGTGGCGAAAAGAAGCGCAACGAGACGCTGCAACTGGCCGTACTCCAGCCTCGCTTCGCCGTGCTTGATGAGCTTGACTCTGGCCTCGACGTCGACGCACTGCGGGCCTGTGCCCGTCGGGTGGCCGAGGCCAGCCGAGAGCAAGGACTCGGGGTGTTGGCCATCACCCATTACAACCGTCTGCTCGATGAGCTGCGCCCCAATGTCGTGCACATCTTGGTAAAGGGCCGCATTGTGGAATCGGGGGGCCCCGAACTGGCGGCGCAGCTCGACATCGACGGGTACGCCGCGTTTCAAACGCCCGAGCCTGAGTTGCCGCAATCGGCGAAGAAGCCGTCGCTCGACGACCTCTTCGCGCTCTAGCGGTTCAGAGCGGAATCAGCAGCTCGTCGTTGGTGTCTCGGCGGCGACCGAAATTGAGTGGGGTTGACTGCAAGAGGCCAACTTCGCCGATCGATTCCATGACCCCCACATCGTGGCGCCAGAGCATCGGTTCGGGCCGCGCTGGCCCAACGAAGTTGAGATGCACCGGCGGCAGCTTGTGGAGTGCACGTCGACGGCTGGCCTGCAGTCGGCTCGCCGCGAAATAGATCGATAGGCCGGCGAGCGAAAGGATGAGTGCTTGACGCTGCGCGGGGGTCGGCGGCGGAAAGAGGCGGGCGACGGTGAAGTGAGCGCCCGATGCGTCGCTGACGCCGACGACGACCCGGTTGAACGTTGGCAGAGCAAGAATGAGGATGAACAGAGCTGCGGTTGCGGACCAGAGAATCGCCTTTATGAGTTTCATATCGCCCCTTACGAAATGAGTGGAGTGTGACGACAACTTGATCGTCGGATTTCGGGGGCAGGTTAAGTTCGCAGACAAAAAGAAGAGGCTATTGAGTTCATTCTTTGATGCAAAAGGCCTAGTCCTAACCAACCAGCGGCGCCTGCTCGTTGTCGAGGCAGCGTCAGGCGGCCATGGCGAGCTCGCGCATGCGAGCTTGCTGGCGCATCACGGGCAACGCTATGGGTTGGAGCAGGCCGACCGGGCCAATCGACTCCATGATTTCGATGTCGTGATTCCACAGGATCGGACCAAGATGCCTGGTGGCCCGAGGGGCTTCAAACAACAGCGGTGATGCGGCGCGCAGCGCCAGGCGGCGCTTGCGTAGCAGTCGTTGTGCCATCAACCACACGGAGAGGCCGACGACCGACAAGGTGAGAGCCTGACGTTCGGCGCCCTTCGGATTCGGCATCACCTTGTCGAGATTGTCCATGGTGACACGGAACTTGGGTGCCGGCGCGTCGACCTTTTGAACGCTGTCGATGAGGGTCTTGCGCTGCTGCGCCTCGATCGACAGATCGGCTGTAGCCGACTGGTAGTTCCCGAAGGCCGGGACCACCACAATGATGACGAGGAGCGCGGCAGCTGTCATCCACAAGATCGCTCGTAGCTTTCTCATCCGCACCTCCGCACCGCTCCGTGGTTACCTCACCAACTCATCGACCTCAGTCACCGGAAACGTGAGGGAATTGAGCCGACCTGAACAATCTTCTGATCGTCGTCGGTTCGGTCTTGCGAACGGGTGGGTTACGACGCGTCGTCCATGGCTTGGGTGAGGGTGTTCCAGGCGAGGGTGGCGCACTTGATACGAACCGGGAACTTTTGCACGCCGCTCAGTGCTTCGAGGTCGCCGAGTTTCACGGCGGGCTCATCGTGATCGTGGTCGTGGTCGGGGTCTGGCGGGGTCATCATTGCCTTGAAGGCACGGATGACGGCGCGGGCTTCGTCGACCGTCTTGCCTTTCACAGCCTGCGACATCATGGATGCCGAGCACTGGCTGATGGAGCAGCCCTGGCCGGAAATGCGGATGTCTTCAACCTTGTCGTCTTCGACCATGAGGAAGACTTTGATCTCGTCGCCGCACAGCGGGTTGAAGCCCTCGGCCATAATGGCAGGCGGATCGAGCTCGCCGCGGTTACGGGGGGAGCGGTAGTGATCGAGGATGATCTCGCGGTAAAGGTCTTCGAGGCCGGCCATGGGAATCTCCTACGGGGCGAACAGGGATCGGGCGGCATCAAGGCCGAGGACAAGGGCATCAACGTCGGACTCATCGTTGTACACATACAGACTGGCACGGGCGGTAGAACCGACGCCGAGCACCTTCATGAGCGGCTTGGCGCAATGGTGTCCGGCCCGCACGCAGACGTTGGTTTCGTTGAGCACTTGGCTGATGTCGTGGGGGTGCACATCGCGCATCGCGAAGCTGACGACGCCGCCGCGGAGTTCGGCGTTGGTGGGGCCGTAGATGCTGATGTCGTCACCGAAGTGGGTGGTGAGTCGGTTCATCATGGTGGCCGTGAGGTTGATTTCGTGACGGCGAATGTTGGCCATGCCGAGACCGTTCAGGAAGTCGATGGCGGCACCGAGGCCGACCGCCTCGATGATGGGCGGCGTGCCCGCTTCGAACTTGGCCGGCAGGGGGGCGGTGGTGAAACCGTCGAGACGCACGTCGGCGATCATGTTACCGCCGCCGAGGAATGGCGGCATGGCGTCGAGCAGCTTCTCTCGCCCCCACAGGATGCCGATGCCGGTGGGGCCGCACAGCTTGTGGGATGAGAACATCACGAAATCGGCGTCCATTGCCTGTACGTCGGTGACCATGTGCGGTACGAGCTGGCAGGCGTCCACGAAGGCCAGCGCGCCAGCCTTGTGGGCGGCGTCGGTGAGCTGGCGGACCGGGTTGATGGTGCCGAGCACGTTCGACATGGCGGTGAAGGAGAACACCTTGGCGTCCTGCAGGAGTTCGGCGAGGTTGCTGAGATCGAGCAGGCCGTCGGGGGTGAGGCCGACCCATCTCAGTTGGATGCCTTTTTCGGCCACGAGCATGTGCCAGGGAACGATGTTGGCGTGATGCTCCATGTGGGTGAGCACCACGACGTCACCCTTGTTGAGATTCGCCCGACCCCACGACTGGATGACCAGGTTGAGCGCCTCGGTTGCGTTCTTGGTGAACACGACTTCGTGGTCGTTAGGGGCGTTGATAAGGCTGGCGACTTTGGAGCGGCCGCACTCGTAGGCGTCGGTGGCTTCCGACGCCAGGCCGTAGGCGCTGCGGCTGACCGGGGCATAGCTGGTGGCCATGAAGTTGCTCATGGCATCGATGACGCACTGCGGCTTTTGGGTGGAGTTGGCCGAGTCGAGATAGACGATCGGCATGCCGTTGATCTGTCGTTGCAGCAGCGGGAACTGGGCCTTGATGGCGGCGACGTCAAGCATGAGCGGCTCGGAATTCGTCGTAGCCTTTGTTCTCCACTATGTCGACCAGTTCCATGCCGCCCGTCTGCACGATGCGACCGTCGAGCAAGATGTGCACCACGTCGGGCTTTACTTCGTCGAGCAGGCGCTGGTAGTGGGTGATGAGCACGATGCCGAGGTCTGTGCGGTCTGCTTTCACCTCGCGAATGCCGCTGGCCACGGTTCGGAGCGCGTCGATGTCGAGGCCGGAATCGGTCTCATCGAGAATGGCCAGGTCGGGCTGGAGGATGGCCATCTGCAGGATCTCGTTGCGCTTCTTTTCGCCGCCGCTGAAGCCCTCGTTGAGGTAGCGGTCGGCGAACTGCTTGTCCATGCCGAGGCGGGCCATCCACTCCATAATGTCGAGCCGGAGTTCGAGCACGCTGAGGTCGATGCCCTTCCGGGCCGACAGGGCCTGACGGAGGAACTGGATGACGGACACGCCGGCGATTTCCTGCGGATACTGGAAGGCCAGGAACATGCCCTGCTTGGCCCGAACATCGGTCGGCCAGTCGGTGATGTCGTCACCTTTATAGAAGATCTCACCGCTTGTGACCTCGTATTCGGGGTTGTTGAGCAGGGCCGATGCGAGGGTGGATTTGCCGGACCCGTTGGGGCCCATGATGGCGTGGACCTCGCCCGGCTTCACCTCAAAGCTCACGCCACGCAGGATTTCGGGCGGCACGGTGTCGTCATCGACAACCGGGCGAGCATGGAGATCGACAACCCGAAACAGTTCGTTCACGGGCCCCAGTGTATTACCCCTATCGTCATAGTGGAAACCCCGAGTGACCGAATTACCAGCCGCGGTTTACCCATTCTTGGAGGTGAGGGCGTTCGGTGCCGATGGTGGTGTCCACGCCGTGGCCGGGCATGACGATGGTGTCGGTAGGCAGGGTGAACAGTCGGGTGTCGAGGGACTGGATGATGGTGTCGAAGTCGCCGCCCGGGAACTTGGTGGCACCGGGGCCGCCGGGGAACAGCGTGTCCCCGCTGAAGAGGATGGGGTGATCGGCCAGGCGGAACGACATGGAGCCTTCGGTGTGACCGGGGTTGTGGATGGCGTGGAGTTTGAGTCGGCCCACTTCGATGACTTCTTCGTCTTCTAAGAACACGTCGTAGCCGACATCTTTCAGGCGCGGCGCGTCGAGCTCGGTAACGGCCACTTTGTACCCGGCCTCACGCATGGCGACGACAGCGCCGATGTGATCGTGATGGCCGTGGGTTTCGAGGATGCGTCTTACGCCGAGTCGCTGCGACATTTCGAGCAGTCGCTCGTGCTCGTTGGCCGCGTCGATGAGCACGGCGTCACCGGTCTCGGTGCAGCGCACGACGAAGACGTTGTTCTCGAACTTACCCACGACGACCTTGTGAATCTCAACACCTGTAGCTGACCAGTGCAATGTCATGTCGTTAGTCTCGCGCCTTGGCTACGGCGCATCGATGTCATCGCTTCGTTCTCGTTGAGATTGGTATATTTCTACCAGCGTCTACCAAGCCGGTGGAACGGCTTTCGGCGGGTGGGTATGGGGAGTGCACCCCGGGCCGCCGGGCGGTTAGCCGGCTCGGGCGAATGGTGGGGGGTGGGTCATGCGGGTGCCGTCGGGCAGGGTGATGGTGAGGTAGCGGTTGGTGGGGTTGAGGCTGAGGTGCCAGCCGCCCTCGTGGACGAAGTGATGGTGCCGACTACATAGGGGGATCAAATTTGCTATGTCGGTCGGGCCTTGGTGTTTGCCCCAATAGGCAATGTGATGTGGCTGACAGTCGTGCGCGGTGACGGTGCAGCCGTTAACAGCGCAGGTGGCGTACATGACTTGCAGGGCGCGTCGTTGGTGCGCGTTCGCGACACGTTGTGAGCGGCCGAGGTCGAGTATGACGCCGTCTGCTCCCATGACGGCAGGGATGATGTTGGCCAGACACGCCATACGTCGGATGGTTTCGACCGGGAGCTCGACACCGCTCTCAACGTCGATACGACTGTTCGCGTGAACCCCGTTCACAAGGGTGTCGAAGTCGATCACAACCACCAGATCAGCACGACTCGAAGACGCGCCAGCTGTTTCGCTTTCGGTGAGTTTGAGTAAGGCGAGGGCTCGGAGGTGGTCTTGTTTGCGGTCATCGGTCGGGCAGGTGTCGGGGATCTTGTCGTGGAAGAGCGCTTCGACCATGCGCCGCACTCGGCCCGTAAAGGTAGCGCCCGACTCGGGGTCGTATTCGCCGTGGAAGTTGAGCATGCCGGAGTTTTTGTCGAGCCACCATCGCAGGTAGATGTTGCGACGTTGTCGTTCAAGCCGCGTGATGCCATCATCGGCGGAGAGTTGTCGGGCGCGTTGCTGCAGCAGTTTGGTGAGCTGCTCGGGCGTGGAACGCGACGCAGCCACCCGGATCCACTCGGCTTCGTCGGCGAGGCGGGCGCGTTCTTTGGGTTCGAGTCGTGCGAGTGCTTGAGCGACGGCGTCGACATGATCCGCAGTGATAGCCCCCGTCGACAGTCCTTCGCCCAACGCTGGCATTTGACTGGTGACCTTTGCTCGCCGAGCAGCAGCAGAAGCGTTACGACGTGACGTGCGCGCGGCCACGGCAGCCACCGATTCTGGGTCGATCGAAGTGTCGGTATCGGCCAGGGTCTGCAGACGGTTCAGCGCAGCGAGGCGCACGCTCTCGACCCAGGACGCGAGGTGGCCGCAGTCCTGTAGTGCGACTTCGATGACGTGGCGCGGCGCATCGGCAAACGTGCCTTCCGCTGCACGCATTCGAGTGAATCTGTTGTCGACAGCCGATGTATCTGACACCTGCGAACCTCCTCACTGACAACCTACAGAGGGGGTGTTACATAGTTGCTCAAAGCGACAAAATCTCGAAGCCGAGGGCTTCGGCCACCGGCATTTGGCGGTGGTCGAAAGTTGCAAACGCAACTGGTTTGGGGAGGCGGTCGGCGGCGGCGAGGTGGATGGCGTCGGACATCTTCACGGGATGAAGGCGCGCCAGTTCGCTGGCCCGCTCGAGGCACAACGTGTCAACGGGGACGACGGCCATTCGGCCCCAATCATCCCGCAGCGCTCGGCGCAGCTCGTCCGCGGTGGTTAGGTCGATAGCGAGTCGGTCGACCAGGGCCAGCGCTTCGGCTAGCGCGAGTGCGCTGGCGCACCAGTCCCGATCCTCATTCATGGCTGCGTCGAGTGCGGCTCGAGCGGGATGGTTCAGGTGGCGCACGAGGAGGGCAGTGGTGTCGAGTGCGATGGTCATCGGCCGCGGACTTCGCTGATGAGGCGGTCGAGGCGCACGCCGGTCCAGAGGTCGACGCCTAATGACGACACGGGACGGTCCGGGCGATGAGGGAGTGTGACCAAGCCCTGGGCGGCGAGGTCGGCCAGCGTGGGAGCGCTGTCGATCGGCGTGATGGGGCCGAGTTGGGCGGTCGGCCGTCCGTTGACAGTGATGATGATGCGCTCACCGTTGCCGGCCCGCCGTATGGCGTCGGCGGCATTGGTTCGCAGTTCCCGTATGCCGAGTTCGTCCACCCAATGAGTGTACATCTGTGTACACACGTCGTATTGCCGCCATCGATCGGGCGAGGCAGACTTTCCCCATGAACTTTGCCTTTTCTGAAGAGCAGGACGAACTCCGCAAGACCGTTCGGGCGTTCCTCGACGCCAAGTCCGACGAAGCTGCCGTGCGGGTCCAGATGGACACCGAGCAGGGCTACGACAAGGCCGTATGGGCCCAGTTGGCGGGCGAGCTTGGCCTGACCGGTCTGGTCATCCCTGAGGAGTTCGGCGGCTCCGGCTACGGCTGGGTTGAGCTCGGCGTGGTGCTGGAGGAGATGGGTCGCTCGCTGCTGTGCGCACCGTTCTTCTCGTCGGCGGTACTGGCTGCGCACACGTTGCTGCTGTCGGGCGACGAGCATCAGAAGGCCGCGCATCTGCCGGGCATTGCGTCGGGCCTCACGCTCGCCACGCTGGCGTTCACCGAGCCGAGCGGCAAGTGGGATGAGGCAGGCATCACGATGCCCGCCACCGGCAGCGGCACCGACTACAAGCTGAGTGGCACCAAGATGTTCGTGCTCGACGGTCACATCGCCGATGACATCTTCGTGGCCGCTCGCACTGCGGCTGGTGTCAGCCTGTTCCACGTGCAGGGTGACGCGGCGGGGCTGACCCGCACGGCGCTGTCCACCATGGACCAGACGCGCAAGCAGGCCAAGCTCGAATTCAATGACGTGTCGGCGACGCTGGTCGGAACCGACGGAGACGGCTGGAACGTGCTGTCCCGTGTGTTGGATCTGGCCGCAGTTGCGTTGGCAGCCGAGCAGGTTGGCGGCGCCCAGAAGGTGCTGGATATGGCGGTTGAGTACGCCAAGGTGCGGGTGCAGTTCGGTCGTCCGATCGGCTCGTTCCAGGCCATCAAGCACAAGTGCGCCGACATGCTGCTTGAGGTCGAATCAGCCAAGTCGGCGGCGTACTACGCCATGTGGTGCGCATCGGAAATGAACGATGAGTTGCCGTCGGTAGCGTCGCTGGCGAAGGCGTATTGCTCGGAGGCGTACTTCCACGCAGCGTCGGAAAACATCCAGATCCACGGCGGCATCGGGTTCACGTGGGAGCACCCCGCGCACCTGTATTTCAAGCGAGCCAAGTCGTCCGAACTGCTCTTCGGCGACCCCACCTACCACCGCGAGCTGCTGGCCCAACGCATCGGGCTCTAGCTGTTGCCCGTCTTCCTGATTGTCCTCTCTGTCGTCCTGGTCGTTGCGATTGCATTGATCGTGGTCGGCAGAGAGGCCCGTCGCCTCGACACTGTCGCGCCTCGCACCGCGTACCTGTTGGACGGCGCTGTGCAGTATGTAGCCGACTCGATTGCGCCGGCTTCGCAGGCTCGGTTGTCGCACGCAGATGTGCGTGCGCTGGTTTTGTTGCATCTGGAACGACTTTCGGCGAGGGGTTTGGCCCCGGAGGACGTGACGGACCGCCGGCAGGACTTGGAGCTGCCACTCTTCGTCGACGAGACCGATGAGATCGGCTACCTACTCGGCGCCGCGTCGGCTTCCGGGATGGACGTAGAGGACGAAGACGTCGCTGCCGTACTAGCCGCGCACCTGCGCTACCTGGACTCCGTCGGCGCTGTCGGGCCGCGGGCTGAGTTGTAGGAAATCTCAAGCCATCTGCGTGCACGACCGCTCACCCACTACGCGATTGCACTTGGCCGGTTCCCGCCGACCGCTAGCCTCCTTCGATGAGTGAAGCGCCGTTGCTACCAGACGGGGCCATCGATAAAGGTCGCACTGGTCGTGGTCGATTCTCGCAAATTGACCGATGGTGTTTCGTAGCGATCATCGCGGTGGTTCTGCTGGCGAACGCGATGCCGCTGTTGGGAATTGTCGATACCGTTCCGTTTGACAACCGAGTTGGCCTCATTACCCATCAACACGCGTCGTCGATACGGGGCGGCTACACGATTGACCCGAATGATGGCTTCACCGCTGAAGCCCTCGGCCGAGCCGCAGCGGTCAGTTGGACGCACGGGAATGTGCCGTATTGGAACTACAACGAGGGGCTTGGTGCGCCGCTCGCTGGAGAGATGCAGTCTGGTGCGTTCTCGCCTTTTGTGCTGTTACTGCTGTTCCGCAACGGTCTGTTTTACCTGCATGTCGTGCTTGAGATCATCGCTGGACTCGCCACGTTCCTGTTCATCCGCCGACTTGAGTTGCACCGAGTTCCGGCGCTGGTGGCGGGTGCACTCTTCGCGCTTAACGGCACGCACGCCTGGCTGACGAACGCCGTGTTTGCTCCGGTCGCATTCCTGCCTGTGATCCTCCTTGGCGTCGAGCACGCGTTTGCTCGCGCTCAAGCCCGACGCCAAGGCGGGCTGGTTGCCCTGTCGCTCGGGTTGGCCCTGTCGCTTCTCGCAGGTTTCCCCGAGGTCGCATTCATCGATGGTTTGTTGGTTGCGCTCTGGTGCGTCGTACGGTTCTTCGACATCGGCCGCGAGTGTTTGTTCGCCTTTGCCCGGAAGCTGGTCACCGGCCTGTTGCTCGGCGCCGCCATTGCCGCTCCCGTCATCGTTGCGTTTACAGCCTTTTTGAATGAGGCCAACGTGGGCGGTCACAGCGGAGCCCTTTCCGAGCTGCACCTCAGCTCGGCCTACATGTTCACCCTGGCGTTTCCGTACGCTGCCGGGACAATTTTCGGATCGTGGGCGACCGAGTCCCAAGCCTTCTGGGGCAGCGTCGGCGGCTATCTCGGTGCCACACCGTTCGTCGTGGCTGTCCTCGGTCTGCGATGCCAGGAGTGGCGGCGGGCGCAGGTGGCCCTATCCATCTTTTGGCTGGCGGTTGTCCTCCGAGTCTTTGGCATTTCACACCGATTGACGAACGCGTGGAATCTCATTCCAGGCATAGATCAGACGGCTTTCTATAGGTATTCGTTGCCAGCGCTCTCCTTCGCGACAGTCATCCTGGTGGCGTTCGGCCTGCAGGATCTCTACCGAGTCGGGCGATCGAGGCTGGCCTTCGCTGCGACCGCACTCGTATCGGTTGCTATTTTGGGACGTCTTGCCCTGCAGGCTCGGAACGCCGTGCGGTTGCTGACCGACGTGCCGATGCGCCACCCAGTCGCCGTGGCTTCGGTCGGAGGTGCCGCCCTGTTGGCGGGCGTGGTGCTCGTTCTTGCCGCCCGTTCCAGCCGTAGGGATGTAGCGGTCGTCGTTGCTGCAATCGTGCTCGTGACCGAGGCATGCCTGCTCTTCATGGTTCCCCAGGTGTCTGCGCCCCGTAGCGTGCGACTCGATCGGTCGGCGGTGCGCTTCTTGCGGGAGAACCTTGGCACGCAAAGGTTCTTTTCGATAGGTCCGATCACACCGAACTATGGGAGCTATCTGGGGCTCGCCCAGCTCAACGTGAACGACCTGCCGACCCCGGCCCGGTGGGACCGTTTCGCCGCCCGGGACTTGAACCCGAACAGCAGCCCGCAGCTACTCACGGGCTTCTCGCCGCTTGACCCGAATGGACCCGACGGGTTCGCCGCATTCGCCAGCCACCGGGCCGGCTACTTGGACGCTGGCGTCAAGTTCCTCGTGTTAGGTAAGGGCATGCGCGAGCGGGTGGACAAGGCGGCTCTGGCCGCGAGTTTGGTCTTCGAAAACGACATCGTGGATATCTACGAGCTGCGAAATCCTGCGCCTTATTTCAGCGCTGCGGGCTGCGAGCTTGGCTACAGCGGCCGGGATCGAGTCACCGCCAGTTGCGCGGCTCCGTCAGAGATGCGTCGTTCGGAACTCGTGATGGCTGGATGGTCGGCGACCGTAAATGGAAAGGCGTCGGCCGTCGGTGTAGCCGATGATCGCTACCAGACGGTAAATCTTCCGCAGGGCCCGAGCACCGTAGTCTTCGACTTCGCGCCGCCCAATGCTCGGCTTAGTTGGTTGGCATCTGCGATCGCGGTCATCTTTCTCGCCGTCGGAAGTTGGCGGGCGAAGAGGATGGCCAAGGCCGCTCGACAGATCACCGGAAGTGCGTCCGCGTAGGTATTGATGTATCGCCCTGGTTGCTTTCGCGGTTTTGCCAGCAGCTGACGACGAGGCCAGACCCTACGGCAGTCGTGCGTGAATAGCGGAGATTCTTTCCGCGAGATCATCGCTGGCTCGGTCACAAGCGTCAC
Organism: Actinomycetes bacterium; assembly: GCA_031410595.1. Lineage (GTDB taxonomy): Bacteria > Actinomycetota > Acidimicrobiia > Acidimicrobiales > Ilumatobacteraceae > JANMCE01. The sequence goes on along the minus strand of JANNZM010000064.1, from coordinate 3,489 downwards.
GGGTCGCCTGCAGATGCTTGAGCTGCGCGGCGTTGCTGATCGCTAGCTCCGTGGATATGCGGCCGATTTCAACTTGCTTCGGCATAGCCGCTATGGCGTCGTCGAGTTCACCAACCTTCTGCTGGAGCTCGCGCAGGTCACGGCTGAGGCCTTCGAGGGCATCGCCGACGTGAACATGGCCGCGGAGCAACCACCCGATATGAGCACGGAGTCGAGACATTGAAACCATTCTGCCTTACCGACTGATGCCGAGAGCTGCAGCTATGGCGGCGCCGGCATCTGCAGGGCTTGGCTGGTTCTCCATACGCATGCGGCCAGCGGTCGACAGCGAGCGACGCAGTTGATCGTCGGAAGCGATGCGGCGCATGAATCCGGCTGCTTCATCACGGTCGGGGTTCGCCCAGCTGGCGGTCTCGGGGTACACACCCTGTCCGTGGCGGATGGGCGTCAGCGTCGCGTTCACCAACAGCGTGCATTCGTCATCTTGAAAGTCGAGGTTCCCTGAGTAGCGGGTGGCGATGGTTGGAGTGCCGAGCCACATAGCCTCCGCGAGGTGAAGGCCGAGACCCTCACTGCGGTGCAGGGAGACAAGGCAATCGGCTGACTTGATGAGTGCCATCTGATCCGGGCGACTTAGATGTTCATCCCAAAGAATGATGTCAGACCGTCCGGCTGCGCTCGCCCGAACTCGTTCAAGTTGCGGAGCGCAGTTGTCGGCATTCATCGACTTAACGACGAGGACAGGACCTTCGTCCGGTTCAAACGCCTTGCGAAACGCCTCGATTGCCCCGATTGGGTTCTTTCGCTCCATGATACTGAAGTAGTCGAACACAACGAGAAAGAGCATTCGTTCGTCGAATCCCGCCAGCCTTGGAAATGCAGATCGATCTTTGGTCGACGGCTCCGGCTTCGGAACGGCGACCGGTAGGTATCGAACAGGTTTTTCGGTGACGGCGGCGAAGTTCTGCGTGACGAAGCGCGAACCCGCCCAGATCTCGTCCACCAGGCTCATCGCGCCGATCATGGGCTGGGGGATGTGTTCAAGTTCCCAGAACCAGTAACCGATCATCTTGTTGCTTAGTCTGAAGAGGGTCGGGTAGTCCTCGGCAAAGAAATTGAACTGATCCGCAGTAATAACAGCAACGGTCGTGTCGAACCGAACCTCTTGGTCGATGCACGGAACTGGGTCCAGCATCGGGCTCGCTGCACGAAGGTGGGCGATTCTTGCCACGGCGACACCGCGGGCGTCGGCCGCGTTGCCAAGGCGGCGAGCGACATCTCCGAGACTCATCTCCAGAGTTAGGTAGCCGACGAGGTTGAATCCGTCGTGTCGAAGAGGCTCAAGCACAGTCAGAAAGTCCGCTGTCAGTCCGGATGGTCGTGATTCGACGGTCTCCTCGCTCGCTGTTGCTGACGCGATCGCTCGGTCGAGCTCCACTCGACTGGCCCGGAGTGGGTCGAGCCTCTCAAGGCTGCCGAGCGGTGAAGCTCGGAGGTTGGCTGCGTAACGAGGGGAAAGCCAAGCGCGAAACGCGGCCGGGGCCCGCCATGGGCCTGGTGGTGCATCGGATGCACGGCCGGACTGCAGAGCCGAAGCGACGACCCGCCGCGTCGGCTCGTCAAGGGCGGCGCCTCCTGGGAGGCGAAGCGGCAACTCGACTCCATGGCGTGGAGTGTCGACGACAACGTCGCCCATACCTGCCGTTCGCAACGCGCCAACAGCAAACTCGGTTGCGATCCGAAGCAGACTGGGCGATGGTTCGCAGGCAAGAAGCAACTCCCACCCTTCGGGCAACGGGGCGTACGCCGCGTCGGCAGGGGCGGGCGGCCGGAGCTGTGGATCGCCGCACCACACGACTACAACAGACACATCGTCGCCATGGCGAGCTCGGCAATCGGCAACCTCGGTGTCCAGCGGCCAGCGCCCGGGAGGCACGACCAACAGCACCGCGTCGGAACCGACAGGATGCGCCGGCGCTTCTACTGCTGACATGTTCCCGCGCCCTTTCGCCCTCATTCTCGGTGCCTTATCTGAGCATGGTACCCCGGTGCTTGGTCGGTTCGAGCGAGGGCCGTCGGCTACGATCGGTGCCACCATGTCTCTGCGTTCTGCGATGGCGCATCGCAACTTGCTCTACCTGCTAACGCTCAAGGAACTGCGCACTCGGTATAAGAAATCCGTGCTGGGCTGGGCGTGGAGCATGTTCAACCCGCTGTCGCAGATGATCATCTTTTCGATCATTTTCCTGAAGGTGTTCAAGGCGGTGCCGCCGGTCGGTAATCCAAGCGGGCTCAAGAATTTCCCGCTGTATTTCCTCTCCGGCGTCCTTCCATTCAACTTCTTTTCTCTGACGATCGGCGCGTCTATAGGCAACGTGCAAGGCGGATCCGGCCTGATCAAGAAGGTGCAGTTTCCACACGAACACCTAGTGTTTTCCATCGTCATGGCCCAGTTCGTCACCCTGATGATCGAGGTCTCGCTGCTTTCTGCCGCAATGCTCCTCGCCGGGAACATGGTGCTGCCTTGGTTGCCGGTGCTCCTCGGAATTCTTTTGCTGATGGCGGTATTCACGACTGGACTGGCGCTCGTACTGTCGGCCGCCAACGTGTTCTTCCACGATGTGAACTACTTATGGGGCATCTTGTCGCAGCTGTTGTTCTATGCGACGCCGGTCATCTACAACCCGGCTAATACCGACCTGCCGAGGGTACTGAAGGCCGTGGCGAACTATGGCCCGACGGGAAGCTTCATCACGGCGATTCACCAGGTGACGTACGACCTACGAATGCCCGGACCGATTCGATGGCTACAGCTATTGGTGATGTCGTTCGCATCCCTGGGCGTCGGGGTTTGGGTTTTTAATCGGCTTTCCCCCCGCTTCGCAGAGGAAATGTAACGATGAGCCCCAATGTTCTTGAGGTCTCGCACCTCACCAAGTCGTTCCGCCTGCATCATGAGAAGACCAACTCCCTCAAGGGCCTGATCGTCGCACGGGGCCGCAACCGCTTCGATGAGTTCACGGCGCTTGATGACATCTCTTTCACCGTGGGTGAAGGGGAAGTGTTCGGCGTCATCGGTCACAACGGTTCCGGCAAGTCGACCCTGCTCAAGTGCATGGCAGGCATCCTCGTGCCGAATGGAGGCTCCGTCGCTGTGCACCGTCGAATGTCCGCTCTGCTGGAGCTTGGCGCGGGCTTCCACCCCGAGCTATCGGGACGGGAAAACGTATTCCTGAACGCGGCGATTCTTGGCATGGGCCGCAAGGCCATCGCTAGCCGTTTCGATGACATCGTGGAGTTCTCGGGCCTGGAGAACTTCATCGACTCCCCGGTCAAGACCTACTCAAGTGGCATGTATGTTCGGCTCGCGTTCGCCGTCGCCATCAACGTTGACCCCGAGCTACTTATCATCGACGAGATCCTCGCTGTGGGAGATGTGACGTTCCAGCAAAAGTGCATGGAAAAGTTCGTTGACTTCCGCAACCAGGG
>JANNZM010000063.1:0-2769 GCA_031410595.1 Actinomycetes bacterium | reverse complement strand
TCACCCGGCCGCGTTCGCCGGATCCGACGTTACCCAGTACCCCGATGAGCTCGATCCCTACGGTGCTTCGGCCGCTGGGCTGGAAGAAGCCATGCTCCAGGCGCAGCTCAATCGGCTCAATCAGAACGACCGAATCCGGGTCCGCAAGCACCTCGGGTTGGTCCCAAACGGCCCCGTCGAGGAGTCAGAAGACCCTCACGCCGGTGAAAAAGCTCTGGCCAAGATGCGCCATCCGAGTGTCGCCCGGGTGTGGCGGCTGCGGGCACCGAAACCGGCGCCCGATCAGTCTGCGGGCTGAGCCGCCACCAGCTTTACGATTCCGTTGGCGGCTTCCTCCTGCAGTTCCGGCAGATCATCAAGGGCGAACCAGCGGCACTCGACAATTTCGGGCATGTTGGCCCACACATCGGATGGTGACGCACCGGGGCTGATTCGGGCGGGATAAGTGATGTCCACCTTGCGCATCACGACGTCGACGTCGGCAATCGGTTCACCGGCAATCTCGATCCGCAGGGCGGTTTCCTCAAACACTTCTCGTCGAGCGGCGTCGTACGGTTCCTCGCCACGCTTGCAGATGCCGCCGGGCAGACCCCAGCGCGGTTTGTAGGCCTGCCGCACAAGCAGGATCTCGCCGGCATCATTTCGAACAACGACGATGGCGCCCAGCGAATAGAGCGGTGACACGGCGTGGATCACCGCCACCTTGCCCCTGCGGGGAAGGCGGGCGAACACCTTGAGGAGCAACCCGTGCACACTGTCCATGTACCACCGACCCTACCGGGAAGCGGCTACGGGAAGGTTCGGCGCGCCGTCAGAATCTCGTCCAACAGATCGGCCCCAGCGGCAGCCACGGGCGTGCGTCGCAGCGACGGGTCACGAACCAGAAGATCTCGTCCGTGCGCATCCGTCACAACCGCTCCGGCCTCCTGACAGATCAAGAGACCGCCGAGGTAATCCCACACGCCGTGCGCGCTTGGGCTGCAGTCGATGAACGCATCAAGGACACCGCACGCCACTGCGCATAGATCCAATGCGGATGCACCGTAGGCGCGGAACTGTCGCCAGCCGAGATGCGTCGGCGGCAGGCCGGACAACCCGACAAACGCCTGAGCCAGCGACGTGCATTTGGACGATGAGATCGACTGGCCGTTCCGCAACGCTCCCCCACCCCGAAGCGCCGAGAAACGCTCGCCGCTCGCAAGGTTCACCACCAGGGCCGCCAGCGGTCCGCGGGCGTCAACGGCGCAGAGCGACGTGGCGTACCAGGGCAGACCCCGTTCTGCGTTGGTCGAGCCGTCGAGCGGGTCGACCACAATGAGCAATGGCGATGACCCCCGCCGCAGTCCGCTCTCCTCCGACAACACCCCGACCCCAGCGCGCTCCAGCACGCCAAGCGCGGCGGTATCAGCGGCGACATCGCTCTTGTATTGGGTATCGCGCAGCCCCGATGGACCCCAATCGTCAACGGCATCGAGCGCCGCGATGACGGCCGCTGCGGTCTCTTCCAGCAGTTCCATGGCGTGCGGCGCGATCCAATCGGCGTTCATAACCATGGCAGGCTATGGTTTCGGTCCTCGCGAGCAAAGAAGGAAGCATTGGCTGTCATCGATGTGGCCGGCTTTATCGCCGATCTCAAAGACCATGCCGTGGACCACGGGTTCCACGTGCACGACGAACGACACTTCGTCGAGACCTATTCCCTCCGTCAGGCGTGGGAGGTTGACCTGCACCCCGAGGAAGCCTGCAGCGGCGACATCGACCTACATCTCGCACTCGAAGTCGACCCACGCGTGCTGCTGGCCTTCGAGGATGCCGTCAACCTGATGGACGACCCCGAAGATACGCCCGAAGACGAGTTCCGCTTCCCGCTGATCTTCACCTGGACGTTGCCCCCGCTCCCCCATCCTCCCGACCTCCTCGTTCTCGCCACCGATCTGGCTGGGGTCGGCGGTTTGACGTTGCCGGTAGAAGTGTCGGCCATCGATTCGTTCCCGTCCGTCACCGATAACCCCGAGCGGTCGTTGTCGCTCACGGCCAAGGTCGATGTGTCCTTGGCCAAGGTGTACCAGGGTGACGAATTACTGTGCGATGTACTTGATCGCTGCCGCGACGTCAGCCTGTTCCTGTTGGAACGCGCTGAAGCCTGGCTCGAAGACTGATTTTGTGAGAACGAGGAGAACCCCATGAACGTTCAAGAACTGATTGACATCCTGAAGGACTATCCGCAGGACACCGAGGTCGAACTGGCCATCGCGTGTGCCGTCGAAAAGGACGAGCAGATTGCCGTCGACCGCTACCCCATCGACGGGGTACTGCCGTGGGACGACAACGACGATGAGGACGCCGGGGACGATGCTGAGGAGAAGCTCGTGATCTGGCTCGTGGGCGGTGAAGAGGAAGATGTCGACGCGTTCATGGACGCGATCGAAGACGACTCGGACGATGACGACGCCTGATCAACCCGACCGGAGCGTGGCTCCCGGTATGCAGCAACAACTCAACATCGGCTACGCGGGTGCCGGGTTGCAGACATTCGGTCAGCGTCCGTTTCTGACCGAAGCAGCACAACTCGATTCGTGGCAACCCGATGTGGCCATCGTCGGGGCGCCGTTCGACATCTCCACCACCTACCGGCCCGGCGCCCGTTTCGGTCCGAAGGCCATCCGCACGCAGTCATACGAGAGCGGCACGTATCACCTCGATCTTGGCATCGAGATTTTCGATCACCTCGAAGTGGTCGACTTCGGTGACGCGCCCTGCCACCACGGC
>JANNZM010000062.1:0-44442 GCA_031410595.1 Actinomycetes bacterium | reverse complement strand
TGGCCCTTCACGCCCGGCCACCCGAGCGGCGAGCAGTTGGCATCCGCCGACGCGAGCACGCTGTCCACCAGGCCATTGCGAATGAAGGTCAGTAGGTGGTCGAGCCGTTCCTTGCGATGGCGACCCCAAAACGGCGGGTCGGGCAGTTCGAGGTCGTAACCGAAGGTGTCGAACCCGATGCGACCGCCCTTGGCGATGATCGCCTTCTCGTTCACCAGCCCCTGGCTGACGCCATCATCTGCGTGACCAAACAGCACACGCTTGAGCGGTAGCCCTTCCTCGTCGAAGATGGCGAGCGCAGGCTCCACGTCCACCGCGAGATGGGTGAAGATCGGTGCGCCGGTGGCTTTCGATGCTCGAGCCGCGGCGCGGTAGATGCGCTTGTCGAGTTCCTTCATCCGGAAGCCCCGGCTGACCCCGACTTTGATGATGCCAGCCTTGGCGCCGGAGCTGCCGATGCCCACGGTGATCTCGTGGACGAACTGCTCGGCGAGGTATTCCACGCTCGCCCGCTCGAAGAACGGGAGTGCGGTGTCGCCGCCGACGAACCCGGTGGAGGCAATGATGTGGACGCCGGTCTTGGCCGACAGCGACTTGTAATAGTCGAGGTCGCGCCCGTTACAGATGCCGGTCGCGTCAACGAAAGTGGCGGCCCCATAACGGCTCGCGTTCTCGTGAAACAGCCGCAGCTTGGGGACGGTCTCCTCGTAGCGCTGCTCCGGGGTCTTCCACCATTTGGTGTCCAACTCACAGCCGGGCATGCCGTAGCCGATGTGCTCGTGGATGGCCACGAAGCCGAGTTCGGCCGGAGAAACGGTTCCCAGTACGGTGTTGACGCGTGCCATGCCGGTCACTTCCTCACGCTCAAAAGGTTGGCAGGGTTCGTGGTCAGGATCTGTCGGATCGTGACGTCGGGGAGTCCAGCCGCTCGCAGGCTAGGGACGAGGTTGGTCAGCACGTGGCTGAACGCCATGTCGTTGCCCGGTTCACCGAACGAGACGCCCGTGGCGCTCGATGAGATCACCACCCGCTCGGCGTGGCCGTCGTTCACCAGGGACACGATGAGCGCCACTCGATCGGCGTCGGAGACATACTTCGGGTCGGTCGAGCCGGCGTGGTCGATGGCGACCCATGCGCCACGCCGGGCCACCTCGGCGGGCCATCCGGCCGCGACTGCGTCGTTGCGGTCGAGGTCGGCGACGACCACCCGATCAGGGGGGATACCTTCGCTCAGCGCGACCTGAAGGTTGGCCAGCGCGTCTGATCCGCATCGGATGAGGAACGCGACGCCGGTTGCCAGTCCCGTTCGGGCCGCACCGCGCACCAGGCTTTCGTCGGTCGGCGTCATGCCTTCGACGGTCACGGCAGTCGCCACCAGACCTGCGGCTGCTCGCCGTTCGAACCGCGGCACCACCATGCCCTCGGTGACTTCCCGGCTGAACATTTCGGCGAAACGATCTGCCGGCCACGGTACGGGTGGGTTGGTCTGCGGGGTGAGGAAATAGCCACCCAGCATCGCCTCCGGCCCCTGCCCGGTCGACGCCACGATGTGCACGCCCGTAGCCCGCGAGAGCGCTTCGTAGAGCGTGAGGTCACGGCCCTCGAACATGCCGGTGGCATCAACGATGGTACCGCCGCCGTTGGCTTTGAAGTCTCCGAGCTTGGCCGCTAGGGCCTCGAACACCTCGGCGCGGTCGATGTGAATGTCGTAGGCGTACTGCGCGCCCGGCACGACATTGAGCAGCGACTCGCGGACCAAGGTGACCCCGAGGCCATCCGCATCAACAGGCCCAAGCACGGTGTTGACCACTGCCATACAACTGTTCCCTCCCCTATGACTCTCGTCACGACATTTCCCTTATCCCCTACTTTTACATCCCTTGTGCAGACTGTCAACTAACATGACATGATGTAAACCTAAACTTCCACATTTGTTTGACAGTGTGTTGCGTGAGTTGACATACTGCACATTACATGTGCTGTTAGTCACACCGGAGGGGTGCCATGACCACGCGAACCGTGCCAACGTCAGACATTGATCTGTTCTCGGACGAGGTATTGCTCGATCCGTATGAGCCATTGCGAGCACTACGAGAAACAGCCGCAGTCGTGCAGATACCGGCCAACGATGTGTGGGCCATCACCCGGTATGAGCCGATCCGGGCGGCGTTCTTGAACTACGAGACGTTCTCCTCCAACAAGGTGGCGTTCAACGACGCCATGAACCAGGCGCTCAGCGGTACGACGCTGGCCACCGACCCGCCCGATCACCATCAGTTGCGAGTGGCGCTGATGGAGAATCTGACGCCGCGTGCACTTCGCAAAATCAAAGACGATACCGACGCCAAGGCCGATGCCATCGTGGGTGAATTGGTCTCTTCGGGTGCGTTTGATGCGATCGACGGGATCGCACGTGCCGTGCCGCTCAACGTCGTGGCCGACATGATCGGTGTCAACAGAGCCATTCGGGACAACATGCTGCGCTGGGGCGACGCCGCGTTCAACGTGCTCGGCCCGATGAACCAGCGCACCATCGAAAGCTTTCCCATCGCCGGCGAGCTGTTCGGCTGGGCGACCAATGTGAAGGCCGAAGAGTTGGCCGAAGGCAGCATGGGGCGCGCCATCTTCGCCGCCGCCGAGGCCGGCAAGATCCCCGCCGAGAGCTGCGGCCACATCATCCACCAATACGTCGCCGCCGGCATGGACACCACCATCGCTTCGATCGGCAACGTCTTGTGGCTGCTCGGTGAAAATCCCGACCAGTACGAGGCGCTGCGCGCCGACCCGTCGTTGATCCCCGCTGCGTTCAATGAGGCGTTGCGCATGGAGCCTCCGGCACTCTCCTTCGGCCGCCTTGTCAAACACGACATCACCATCGACGACGTCACGATCCCTGCGGGAGCGCAGGCCGCACTGCTGCTCCTCACCGGCAACCGCGACCCCCGCCACTACGACGACCCGGACACGTTCCGCATCGCCCGGAACCCCGTCGACAACCTGGCCTTCGGCTACGGCGCGCACAGCTGCGCCGGTCAGGGCCTCGCCCGCCTCCAGGCCAACGCCACGCTCGAAGCCTTCATCCGCCGCGTCAAGCGCTTCACCATCGGCACGCCCGTCCGCCACATCAACAACTCCACCCGAGGCCTCGGCTCCCTCCCCATCGTCGCCCTCGACCTCGCCTGACGGCTGCGTTGCCCGGGTCTCTCCCGGACTGTCAACTAGGCTGACAGTGTGTCCAGTCTTCGCGCGGCCCAGAAACAGCTCACTCGTCGGTTGCTCTTGGAGTCGGGGCTCGATGTGTTCGAGTCGAAGGGGTACGCCTCGACGACTGTCGACGACATCGCTTCGGGCGCCGGGACCACCCGGACGACGTTCTACTTGCACTTCCCGTCGAAGGCCGAGCTGATGAAGTCCTTGATCGTCGACCTCAACAAGATGCTCGTCTCGTCCGACGATCCGCCCCTCGCTGGGGTGGTCGCCTCCGGGCAGCCGGCGCAGATCCAAGCGTGGATCGAGCGCAAGGTCGATCAATGGCCCGAGATCAAGCGGTGCGCGTCCGCCGCGCACGATGCCGCGGCCTCAGACGCCGAGATCTCCATCGCCGTAAACCGCTGGTTTGAAGGTGTGATCGAGGACATCCGCACCGGACTTGACCTCGCCGACCGCTTCGACCCGGCCTCCCGCCACGTTCGGGGCACGCTGGCCTTCGGCCAACTCGAATTCCTGAGCCGCCGCTGGTTCGACACCAACTGGACCGAATCGATGCCACGCGACGCATCGGTCCGCCTGCTCGTTGACAGCTGGTGCTGGCTGCTCACCGACCGGCCAGTCCGATGACGTTGCGCGTCGACCGGCTCAAGGTGCTGATTATTGGCTCCGGCATCGGCGGGATGTCGGCGGCGATCGAGCTGCGCAAGCTCGGCGCGACAGTCGACATGATCGACATCGACCCGAGGTGGCGGGTGTACGGCGCGGGCATCACCATTACTGGGCCGACGTTGCGGGCGTTCAAGGCGCTCGGTATCTATCCGGAGATCGCCGAGCACGGTTACGTCGGCCACGGCATTCGAGTCTGCAGTGTGGACGGCGAGTTCATCCGGGATCTCGAAACCCCGATCGACCCGGCCGCGGGCGTTGCCGGGTGCGGCGGTATCACCAGACCGATTCTGCACAAGCTGCTCTCGGCCAAGATCCTGGCCAGCGGGGTAACCGTGCGCCTCGGTGTCTCTGTTGACCAGCTCATCCAGGACGGCGAGGGCGTTGACGTTGCCTTCAGCGACGGCACGACCGGTCGCTATGACGTGGTGGTCGGGTCCGACGGCATCTCTTCGCGCACCCGCGAGCAGATCTTCCCCAACGCACCGAAACCCGAGTACACCGGCCAAAGCGTGTGGCGCGTGTTCACGCCACGACCGGCCGACATCGACCGTCGCCACTTCTTCCTCGGCGGGCCAGCGAAGGTCGGCTTCACGCCGGTCTCCAACGATCAGATGTACCTGTTCGCCCTCGAACGCACCGAGAAGGAATTCCGCACACCAGACCAACTCCTGCCCGGCCTCACCGAGCTCTTGAAGGACTACGGCGGTCCCATCAGGACCATCCGAGAGTCACTGACGAAAGACGACGGGATCGTGTTCCGGCCCCTTGCAGCGTTCTTCCTCCCAGCGCCGTGGCACGTCGGCCGCGTGATGCTCATCGGCGACGCAGCGCACTCAACCACGCCACAGTTGGCCTCCGGCGCCGGCATCGCGGTCGAAGACGCATTAGTCCTAGCGGAAGAGCTCGCCGGTGCCGAGTCGGTCGCCGAAGCCTTCGACGCGTTCGTTGCCCGTCGCGAGGAACGCTGCCGCCTCGTCGTGGAAAGTTCCATCGAAATCGGCCGCCTGGAGCAAGCGCAAGCCCCGGCCGCCGCCCAAACCGCCGTCGTTGAGCGAGCGCTCGCCATCCTCGCCCAACCGATCTAGCACCGGTATAGAGTTCGGAGGTCGCTCTGGGGAGAGCGGATGCTGGACTCTGAGCGTTGGATTTCGATCCACAGGAGGCTTCGCCATGACGGTTCTGGATGCCGACACCAGGGCGGACATTTTTGTCTGTCACGAGTACCCAGAGCAGGAGGTCGACCTGGGCGAGATTCGGATGAACTACGCCACGGCGGGCGATGCGAGCCTGCCGCCACTACTACTGATTCCGGGCCAGACCGAGTCGTGGTGGGGATACGAGCGGGCGATGGCCCACTTGGCCGATCACTTCCAGGTCTTCGCCGTCGACCTCCGAGGACAGGGCCGGTCAAGCTGGACTCCCGGTCGGTACACGCTCGACAACTTTGGCAACGACCTCGTGCGGTTCATCGACCTCGCTATCGGCCGCCCCACCTACGTGAGTGGCCTTTCCTCGGGGGGTGTGCTGTCCGCATGGCTCTCCGCCTACGCGAAGCCGGGGCAGATCATCGCGACGGCCTATGAGGATCCGCCCTTGTTCTCGTCCGAGACGAACCCGGCATTCGGACAGTCGATCCGGCAGGGCCTCGGGCCGTTGTTCGCCATGTTCAACAAATGGCTCGGCAACCAATGGTCGATCGGGAACTGGGCCGGCATGCAGGTGGCGGCCAAGACCGAGGTTCCCCCGTGGGTGAGCGCGGTCATCCCGTTTCCTGACGAAGTCCCGCAGAATCTGCGCGAGTACGACCCGGAGTGGGGCAAGGCGTTCTGGACCGGCGCCGTCGGCGCCAGTTGCGACCACGCAACGATGCTGTCCAACGTGAAGGTCCCGGTGCTGCTCACCCACCACTTCCACATGGAGGACCCGAGCGGCACGCTGATGGGCGCCTTGTCGGATCTGTGCGCGGCAAAGGCTCAGGAACTGATCGCCGGCGCCGGGCAGCCCGTCAACTACCAGTCCTTCCCCGCCATGGGCCACTTCATGCACGCCATCGACCCGCCGCTGTTCGCCAAAACCATCATCGACTGGGTCGCGTCACTGTCCCGCTAACTACCGGTGGCGCGAAGCGCGACCTGAGTCGCGCCCGCCTCATCGAGCAGGTCAGATGTTGAGCGCCAGGCGACATGCTGGTCGGGCCGGACAAGGACCATGTCGGCGGCGTAGAGAACGGTTTGCTCAAGGCCAATATCGGTTGCGTTCACCAAACGCAGGGGCACGCCAGCCTGAGCGAACGCTTCCACCATCGCTGACGGATCGGCCTCGTCGCCGAGGACCAGCAGCGTGAAGTCCGGGCCGAGCACGTCGTAGATCGAACGCCCATCGGGAAGCCATGCGTGCGGAAGACGGGCACCCGGACGGGCCGACGGCGTGAAGGTGGTCGTCTCCACCTCCGGCTCGGGTGAGTCATCGGAGACCGTGAGAGGCGACCTGCCGTAGTGGTAGCCGAGCACCAGGCCGAGACTGTGGAACTCGGCATATTTGTGCGCTTGGATGTCGGCGGCCACCGCAGCCCGGCACGCATCTCCCTCAGGCCCGTCGAGGGCGAGTAGCGGGTCGGCGAAGTTGGTGGACAGCTTGCTCATGTTGAGCGATGCCAGGTCAATGGTCTGCTGCGCGATCGGCCTGCGTTCGGCCTCGTAGCTGTCGAGCAAGCTCGAACCGCCCCATCCGGCGAGCACGGCAGCCAGCTTCCAGCCGAGGTTCACCGCATCCCCCACTGCGGTGTTGAAGCCGTGGCCGCCCCACGGAGGGTTCAGGTGCGCAGCATCGCCGATGAGGAACACCCGACCGACCCGATAGGTGTTGGCGTTCAGCATGCGGGCTGTCCAGTGGTCTGTGGACACCAACTCGATATCGACGTCCTCGCCGCCCGGCCCGATCAAGGCCCGGATGAGTCGGATCGGATCAGCCTCACCAACTTCCGGTGGCACGCCCATTGCCATTGCCCACCATGTGCCGTGAAGGTTCATCGGACCGACGATGCCGGGCACGACCGGATCAAGCACCCAGTGGTGGATCGCCGGCTTGTGCGGCACAAGACGAGCGAGGCCCTCGGAGTGGAACACCATGCTGAAGTTCGGCCGACCGTCGGTCGAGCCTTCGAAGAAGGCTCCGATCGCTCGACGAGTCGGGCTTGTAGAACCGTCGCTTCCGATTGCGTAATCGGCCTTGATCTCCCGGCGAGTGCCAGCGGCGTCGACGGCCGACACAACGACCCGATCTGCGTCCTGTATCAGACCAACAAACGTCCAGCCGACCGCGAACGTGACGTTGGGAAGTTCGGCCACTGCGCCGCGCAACACCTGCTCCACGATTGGTTGCGGCACCTGCTGGCCGGCTTCTGCGTGGGTATCGCACCTTTCGGGGGTGAGACCCAGGCAACCGGTGAACCGAGTGATTTCCCGCCCGAGCACCGTCGTGCAAAACATCGTGTCCTGAGACCATGCCACCGGCAGAAACGCGGCCTCCCGCAACCGGTCGGCCAGGCCCCATCGCCGCAGGTGCTCCATCGTGCGGATGTTCGTTGTCTTGGCCCGCGGCCGGTCCATCGAGACCATGGTACGCGGCTCGATCACCAGCACCTGAACGCCCCGCAAACCCAGCTCAACCGCCGCTGCCAGGCCCGCTGGCCCGCCACCGACGATGAGCACTTGTACGTTGACCGGACTCAAGGGTCGGGCTCCCAGCAGGTCGTGAGCGTGATATGCCACTTCCAGAAAACGCTCACTGGATCTCCCACTCGCCAAGCGCGATACCGGTGTACCACTCGGCCACGCCCTGGTAGTACAGCGTCGAGAATGACCCTCCGGCAATGCCGTGCGCGATCAACCAGCTACGAACTTCTTCGGCCCCATTGCCGGCCTTGTCCACGTTGGCTGCCGCATAGGCCACCAGCGAATCGGTGTCGCCCCACGCCAACCGACGCAGGAATTCACGGTCGAACTCCTCATTCAGCATGCCCATGCGCGGGGTGCCCACGTCGTGGCTTATGCCTCCTGTTGCTAGCACTGCCACCCTGACGTCGGCAGACCAGGAGCGAATGGCTGCGCCCAATGCCTGTCCGAAGGCCAGGCATCGGCCCATCGATGGCATCGGCGGCTGCACGGTGTTGACGTGGATGGGCACGATCCGGTGGTGCCCGCGTATGCCTGCGAGTTCCAATGGCACGACATAGCCGTGATCAAGCGTGAACTGCATGGTGAAGGACGGGTCGAAGCCCCGTTCCATCACCTCGAACAGCAGATGCGCACCCAGTTCTGGATCACCTATCACTGTGGCCTGATCGGTCTTGAGCCAGGCCTCAATCGGTCCGGAATACTGCGCGGCTACCCCAATGCAGAACGCGGGGAAGTTGTCGAGAAAGAAGTTATGCAGGTGGTCATCGGAGATCACCACGAGGACATCAGGCTCCGACTCGGTGATTCGTCGGCCCACGTCCCGGTAGGCGGCAAACACATCGTTGCGCACGTTTTCGGAGGCATTGTCGGCCAGGTTGATCATGACCGGGGTGTGGGCGGTGGCGAAAACTCCAACGAGTTCACTCATGGCCGTACGCCTGGTCCGACACGGCCCGTAGTGCGGCAAGGTATTCGGGTTCGGGAACCTGCAGCTGGAGGCAATGGGTGCGCAGGAGGTACGGGTTCGCTCCCGACAGGTACAGCTGCCCAATATCGTTCACCCGTAACAACTGCTTCACGTGATCGCTCACGGGGATCTCGCTCAGATACGCATCAGGGTCACTCCGGAAGGAAGCTGCTTCGCGTGGTTTGTGCTGCACGTCGTACAACACGCGGTTTATCCAAAACGCGCTGACACTCGGCATCTGCTCCACCCAGTTTCGTGGCGTCATCGCAGCGCTGCCCGCGTTTGTGCAACGAGCCAGGTGATGATCGTGGGCAGCGTTTGCGGTGTGAGGCCCATATGCCCGCCGGGAAACATGCGAACGCTCTTCGGGCTGCCGTGCTCGGTGAGCAGATGTACATCGGCGACGGGGCACTGTCGATCTTCTTTGCCGTTGACCAGCAAGAGCGGCGCGCACGGGCGGTCCAGCAGGCCTTGGTCAAGGAGGGAAAGCGCGGCGAAGCCGGCGAGGTACTCCTCAAAGGTGATCGCTCCGAGCATCATCATCCGGGTTTCGACCAGTTCCATCAGGTAGCTGTCCGGGTGGCGGGACGCCTCGATCCAGTCACGCTGGAACATGAAATGGGCGCCGCCGCCCCAGTTCACGGCTGCACCGATTCGCTCGGGGAACTGATGGGCGAGTTTCGTGGCCCAATATCCGCCAAAGGAGCGGCCCAACAAACCGGGCCTCGCTCCGGCGAGATCGCTCTGCTGCTCGCACCAGTCGAGCACGGTCACGAACTGGCGCTCGGCGTCTGCCGCACCACGCACGGGCGACTCTCCGGTACCAACATTGTCCACGGCAACCACCGCCAAACCCTGCTTGAGGACAAGATCGCACGCCGCGGTCATCTGCTCCTTCCACGCATCGACTCCGCCCCACATAATCACCACCGGCGGCCGCTCCACGTCGGCCGGTCGACGGTAAAGCACGACCACTTCGGAGCCCTCGCCGGGCTTGCCTGCGAACGGAATAGAGACGCGCTGGACGGGAGGGCCAAAGTAGCGGCCAGCCAGAAGGTATGTCTCGCGCTCGGCAACGTGACACGCCATTTTGTCGGGGTGATTCGGGCAGGGAAATCGGCCGAGAAAGTAAAGGCCGTGTGCCTTGAGGTAGGCCGCTCGCGCCCGGACGTCGTCTCCTGCTGCCGCCGCAGCGTCTCCTTCGACCCTCGCCACGTGACCTGCAGCGCCCCATGCGGCCGCCCAACTTGCCCCATCAAGCCCACGCAGGGAATCGATCACCGGCCCCGCGTCGGCATGTGAGATCAGACCCATCGGGTGGACTTGGGAGCGGGACCGGTCGTGCATCCACGCCCGAGCCTCCTCAAGGGTGCGCGGACGGCCGAGTTCAGCCATGGTGGCGGTCAGATCGAGCGCGGTCGATTGCTTGCCAGACCCGCATCGGGCTGGCGGGCATCGCGAGGTCGGTCACGCCGTCGGCTCGAAGAGCATCAAGGATGGCGTTGATCACCGTTGGCGGGGCACCGATCGTGCCGGATTCGCCGACGCCTTTCACGCCAAGCGGGTTCGTGGTGCACGGAATCTCGGCGAGTTCCAGGTCGAAGCGCGGCACATCCATGGCGGTCGGCAGGAGATAGTCCAGCAGCGACCCGGTCACCAGGTTCCCGTCGCCGTCATAAACGACCTCTTCGAACAACGCCTGACCGATACCTTGCGCGAGGCCGCCCATGATCTGCCCTTCGCAGATCGTCTCGTTCAGCACCCGCCCCACATCGTCGACCGCGGCATAGCGCTCGATGGTGACTTGGCCGGTCTCGGGGTCGACTTCGACCTCGCACGCATGGCACCCGTTCGGGAAATTTGGCGGCGCTGCCTCGCTGAAACCAACCCCGTCCAGGCCGAGGCCGAACTGCGCGGTGATGCCCATCGGCGCGTAGAACGCCTTGGCGACCGCCTGCAACGGCATGGCCTTACCGGGCGTGCCGGCCACGGAGAACGCGCCGTTCTCGAAGACGATGTCGTCCTCGTTCGCTTCCAACAGATGCGCCGCCATCTTGGCCGCCTTGGCCACCACAGCGTCAGCGGCGTTACACAGCGCCACACCGCCAAGCAGCGAACTGCGCGCAGCGTAGGTTCCTCTTCCGAACGCTACGGCGGCCGTGTCGCCCTGCACATAGCGGATCGCCTCTCGGGGAATGCCGAGCCGATCGCTGAGGAGCTGACCGAAGACCGTCTCGTGCCCCTGCCCATGCGAATGGGTTCCGGCGAACACTGTGACGCTGCCGCTCGGGTCGAACCGTATTTCCATCCGGTCGTTGAAGATGCCGCCGAACTCGATGAAGAACGACACCGCCCGGCCACGACGGCGACCCTTGACTGCGGATTGTGCCCGCCGTTCGGCAAAGCCGTCCCAGTCGACAAGGGCAAGGCATCGGTCGAGCAGCTGCGGGAAATCACCACTGTCGTAGGTGAATCCCGTTGGTGTCGAGAACGGCATCTGGTCGGGCGCGATGAGGTTTCGCCGACGGAGCTCAACGGGGTCGAGGTCCATCTCGACAGCGGCCCGGTCCAGCAAGCGCTCGGTCAAGAACGCTGCCTCAGGCCGACCGGCACCGCGGTAGACCGACGTTGGCGATGTGTGCGTGAAGATGGCCTCGACCGAGCCATGAAACGCTGGGACACGGTAGACGCTCGGGGTCAACCGCACGGCCAACATCGGGGGCTGCGCCGCAGCGGACACGATGTAACTGCCTACTGCTTGTTGCGAACGGACACGTAACCCGACGATGCGGGCCTGCGCGTCAAAGGCGATTTCCCCATGTACGACCTGGTCTCGTGCATGGTTGTCGGTGGCCAGGCTTTCTGACCTCGTCGCCACCCATTTCACTGGCTGCCCAGTCCGACGAGCTGCCCACAACACCAGCGCGTCGTCTGGATAGGCGTCGGCCTTCACACCAAACCCACCGCCGACGTCGGGCGACACCACCCGCAGCTGGGTCTCGGGGACATGCAGCACCGCGCCAGCGATCATCTGACGCCAGCCGTGCGGATTCTGGCTCGTGCAGTACAGCGTGTACGAACCTTCTGCCGATTCGTACACGCCGACCGCAGCACGCGGTTCGATCGGGTTCGCACTCAACCGCTGGTTGCGGATGTCGATCGAGGTCACGTGATGCGCTGCAGCGAAGACCCGGTCGACCGTGGCCTCGTCACCGAAGTTCACCCGGAAACAGATATTGGACGGGTTGGCCGCGTGCACGGCCGACGCATCCGGACGCGTTGCCGCAGTCACGTCAAGCGCGGCCTGCAACCGTTCGTAGGCCACGATGATGTTGTCCGCCGCGTCGCGCGCCTGCGCCGCCGTGTCGGCGATCACGCACGCGACCCGCTCCCCTACACATCGCACCTCATCCACCGCAAGCAGCGGCCGCAGCGTACGAAATCCCCCACTTCCCAGCCCGATGTCCTCCGGCATGAACAGTGGAGGGAAACCGCCCAGTCCATCGGCGACCATGTCGCTGCCGGTCAGTACCGCACGGACACCGGGCGATGATTGCGCGGCGCTCGCGTCAATCGACACGATACGAGCATGGGCGTGCGACGAGAGCACCAGCGCCATGTGCCCCATCCCGGCCAGATCGATATCCCCCACATAACGTCCACGACCGGTAACGAACCGCAGATCCTCGACGCGTCCAACCGGCTGACTTGTCCCGAATTTCATCGGACCTCCCTAGTGATTGGTGGACGAGAGGCGAAGCGATCGAACCGCCTAGGTCCGCAGCAGGTAAGCGGAATGCAGAAGCTCGGGCTGGTCCTTCAATTCTTGGGCGGTGCCGTCGTAGCGGATGCGGCTGCCTTCCATCATGTAGGCCTTCGTGGCCTCGGCCAGCGCGACGTGTGCGAACTGCTCGATGAGCAGCACAGCGACACCACGGCTGGCGACCTCGACCAAGGTCGGAACGAGGCGTTTCACAATGATCGGTGCAAGGCCGAGCGACAGTTCGTCAACCAGCAACACCTTCGGGTCCGACACCAGGGCCTGCGCGAGCACGAGCATCTGCTGTTCGCCACCGGACAAGGCCGATGCTGGCTGATTCAAACGCTTCTCAAGCTCGGGGAACAGCTGCAGTGTGCTGGCAATGGCTTCGCCGCCGAAGCCCTTGTTCCCGAACGTCGCAACCTTCAGGTTGTCGGAGACTGACAGGGAGCGCAACAAGCGACGCCCCTCCGGCACAACCGAGATACCGGCGGCACGGACCTGTTCGGGTTTGCGCCCCAGAACCTCGACACCGTTCAGACGGATCGAGCCGGTAGCCGAACGAAGAAGGCCGGAGATGGCGAGCGCGAGGCTTGACTTTCCGGCACCGTTCGGCCCAAGCAGCGCCGTAATCTGACCGGCGGGAGCGGACAGGTTTACTTCCCGCGCTACTTCTCGACCGGCGCGCAACACCGTCACATTTTCGATCTCGAGCGTGTCGGTCATAGCAGTTCCTCTCCGCCAAGATAGGCGCTGAGCACCTTCGGGCTTCGCAGCACTTCGCCCGTTGGTCCGTTCGCGATCATCCGACCGAAGTCGAGCACGGCAGTGGTGGTGCAGCAGGCTTGCACGAGGCTCATGTCATGCTCCACCACGATGACCGTGGCCCCAATGGCGTCAGGGATCTGTTTGATGGTGTTGGCAAGGCGTTCGGTCTCGCCTTCGGGAAGGCCCGCCGCCGGTTCATCCAATAGAATCACCTTTGGCGATCCGACCATTGCCCGAGCCACTTCAACCATGCGCCGGTCGCTGGCCGGCAGGGTTCCCACAGCAACCTTCGCCTTGTCCTTGAGACCGGCCAACTCGATCGCTTGAGACACATCGGCGGCCGCCGCGGCCCGGCTCAATTTGGAGGTGTGTTCGCTGACGATCAGCACGTTGTCGTACACGGTCATCTTTTCGATGGCTTGCTCGGTCTGAAAGGTGCGGCGCAGTCCCCATCGGGCGCGCTGGAAGTCTGGCATGGCCAATAGGTCGATACCGTCGACGCTGACCGTGCCCGACGCCGGTGTGACAAAGCCCGACAGCACGTTGAAAAACGTGGTCTTGCCAGCGCCGTTAGGGCCGATGAGCCCGCAGGTTCCGCCGGGGAAGGTGATACTCATGTCATCGATCGACACGACGCCGCCGAAGCGGACGGTCAGGCCCTCAATCTGAATCACGAGATCAGACCCTTCTTCTTCATGGCCTTCGTGCCGCCGCTGAGGTTGGCCAGCAGGCCGACGCCAAACATGATGAGGCCGATCGTGGCTGATACACCCTTCCAGCTGCCGTAAAAGCGTTGGATAATCCAGCCGACCACGCTGTCGTCGTTCTTGAGCAACTCGGGCAAGAGACGGGCCAGCAACGCGGCGACCACACCGCCCCAGAGCGAGTGGTAGCCCGCCATCAGCACGACGGCCATAAGGATGAGCGACTCCTGAGGCGGAAAGTTAGCCGCCGAGAGCGTGCCGACATCGCAGGCAAGCAGGCCGCCGGCAACACCGGTGGCGAACGACACCAACACGAACGACCAGAGCTTGTACACCGTGATATTCACGCCGGCGGCCAGTGCCGAAGCCTCACTTTGTGCAATCGATGCCCATGCCCGACCCGGCTTGGTCACGAGGTGCAGTACGTACAGGCCGAACATCAGCGCCGCCACGACGATACAGAACCGGAAGAAGGCGGTGTCGCCAATGGCGATCGACGGGCGGGCGATCAGCTTTCGCTCGCTCTGGTCCTTCACGATGCCCGAAAAGCCATGGCCACCGTTTGGAAACTTGAGTACCGAAATGAAGATGCCAACCGCGGCAGCCATCATCAGTGTGGCGAGCGACAGGTAAAGACCGGACAATCGAAGCGCAGGCAACCCGAGGCCCAAACCAACGACGGCTGCTACAAGACCAGCGAGGAGCAGCAGGACCGGGGTTGGTAAGTGCGTGGCGTAATAGAGCCGGGCGAACACCCAAGCACCGACGCCCGAGAGAGCGACCTGGCCGAGCGAAGCCAGCCCGACGCGGCCATACAGCAGTACGAGCCCGCCGGCGATGATTGAGTAGTACGTCGCCTGGGTGAGCACCTTCACCCAGAAGGGTGCCAGAAACCCAGGAATGACGAACAGAGCGAGGGCCGCAATGATCACGACCGGCAACGCCTTGCGGATGGTGATCCCCCGAAAGATGGAAGTCATCACTGCCGCACCTTCAGTGCCATGGCCTTCGGCCCGCATATGCCATTCGCTGCGCTCATTGCCGCACTACGTGCCATGGCCTTCGGCCTGCACATGCCATTCGCTGCGCTCATTGCATGGCCCTTCCGCTGAGGACGATGGTTCGTTTGCGGGCTTGCCAGACGAGGGCTCCGATGCCAATGAGGAATGGGACCATGGAGCGGTAGTTGGACACGAGCTTTGAAGAAAAGCCGCTGGCTTCGACCTCGAACACACCGATGGCAAGCCCGCCAGCGAAGGTGGCCCAGAGGCCGACCAGGCGACCGACGACAGCGGCGGCAATAGCAGGAATCACGAAGAACGTGAGGCCCGTCGCCACCATATTGTTCTGCAGGTCGGAGATGAACAACCCGACGACACCGCAGATCACCCCGTTGAACAACCATGCCAGCGATTCCACCCGCCGCACCGGAATGCCCAAGAGCGCAGCGACGTCACGGTCGTTGGCGACCGCTCGCATTGCGGTGCCCATGGCCGACCTACGGAGGTAGGTGGCAACGCCGACCGTCATGGCAACGCCGAACAGCAACGCCGCTAGCTGCGTGCCATTGACCCGGAAGTCACCCACTTGGTGCTTCCACGACTTCATGGGAAGGGTGATCGAGCGAGCGTCTTGCGTTCGCCAGCGCCACGTCATAATGCCAAGACAGATCAAAAGGATGCCGAGCGTGCCGAGGGCCCGGGTCAGCGGGTCACGCTGGGCGAAGACCGGGGCCAGGAACCGTCCGTAGAACACCGAAATCGCGGCGCAAAAGATAATGCCTATGAGATACGCGAGCCACGGGCCGGTCTTTACGCCGAGCAGGCCGGGGCCGATGCTCAATTGCCACGCGATGTGCACCCCGAATGCACCAATGGCCCCTAGGGCAAAATTCAGAACACCAGTGGTCCGGTACAGCACGACAAGTGCTGTACCGGACACTGCGTAAAGCGCTCCGAGCGCTAAGCCTGGAATGAGGAACTGCAACAAATTATGAAAGCCAGGCACAGTCCCTCCAAGGACTCACTGCTCGAAGCGGAAGGGTTGACGAGCTCTAACCCTTGTTAAGGTTCTTGGCGGCCTCGTCGGCGCGGACCTGGGTGAGAACCGGGTCCGTCGGGGTGATAGCAAAGCACTTCTCCTTGACCACCATGACGCCATCCTTCGGCACGACGGTGAGGTCCCAGTTGTTCGGGACGTGGGCCTTGCCGTCGCCGTAATACCACGGCTTGCAAAGGATGTCGGTCTTGAAGTTGGTGATGGCCTTGATCGCCGCGTTGACCTTCACCTTGTCGTCAACGTCGGCCGCTGGCATCTTGTTCAGCGTGTCAACGATGATACGTCCGATGAGGAAGCCCATCTGCGAGAAGGAGCCAAGCGGGGTCTTCTCGGTGTCGTACTTGGCCAGTACGTCACGGATCAACTTCATGTCGGGACCGTTCGAGTCGAGCGGGGCGAGTTCGGCGTTGATCAGCAACTTGCCATCAAACGACTTGGGCGCAGCCTTGGCGACCGACACGTCATTGGCGGGCGTAGCCGACCCCCAGATGACATCTCCAACCAGGCCCTGGTCCTCGGCGGCCTTCAGGATTTGCAGGGTCGCCGGGGGCACAGCGGTGATGATCACGCCACCACCCTTGCCAGCCTTCTTCACGGCGTTGAGGGTGACCGTCACCGGGTCGGCGAACGTGGCACCGTCGGGCTGCGATGACCGCATGTCCTCGAACTCCAGGCCATTCGCCTTCGCGATAGCGGCAACGTACGTGCCGTTGTACTCGGACCCGGGACCGTCACCAGTGATGTGGACGAGCTTGCCCTTGGCACCGGCACGAATGACGGCCTCGGCCGCACCCTGTGCCGAATAGGCGGGGCCCATGTTCGTTGCCGCAATGTTCGGCGAGCCGAAGCACTCGGCCGGAACACCGGCGACAATGATGTTATAGCCCTTGTCCGCGTAGGTCTTACCGTTCACGGGGCAGTCGAGCAGCGAGAAGCCGCCAGTGATAGCGACAACCTTCTCGGTGTCGATGAGCTTGGAAGCGGCCGCAGTGGTCTTGGCCGGGTCAACTTCGCCGTCAAGGCTGATGTACTGCAGCGGGCGGCCGTGGATGCCGCCGTTTTCGTTGACACACTTGATGTAGGCGGTCATGGCGTTCGGGCCGTCTTTGAAAGCAACAAAGAAGCTCACGGAGCCAATCTTGACCGGGGTACCTTCGGCCTTCTTGCCGTTGCCGAGGCCACACTTGTCGCCTGCAGTCGCCTCTGCGACACCGCCCCACGAGGGATCGGTCTTGTAGCTGCCAGCCGCGGCGGGAGCCGCAGTGGTAACCGCGGGAGCTGCAGTCGTTGCTGCAGCAGCAGCTGTCGTGGCGGCAGCAGCAGCAGTCGTTGCCGGGGCAGCTGCCGTTGTGACAGCCGCGGCTGCGGTGGTGGCACCTGCGGCCGTGGTGGCCGGCGCAGTTGTTTTGGCGCTGCTCCCGCAGGCGGCCAAGGCGAAGAGCCCGGTCGCTGCGAGAACAGCAGTAGTTCGACGATTCATGGTGAAAGTTTCCCCCTTCATGGTTGCAGCGAACACCGACGATCTCGGTGCGCTGGTACTCAAACTGCCCCTCATTGTCCGAGCCCCGCCCGGATTCCCCAGCGATGCCGGTATCCGGCACCCTGACACTAACCTAGTGGCGCTAGTCACAGAGGACAAGCCACGCGTTCCACAGGGCGCTACACCTCCTGGGCCAGTTACTTTACAAACCATTCAGTTTGTGCAACCGAGTGTGATGGGTGCCGGTTGAGTGATCGTATTGGCGATGGTGCTCACGAAGGAGATCGGTGCCGTAGTCGCCACCGTTGGGTGTGCGGATGATCGTGTGGGTGTGGTGGTGCGACGGTTCGGTGTTGCCGAACACGATGCCGGGGTGATGGTCGAACTCGATCAATACGACCGGGCTGTGCACGCGATAGTAGAACGGGCCGTGGTCACCAATGCGACCCATCCAGAGCACATGCGTATCGTCCAACTGCCCTTCGACCTCGATCATTTTGACCGCGGCATGGCCACTCGTGCTCCAGCCGACATACTCGCCGATGAGGTCGCGTAGCAGGCGGCGTTGCGTGTCGTCGAGTGACTGCCCGGCGACGCCTTCGTAGCGCAGGACTCGATTGTCGTTGAGCGCACCGACCTGCATTCGACCGTCGATGGGATCGTGCAGTTCGGGAGGCAGGGCGTCGCGTGCGATCGACGGAGAGAAGACCGCCTCACGGAGCTGCGTTTCGGTGAGCGAGCGCATGAATGCCAGGCCCGCGTCGTGTTCGGGCCGGGACACATTCACTCCGGCGAGCGGGCCTTCTTCGATGTCGCATGGTTCCGAACCCATGAAGCTGGGGGTGAAGACCATCTGGTCGCCATCAGGCGCATCGCAGCATCCCGCAGGTCGGTTCCCAACACCTCCAGCATCAATCCGTGGCGAAGGTAGTTGGGGTGCATGTTCAGCCACAGCCGTTGCTCGGATGCGCCCAGCGGGAACGACACGTCGCGACGCTGGTCGGCGGTGAGCAAGCGCAGGAATGTTTGTGCAGCTTCGACGATCTGGGCCGTAGGCACACCGGTTGCACTGGTGGAGGCCAGGCCCGGGATCGGCGATCCGTCCGTGGTGATCCCGACGTGCGGATCGTCGACGCTGGGAAGCCGGGCGTCGAGCAACTCCTTCGAGATTGGCGAGTACTCGGTCAAACGGGTTCGCGCGGATAGGGGCCGGAAACCGCGCGGCTGCAGTTCGGTCCAAGGCGGGGTGCCGGTCACGGCCAGACCCTATCTTTGCGAAACTTCTGGCATCGCACGGTCGGAAGAAATATCCACAAAGTAGTGAACTGTGTACGCTCCAACCATATGCAACACGTGGACGTGGTGGTGGTCGGGCTTGGCCCGACAGGAGCAGCGTTGGCTGGCATGCTGGGCCAACGGGGCCTCAGAGTTGCTGCTTTCGACCTTCTTCCTGATCTGTACCCATCGCCACGGGCCATCGGATTCGACCACGACTTCATGCGTGTCATGCAAGAGTTGGGCATCGCCGATCGCGTCCTTACGCACACCGCCCCCTACCGTCCGAGCGAGTATCGGGGAGTCGAAGGTCAGCTGATCAAGCGGCTCGATGCGGCACCCCCACCGCACAGGTTGGGCTGGGCGCCGAACTATGTGTTCGACCAACCGTCGGTGGAGCGGGTATTGCGCGATCGACTTGCCGAAATTCCGGACGTCGATGTGGAACTGTCAGCTGAGGTGACCGGCGTCGATGAGGTTGTCGATGGTGTCGTGGTCACGGTGGCGCGAGCGGACGGATCTATCGCCGAGGTTCACGCGCTGTATGTGGTCGCGTGCGACGGCGGGTCGAGCCCGATTCGCAAACGCCTTGGCATCGCACTTGACGATCTCGACTTCGACGAGCACTGGTTAGTAGTCGACGCGACAGTGAACCACGACGTGCTCGAACGGCTGCCCCAAACACAGGTCCAGTATTGCGAGCCGGCCCGACCGTCGTCTTTTGTGATCGGTCCCGGAAATCACCGGCGTTGGGAGCTGATGTTGTTGCCGGGCGACAGCCTCTCGGAGGATTTCCCGGAGCACGAGTTGTGGCCGCTGCTTGCACGGTGGATCAAGCCTGGCGATGCAACGTTGCGTCGCGCCGCTGCATATCGGTTCCACGGGTTGGTGGCCCAACGATGGCGCGAGGGTCGCATTCTGCTCGCCGGTGACAGCGCGCATATGACACCACCGTTCATGGCTCAGGGCATGGTTCAAGGCATTCGCGATGCCCAGAACCTGGCGTGGAAGCTGCGATTGGTCGTCGCTGATAATGCACCTACTGCGTTGCTCGACACCTACGACGCGGAGCGCAGCCCCCACGTGCGAGCGACGACCGCTCTCGCGATCGAACTCGGCCGTGTGATCTGCGAACGGGATCCTGCGGCGGCCATCGAACGTGATCATCGACTAAACGCCGAACACGGCGGTTCGGTGCCGACCACCGTGCGTCAATCGATGCTGCCTCCGTTGCGCGAAGGCCTTCTCGCGCGTGGTTCTCCTGGTGCCGGTGAGACGTTCCCGCAGCCCACGGTGGTCGTTGACGGTCGTACCGTCCTACTCGACGACGTGACCGGTCCTCGGGTGCGCGTCATCGTGACCGATCGGGCGGACATTCACGAGGTCCGCAAGTTGACGAGCGCCGCAGCCCAGATTGGTGGCGTTGTCGTCGTCCTCGAATCAGGTCGGGGCACGCCACCTGATGCCGGTTGCGTCGTCGTGAGTGAGACGGAGCCGTTGATAGCCGGGTGGCTGGCGGCTCTTGGTTCCGTCGGTGGGATCGTCCGCCCTGACCATGTGGTGTTCGGGACTGCCGACAGTGGCGGTGCGCTCGTAGCGTTGCTGGAGTTGTTCTCTTCGAGGGTGCACTCAAAGGCGCAATCATGACTATTATGCATTTTTCTTTCACGGAGGTCCACTATGAAGTTGTTGTCGTTTCGAGATGGTGAGCGACCGGCGTGGGGCGCGGTTATCGGCGACGAGGTTGCCGACCTCTCCCGGACGCATGCCCCGACATTGCTGGACTACATCGCGTCCGGCGACTATCTGAACGCTGCTACGCACGCCGCCGATGCGCCCGCTCGCCTGCCACTTGAGGGCTTGACGTTCGATCCGGTCATTCCGCGTCCTGAGAAGATCGTCTGCGCGGTTCGCAACTATCTCGACCATCACCATGAAGTCGTCGCCGCTGGGCTCAGCTCGGAGTTGTCGGAGTTTCCGCCGATCTTCTTGCGGGTCTGGAGATCACAGGTCGGTCACCTGCAGCCCATCGTGCGGCCCACCGTTTCGGAGTCGCTCGACTGGGAGGGCGAAATGGCCGTCATCATCGGAGTCGGCGGCCGCGATATCGCAGTCGCAGACGCTCGTCGGCACATCGCCGGGTACAGCTGCTACAACGACGCGAGCGTTCGTGAGTGGCAATTCCATGCCAAGCAGATCGCCGCCGGAAAGAATTTCGAGAACACGGGTGCGTTCGGGCCCTGGATGGTGACTGCCGACGAAGTGTCACTGGATGACGCGCTGAAAGTCGAGACTCGGCTGAACGGCGAGACGATGCAATCGGGCGACACTGGCCAACTGATCTTCTCGGTCGAGCGGCTGATCAACTACGCGTCCACGATCTTCACGCTCGCCCCGGGCGACGTGATCGTCACCGGTACCCCTGCCGGGGTCGGGTGGAGCCGCAAGCCACCGCATTTCATGAAGCCGGGCGACACCGTTGAGGTCGAGATCGACGGACTTGGCATCTTGGTCAACCCGGTTACCGCTCAGGCGACATGATCCCGCGACGCCGCACTTTGCTTGTCGGCAGCAGCCGTGAGCGCGGCGACGACGTTCCGTTCAGTCGCCTCGATGTGACGGCGCAACAGGGCAACCGCCAAGTCGGTGTCGCGCTCCAAAACCGCATCAAGGATCTGGCGATGTTCAGTGCGTTTCGTCCGAGGTGTGAGCCGCTCGGTCGCCGAGTATCGCCGGTAGCGATCAGCGAGATCGAACAGCGAACGCGAGTGCTGCACGAGCAGCGGCGACGTACTGCCGGCGTACAGCGCGAGGTGGAAGTTCCGGTGGCTCGCCGCCCATTGATCATCGAGCGCTGTCGGCCCCGCTGGAAGTGTGGCCTCGGTCTTGGACAATTGGTGCGCAACCCCGACCAGACTGGCCTCCCAATCATCGTCACCCATCTTGATGGCGTCGGCGAGCGTTTCGGATTCCACCAGCAACCGAACCCGGGTCAGATCGCGGATACCAGCGATGGTGATCGGCGCAACCCGGAAACCGCGCTGGTCGAGCGCGACCACCAAACCTTCGACGCTGAGGCGGTGCAACGCTTCACGAACGGGGCTGCTGCTGACACCCAAGCGGGTGCCGAGTTCCTCGACCCGAAGCCGCGCCTCAGGACTGTAGTCACAACGTACGATCGCCGAACGGATCTGCCGGTAGGCGTGCTCCCCCGTCGACACGTCGCCCTCGGGCGCCAAGACTTTAATGCTCCGGGTTGCGCCAGCCAAGGTCGATCCTTCGAGTCGATTGTGCATGAAACGTGCTTCGTTCATCCTAGCGGCCGCCGCAAACCCACGGCGTCGAGAAAGCAGACCCAATGAATACTCCGCCCATTCGCGGTGCACAGTTGGCCCATCTGGGCATCGCCGTCATCGACATCGACCTGCTCACACACTTCTACCAGTCGGTCTTCGGGCTGCGGGTGACCGACCGCGGTCGCGGCAGGACCTTTCAAAGAGACCTCGTGTTCATGAGTAACTCGCCATACCAGCACCATCAGCTGGTGCTCGCCTCCGGCCGGGCTCCGGACCAGCCAAGCACGATCTTCCAGATCTCCTTCAAGGTCACTTCAATCGACGATCTCCGCGACATCCGGACCAGAGCGATCGAGCACGGCGCGACGGCGCTTGTTGCGATGAACCACGGCAACGCGCTGTCGATCTACTTCAACGACCCCGAGGACAACGTCGTCGAGGCCTACCTCGACACCCCTTTCCAGATCAGCCAACCCCACGGCGATCCCCTCGACCTCGACCAGCCCGACTCGACGATATGGGAACAGACCGAAGCGGTGTGCCGCGCTGACGACACCTTCGCCATGGCCGCCGACTGGGCCACCGAGTTCAGCGACAGACCATCGCCCCTTTGAAGCCTGGGCAGAGAACGCAACACTGTGCGCAAAGTTACAAGCGTGTGTAGTGTCCGTAGTCACACTCGACAGTCCTGAAAAGGGGATCTTCCATGGGCATTCGCCGCGTCATTGTTTCGAACGGACCGGATGGTAAATCGACAGTTCAGATCGACGGGGATGCGCCTCGAACGAGCGAGTCGTCGAGCCTGCCGGGTTTCGCGCCCACGTTGTTGTGGACCACCACAAGCGAGCCAGCTGTCGGCAAGGGGCCGGTTGCCGATCCCACCGCCTCGGCGGTATGGGTGCCAGCACCGGGCGGCACCCATCTCATGGTCGTGACCTTCCCACCCGATTCCATGATGATGCGTCCGGAGTTCGACCCAATGACTTACGGGGCCGAACTGATGGCCACTCTGCCCGGGCTCGTCGAGACGTTCGAGCCCGACAGCCCGGGAATGCACACCACTGACTCCGTCGACTACGACGTCGTCCTCGAGGGTGAAATCGTGCTTGAACTCGATGACGGCCAAACGGTTGCATTGAAGAAGCACGATGTTGTTGTTCAGCATGGCACCCGCCATGCGTGGCGCAATGTCAGCGACGGTCCGGTCACGATGCTGTTCGTGCTCGTCGGTGCGAAGCGGGCGGGCTGATTGGTGGACATCTCATGCGCTTTCCCGACGACGATGCAGTCGGCCGAACACGTAAAGATCGCCGAGGATCTGGGCTATCACCGTGCCTGGCTGTATGACACCCCGCAACAAAGCCCCGACGTGTGGATGATCCTTGCCCTCGCGGCTGCGAAGACCGAACGGATCAGCCTCGGCCCCGGCGTTCTCATCCCGTCACTGCGTCACCCGATGGTGAACGCTGCGGCCACAGCCGGCCTCGAAGCGCTGGCGCCCGGTCGGGTTATGGTCGCCTTCGGCACCGGGTTCACCGGGCGACGGGCGATGGGGTATGGCCCGTTGTCATGGGCGTCGGTCGAGCGGTACATCGCCGCCTACACCGCACTCCTTCGCGGCGAGACCATCGAGTGGGAGGGAGCAAAGATGCGCATGCTCCACCCCGACGGCAGCGGCCCGGCTCGCCCTATCGAGGTGCCCATCATGCTGAGCGCCTTCGGGCCGAAGGGCTGCGAGATCACGCAACGGCTCGGGTACGGCCTGTTCGGTATCCCTGGCCAGTTTCCCGCCGGCATGTTCGATTGGGTCGCCGCCATCACATGGGGGACGGTCCGCGACGAGGGCGACACGCCGGGCGACCAGCGGGAGCTAGAAGCGATCGGTGCTGGCGCGGCGATCGCGTACCACCACGCGTACGAGTTCGGAGGGCCTGACGCCGTGCTCGGCATGCCCGGCGGCGAAGCGTGGCTCGCCGTCATCAACCAGCATCCTGCCGACGAGCGTCATCTCGCCGTACACAACAATCACCTCGTCAGGATGAATGACGCTGACCGCGCCGGTATGGCTGCCGGCGGTTCGGTCCTGGCCGATAAAATGACCGTCACCGGCACCGCCTCCGAGGTCCGAGCCAAGGTGGCCATGCTCGGCGAACTCGGAATAACCGAGATCGCCTACCAGCCGATGGGAAGCAACATCCCACGCGAGCTCGAACGGTTCATCGCCGCCACCGGTAGTGCGCCGCACTCAGCGTGATCGTCGCGTTAGATTCGGGCCAAAGGAATATCAAGGAGACGTGGGCATGAGTTCGAAACCACTGGGCGGTCCTCGCATTGGTCACTTGGTGCTGAACGTGCGTGATATTCAGGCGTCGCATCGCTTCTACACCGACGTGGTCGGCATGGAGCAGTGCGGCGAGTTGGGCGAGGGCAATCGCATCGGGATGATGCGCTTCTATCGGGGTGACCGCAATTACCACCATCACCTCGCGCTCGTGCAGACCAAACATGACGCAGCCGAGATTCAAGAGTGGACCATCTTGAACACCCACGTCGGCGTCAACCACATCGCCCTCGCGTACCCCGATCGGGACACGTGGTTAGCGCGGCTCAAGCTCGTGCAGGAGACCGGCTGGAAGTTCCTGGTGCGCGGCAACCACGGCATGACCCACAGCCTGTACTTGCAGGATCCGGATGGTAACGGTGTGGAGTTGGTCTACGACCTGCCGAACGAAGTGTGGGAGGGCGACGTCAACGCCGCGCTCAACTACTTCGACTACATGCCGAACGAAGGCGACGACGCGCTGGAAGACCCCACCGACTACAAAGTCTTCACCCCTTCCGACACCTAGGCGTCAGCTGCAGTTCGACCTCAGGCGAACTCGGCGTACCGAGCGAACTCCCAATCGGTCACGGTCTCCGGGTCACCGGCGGCGTGTTCGTTGTAGAGCGCAACTTCGTTGTCGATGATGGCCAAGAAGTTGGCCGAGAACTCGGACCCCAATAGTGCGGCCAGCGCGCTGCCGCGGAATGCTTCGACGGCTTCATCGAACGTGGCAGGCAACAGGGGATGATCGCCGGGGTCGTCGTACTGGTCGCCGAACGCAGCGGGGCCCGGGTCAAGCGAGCGCTCCAGCCCATCGGCACCTGCCGCGAGCACGGCGGCCAGAATAAGGTAAGGGTTGGCGTCGGCACCGGCGGCTCGGTACTCGACGCGATTGGCGGAACCTTGGTCGAGAGTACAGCGACAAAGCACACTGCGATTCTCGGGCCCCCAGTGAATATGGGTGGGGCAGAACGAATACTTGAGCACCCGTTTGTACCCGTTGCCATTCGAAATGCCGGTGAGGCTCATGGCCGCTGCGTTGGTGATGAGACCGCCGATCCAGTGTCGCATCACATCGTTCAGCAGGTGGCCATCGCCCGGGCCGAAGACGTTCTTTCCGCCCTGATTCAAACTGGTATGCACGTGCATGCCCGAACCCGACTGGCCGCTGAAGGGCTTCGGCATGAACGTGGCGCGCATGCCGTGGTTGCGAGCGACTTCTTTGATGGTTGCCTTGTAGAGCTGCGTGTGATCGGCCGTAACCATCGGGTCACCGGCACCGAAGTTAATCTCCAACTGACCCGGGCCGTACTCGGGGTTGGACGACTCCAGCGGAATACCGAGGTTGACCAACGCCTGGCGCATGTCGGCCACACAACGTTCGAGCGGAAAGTTGTCGATGAGCGACGAGTACTGCACGTTCGACTGCACGGGCTTCCAATCGGCATCGCAGATGTAGCACTCCAACTCCACCGCAGCAATGGGGTCGTAGCCCAGGCCACGAACTCGTTCAATCTGACGGGCAAGGACGTTGCGAGGATCTAGCGCGTGGGGCTGATGATGCGTGTCGATGCAGTCGGCCATCACCGTGGCATAGCCAGGGCGGTGATTCAGTAATCGGAACGTGTCGAGCGCGGGCACGAGGTGCATGTCGAGGAATCCGGTACCCATGTTGATGAACGGGCTATCGACAATGTCGCACTGCACATCCATCACGAAGATGGCGTCCGCGATGTGGGCGCCCTTCAGCGCAACCGTGTCGATGAATCGTTGCGCGGGAAAGCGCTTACCACGCGGATGTCCGAGGGTGTCCGTGACCATGAGTTCGACGGTGTGAACGCCGTGCTCGCGTATGAGCGTGGCGATGTCGTCCAGGCGTGAGTTAGGCATCGGCTTCCTTTAACGCGTGGGGACGAGGGCAATGCGGCCGGCGACATCACCGGCACGCAGACGTTGGTGGGCAAGCTCGGCGTCCTCAAGCGCCATGGCCTCCACGGTGTACTGCAACGGATGCTGTTGCGCGAATGCGATCAGCTCACCCATCTCGGGAATACTGCCCCAAATACTGGACATGAACTGGGCCTCGTGCGGCACGGCACCGATACCGAACGGAACCCGTCCGCCGTACAGTCCGCACACGACAACGATGCCCCGGCGGTGGACCCGCTCGACCGTGAGGGGAACCGTTTCGGGTGCGCCGACGAAGTCGATAATGGCGTCGAATTTGCCGTCGAGATCAACCGCTGAGACCGCACGGTCAGCGCCCAGTTCGAGCGCCCGTTGTTGCTTGCCGTTCGCTGGATCGAGCACCCAGATTTCGGCATCGGTGCGAAGCCGGAAGAACTGGATGCCGAACTGCCCGAGACCCCCGGCACCGATGACCAGCACTCGTGACTTCGCGCCTTTGCGACGGACAACATCGAGCGTGTGTTTCACCGCGCGAAAAGCGGTGAGACCTCCGCACGCCAGCGGTGCCGAATGCACGGGATCGAGGTCTCCCAACGGGTGCAGATAATCGCGATGGGTCACTCGCATCTGCTCCGCGTAGCCGCCGTCTTTGAACAGGCCGGCCTCGGCGCCATCGGGGCACATCATCTCGTGGCCCTCGTCGCACAGCCAGCACTGGCGGCATCCCCACGGGGCATAGACCATGACCGGGCCAAGCTGCTTGTGCACGCCGGTGACCTCATGGCCGAGGATGAGCGGCAGCGGACTGCCCCACGTCCCATCGACAACATGAATGTCGGAATGGCACACGCCGCACGCCGTGACATCGATGATTTCCTGGCCAGCCCCGAGAACAGGTACGGGCCGCTCAGTAAGCACTAAGGGCTCACCGAACGCACGGAGTTCGATCGCTTTCATATGGTCAAGGACCCCCTTTGCCTGGTGCTAAGTTATCACTCGTTAGGTACCGTACGAACAGGTGCTTGATGACATATTCCATCGAGGTCCGGGGGGACCATGACTACTACCGATTCCGTTGGTGCCGCCAACGAACTTCGCCGAGGACATCTCAGTCTTAGCGATGTCATTGCCCAATCCGTCTCCGTCATCGCACCTGCCATGTCGGGCGGTTTCCTCACCTATCTCGCCGCAACCAAAGCTGGTGGAGCCACACCGCTTGCCTACGTGCTCGCTGCTATCGGCGCGCTGTTCCTCGGTCGAGTTGTCTCCGAGTTCTCCAAGTCGATGTCATCAGCCGGCTCGCTCTATACCTACGTCGCCAACGGCTGGAACAACACCGCTGGCTTCGTGTTGGGCTGGGTCTACACCATCGCCCTCACCATCCTCGGTGCCGCCGTGCTGGCCGGCTTCGGGTTCTTCGCGTCATCGTTCCTTCAGTCCGTCACCAACTCTGACAAGGCCATTCCGTGGTGGGTGTTCTTCCTGCTCAGCCTCGTCTTCGTAGCGGTAATGAGTCTGTTCAACATCCGCATCTCGACGCGTGCTCAGCTGGTACTTGCTGCGCTCAGCGTGGTGGTGATGGTGATAGCTGCGATCGTCGCCATCTCCGACGGTGGACCGAACAGCAAGTCCGTTGATTTCGCCGCGTTCTGGCCATCATCAGCGGGTGTGCCGTGGAGCGGCATCGGGCTCGGGTTCGCGTTCGGCATTCTTTCCTTCACCGGCTTCGAGGCAGGCGCGGTGCTGGCTGAGGAGACCTCCGAACCGAAGCGCAACATTCCGAAAGCCATTGTCGGCTCGGTTCTCGTTGCGGCCGTGTTCTACATCCTTGTCACGTACGCAACGTCTATCGGTTTCGGCGTAAAGGAAGCCGCAGCAGCGTGGCCAACCTCGGCGGCAGGATTGGTCGCTGTGCTCAGCCAGCACAAGGGACTCAGTGATCTCGTCCTCCTCGCGGTTGCGGCGTCCTCCCTGATCTGCGGTCTCGGTATTAGCACCGTGACGTCCCGGTTCCTCTACGCAATGGGTCGCGAAAGGGTGTTGCCCGCCGCACTCGGCAAAACCAACGCAAAGTGGAAGACCCCGTGGAACGCCATATTCGTTTACATCGCGCTCAGCATCGTTTTGATCTTCGGGCTGTTGGCCGTGACATCGAAAGGCACGCAAATTGCCCTGGGCGGAGGGGCTACACCCGAAGGCGTACCCAACTTTGCGCCAGAGCTGCGCGGCGGCCTCTACGTCTTCGGTGAGTGGGCCACGTTGGCGACGCCCATGGTGATGTTCAGCTATCTGTTGCTCGGCATTTCTGCGATCCTGAAGGGCAGCCGAGAGAAATTGAGCGGCCTCATGACCTCAGGTGTCCTGGCCGCGCTGGTCGGACTTGTAGCGGTCTTCGGCAGCCTCTACTACTCGTTCGTAGAAGGTGCACCAGGCGCAGGCGTGCCGTACGCGTGGAAAGTGATCCCGTGGGTCTGCTTCGCGATCGTCGTGGCTGGCGTCGCCATAGCCGGTTATCTGAAGTCGAAGAAGCCTGCGGCGTGGGCCGACATGGGCGCCGTCTTCGACGAGTAACACCGTTCTGCAGCTCGTTGTGAAAAGGGTCCAGCGTTCTGAGCGCTGGACCCTTTTCTTTTTCGCTCAGCCAACGATCACTTCCTTGGCATTATGTAACCATGACCAGGACTGTGACCATCACGTTTGAGCCGTCCGTCGCTGCACTAGTCGACCAACGGGCTCAGAAGACGGGCGTCTCATTCAACCAGGCCGTACAGGACGCTGTTGTCTTGGCCGAGGCCATCGACCAGGGCACTGTCACAGACATCGCGGTCCGGCACATCGCGAAGTACCAAACGGTTGTGGACCGCTTGGGGTGATCTCGCACTGATGCGCGGCCTCTGTTCTGGTACGTGAGATTTCACAGGTTGAAATCTGGCGTGACCGGAACGTGGGCGTCACCGAACACGCAGCGACAGGGGGCCGATGCTGTGCCAGGGGGCGGGCTCGGCCAGCTCGAAGGTGGGATAGCGGGCGATGAACTCAGTGATGGCGACGACGACCTCGCGGCGGGCAAGGTTGCTGCCGAGGCAGCGGTGGGCGCCGATACCGAACGCGGCGTGCGGATTGTCGACGCGGTCGAGGCGTATCTCATCGGGCGCTTCGAAGCGGGCCGGGTCACGATTAGCCGCGCCGAACACGAGCGCCACCCGCTCCCCCGCTTTCAGCGGCACGCCACCCACAACGGTGTCTTGCTTGAGCGTGCGAGCCATGGCCTGCACCGGCGAGAGCGTCCGCAGGAACTCCTCGGCCGCAGCCGGTACGCATGATGGATCGACGACGAGGCGAGCGAGATCATCGGGATGCTGGGCGAGATGCCAGAGGCCGGCGCGGATCGTTCCGGCCGTCGTCTCCAGGCCGGCGAGGAAGAGCAGGTAGCAGATGTCGAGCATCTCATCGTCGGTAAGACCGCGACCTTGGAAGTCGGCCGTGAGTAATCCGGAGATCACGTCGGGGCCCGGTTGTTCTCGGCGCCGTCGAGCTATCAGGTCAGAGAAGTAGGCGTACACATCGTCGGCGGCCTTGAGCGCAACACTGAGGTCTTCGGTGCGAGCAAACACGATGTCTTCGACCCACACGTCGAACTGCTCGGCATCCTCAAGCGGGAACCCGGCGTATTCACTGAACAGCATCGTCGGCAGCATTCGAGCGAAACGCGTGGCATCCAGGGTGGTGGCCGAGCCGTAGTCATCGAGCAATCGCTTGGCCAGTTCGTGGGCGCGGGGCGTGAGCGTATTGACCCGTTGCGGCGTAAAGAACGGCAAAAGGATCTGACGGTATGCGGTGAGCGCGGGTGGATCGATGTCGAGCGGAATCATCGGACGCTCGGTCGCGAAAGATGGCAGGATCATCGACGGCGCGACCGAGTAGGTGTCCCAGTCGTGCTCGGCCCGTTGAATGTCGTCGTACGAAGTAATCGACCAGAATCCGCCGTAGTGCTCGCTCCACGACACGGGACATTTTTCGCGCATCTGCTTGTAGTCATCGAAGACGTGGTTCAGCGCGTCGCCGTGGAAATCGAAGTCGTACTCTGGCCGACCGTGCATGACCCGATCCTGCCACAGGTGCACGGTCGTTTGGTACAGAACGCTCGCGATCTTTGCTAGACAACAGGAGAACAACGGGGGGTTCGCCGTGATCGACATCGCCAGTCCGGAAATCTACGAACAGGGCGGCATTCCACACGAACGCTTCGCTCGTCTACGACGCGAAGAACCTGTCGCTTGGCAGGACTGGAACTGCAGCCGCGGTGGCTTCTGGGCGATCACCAAGAAGGAGGACGTCACCGCGGTCACGAAAGACTGGCGCACGTTTTCCAGTGCTCAGTTCACCAATCTGTTCGAGCTTGGTCCCGAGGCAATGGAAGCCCGCAAGTCGCTCATCGACAGTGACGCCCCTGACCACACCCGACTGCGACGGTTGGTGACGCCGCCGTTCACGCTGCCCCGCATGGCCGATTACGAAGCAACCACCCGAGCCATCACCAACGATCTGCTCGACGGCCTCGTGGCCGCCGGTTCTGAGGGTGCGATCGTTGACGTCGTTCCGCTGTTGTCGGAGCCATTGCCGATCCGGGTGATTGTGTCGATCCTGGGAGTGCCAGCCAGTGACGCCGACTACATGGTGGAGTTGTCGAGCCAACTGGTGGAGGGCACATCGAGTCATGTGCTCGATCCGTTCGCGTACGGCAACACCACGCCCTTGGAGTTGTTGCCGTTCAACAGCCCCGCGTCACACGCGCTGTTCGAGTACGGCCGCAAGCTGCGCATCGAACGCAAGGGCTGTCCGGCCGGCGATCTGGTGACCCGATTGGTGGAGGCCGAATACGAGGGCGACCATCTCAGCGACCAAGAGTTCTGCAACTTCTTCCAACTCCTCGTGTTCGCCGGAAACGAAACGACGCGCACGGCCATCTCGCAAGCGGTGCATCAACTCACGCTGAACCCTGATCAACAGGAACGACTCCACGCCGACCCGTCGCTCATCCCTCGCGCCGTCGAGGAAATCATCCGCGTTGCCACGCCGGTACTCCACATGCGCCGCACGGCCACCGTCGATACCGAAGTGCGGGGCGTGCCCATCAAGGAAGGCGACTGGGCCGTGCTCTGGTACGCGTCGTCAAACTTCGACGAGGAGGTCTGGGCCGACCCGCGGCGCTTCGATGTTGGCCGCGACCCGAAACCCGACCACACCTCGTTCGGCACGTTCGGTCGCCACCACTGCCTGGGCGCACCTCTCGCCCGCCTAGAGATCCGCCTGCTGCTGGAAGAAGTCGTCCGTCGCGGCATCCGCTTTCACGATGCTGGCGCACCGACTCGTGTGGCGAGCAACTTCGTCAACGGCATCCTCAAGCTGCCCGCCGGAGTCAGCGGTCGTTGAGGTAGCCGTCTCGCGTTTGGGGTAAGCGCATGTCGAGCTCTCGTGATGCGACCAGGGTGCGAAGTACCTGGGCCGTCCCGCCACCCAGGGTGAACATACGGACGTCGCGATACATACGCTCCAGGGGATAGTTACGGGAGTAGCCGAGGCCACCAAAGATCTGTAGCGCGTCACTGACGACCGAGATCGACTGTTCGGACGCAAAGATCTTCGCCTGCGCCGCCAGCGTCGGATCGGGGAACGAACTTCCCGCGCCACGAGAAGCCGCAGCGCGGTACGACAGGCTGCGAGCGGCTTCGAGTTTGGTGGACATGTCGGCGAGCATCCACTGCAGGCCCTGGAACTCGGCGATGGGACGGTCGAATTGCTCACGCTTTTTGGCGTAGTCGAGCGCGAGTTCGTATGCGCCTCCGGCAATGCCGAGTGCGACGGTTCCGGCACCGCAACGCTGCGAGTTGTAGGCGTTCATCAGATCGGCGAAACCACGTTTGAACCCCGATGGAGGGATAAGCGCCATGTCGGCTCCGATCTCCATGTTGTCGAAGATGACCTGCGTCTCGGGGATACCACGCAGGCCCATGGTCGGCTCGCGGGTACCGATGACCAGGCCGGGTGTTTCGTCCCGAACGGCGATGAAGCCGCCGATACCCAACTCGACACCCTCTTCGTCGAACACTCGGGCGAAGATGAGGTGAAGTTTGGACACGCCGCCACCGGTGATCCAATGCTTCAAGCCGTTGATGACGTAGCGGTCGCCCCGCCGATCTGCGCGCGTTGTCATGGACGTTGCCGCCGAACCGGCGCCCGGCTCAGTGATGCAGATAGCCGGCTTGTCTCCAGCGAGCACAAGTGATGCTGCGAGTTCGCGTTGCTGGTCGGTGCCGTATTCCATGATGGCCGACACTGCACCCATATTGGCCTCCACCGTGATGCGACCGGTAACGCCGCACACCTGAGCCATCTGCTCCACCACGAGCACCGCATCGAGCAAGCTGTGCCCCGGCCCGCCGTACTCTTTCGGGACGGTCATGCCAGTGAAGCCCGCCGTTTGCAACGCGGCCACGTTGTCCCACGGGTACTTCTCACTGCGATCCACTTCCGCAGCACGGGGCGCTACCACGGTACGAGCCAGCTCCCGGGCGCGGGCCTGCAGGTCAAGCTGCTCGGGCGTGAGTCCCCACATGTTCATCTTCCTTCCGAGGTACAACGCACCGCTAACGATTCGATGCCGTTCACAAAATTGGATCGTACGTACTCGACCGGTCCGGCGAGTTCGAGTCGCAGGTCACGCCGCAGCACCTCGTCGATCAGGATGCCAAGCTCCAGTCGGGCGAGTGCGGCGCCGAGGCAGAAGTGGACGCCTCCCCCACCGAAAGCCGCATGGCTCGGCAAGCGCGGTCGGCCGACATCGAAATGCAGCGGGTCACGGAACACGGCCTCATCGAAGTTAGCGGCGGCGTACCACATGACCACTTTCTCGCCAGCTGCGATCGGTGTGCCCGACAGCACCGTGTCGCATGTCGTGGTTCGGCGGAAGTACAGAATGGGCGATGAGTAGCGGATGACTTCATCCACCGCGTTGTCGAGCAGTGTCGGTTCGACTCGCAGACGGTTGAACTGGTCGCCGAACTCCATGAGGTGGAGCGCCAGGTGCGCCATCGACGAGCGGGTCGTTTCGTTGCCGGCGAAGATCATGAGCTGGAAGAACCGGCCGTAGTCGTTCTCACTCAAGCGCTCGCCGTCGATCTCCACCGTCGCCAGCGTGGTGAGCAGATCGTCGGTCGGCTGCCGCAGTCTTTTGGCTCGCGCCTTGCACGCGTAGTCGAAGATCCCGAAGGCGGCTGGACTGTTGAACGGCAGTTCGCGTAACGGTGTGACGTTACCGTAGGCGTGCGGATCAAGCTCGTGATCCCCGGTACCCGCCACGAGATAGTCCGACATCTCGATCATCAGGCCATGATCAACGGCCGGTACCCCCATAATGTCGCAGATCACGCCGATCGGAATAGGTGCCGCAACCTCATACACCCAGTCACCACCGCCTTCTCTGATCAGCCCGTCGAGCTGTTTGACGACGCGCTCGCGGATGGCGGTCTCGTAACTCTGCGTGTGCCTGGGTGTGAACACCGCGCTCACCAACCGCCGAAGCCGGGTATGGATCGGCGGATCGAGATCGATCATGCTCGCTCGCTTGCGGCGGACATCTTCATCAATGTCGTAGATCTGGATCTGCCCCAACTCAGATGAGTACGTCGCGTGATCTCGGGACACGGCCACCAGATCGGCCATGCGGGTGACGGACCAAAAACCTTTGGTGGAAGCGGTGTCGGAGGTCCACGTCAGGCCCGGCTGTGCGCGCATGTCAGCGAAGACATCCTGTGGGATACCACGGGCGTAGAGATCAGGATCGGTGAGGTCACACGGCGCGAGAAGACGCCCGGTCACGAGACGACTCCGAGCTCATCCGCGCGCTCGGCCGTTCGGTTGAAAACCTCTCGTTGCACAACGCTGCCACCGATGCGTCGAAGTGACGAGCCGACCGATTCGATCGCGTCGCGTGCGCCGACGTGGTCATCTGCACGAAACGATCGGAGGCTGTTGGCTATCGGCTCCACCACCTCGCGAAACGTTCGATCATTGAACGTGTGTCCTTCGGAGTGGCTCGCCTTCAGGCCTTCCCAGAATTGTTCTACTTGCGGCCCAGAGGACATGCAGAACGCCATCGCCGCATGCACATCAAGAAAGCCGCAGGTGTGTCGCTCGACGACATTGGCCCAATGCTCGACCAGTGACTCCCAGCGCAGGCCTGGCGCGCTCGGAGCAGAGGCGAGTTCGATGCGCCAGAGCAGCGACGTCGAGTCGGCCAGGCCGAACGCCGTACGCGAAACCAACTCGCGATCGAGCACATCGACCGCTTCAACGATGGAGCCGTGGTTCAACAACCGCAGACCGACATGCCACCAGATGTGATTCGCGAGCAGTGTCTGCGCGGACCACTGACTGCTCGTCGGGACCAGGAGTTTGAGCGCATCTTCGTGACGCTCGGTCGCCTCGTACACATGGGCCAGCGCGTGGCGCGCCCACAGGTCCGTCGGCTCTGCGGCGAGTGCGGCCCGACCCCGGTACTCGGCCTCTTCGTACTGGCCTACTTCTTCGAGGGCGAAGGCCAGGTTGGCGTTCACGACAGCAGTAGCCCGTTCGTCGCGTTCGAACGCACCCGAGTCAACAGCGCGGCGGGCCGACGGCAAACGAATGTCGTCATCACCGATATGCAGGCAGACGTCGTGCGCCAGTTTCATCGCGACGAGGTCACGCGGATAGGCAGTCGTGATGGTGTCCCACTGACGAGCGGCATCCTCGAACTCACCCGCCACCAGTGATCGGACCGCAGCAACGTGGGCCTGCTCCCGCTCGGTCGCATCGTCGGTGCGCTCATCTAACAAAGCGAGGCCGCCTACTACTGCGGATCCAGTCGGCTGAGCCCCACCCAGTATGCGGTAAGCGGTGGTAAAGACCGGTCCCATCACGAAGGCGGGGTCGCGGTGATTCATGTTGTCGAGGGTGGCAATCGGGTCCCCCGTAAAATCCAACAGCTCGTGTACCGCTCGCCGCCACCCAGCCACCGTCTCGTCGAAACGAGCACTCATCTCGTTTCCGAACTCATCGACGCGCATCCCCCGATCCACGCCATCAAACGTATCGCGGCACCGATTATGGAGCGACCAGCAAACCCGCAGCGCTCGACCCTGCCGACAAGCGACGATCCCAGGTGACGACGAGCACCCCAGCTTCGACCGCCACAAGCGCGCTTGCCAGATGGACACCGTCAGCGCCACCAAGTGCATGGCTACGACACTCCTGCGCGGCGATTCGCGCAATGAGGTCCGAAAGATCCACCGGTCGCACGCCGCTCCAGAACTCCTCCCACTGGTCTTCCACCTGATCGAGCTGTTGCTGATCGATTCGGCCCGCACGATGCGCGGCCGACAGCGCAGCACGAACCTCTGGATACGCAAGCGCGCTGGAGATCACCTCGGTGC
Organism: Actinomycetes bacterium; assembly: GCA_031410595.1. Taxonomy (GTDB): domain Bacteria; phylum Actinomycetota; class Acidimicrobiia; order Acidimicrobiales; family Ilumatobacteraceae; genus JANMCE01. The sequence goes on along the minus strand of JANNZM010000062.1, from coordinate 8,874 downwards.
TCGCGTCCCAGAGCGCTTCAGCGAGTGACGAGCCGTCTTCCTCGATCAGAAGCTTCACGAAGGCGTTCGCGTCGAAGTACGACGTGGTCATCGAGCGTCGCGTTGATCAGCAATCCAATCCGAAACGGGCGAGCCCGAGGTAGGCACCACACGCGCTCGACCTTTTGCAATCACCTTCACCGGATTTTCGGGTCGACGGATAACACCTTCTCGCGTCAGACGCTCGATAACTCCCGAGGAATCGATTCCGGAAATTCGGGCGACCGGGAAACCATGCTGAACAACAACGACCTCTTCACCAGCGCGAACACGCTCGATGTAGTCGGCCAAGTGTGCTCGTAGTTCGGTAACGGCAACGTCCATCGCGCTAACGTACCATATGGTGTCAATACGAACGTACGCATAGGCGTTTGTACATATGTCGATCTCCCGATCGCTCGGCTGCGCTGGCGGGCAACAGGTGCCGCTGCCCGAACTCAGACCAGCGCCGCAAGGGCGATGACTGCATCTTGGGCGGATGGCATCGCGCTGATCTCCTCTTTGATGTTCGATGCGGCTTGGCGATAGGAGGGTTCGCTCAGCAGCGCCATCACTCGATCGCGCACCGCGACGGCCGACAGCTCTTCTCGCAGCAGTCGTTGACCTGCGCCCGCGGCAACGATCCGTTCCGCGTTGCTCCATTGATCGGCACCTTGGGGAACGACCAGCAGGGGCACTCCGTGGGCCAGAGCGCCGAGCACCGTACCCGACCCGCCGTGAGCGACCATGGCGTCACACCACGGGAGAACTTCGTGCTGGGGGATGTACTTGCGGATGATCACATCCTTCGGTTGAGGCCCGAGCGCCGCTGGGTCGTTCTGCTGACCGACAGTGACAATCAGATTGACATGATCGTGCAAGGCTTCGATCACCAGGCGGAACACGTCTAAGTCGGTGTTCCAAATCGTCCCCAGCGTGACGTACACGGTGGGCCGGTGCGGAAGGTCGTCGAACCAGGCTGGTCGTTCCGTGACCTGCACCTCGCCAGCGGCTGGCCGCATCGGCTGGACGGCGGCGATGTCGGCGATCTCTGGATTCTGGAGAGCCGGGGGACATGGGTCGACGTAAAGGTATCGGAAGAGTCCGGCAAGCGAGTGGGGTTCGAGTCCGCGGGCTCGCCAGTGCACAGCGGCAGCAGCACCGGCCGCTTCGAGTAATGCCCGGGGGACGAGCGAGCCGTATCCGACATCGACGTAGGGAATACCCAGCGCCGTACTCACCAACGGCGCGGCGAACTCGGCCACCTCGTGCACGACGAGGTCTGGTTGCCACGCCAACATGATCGGCTCGAGATCGACGACTCGCGGCGCCAGTTCCAGGTTGGCGAAGATCTCAGTGAAGAAGAACTTGCGCTGGGCGTCACCGACCAACGTGGTGAAGTTGGGGAACCGTGGCGCCCATTCAGCGCGAAATGCCTCCGGGGTCCCGGCCTCGAACGCCGCGAAGCCCGCCTCTCGTGCGCGGTCGACGACCGGATGACCCGAAGCGAAGGCCACCGTGTGCCCCGACGCTCGTGCCGCCGCCGCAAGAGGCAGTAGCGGTTCGAAGTGGCCCGATAAAGGGCGACACGTGAACAGGATCCTGGACGTCCCCATTACATCGACAGTCCTCGCAACCTCAGGGAGATCACAGTCACGATCCGACGCGAGCGACAAAGGCAGTGATGCGCTCCACAAACGCGGCCCGGTGGAAACGTTCGAACTGCTCCCACGTGGTGAACGTGGTCGGGTCGGTGACGCGGTCCAAGAACAGGGTGCCGTTCAGGTGATCGCACTCGTGTTGGAACGTGCCGGCCGTGAGACCTCGCTTCACCTCGTCATGGGCGACAGCGTCGCGATCGAGGTAGCGGACCCGCAGGTTCACGAACCGCGTGACCGTGCCCCGAAGGTTGGGCACCGACAGGCATCCCTCGTTGATCTCGACGGTCTCGTCATCAAGTGGCTCGATGATCGGGTTGACCACGACCGTCAGCGGGATGTGTGGCTTGTACGGATAGCGCGGGTTGTCGCCCACCTCGATTACTGCGATCTGGATCGGCCGCCCGACCTGATTGGCGGCCAGCCCAGCACCGTTCGCGTGACGCATGGTGGCGATCAGGTCATCGATGAAGGCCTGGGTCTCTGGCAAGGCCAACTCCCCAACTGTGACCTCCCGCGCTCGCTCACGCAAGACCGGATGGCCAACGGTGACGATGTCGAGCACGGTCACTCGCCCTCCCCCATGGGGATGCGCACTCCGCGCTCGGCCGCAACATCAATCGCCCGTTGATAGCCGGCATCGGCGTGGCGGATCACGCCCATTCCTGGGTCGCTGACGAGCACGCGACTGAGCTTCTCGGCAGCCAAAGCGGTGCCGTCGGCGACGACCACCATGCCCGCATGGATGGAGCGCCCGATACCGACACCGCCGCCATGGTGGATACTCACCCATGTTGCGCCGCTGGAGGTATTGACCAGAGCGTTCAGCAGAGGCCAATCGGCAATGGCATCGGAACCGTCCATCATCGACTCAGTCTCCCGGTAGGGCGAGGCGACCGAGCCCGAGTCGAGATGGTCGCGGCCAATCACGATCGGCGCCGACAGTTCGCCGGTGCGAACCATCTCGTTGAACCGCAGGCCGAGACGGTGTCGTTCGCCGTAGCCGAGCCAGCAGATCCGTGCGGGCAAGCCTTGGAAGGCCACGCGCTCTCCCGCCAGCTTGATCCAGCGGTGCAAACCTTCGTCGTCGGGGAACTCTTCAAGCACAGCCCGGTCCGTGGCCGCGATGTCGGCCGGATCACCCGAGAGAGCCACCCAGCGGAATGGCCCCTTTCCCTCGCAGAACAGTGGCCGGATGTAGGCGGGCAGGAAACCGGGGTAGTCGAAGGCTCGTTCGAAGCCTCCCAGTTTTGCCTCGGTACGCAAGCTGTTGCCGTAGTCGAACACTTCGCTCCCGGCATCCATGAACCCGACCATCGCCCTGCAATGGGCCGCCATCGATAGGCGCGAACGGCGGATCAATTCCTGCGGATCGCTGGCCGCCATCGCGGCCGTGGCCTCGGGCGTGAGGTCGGCCGGCACATAGCTGAGCGGGTCATGGGCGCTGGTCTGATCGGTGACGATGTCGGCAGGGAAACCCATCTCCAGCAACTTCGGCAGCAACACCGCGGCGTTCCCGACCAGTCCCACGGACAAGCCCCGGCGCTCGTCCCGAGCCTTCAGGCAACGAGCGACGGCGTCGTCCAACGAGTCGGCGACTTCATCCAGATAGCGGGTTTCGACCCGACGCTGGACCCTCCAAGCATCAACGTCGATGCACAACGCAACACCGTCGTTCATCGTGACCGACAGGGGCTGCGCGCCGCCCATCCCGCCGAGACCGGCGGTCAGCGTGATGGTGCCAGCCAGCGTGCCGTTGAACTTGCGGCGGGCGATTTCGGCGAAGCACTCATAGGTGCCCTGCAAGATGCCTTGCGTGCCGATGTAGATCCATGAGCCAGCCGTCATCTGCCCATACATGGTGAGGCCCATGGCTTCGAGGCGGCGGAATTCCTCCCAATTCCCCCACTCGGGAACGAGGTTCGAGTTCGCGAGCAGCACACGCGGTGCCCACGGACTCGTTCGAAAGACGCCGACTGGTTTCCCCGACTGGACCAGCATCGTTTCGTCATCGGCCAGGGTCGTGAGGGTGCGCACGATGGCGTCGAACGCTTCCCACGAGCGGGCGGCGCGTCCGGTGCCGCCGTAGACCACCAGGTCGTCGGGACGTTCGGCAACCTCTGGGTCGAGGTTGTTCATCAGCATGCGCAGCGCCGCCTCTTGCTGCCAGCCGCGGCAGGTGAGGGTCGTTCCACGAGCGGCCCGGACGGGACGAGCTCCGATCATGTCGTGCTCCTTGTTTGTGTCGTTCGGGGTTGATTCAGTGAAGTGGACCGGTGATGGCTTCGACGGCTGCTACCAGTTTGCCGCTCATCACGAGTTGCTCGGCGAGACCAAGTTCGGGGGCCAACCAGCGATCCGGACCGGGGCCGTCAATACCTGCGTTGCGCACGGCGGCCACCGCTGCCGCGACCGGAGCGGACGGGTGCAGCGGTTGGCGAAGAGCGACGCCTCGGGCCGCGCACACAACCTCCGCGGCCAGGATGCGGCCGAGGTTTGCCACCGATTGGCGCAACTTGCGAGCCGCACCCCAACCCATCGAGACGTGGTCCTCCTGCATTGCCGAGGTCGGCAGCGAGTCAACACTGGCCGGTGCTGCGAGTCGCCGGTTTTCGGCGACCATCGCCGCCTGGGTGTAGTGGGCGATCATCATCCCCGAGTTCACGCCGGGGTCCTCGGCGAGGAATGGCGGCAGCCCGTGTGAACGGTTCTTGTCCAGCATGCGGTCGGTGCGGCGCTCGGCTATTGCTCCCATCTCGGCGGTTGCGATAGCGAGGAAATCGCACGCGAACCCAACAGGCGCACCATGGAAGTGGCCGCACGACTCGACCCGCCCGTCGGGCATCACACTCGGATTGTCGATCGCCGAGACCAGCTCGATCTCGGCGACTCGGCGAGCATGAGCGATGGTGTCGCGTGCCGCGCCGTGCACCTGCGGCGTACACCGCAGCGAGTAGGCATCCTGCACCCGCAGGTCGTCGGTTCGATGGCTGGCCATGATCTCGCTGTCCGCGAGAAGTCGGCGCAGATTCTCACCAGAACGGTTCTGACCCTCGTGCGGTCGTAGGGCCATCACGTCGGCGGCGAAGGCCCGGTCGGTGCCCATCAACGCTTCGATGCTCATGGCCGCGGCAATGTCGGCAACCTTGGCGAGCATGTCGAGATCAGCGAGAGCGAGCACCAACATGCCAAGCATGCCGTCCGTTCCGTTGATCAGCGCAAGGCCTTCCTTGGCCCGAAGCGTCACCGGTGCGATGCCTGCCGCTTGCATGACCGGTGCGCATTCACCTTCCCCAATCAAAGCCAACGCAACCGCTGCCAGAGGTGCGAGATCACCGCTCGCGCCGAGCGAACCGTGCTCATGGACAGCCGGCACAATGCCTGCATTGAGGAGCGCAAGGATGGTGTCGACCACGACTTGTCGGACGCCCGAGTACCCCATCGAAAGCGTGCGCGCCCGCAACAGCATCATCGCCCGCACCACTTCGTTCTCCACAAGTGGACCCATGCCAGCTGCGTGCGACCGGATCAATGCTCGCTGCAATTCCTCGCGTCGGTCCGCACGGATCACCGTGGTGGCCAGCGAACCGAACCCGGTCGACACGCCGTACACCGCGTGTTCACCGGCGGCCATCGCTTCCACGATTGCTGCACTAGCGGCGATGGCCTCGACTGCGGCCGGGTTCAAGGCCACCTGCGCGCCATCGCGAGCGACACGCACCACATCGGCGGCGCCAATTCCTACGTTGCCAAGCTGCACACTGCTTGAGGTAGTTTCCATCAGTCGGTAAGCTATGCCGTCTAATGGAAACCGCGCAAGATGGTCCCCCAGAATCGTCGATCCGTTCGGTGGAGCGGGCCCTTCGCCTGATCACCGCCGCGGCCGAAGCCCCGGACGGCATCGGCCTTGTCGACGCAGCGCGACTTACCGACCTTGCGCCATCTACGGCTACCCGCATTCTGCGTACCCTCGAAGCGGCGAGGTTCGTCGCTCGCCGCGAGGATGGCGCCTATGTCGCAGGTATCGAACTCGTCCGGCTCGGCGCGTTGCAGGCATCGGAATCGCCATTACTCGGCGCTGCGCAACGACACCTCGATGTGCTCGCCGCCGTCACCGGGGAGTCGTGCTACCTCGCTATCGCCGTCGACCAAACGTGGGCTACCTATGTCCGCATGACACAAAGCAGCCGATCAGTCCGCCACGTCAGCTGGCTGGGCCGACGCATCCCCCGAGCCACCTCAGCTGTTGGCGCAGCACTCGCAGGCACCCTCGACGCGCGAGGTGTCGCCGTCGTCAAAGACGGCGTCGAGCCGGGCACCACGGCCATCGCCATTCCTATTCGCGACCGCCACAACATCGTCGCCGCGATCAACGTCGTCGGCCCCAGTTTCCGCATGGCCAAAGTCGTGCACCAATCCATCATTGACGCCGCTCACACCGCCGCAGAGGCCCTAAGCAGCGGCCACGTCGTCTTGACTCCTCGATGAACGTCCGATTCGTGACGGACGGGTTCGAAAGGTCATCGAGATAACAACCACCGTTTGGTGACCTTCTTGGACCACACCAGCATTGACAAGTTGGCAAGTTGTAGGGGTTTCCCGAATGCGCATCGACTGCTCGAGAAAGGCTCCGGGCAGCCCGTCGTAATCGATGCGACCCCAATAGAACTCGCCATTCGTTTCGCGATGGCGGACAACACATTCGCCGGCCTACTTCCTGGCATTATGGCAGGTCTGGCGTCGGGTGACGCCGACGAACTTGTTGCCGGCTTCTTTGCCAGCACCGTGGCCGTCACCGATCCGGTCGGCATCGCCAACGCGTGTCAAGACCTTGGCGTGAATTACCCATCGCTGACAGCGCCGACTTCGGACACTCACCCCGGGCTGTTCGCCGACGCGATGACCAATCGCTACTGCGAGAAGGTCGGGCCGGTACCACAGTTGGCCGCGGCTCCCAAGGTCTCCACCGACATTCCGTTGTTTGTGGTGTTGCCAAGCTACGACAGCCGTACGTCCGTAGATACCTCCCATGCATTGTTCGCCGGGTTCACCCACGCCACCTTTGAGACGGTTGCCGGTGTCACCACGAACCCGTCGAAACCATGCTTCTACGGTGTAGTCACGGCGTTCGTGGACAAGCCGTCAGCACCGGTCGACGCTACGTGCTTAAGTTCGACTGAGGGCCGGGTGTTTCAGTAGCGTCCTCATGACTCACGACGGCAACTTACCCGTTGCGTTCCGGTCGAGTCGCAGAGGAAGGCAACCATGAGCAGGAGGCAGATCGAGGGTGACTTCGGCCGCGACGGCGCGGTGTGTGTACGCCAGGCATTCACGGCCGAACAAGTCGGTTGGGCGCGCGACGCCATCGATGCGAACCTGGACGACCTCTCGCCGAGGGCCAAGCGGGCCAGTGCCACCGATGATGGAGCGTTCATTGAGGACTTCTGCAACTGGACTCGGCTCCCGGCTATGGAGCGTTTCATCCGTGACGCGCCCGGTGCGGCGATAGCGGCCGAGCTCACCAAGTCGAGGTCTATCCGCCTCTATCACGATCACGTTCTGGTGAAGGAGCCTGGTACCAAGCAACGCACGCCGTGGCACCAGGACCAGCCGTACTACAACATCGAGGGCTCGCAGAACGCCAGCATGTGGTTCCCCGTCGATCCGGTCGACCGCTCGGCGACACTTGAATTCATCGCCGGCACCCATCGCGGGCCGTGGTACATGCCGCGTACGTTCCTCGACACCCAGGCGAAGTGGTTTCCTGAAGGAAGCCTCGTCGAGTCACCCGACTTTGCCGATGACCCGCAACGGTGGCGGGTCATCGGTTGGGCGCTCGAACCCGGCGACGCCGTGTTCTTCAACATGCTTACCGTTCACGGCTCGGGCGGCGTGTCGGGTCCCAACCGCCGAAGGGTGCTGTCGGTGCGATTCCTCGGCGACGACATGGTGCACGCACCACGTCGCTGGACTACCTCGCCGCCATTCGACGGCCTCGAAGCCGAACTCCCTGCGGACGCCCCGATGGACCACCCCCTGTTCCCCGAACTCTGGCCGCGATGAGCCAAGCGTTCACCCTGCTGCCCGCAGCCGATCATCGCAAGATGCAGTGGCTGAACGGCGGAGGCTGGACGAGCGAGATTTTTGCCTGGCCCCATCCAGAGAACTGGGAGTGGCGCCTCAGCGTGGCCGACATTGAACAGGGCGGCCCGTTCTCGGTCCTTGCCGGCGTCGACCGCACGATCGCCCTTCTGCAGGGCAACGGCTTCGCGCTCACGGTGGAGAATCTGCCGACGGTAACGATCACGAGCCCCTACAAGCCGTTCGACTTTCGCGGCGACCTGGCCACCAACTGTTCGCTGCTCAACGGCCCGGTGCAAGACCTCAACCTCATGGTCCGCCGCTCAGGCGCACCACGACGTCTGCGCTTCGCCGAGATCATCGACACAATCGAACTTGTGGACATCGAACTCGCCATCGTCTTGTCCGGCCGCCTACGCGTCGACGGCCACTACCTCTCACGCCTCGACGCAATCCGCCCCGTTGCCGATTCGCTCACCGTCGTCCTATCGGCAGCGAGTTCCGAGCCCGCAACCATCGCCATCGTCACCTAACTTCCCGGTCCAAACACGGCCGACGGACACGCTTCTGGAGTTGACCTAGTCATTAAAGAAGATCTGCTTGATCGGCAACTGGAAGAGTCGACTGATTCGAAATGCTAAGGGAAGGCTTGGTTCGAACCGTTTCTTTGTTATGTGGCCAACATGAATCGCACGACAGATGATGTCAAGCAACCTTCACAACCCGACGCCTCGTGGGCCGCCTGCCGCATGCGCTCCGCGCCGCTGGGACGCGACGCAAGTCGGGTCGCCGTATGCTTGAGGAGATGAGCGTCGGCATTGGACTTCGGGACGACGCGGACGCGGTGATCGCAGCGATGATCCTCGAACGGCTGCGGAGCATGACTCACGGAGACCGCGCCAACATAGTTCGAGCAATGAACCGGAGTTGCGAGACGCTGGCACTGGCGGGCATCCGTCAACGCCACCCTGATGCCGATCCCGAGGAGATCCGGATGCGACTCGGCGTGCTCCGTATCGGACCTCAACTCATGCGGGATGCGTTCGGCTGGGACGTCGACACGCACGGCTACTGACAGATGGATCCCCTCGTCCTTGTCGAAGAGATCGGCCGCCTG
>JANNZM010000061.1:0-3909 GCA_031410595.1 Actinomycetes bacterium | reverse complement strand
CAGAACGTGCCGGTCCCCGCCCGCCGATCCATCGATGTGACCGTGCTGATCGACTGGGCGGACTATGTGAATGGTGGCATCGCCCGTTACGCCGACGGCACCACCCTCGCACCCGACCGGGTGCGGCGCCTCCTGTGCGATGCGGAGTTGAACGTCATCATCACCGGGGAACACGGCGAGCCGTTATGGATGTCCCGCAAAGTCCGTACTGCCCCCCCGCAACAATGGCGCGCGCTCGTCGCACGAGACCGGCACTGCGCGTTCCCCAGCTGCCACCGCAAACCCACCTTATGCGAAGCGCACCATGTAGCCGAGTACGACCGAGACCACGGACCCACCGATATCGACAACATGGCGCTCCTGTGCAGCACCCACCACAAAGTCGTTCACAAACCGGGCTGGACCGCCAAAATGGACCCCGGCCAATACCTCATCGTGACAAGACCCGACGGCCACGTACTACGCGGCCCACCACGAACCCAACCATACCGACCCCGCCCCTAACCACGGCTGCGGGGCAGACCCAAACCCCACCGAGCAGGCCCACCCGGGCCTGCTCGACGCGCCCCAACCGTTGCGCTGGGTCTCGCCTCCAGCGCAAGATGATGCGACCGCCAACACCGCCCGTGGAGATCCAGACATCAGTGTCACTCCCAAGGTGGCGGATGGCATCATCAAGTCATGGCGACGTAAGCGAACGGCGATGATTGCCAGACTCCTGATCGACCGAATTCAACAGCCGAGGACGGTGCAGACGGCGAGCGTGAGTTCCTCAAGAGCCGAGACAGAAACCGTCCCGACTCGGCGGACGACCTGATCTTTAGAGACAAGCATGATGCGCTGAGCGTTGGCCACCGACGACTTTGGCATACCGGCAACGGCTACCTCTGAAGGCAGTCCACGGATGACCGACGTGATCGGCACGATGTGCAGTTCGTTTAGCCAAGGCACGACTCGAAACACGAGCGCGGGACGACGCTTGTCGAGATCGACAAGCCAAATTTCGCCGCGCTTCACTGCTCAGTGGGAAACAGTGCGTCCCAGTCTTCATCGTCGTCGCCGACGAAAGAGGCCGACGCCGCCTGCGCCATAGCCCGTTCGTCTGAGGTAGGCGGCATACGCTCATAGAGCGCTTGTTCGAGTTCGAGCGAGTACGCGATGAGTGCATCGTTCACAAACGCTGACAATGACCGGTCTTTCCGCAGACAATCGGCGCGGCGGACAATGTCAGGATCAAGTGTGAGGGTGTGTCGCTGCTTTGTGGCGCTCATACCCAATCATCATACTGTCGTGGTCTACGTCTGAGCCCGTTGCGGTGGCAAAGCTCGCGTGACTGAAGCCGGCGAAGATCGACTTCGCAACAGCTTCCGAGCTTCGGGAGTCGTAACTGGAGAGAATCACGAGCACCGGTATGTCACTCGTGATCTTCGGTGGTGCCGTGATTTGGGGAACCGGCCCGATCGCATCGCAGAGGCGCTGGTTCGAGTATCCCGTGAACAGGCCCGGGTGGTCGTCGGCCGCTACCGCAGGCCGTGCCGGCCAGAGCCACCCGAGTATCGGCAGCTGTTTGCGAAGTCGGCTGCGCTGTCGAGGCCGGCCGGTCGGCTGGCGTAGAACCCGGCGACCAACTCGTCGGCGTCTCCGCCAGCCCGGCGATGAGACCGGGAAGAATTGGTGTGAGGGAGCTATCGAACAGCGCCACCACATCGGCAGCGAACACCGAGTGGTCAAGCAGTAATGCGAACTGAGCAGGGTCGGCTTTGGCGATGCAAGCCTTCGCGGCAGCGGTGGCCGCCGACGAGAGTCGCCATGAGTTTATTTCGCCCGTGTAGTCGTGGAGACCGCTACAAGTGCTAACACCGTCGCTCCGGCCCTGTCCGCGCCAGTCGATGTCGATGAGGTCATGACCGACGAAGCTCGGCTTGTCGGGATCGAAGTAGCCGAGGGCGTCCCAGCTCACGCCGCCAAGGACAACGATGGGTCAAAGATGACACGGAAGAGCATGACGGGGGCATCAGCATTCGGCGCGTCCGGCGACCGATCAATGGCTTCGGTCAATGTCCGTTCGGCCTCGCGAAGATCGCCTCGCAGGAACTGCGCTTCCGCCAAGATGACCGAAGCTTCCGATCGGATCGGGCTACTCGGCTCGGCGCGTTCGAGCGCTCTCTTCGCGAGCGATGCACCGGCCGAGGTTGCGCCCCGATGCAAGACGGCGCGTGCGGCATTGATCAGGGCCTCGGCGACCCGTTCGTCTATTCCGACGGTAGCGGCGTCGAGATGAACGGCGAATACGGTCCGTATGACCGGCCGTGAGGTGCGCTGGCACCTCTGGTGGACCGGTGAGGTCGGCGCGGAGATTCACGCGGACCTACTCGGTCGCAACAAAGGGGTTGCCTGCGCACAAGTCGGCGATCTTGGCCGCCATCGGTGTCCCTTGGCATTGCTCCCAGCGCGACGCCACCAAGTCCAGAATGGCATCGCGCTCGAGTTGAACGATCGGTAGGCACTCGACCCAGTCGGGCAGATGCACGTTTACCACGTCATGACCCTCAGTCCGTCGAGTCGCGAGCAGAGACGTGGCGCCGAGTGATCGTCGCAGAACGTGCGTCAGCACAGTTGCGGACGCGTCATCGAGCCATTGGATGTCATCAATGGCGATCACGACCGGCCCGACCGCCGCGAGCACGACAAACGCGTGTCGCACACCGGCCGCAACGGTCAGCGCGTCGATCGGCAGTTCGGTCGGTGGGGCGATACGGACGGCAGAAAGCACAGCCCGCTCGACGTGAGGCGCAAGTCGGCTGAAGGCTTCCGAATCATGATCGAGAATGCCTCGCACGAGATCGCGCAGACCGCTATAGCTCAGCTGCTGCTCGGCATGTGATGGCGTCGCAGGGATGACTCGCGCGCCATATCTTTGGACCTGTTCAAGCCCGGCTCGCCAGAGGGCTGTCTTTCCAATTCCGGCCGGACCTTGCAGCACAAGCCCGACGTTGCCGGTTTCCATCGCTGACGCGAATTGGTCAAGTACTGCTAATTCATCAACCCGACCGACGACCCGAATACGCGAATCCTAGGCGCGAAGCAGGATCGAGTGAGGATGGTTATGTGAACTCTCGCTTGTCTAGGTTGACCAGCCAGACAGGCGGCGCCGGCTGTGATCAGCGGAAGTCTCGGCTTGGCACGGTGGCTGACAGCGCCAGGGGTTCGAGGTGCTCGGCGACGATGTTGATGACGGTCTCTACCTTTTCCAATCGCCCTCGGACCAACAGCGCGGGGGCGCCACGGGCGGTGTGGCGGAAGCGAGCCCAGCAGCCTTTCGAGCAGATGATGTTGATGAGGCCGGTTTCGTCCTCGAGGTTGATGAAAGTGGTGCCGCCGGCGGTCATGGGGCGCTGGCGATGGGTGACCACTCCCCCGACAAGCACGCGGCTGCCGTGCTCCACCAGCGACAGACGGTAGGCGGGGACAGCGCCCATGGTGTCCAACTGCGAACGCACGAACATGGTCGGGTGACCATCGGGCGCAACGCCGTTGGTGAGCAGGTCGGCAACGGCAACTTCCCAGTCGGCCATGCCGGGCAGCGCGGGTGAATGCTCGCCGGTGACGATGCCGGGTAACCGATCGGCGGTTGCCTGGCTGACAGCGCCAGCCGCCCACAACGCGGCGCGGCGATCCATACCGAAGCAACCGAACGCGCCAGCCGTGGCGAGTGCTTCGAGATGACCAAGGGTGAGACCGGGTACCCGTCGCACCACATCCTGCGGACTGTCGAACGGACGAGCTGCCGCGATTGCTTCGGCCAGCGAGGTGCCGATGGTGCGCACCTCGCCGATGCCCAGTCGCACGGCAACACCGTTATGACTGTCGGGGCAGGGTTCCATTGTGCACAGCGCAGCCGACGCGTTG
>JANNZM010000060.1:0-24069 GCA_031410595.1 Actinomycetes bacterium | reverse complement strand
CCCATGTGTCAAGCGGTTCGGGAGAGCACTGGTGTGACGAATTGAAGAACGTGCCGGCCTGGCCGGGTGCCACCACCACCACCGTGCCACCAGGCCAGAAGAACCCGCGCTTTTGCGGAACATCGTTGACGCCTGGCGGCATCTTCAAGGTGTACCTCAAGCGCTCGAACTGGGTCGACATACCGCTCGGTCGCGTGTTCAACCCGATCTCGTTCAACGCCGGCATCGCCATTCACGGCTATCCCGATGTGCCGAAGAACCCCAGGTCTCACGGGTGCGTTCGAGTGCCCATGCACATAGCGCAGTATCTGCCCGACCTGTTGCACAACGGTGATCAGGTGTTCGTGTTCGACGGCCTCAAACAACCCGAGGTATACGGCAACCAGAAGCCTCCGGTGGACGAGCGGGACCCGACCGACACCACCGTGGCCAGCACCACGACCACCACACTCAAGCCGACACAACGGTGGCCGGTACCACCACCGCAAAGCCCACGGTGGCAACCACCTTGCCGACGGCCACAACCCTGAAGCCTGTGCCCGTTCCGACCACCACGGTTCCGGTGACGGTTTCCCCGACCACCGGTCCACCGCCAACCTCCTCGACCCCCACGTCGGTAAAAGCCGCAACGGCCACCACGGCAGCGGGGGTACAGGCGGCAGCGAGTCCGTAAGGCTGTCATCACAGTCTGTTCATATTCGGTGGGTTTACTACTGGCATGGACGAACGAGCACGCATAGCCCGACTCCACCGACGCTTCGGTTTCGGCCTGCGAGCCGGTGAACTGGACGCAGCCATCGGCCGCGGCCTCGACGCCGAAATCCAACGTCTGACGGCGTGGCCAACCGCACCGCTGCCCGACCCGTTCGAGGGCAAGGATCTTGCTTTCGAGAAAGGCGCGAACAGAGACCGGCAGCGCACCGTCGTGGATGTCTGGCTTGACCGGATGGTGGCCAGCGGCTCGATGGAGGAGCGCTTCGCCTGGTTCTGGCACGGCACGCTGGTGTCAGGTATCGCCAAGGTCAAAGACGGTGAGTCAATGTCCACGCAGATCAAGCTGCTGTGGAAGCTCGGCCTCGGCTCGTTGGCCGAGCTCTATAAGGCCATCACCGTCGACAACGCCATGCTGTACTACCTGGACGGACGTGACTCGGTGAAGGGGAAACCGAACGAGAACTACGGCCGCGAGCTGCTGGAGCTCTTCGCGCTCGGTCTTGGCAACTTCACGGAGGCCGATGTGAAAGCGGCGGCCATCGCGCTCACCGGATGGACCAGCAAGCGCGACGGAGAGCCCGCAAGGCTGGTGGCCCCCAAGCACGACGACTCCCCGCAGATGCTGCTCGGTGTGCCCGGCGTGCACGATGTCGACACTGTTGTCGCTGCCGTCCTGCAGCAACCGACATGCGCCATGTTCATTGCGGGCAAACTCGGTCGAGCCACGCTAGGCCCCGGCCTGGATGTTGGCGTCATCACCAAGCTGGCCGACGGGTTTCGTGCCAGTGGGTTCGATATTCGAGCGCTTGTTCTTGCGCTCATCGACCTGCATCGAACTGACGTGGACGGCGGCCCCATCGTGCTTGGTCCAACCCCCTGGCTGGTGATGGCGCAGCGGGCCACCGGCGCGCAGCTGAAGGCAGACTTTCGGCTCAATGGTCTCCGGGCTTGCGGCCAAGTGCCGTTCGATCCGCCCAACGTGGCCGGTTGGCCCGGCGGGCAGGCCTGGTACTCGTCGGCCACCATGGTCGGCCGGCTGAATCTGGCCACGGTCATTGCCTCGGCCACACCACCCACGTCACCGGCTCTAGCTGCTGCCAAAGCCGGTGACTGGCCCACCCTTTCCCGCGCGCTCGGTCTGCCCACCGACTTCTCGGCGCAGAGCATCTCGGGCCTTGCTGTTGCCAAGGATGCCTTCATTCGACTTGCCCTTGCCCTCGTTACCCCCGAATTTGTGGAGGCTTGATCATGACCATGTCCCGCCGGAACTTTCTGGCCTGGTCGGCATCCGTTGCCGTCGGCGCCGGACTCACTGCGTGCGAGGGTCGCACCGAGGCCACGAGCGGCTCGGCCGCCACGACCGCACGTGCCGCGTCAACCACTGCGGCCACGACCATCCCCGCATCGTCCAGCACGGAGGCCTCAACGAGTACCACGCTCGCACCGACATCCACCGCGCCGAAAGCCACCGATCGGGTGTTAGTGGTGGTGCAGCTCAGCGGTGGTAACGACGGCATCAACACCCTCATTCCGGTCACCGGTCGCTATCACGATCTGCGTCCCACGCTCGGCATCCCGGACGTCAAACTTCTGAAGTTTCCCGGCGTGTCCGACTACGGCCTGCATCCGTCGTTCGCGCCGCTGCAGGGTCTGCTGGATGCCGGTCGTGTTGCGGCACTCGCTTCGGTCGGATATCCCACGCCAAGTCGTAGCCACTTCCTCTCGCTCGACAACTGGTGGTCGGCCACCCCCGGCAAGGTGTCGCAAACCGGTTGGCTGGGCCGCTACCTCGATGCCACCGGAGGCACCGCCAACGATCCGCTCCGAGCCGTTGCGCTCGGCTCCGGCGTGCCGGCCTTGCGCGGTGTCGACAGCCGCGCCACCGTCGTGATCTCGCCCGACACGTTCAAGATCAACGCGAAGGCGGGGTCGGGCCTGGTCGATGGCTGGAAGCTCATCGCCGGTCCGAACGCCGTTGCTGCAGTTGACGCAGTCGACGTGTTCCAGAAGCTGAAAGTGGAAGCCGCCGCCAATCAGGACGCGGCGGCCGAGGAAGGCGACATCGCCAAGTCGCTCGCTCTCGCGGCGGAGATGATCATCGCCAAGACGCCGGCTCGGGTGATCCATATCAACACGGGTGGCTTCGATACGCATGCCAATCAACTGGAATCCCAGGCCAGACTCCTGGGAGATCTGGCCGCCGGATTGCAGCACTTCAACGACCGGTTGACGGCTGCAGCCATGGCCGATCACGCTCTTGTAATGACCACGTCGGAGTTCGGGCGACGGGCCGCGGAGAACGGCAGCGGCACCGATCACGGCAAGGCCAGTGTGGAAATCCTGGTCGGCCCGATGGTGAAGGGTGGCGTGATCGGAAAGACCGATCTGGTCAACCTCGATGACGGCGATCTCAAGGCCGACATCGACTTTCGCTCGATCTATACCGCAGCTCTCAACTGGCTTGGCGGCCCGAGCCAGGAGATCCTGATGGGTAAATTCGAGCCGATCGGCCTCCGTTGAAGCTGTACAAGAAGTATTCCCAATAAAGTTGATCAAGTTAGTCGGGATTTGATAGAACAGAAGGCGTGCTCCTCGCCCAGGCCTTCTTCCACATCGATGGCGGTCTCGTCGTAGGTGGGCTTTTGGGTGGTTTTTTGGTCGGATTGACCGGTATGGGCGGTGGCGCGCTACTCACGCCCATGCTGGTTTTGATCTTCCACGTGTCCCCGCTGGCGGCAATTTCAAGCGACCTGGTCGTGTCATTGGCCATCAAGCCCGTCGGCGCCGCCGTGCACGCCAAGCAGCGCACCGTGCGTCGGGACATTGTGAAGTGGCTGGCGCTCGGCTCGGTGCCCATGGCGTTCACCGGCGCCGTGCTGCTGGACGTGATCGGCGCCAAGCGTGCTCATCGCCCCCTTGAGATACTCCTTGGCGTCACGCTGGTGACGGCTGCAGCAGCCATGACGCTGCGCATGTACATGGCCTATCGCCGTCGCCACGGCATCGTCTCGACGGCGCCGACATTGGTTCGTCCGTGGCCGACGCTGGCTATCGGCTTGGCCGGTGGACTTATCGTGGGGCTCACGTCTGTCGGCTCGGGCTCGCTCATGCTGGTGCTGATGATGTGGGTCTACCCGCGCCTCACGTCGGCCGAACTGGTCGGTACCGATCTGGCCCAGGCCATCCCGCTGGTCGCCTCAGCTGCGCTCGGCCACGTGCTGTTCGGCCAGGTGCAACTCGCCGTCGTTGGCGCGCTGCTCATTGGCGCCTTCCCCGGCGTTTGGCTGGGCAGCCAGGTGTCGTCCCGAGCCCCCGATCACGTCGTTCGCCCCGCTCTGGCCACGGTGCTCGTCGCCACCGGCCTCAAGATGCTGCGCTTCCTGTAAGGAGAACCATGCCCCTTCCCGATCTCGCTGAACTCGCCCGCGTCAACGCTTCCCTCGAATCAGCCCATCCGCGTGACATCGTGCAATGGGCGTTCGACACCTTCGGCGACGGCCTGGTGTTCACGGCCAGTTTCGAAGATGCCGTGCTTGTCGATGTCGTTGCTCGTGTTGCGCCACAGGCCGACATCGTGTTGCTCGACACGCAGTATCTGTTCGCCGAGACGAAGTGGTTCGCCGATGAACTCACCCGTCGCTACAGCCTCAACATTCGTGTCGTGCATCCTCAGCCTGAGGTCGTGCCCGACAATCTCTGGCAGACCAATGTCGAGGGCTGCTGCCAGATTCGCAAGGTTGAGCCGCTGCAGCGTGCGCTCGCCGGCAAGGCTGCGTGGATCACCGGTGTGCGGCGGGTCGATGCGCCCACCCGCGCCAACGCTCCGATCGTCAGCTACGACCTCGGCCGGCAGCTGGTCAAGATCAACCCGCTCGCCACCATGACCGACGAGCAGATGGCGCTGTATGAGCAGCTCGAAGATCTGCCGCGCAATCCGCTGGTCGAACGCGGGTACTTCTCCATCGGTTGCTGGCCGTGCACACGGCCCGTAGCACCGGGTGAGGATCGTCGCGCGGGTCGTTGGGCCGGTCAGGCCAAAGTTGAATGCGGGTTGCACGTATGAGCGTCGCCAGCCTTGTTCGCGGTCTCGAAGACGAGGCCATCACCATCATCCGCGAGGTCACGGCCGAGTGCGCATCACCGGTGCTGCTGTTCTCCGGAGGCAAGGATTCCGCTGTCCTGCTGCATACTGCCGTGAAGGCGTTCGCTCCGGCTCGGCTTCCGTTTCCGGTGATGCATGTCGATACCGGTCACAACTTCCCCGAGGTGATTGCCTACCGAGATCGAGAGGTTGCGCGACTCGGCGTCGAACTCGTCGTGGCCAGCGTGCAACAGTCGATCGACACCGGCCGAGCAGTCGAAGAGGTTGGCCCTCGGGCCAGTCGTAACCGGCTGCAGTCCGTCACGCTGCTCGATGCCATTGCCGAGCACCGTTTCGACGCTGCCTTCGGCGGTGGCCGTCGGGATGAGGACAAGGCGCGGGCGAAGGAGCGCATCTTGTCGTTCCGAGATCAGCACGGCCAGTGGGACCCGCGCAATCAGCGGCCCGAACCATGGAACATGCTCAACGCCCGGATCCGCAGAGGTGAACACCTACGAGCGTTCCCGCTCAGCAACTGGACCGAACTCGACATCTGGCGCTACATCGCGGCCGAGGAGATCGAACTGCCGTCCATCTACTTCTCCCACCAGCGCTCGGTCGTAAAACGTGACGGCATGTTGCTTGGCATCGGTGGACCGGTAACGGTCGAGCCGCACGAAACGACCCGGGTCGAAACGGTTCGTTACCGCACAGTCGGCGACATGAGCTGCACCGGGGCGGTGCTCTCGGATGCCACCGACATCGATGACATCATCGCCGACGTTGCCGCCTCACGAATCACCGAGCGGGGCGCCACCCGGGCCGACGACACCATCAGTGATTCCGCCATGGAAGATCGCAAGAAAGAGGGCTACTTCTGATGACTGAGATTGCACAACTCCGTATCGCCACGGCCGGTTCGGTTGACGACGGAAAGTCGACGCTGATCGGTCGCCTGTTGCATGACACCAAGTCGGTCTTCGAAGACCAGCTGTCGGCCGTCACCAAGGCCAGCCGCCGTTACGGCGACGGCACCGTCAACCTGGCGCTGCTTACCGACGGTCTCCGGGCCGAGCGCGAGCAGGGCATCACCATCGACGTCGCATACCGCTACTTCGCTACACCGGCCCGCAGCTTCGTGGTGGCCGATACACCCGGGCATGCGCAGTACACCCGCAACATGGTCACCGGCGCATCGGTGGCCGATGTGGCCATCGTGTTGCTCGATGCTCGCCACGGCATGGTGGAACAGACCCGCCGTCACACGTTCATCGCTGCGCTGCTCGGCGTTTCGAGCATCATCGTGGCCGTCAACAAGATGGACCTCATCGACTGGGACGAGGCCGAGTTCAAGGCCGTGTCCAAAGAGTTTCTCGGGTTCGTGGAGGCTCTCCCGCACCCGGTTCCGGTCACTCTCATTCCGGTCTCGGCCTTGCATGGCGACAACGTGGTGGAACGTTCCACCCAGTCACCCTGGTACGACGGACCGACCCTGCTCGAACTGCTCGAAACCTTTCCGGTGGGCGAGCGCGACGTGGTCGGGTCGCGGCTTGCGGTGCAGTGGGTCATCCGCCCGAACACTCGCGAACACCCCGACTATCGCGGCTACGCCGGTCGACTGTCCGGCGGAACGCTGCGAGTGGGAGATGAGGTTACGGTGCTACCGGCCGGTCACACCACCACCGTGTCCGGACTTGACCGTGGTGGTGTGCCCATTGACGAAGCACACGCCGGTGAGGCGATCTCGGTGCAGTTGGCCACCAAGCTCGACATCAGCCGCGGCGACGTCATCGTGGTAAGCAACGCAGCGTTGCAACCGTCCGCGGCCACCGATGTGGTGGTCGATCTGTGCTGGATGATCGACCGGCCGCTCGAGATCGGCAGCCGTTGGTTCCTCAAGCACGGCGGCCGTCAGGTGCGGGCCACCGTAGCTGGCGTCGTGCACCAGCTCGACGTCACCACGCTTGATGAAGTCCCCACGAACGGGCTCGGCCTCAATGACATCGGACGAGTGCGTCTCACGCTCACCGAGCCCATCGTGGTTGACCGCTACGTCGATCACCGCGATGGCGGCCGCGCCATCCTGATCGATGAAGCCACCAACACCACCGCAGCTGCCGCGGTATTGGTGGACTTCGAACGAACAGGCGTTTAGCTCAGGGCGCGTGGCTTGCGGGCCACCAGCACCATCGCGGCGCCAAGGCCGAAGAACACCAGGCCGAGTGTGAGGGGGCCACGGGTGCGAGAACCGGTGGCTGGCAACAGCCCGAGCACCACACTGACGCGCACGTCGTTGTTGGTCGGCGTGTTGGCCGGGTTGGTGTCGGTGTCGGGCACGGCCAACACGTTGGATTCGAGCACGTCATTGGCGGCCGGTTTGATGTACGCCACGTTCGACAACGACGACGATGCGGTGGCCGTCGTGCTGATACGGGTGGTGACGGTGATCTTGCCGCCATCGGCTCCGTTGGCAAGACCTGTGGTGCTCGTGCAGGTCGCTGTGTCGTTGACGCAGGTGTAGCCGGTGCCCTCGATCGAAACGAGGGTCAGCGCGGCCGGCAGCACGTCGGTAACCGACCACCCGGCCAGCGCGTCGGCCGGACCGTTGTTGTGCGGCGTCAACTCGAAGGTGGCGATGTCTCCGGCGTGAAGCAGCTCGGTGCTGATCAGCTTCTTACTGACCGTGAGGTCGATAGAGACGAAGCCGGCATCGATGGCGGGATCATCAGGTGTGGTCGCCGAGTTCGTGCCCGACGCCGGTGCCGTGCACGTCGACACGCCGGTTGCCGGATCGGGGTTCGAATCCAACGTTCCCCCTGCCGCGGCAACGGTCTTTTCGGTGGGCGTGAAACCAGCCTTGGTGAACGTGACCGAACAGGCGATGTTGGGCGTAATGCCCGTGAAGGAATAGAAGCCGGCGGCGTTCGTGGTCGCAGTGCCAAGGGTGGCGCCTCCTGCATCCTTCAGCGTCACACTGACATCGGCCAGCGGAGGTTCGCCGGCATCTTGCGTACCGTTGCGGTTCACATCGATCCACGTGTAGTCACCTATCGAGACGGGCTGCGGTGCAACCGATGCCGGCACGAATCCGGCGTCGAAGGTGTAGTTGCGTGAGCCAGCGGGGAACGCCTGTCCTCCAGCTGCGAGCAGGCACTTGCTGGCATCCGCGTTGGAGTCGATAGAGGGGTCGTTGCCCTGCTTGGCCAGCGTGGGCACGTAGCCCGCGTAGGTTTGGCCGGTCGCAAACACCCCGCCGGTGGTGTAGTTGGAGGCTGCGATGCACACCTGCACCTTCACGTTGGCGTCGATCACCAGGGTCCACCGTCCGTTGGCGTCGGTCTGCACCACGGCCGCTGCGCTGGTAGCTGGATCGATGATGGCGGCACCGTTCATGTCCTTCACTTCGAGCACCACGCCCGGAAGATTCGGTTCGCCGACATCTTGCAGGCCGTTCGCATTGGTGTCGATCCAGGTGCGGTCACCAATCTCGGCGTAGCTCGCTATGTCGGAAAGCTGGCCAAGGCCGGCGCCCTTGCCGAACGCGTACGGGTCGATGGCTCCGGTTCCATCGGCGGGGAAGGTCGAACCGATCCAGAGGTGGTCGTTGGTGAGAGCCGTGCCGCCACGGGCCATCAGGATCTCGCTGGTGCCGCCCGACGGTGCCGAGTCCGGCAACCAGCCGAGTCCTGACGCGTTGTAATCGCCCGGGTCTGCGGTGGCGAGTACGGACTTGTTGGCAATGGGCGAACGGACCACGTGACCGAACGAGGCCACCAGGTTGTTCTCGGTGGTCAAGGTGCCGATATCAGTCACAGCAGCCGCCACCAGATTGTTGCCCCAATGGTCAACGCCGTCGGCCGCAAGGGTGAGCAACGGTGTCGATCCAAGACCAACCGACGGAGGCTGCGACGCTTCCCTGATGCTCATGAACGTCAGCTTGAGCGACCCAGCAGAATCGATGGAGACACCCGACAGGATCGAGCCCCTCAGCGTGTAGTTCGCGTACGCGGGCGCAACGGGCGTCGGATTGGTGACGACGATGCCCGCAGCCGAGGCCGGGTTCATGACGGTCTTCCACGTACTGCCGACGTTGTCGTAGGAAGCAACCGCGAACTGCGCCGCGTTCGGTGAACTGGCGGCTCCGATCTGGGTGAACCCGACCAGGGTCTGGCCGTTGTGATTCGACAGACCGTACGGCCGCCACGACGAGTCGGTGGCAAACGCTGGACGCGTCGCGATCTGGGTAAGCGTGCCGGTACCCGTCGCAAGGATCGGGCCAGTGTAGAGGTGGCCATCGTTTGCGTTGGCGGCAATGAGCTTGCCGTCGTCGGTCAAGATGAGGTCGCCAATACCAACGACCGACGAGGCGTCGACCACGTTGATTCCGGGTGCTGTTGACTCGCCGACCTGACCGATTGGTGTGGCGCACGTTGACACGGCGGTGTCGGCGACGACGTACGACGACATGTTGGTCTTGTACTGGGTGGCTGAGCCATCACCCCAGTTGTTGGTGCAGCCGGCAGGCCCGGGCAGCACCTTGGGCACATACTGCGTGGCCAGCACCGCGCCGGTGGCGTCAACGGTGGTGATGGCGCCGGGGCCATTGGGCGACTGCTTGTTGAGCGGCGCCGTCTTCGGAGCCGTGATGTACAGCGCAGCACCGCTGGGTGAACTGGTGGGAGCAACATAAGCCACGCCACCAATCGAGCCAGTGACGTCGTCATAGGCAATGACGGTGTCAGCCGCCCCCTCGGCCGTCGACTTCAAAGAGATCGCCTTGGTCGAGCGAACGGTTGAAAGGTCGTAGGGGACGATGGGTTCCTGCAGGCCCGTTGCGATCTTGGGGACGGCCTGGGTCGCGAGGCTGAGGTGGCCAACGGGAACCCCCGCGGCGGTGGCCGGTAGGGCCAGGATGGGAAGGGCGGTGCCGCCCATCCCCAGAACGACGGCGCCGACTACTCGCCGAACCAATGAAGCCATAGTGCTGCCTCCAGTTGCGAACTTTGCCGCAAATCAAATGCATCGCCCGTCGGTGAGCAACCCGCTGTCTACTCCCGGTGGGGAGAATTTACACAAAACAGAAGCTTCAGAGGAAAACTGTGTTCGTGTTCAGTGGTTTTCGACCTTGGCAGGCGTTACGGGCAGGAGTTGGTTGGTGGCCCGCCGGCCCAGCGCGTCGTGGCGAAGGCCAGCAAGTCGGTCAATGCAGCCGGGATGACATCCACGTGACCCTTGCCCGCATACACCTTGCGCTGCGAGATGACGCCGAGCTTGCAGTACTTGGTCTGCATCGCTGCGCTGACCTCGACCGGCACGGTCGTGTCGGCATCGCCGTGATAGATGAACAGCGGAATCGGGGTGGCTGTTTGGGCGGGGTTGTTCTCGGCGATGCGGTCGGCCCAGCCGGGTGCGGTGGCCGAGCCAGCCGTCACGAGGTCGGCCCCGCTCGCGCCAGTCACGGCGGGAGCCGCGTCGCAGGCTGCGACCACCTTGGCCAACAGTTCCTTGCCCTTGGCGTTGAGCACGTCGTCGACGTTGAGTTCGGGGTAGGCCGCCTTGAGCCCGGCAATGCCCGCCAATGCGTACCCGATCTGTGAGGCGTCGGTTGCCTTCGACAGATTGCCAAACGTCAACTCACCAGCCGGAGCGCCGAGCATGGCGCCAACGATCTTGAGTTCTGGCGCATACTTCGGGGCGAGTTCGGCGGCCCACGCCGCCGCGCCGCCACCTTGCGAATGACCCCACAGCAGGATGGGCGACGCCGACGTCGCCCCCACGTTGAGTTGCTGGGCCGCCCGCGCCGCGTCGAGCACACCCTGGCCCTCGCTTCGACCAACGAGATAAGCCGGATCGCCGGCAGTTCCGAGGCCCTCGTAGTCGGTGGCGACGAACACGGCGTTGGTTTGGGTGACGAGCGGCGCAAAGGCCAGCTCGGGAGCGGTGCCGGCGGCAAACGCTTTCGAGGGTGCACACTGGTCACCCATGCCTGCCGTGCCGTGGGCCCACGCGATGACGTTCGGTGCTGCCGCAGTGCCATTGGCTGGCGCAATGACGACGCCCGATACAGGAATCGGTTTCCCCGTTGCGGACAGCGACCAGTACAGGATGGTGCGTCCAATGGTGCCGCTGGGTGCGGCGAACTCGCGCCACCAGATCAGCGTGCCGGGCTTCCCCGGATCACCTGCCGGCGGCGTGTAGAACGCATCGCCAGCCGGTCCGGTCGGCGATGCAGTGGCGATCGCGGATGCCGCTGCCGATGTTGCCGGTGCGGCTGTAGTGGCCGGTGCAGTCGATGTTGTGGTGGCGGCAACGGTCGTAGCGGTCGCAGCCGCCAGCGGTGGTTTGACTGCTTTCGAGCTGCTGGCGCATCCGGCGAGACAGATCACCGCAGTGAGAGCGATGCCCGCGCGACGGCGATTGACGACGTTGAGTTGTTCCACGACATTCCTCCGACAGAGCGACCCGTGTGGGTCGGACTGGTCCACCGTAGGACCAACCTTCGGCCAGTTGCTTGGCAGGGGGCCGAGGTTTACTGTTCAATCAGCCGAAAGGATGACGGCCGTCCCTAAAACGTCCGCCAACAGCCCGCTTCTTTCGTCGGCGGCATACAGCTCAAGGCTGAGATCCGTGGCGGTCGGCGCCTCGGGCACAATCCTCAGACCGTCTGCTGTTCGCTCGACTCGCACACCCGTAACCCGCCCGTCGTGGCGGCGATCAAGGCCGATGGCGACCCGCAAGATACCGGCCAGGGTGCGAACGGTTTCCTTCTGATCGTCGCGCAGGCGGGCGAACTCGGCGTGATCGTTCTTGGGGAATCCTTTGCGGTGATACCGGGCGACGAGAGCGATGATGTCGATCTCGGCATCGGTGAGCCCAGCCAACGCGTCGGAGTTCCGGATCATGTAGTAGCTGTGCAGAT
Organism: Actinomycetes bacterium; assembly: GCA_031410595.1. Lineage (GTDB taxonomy): Bacteria > Actinomycetota > Acidimicrobiia > Acidimicrobiales > Ilumatobacteraceae > JANMCE01. The sequence goes on along the minus strand of JANNZM010000060.1, from coordinate 12,355 downwards.
GATGCTTCGAGTGTGAGATGAACAGCCCGACGTTGGCCAGCAGCGCGCCGGCTTCGAGGTACTCACGGCAATCGACGGGAAGCCCGTGCAGTACTTGGGTGGCATCAAACAGGGCGGTAGCCAGGCGAGCAACCTGTTGGGCGTGCGCTGGTTCATCGTCGCACTCATCCAACAGCCGACGCACGCCCCGTCGCGAAATATCGCGCAGATGATGGAGTTCATTGCCGTCGATGCGCGACACGGTGTCCAGCAGAATTCCTTCTCGAAGTGCGAAGTCGGAGATGACCAGTTTCTTGATGCCGAACGCGTTCACCACCTCGTCGAGGATGAGGGCGCCAGCCAGGGAAATGTCGGCGCGCTTGGGTTCCATGCCCTCAAGATCGGCGCGGTCTTCGGGTCGGGTGTCGGCGAGGAGTTCGCACACGTCATGCACGTCTTGGGCCGTCAGCTCAAAGCCGTTGTAGGTCCGCAACGGTTTCTCGCCTCGCAGGCCCTGTGCGAGTCGCGCCACGGTCTCGGCCGACCCGGACGACGCGATCGCCACCTCGAAGCCGGCTCGCTCGACCGGCTGCTGGAACGGGGCGATGGCCGACCGCACCCACGCCCGACACGCCTTCTTCTCACCACCGCGGATACGGCCGTCGGCGAAGAAGCGATCGGTCAGGCGGACTGCGCCGATCTTGAAACTGCGGGCGTCGATCACCTCACCTTTGTGGCCGAGCAGCAACTCGGTGGAACCTCCTCCGATGTCGCACAGCAGGAGTTTGCGATCGAACACGGGGAGGGCCTGCAACACGCCGAGGTGGATGAGTCGCGCCTCCTCCATACCCGACACGACCTCGATATCGACCCCGGCTTCGTCCCTGGCTCGCGAGACGAACATGCCTGCGTTTGTGGCTTCGCGCACCGCGCTGGTGGCGACGGCGCGCAGTGGGGCGCCCGCCCCGTCGGCCAGGAGCTTCATGCGGCGAAGGGCACCGATGCCGCGGTCCATGGCGTCATCATCGAGCTCTTTCATCTCGCCGGCACCCTTGCCCAGTCGCACCATTTCGCGTTCGCGGGTTACTACTTCGATACGGCCCGACGACGCGACCCGCGCGATGACCAGGTGGAACGAGTTCGTCCCCACATCGATTGCTGCGAGAAGTTGGGGTTTGGGGCCGCCGGTCATGGGCATAGACCGTAGCGCTCAGGCCGCAGGCGTAGCTCCCAGACCGCCAAGTTCCCACAACAGACCACATCGACCAGCGCCACGTTCATCCACGGGCTCTGGTAGACGTATCTTTGGCCGTGCACGGTCCATCGCATCGCCGCAGCGTAGGTGTTGGCGCTACCGTCTGTGCGTGCAAATCGTGCTGCTTCGTCATGGTCAACCCGAGTGGATAAAGGACGATCTGTGTGTCGTTGACCCCACGTTGAACGACAACGGGTTCGCCCAGGCCGAACTGCTCGGCAAGGCAATGGGTGACGAGCCGATTGACGAGTTTTACGTGTCGCCGCTGCTGCGGGCACGACAAACGGCTGCTCCGCTGGCCAAGATCATCGGACGTGAACCGGTGATCGTCGATTGGCTGGAGGAATGCCGTGAGCCCGACTGGCACGGCGAGCCGGCCCATGTCGCCGCCGACGCCTACGCTGCCGACCGGCTCGCGCTTCCCCATGATCGCTGGAATGGCGTGCCCGGCGGTGAAACCATGCGCGAGTTCACCGTTCGCATCCATGAAGGCCTCACCGGTTGGTTGGCGTCGCACGGCATTCGCCGGGTCGACAGCGAGTATCCCCTGTGGGATATCGGCGTACCCGGCCGCACCCTCGTTTGGGTGGCCCATGGCGGCACGAACACGGTTGCCATCTCGCACCTGCTGGGGCTCACGCCCGTGCCCTGGGAGTGGGATCGCTTCCGTCTCGGTCATGCCTCGATCTGCCGACTGGAAGCACTGCCGGTACACGATCATTTCATCTTCAGTCTCACCCGCCTTTCCGGTGTGGAACATTTGCCCGACAACCTGCGGACGAACTGATGGCTGACCCGCTCGAACGTCTTACGAATCTGCTGGCGGTGCTGTTGGAAACCAAGGTCCCGTTGTCTCTCGACCGGATCTTTCACCATATGCCGGGCCAATACCCGACCGAGATGGCGGCTCGTCGCGGCGCGTTCGAGCGAGACAAAGTCGTGCTGCGCAGTCAGGGCATTCCGTTGCAGCAAACCGTGCTCTCCGACGGTGGCACCGGCTACTGGATTGATCGTGACGCCTACGAGTTGGGAGACCTCGGTCTGACTGACGACGAGAAACGCGCCCTGCAACTTGCAGTCGCGGCCGTGCGTCTCGGTGTCGACTGGGGTGACGACGCGCTGCTCAAGATCGGCGGGCCCGACGGTTCGTTTGCAGCTACCGATGTCACTGCAGCCCTCCCATCTCTTCCGGCGTTGGCGCCGCTGTTCGACGCTCACCTCTCGCGTGCCACAACCACGTTTCGGTATCGCGGTAAACCGCGGCAACTCGATCCGTGGGGGCTGCTGTCCCGAGAGGGCTTCTGGTATGTCGTCGGGTTGGAGCACGCCTCGGGCGAGCGGCGCACGTTTCGTGTCGACCGCATCGAAAGCGACGTCGAGGTGGGGGACGGAGCCAGCTTTACGGTGCCCGACGGATTCGACCCCGCAACCGCGGTGATGGACGACCCGAAGGCCATTGGAGAAGCAATCGGCACCAGCGCCATGGTGTGGGTGGGTTCGTTGCGCGCGCAACGGGTTGAGAACGAGGTCGGCGCCGGCAACGTTGATGAACGCCGGGCCGACGGCTCGATCGTGGTGCGCGTGCCGTGTGCCAACGTGGGCGCGTTCCGCAGCTGGCTGTTCGGACTGGGCGATCACGCCGAAGTCTTGAGCCCAACGGAGGTACGCGCCGAGATTGTGGCGTGGCTCGAACACATGGCCGGTGCGGCGTGAGCGGGCCGCAGGCTACGGCCGACCGCCTGCGTCGGCTGCTGGTGATGCTTCCCTGGCTCATGGAACGCGGCGAAGCCTCGGTGGCCGAAACCGCAAGCCGGTTCGGCGTCGGTGAGAAGCAACTCATCGCCGACCTCGAGAAAGCGTCGCTGTGTGGCCTTCCTCCCTACGTCGACGAGATGATCGACCTGTTCATCGAAGATGGCGTCATCCACATGGGGGTGCCCCGCTTGTTCACTCGCCCCCTGCGACTCACCTCAGCCGAAGGGTTCTCTCTGCTCGCGGCCGGCCGGGCAGCCATGGCCATGCCGGGCGCCGAGCCGGGCGGACCGCTCGACCGAGCCTTGGTCAAGCTGGAAAAGACGTTGGGCGCGGCACCGAATGTCGCTATCGATCTGGAGCGTCCGCCCTTCCTCGATCTTGTGCGCGCCGCCACGGAGCAGCGGGAGTATGTGGCGGTCACGTACTACACGGCTCGGCGGGACGAACGGACCGAGCGGGTACTTGCGCCGCAAGCGGTCTTTGCCAGTCAGGGGGACTGGTACGTGATTGCCGATGATTCGTTGTCGGGGGAGGAGCGTCGCTTCCGGATCGACCGCATTGAGGCGTGCCTTCCGCAGGGTCGCCATTTCGAGCATCGTGATGTGTCGCAACCCGATGCCCTGTGGTTCGCCTCGTCGGTGGGGATGACGCCGGTGACGCTGCGGGTGCAACCGGCAGGCTTGTGGATCACCTCGCGGTATCCGGTGCAGGCTGTTCGTCCGCTGCCCGACGGTATTGCCGAAGTCGACCTGTTGGTGTCGGGTGAACCGTGGCTCGAACGACTACTGCTTCGCCTGGCCGACAACGCAATGGTCGTAACGCCAACGAAGTGGGCTGACCTCGGCCAACGAGCCGCAGCCCGCGTGCTGGCCCGCTACCGCTGACGTTTCGATCGGCGCCACCAACGCTTCTTTCGGCGGGGGCGCCCAGGGTTGGTCGTTGATCGATACGCCCGGTGCGTCAGCAGCGCGGTGGCGTCCAGCTGGGCGCTATGAAGCAGATGGCCAAGCACCTCGGCGGTAGCGCGGGCATCGGCCAGCGCGTCGTGAGCGTTGTCGAGGGGCACGTCGAGGCGACTGCAGATATCGGCCAACTTGTGGCGCATCACCCGATCAGGATCAAGCGAGCGCGAAAGATCGAGCGTGCACAGACGCGCGGTAGGTTCCAGCGGCACCCGCGCCCGCCGCATGGATCGACGTACAAACGCCCAGTCGAAGTCGATGTTGTGCCCGACCACGACCGCACCCTCAAGCTGTCGGGCCAGCTCCGGTGCGACGACCCGGAACGCTGGTGCCGACCGGAGAGATGCCGCGGTAAGACCGTGGACATGCGTTGGCCCGACGCGCCCGAAGCGGGGCCGCACAAAGCTCGACCATTCGCTGACCACGCCACCACTTGAGTCGAGTTCGACGGCCGCAACTTGCAGGATGCGGTCACGGCGCGCCGACAGGCCACTGGTCTCGACATCGATCACCACGAATCGCGGCATCGTCAAGGAGGAAGTGGTGCCCATACCTCTCACCCTACGCAAGGGGTGCGCGAGAGTTCGCGTTACGAACAGTAACCTCTCCGTCGACCCTGAACATTTGGGACCGCGACGATGGGCTCAAACTACCTCCACGATTCGTCTGCCGAGATTGGATGGAGGTGCCGGCGCGAGTCGGCTTAGACTGGACCGAGCGGAAGTCGGCGGACGCGTATTCGACAGGTTCTGATCCAGCAGGAACCTCACGCCGATTGACGAAGGGGTAGCTCTCGTTCCTGTACGGCGAGCGCCGCGAACCGCAAACACTCGGCGATATCGGCACCCTCAAGGTCGGGATGCTCGGAGAGAATCTCGGTCGTGGTCATTCCGTCAGCGACCATCGCCACGACTGACGCGACTGGAAAGCGGAGGTCGCGTACGCACGGCAATCCGCCCATCCGAGCTGCGTCGACAGTAATGCGAGCGAAAGTCACGTCTAGAGGCTCTCGGCTCTGGGGCGGCACGTGGTCGTGATTTGAACTTTGGGGTTTTGCTCGGGGCTCTTAGCGACAGGTCAACGTGAACGCGCTCAGGTCTAGGCCGTAAGGGAGCGGGCGCGGATGCCGATGGGGGCGGCGAGGGTGTAGCCCGCGAGGTGGCGTTCTTCTTCCGACTCGGCTCCCCAGAACCCGTACTCATGATGGGACCTGGCGTGGGTGCGACAACAGTCGGCCACCGGGCACTCTTCACAGAGGACCTTGGCCTTCGCCTCGCGCCGCGCTCGCGCCTGCGGCCGCTCGGCGGCCGGCGGAAAGAACAACGTCGTATATCCCTTGCATCGGGCGTGCTCGGCCCACTCGGGTGGATCGTCGTTGATCATCACGTATTAACACTAAGATGACTCACCCGAAATGTAAAGCAAATAACAATCGAACAACCAGAAATTAGAGGCGGCCAGCCTCGATGATCGACTTCAGGAATGCCCGCGTGCGCTCTTCGTGGGGGTCGCCGAACAGCTGCTCGGGCGGACCTTCCTCATGAACCACGCCTTCGTAGAGGAAGCACACCTTGGAGGCGACTTCTTTGGCGAACCCCATCTCGTGGGTGGCCAGCAGCATGGTCATGCCCTCGGCCGCAAGGTCACGAACGATGTTGAGCACTTCGGAGACCAACTCGGGGTCAAGCGCCGATGTGATCTCATCGAGCAACATCACGCGGGGTTGCATGGCGAGTGCCCGCGCAATGGCGACACGCTGCTGTTGCCCACCCGAGAGACGATCGGGATATTCCGTTGCCTTGTGATCGAGCCCGATGCGCTTCAGCAGCACCATGGCCCGATCCTCAGCCGCCGCCTTCTCCATCCCGAGCACCTTGACGGGGGCCAGCGTCACGTTCTGCATGACGGTCTTGTGCGGAAAGAGGTTGAAGCTCTGAAAAACGATGCCCACATCGGCTCGCAGCGCGTTGACATCGATACCCGGGCCGGAAACACGATCGCCATCGATGCGAATCTCTCCGCCGTTGATCACCTCTAGCGCGTTGATGCACCGCAGGAGAGTGGACTTGCCGCAGCCCGAAGGACCGATGAGGCAGACGACCTGATGTTGGTCGACATTGAGGTTGACGCCTCGAAGCACTTGATTGGCACCGAACTGCTTCTGAACGTCGATCATCTCGATGAAGTTCGACATCTCAGCTTCCTCCCCGCGTCTTGGCCTGATCCCGCGCGATAAGCCGATCGACCAGACGGGCCTGGGGCACGGTGATGATGTAGAAGATCGCTGCCACCAGGGTGACGGCCGAGAGGTTGAAGGTGTCGGAGTTGATGATGCGGGCCTGGCTGAAGGCTTCGACAACGCCGATGAAGCCGACGAGCGCCGTGTCCTTTTGAAGACCGATGAAGTCATTGAGCAGCGGAGGGATAATTCTTCGCACAGCCTGCGGAATGACAACCTCGCGCATCGTGCCCGCATAGGAGAGTCCGAGTGATCGGGCTGCGGCGACTTGGCTCCAATGGATCGACTCAATGCCCGAGCGGTAGACCTCGGCGACATACGCGCCGTAGGTGAGGGTAAGCGCGATGACGGCGTACCAGAAGTCATCGAGCTTGGAGAGGAACGGGATGCCGGACTTCTTCAGACCGAAGTTCAAGATGGTCAAGGTGATGACCGCGGGGATACCGCGGAACAGATCGATGTAGAAGATGGCCAGCCAACGAACAGGGGCACCGGCTTTTCCGGGGGCGAGGCGACCAACCGCCACCATGAGACCCCAGATCAGTACGAAGATTTCGGTGATGACGAAGATCTTCACGTTGATAGCGAAGTGCCCCATGACTTCGCCGAATTTGGCAGTCATCAACGAGAAGCGGAAGAACGGCGTGCGCACCTGACCGTTGGCAAGAGAAAGGAACAGGGCAAGCAGTGCCGCTACTCCGACCGCCGAACCGATACCGAAGACGTAGCTGGCCCACTGGCGAGCCTGATCTCCCTGGATGCGTGCATTGACCAGGTCGCCTTGGGCCATCGTGGCCTGAGCCCGCCGGGAGGCCAACACCGATCGAATTCCGGGGTAGAGAAGACCGAACGATGCCAGCGCGGCGAGCAGGCACGCGAGCGAAGCCAGTCGTTCGCTCGTGGTGACGGGTGCTTGGAACGTCTGCTCCACGAGGCCCTTCGAGCCGTCGGCATCGGGGCGAATCTTCCAGCAGCCGGAAGGCACGGACACCCGAGTGGCGCCGGCGCGCTCGCCGGTCTTGGGATCGTCCTTCTCACCTGTTCGCCCAAATCGGTAGCGCGCCGATTCGTCGCATCGGACGACTTCGAATGATGTCTTCTTCGGCTGCTGCGTGACATCGAAACTGCTGAGGGAAAGTGAGCGTTGGAAACTGAAGAGGGCGAAACACGCAAGCGCTACGAGGGCCGCCGCGAGTACAAGCGAGCCAAGCGATCGTCGCGCGTACAGCTGCGCCTGCGGAACTGTCCGACGCACGGGGGCGTCGGACAGTTCGTCTGGACGGGTTGGCGGAAGTGCCACAGGTACGTGGGACCTCAGACGGTGAAGAACGGAACGGCGGCGGGATCACCGGACAACCACTTGGTGGCCAACGAGTTGAAAACCTTCTCGCTGATCATCGCCGTGATGGCCTTGTCGATTTCGGTCTTGTTGGCCGACCCCTTCGGGTAAAGCGCGCCGTAGGACTCGCCGGTCTTGTATTGGCCGACGACCTTCTCGGAGCCGGCCGACTTCTTCTCCTGCTCCTGCACGATCGACGTGTCGGTCATGGCCGCATCGATAGCGCCGGAGTCGACCGCGCTCATGAGCGTTGCTGCATCCGGGAATACCTTTGCATCGGGGCTGATGTTCTTGGTTGCGAAGTCGGCACCCGTGGTGTCGGCCTGTACGCCGATCTTCAGTTTCTTCAGATCGGCCGTGCCGGCAACCTTGACGTCTTTCTTCACCAGTACGCCGATGTCGGAAGCGAAATAGGGCACCGAGAAGTCGACAACCTGCTTGCGCTTATCGGTGATGGAGATTTCGGCAAGGGCGACGTCGAAGTCTTTCGTTGTGCCAGCCACGATCTGACCGAAGTCCTGCGACGTAACGACGACCTTGGAAAGTCCGGCGCGGTGCGCAATCTCGGCTGCCATGCAGTATTCGTAGCCGCCCTTGATGGCATTGGCTTCAGTGCCAACGAACCAGCCCGGGGCGGGGAGCGACGTCTGAATGGTGAGCGTGTCCTTCACGACTGGCTTGATCTTGATGGAGTTGGCCTTGCCGGTGATGGTGCAGTCGCCCATCGTTGCGGCTCCTCCGGCGTCAGCGGCCTTCGTGGTGGTCTTGGATGAGCCGCATGCGGACGCTACGACGGTAAGTACTAATGCACCTGCGATAAGCGTGTTTCGTTTCATGCTGTCTCCTACGGGGGTTTCGGGGTCACCAAGCAGCATAGACCCAAGGCATTTCAGTCGGAAGCGCATCGGTCGCGCTTCGGATTCTGGCCTTCGATCGGTGCATTTGGATGAACGGTTTTTCCGAATGATTGCAAATGCAACTAGTTGCGGTGGGCGGCTCCAGCGAGCAGGCGCGGTCGATTTTCTTCGACCATCAACGCGATGTTTGCGAATTCAACGATATGATTTATTCGTGCAGAACCAAGTAGTTGCAAATGCAACGAGCGAAATGCTTGACCTTGACTTCGCTACGCATTGACATATGCATCGGAGTTCGCTCTGTACAAGGAGAAATCACATGACCAAAGCTGAATTGATAGATGCAGTAGCAAAGAGTGCCGATGTCACCAAGGCTGATGCCGAGCGTGTCATCGAGTCGTTCTTCGCGACTGTTACGGCTACAACCAAGGGTGGCGAGAAGGCGGCGTGGCCCGGCTTCGGTCACTTCACCGTCACGCAGTCGCCGGCCCGCGAAACGCGGAACCCGTCCACTGGCGGAATGGTGCAGGTACCCGCCCGCTCCAAGATGAAGTTCACCGCCGCAGCGGCGTTGAAGACTTCGCTCAACTCATAACCCAGACCCAGTAGTACCCCCGACTCAAGGAGAAATGAAAATGGCACCAACCAAGAAAGCAGCACCGAAGAAAGCAGCAGCCAAGAAGGTTGCACCCGCTAAGGCCGCGGCTCCGGCCAAGAAGGCTGCAGTGAAGAAGGCTCCGGCCAAGAAGGCTGCTCCGGCGAAGAAGGCAGTACTGAAGAAGGCTGCGGCCAAGAAGGCCGCTCCCGCCAAGAAGGCAGCAGTGAAGAAGGCTCCGGCCAAGAAGGCCGCAGCCAAGAAGGCCGCTCCCGCCAAGAAGGCAGCAGTGAAGAAGGCTCCGGCCAAGAAGGCCGCGGCAAAGAAGGCTCCCGCCAAGAAGGCAGCAGCCAAGAAGTAGTCCGATCGCCGTTGCGTACGGCGATTCGTAAGTGACGGAGCGGAAGGCCAACGCCTTCCGCTTTCGTCGTTTTACAGGTCGGAAATGTGTTTGAAGACTTCTGCCGCATCCCGACCGATCGGAGCGCCGAGTGATCGCAATCGGAGTTGGATCCGATGGCCGAACGCGGCCACCTGCTCGGGGCTGACGGCATGCATGGTGGATTCAAGTTGGCTCTCGTGTGCAAGCAGCGCTGCGATCTTTATGTCAACGAACTCGGTGACATCCTCGGCGTGGTCGGCTGCGTCGGCTTCCCACAGCAGCAGGCTGCTTGGACGGTGAGGCGGCAACTCCTGCTCTTTGAAGAAGTGCGGATCCCGAGCCGCCACGACGGCGTCACACGCCAGCAGTCCGGCGTGGCGATGATCGGGATGCAAGCGGTAACGCTTCCAGGGGTCGTGTCCGAGCACGACATCCGGACGAAGCTTGCGAATCCAGTACGCCACTTGCCAGCGCTGACGCAGACCGCTGTCGAGTTCACCATCCGGCCAACCGAGAAAGACAACCTCACCTGTCGCTCCGAGCGCACGCGCCGCAGCGCGTTGTTCGTGCTGTCGGGTAACGGCCAGTGCCGTGGTGTCCGCATCGGGGTTCCACGTGCCCTTCGAGCCATCGGTGCACACGAGGTGATGCACCACGCAGCCCGCCGCGGCCCACTTCGCGAGCGTTGCGCCACAACCGAACTCGACATCATCGGGATGCGCTCCGATAGCGAGCGCAACCTTCGGCACGTCGAGGTCGACCGAGATGATGTTGGGTGCATCGGCGAAGGCCGGCTGTCCAGGTTCGTTCGCAGTCATGACAGAAACTCCTTGCGGGGTGACCGAGGCGGGAGCCACGCGAGGAACTCCCGCAAATCGGGATGCTCGAGATCCTCGGGTGTATCGACGTCCCACCCAAGACGCTCATCGATGACCTGGCGCACCAGGAGGCCGTGCCGGTTTGCTTCGTGCTGATGGGCCAGACGGGAGCCACTGCCGAAGTGAAACGAGAACGGGGTGTTCGTGGGTAGGGCAATCACGTTGGTGCCGCGCCCGTGGCGATCGGGCACGATGGCCACACCCTCGGTGTCCATCACCTCTTCGAACGAATGGGCAAGGGGCAGGTCACTATGTGCGACGAGCACTCGCTCAGCCGTCCGACCAATGTGTTGCACGCCTTCACGGATGGCACCATTCAGGCCGATATCCGGTCGCCACAACACCTCGGCGTCGAGATCTTTCGCGAAGGCAGCAACGTCATGGTCGTCACAGACCACGAACACGTCGTAGGGCGCCGCTGCACCGATGACGAGGGTCGCCATGCGACGAGCGAGTTCGATGCGTTCATCGGGGGACAACAACGGGGCAAGTCTCTGTTTGGCGAGTCGGAAGTCCTTGATGGGTACGAGGACCGCGACACGCATGTTGCGAGTTTCCCACGTCAACCGCATGAGCGCTTGGACAACGCCGGGTCGAAAGCGACATCGTGGTGGCCTATGACCAACATCGGCACGCTCGTTGATGGCACCCTGGCCACCGTTGGATCGGCCGGCCAGATCTCGGGCCCGAACGTTGGTGAACTGAACTGGTGGATCGCAGCCGATGACCGTTGGCACACACCGTCTGATGAGCCGACCTGCCGTCAGACCCGCCTGGAGGGCACTCCAGTCGTTGCGACCGCCATCCGAGTGCCGTCTGGTGATGTCGTGCATCGCGTCTATGCAGTGGTTGACCAGGGGGGTCTCATCGTGGTGGAGGTGGAGAACCAGTCGATGCTGCCTGTCGCCATTGCGTTCGATCGTCATGACATGCTCACCAGCCGTCCGCCGACTGAAATGGCCATTCAGGGCATCGAGCTTCCGGAGGGGTCGATCGTGGTTCCGATCGGCAAAGGTTCGACTATTCGCGTTGCGCTTGGTAAGGGGACCGGCTTCTTGCCCACGAACGTGCCGTCGGCCGAAGACGTGATGCGCGGCTGGCTGGGCGTGATCGACCGCTCGCCCCGCCTGATGCTGCCCGATGACGCCGTGCGGCTCTGCGTGCTTCGTGACCGGTCCGACCTACTGCTGGCCGACCTCCCCACGCACGAAGACCCGATGGCGTTTCTCATCGCAGCGTCGGAACGGGTGCGGTGCGGTCAGCCCGCCGTGCCGTTCGTTGACGATGTGGTCGTAGCCGCAATTGCCGTAGCGAAGCTCAGCAAGAAGACCGTCGCTTCATTCTCGGCTGCGGCAGCCCTTGCTCGAGCAGCCGAAATCCTCTGGCGGGCCGATCAACCAACGGCCGCACGCGATGTGGACCGCCTGCGAGTAGGACTTGCCCAGTTGGTTGCATCGCCCGTTGAGTCTTTGCCCTACCGGCTGGCTCGGACCGTTGATGGATTGGCGTCACTGCACGACGACGAACTGGTCCTGCTGGCCGATCCGGTACCTTCGGCGTGGCTCGGTCAGCCGCTGGAAGTGCACGACGCACCTTTGCCACACGGCTCGGTGTCGTTCGCCGTGCGTTGGCATGGCGAACGGCCAGCGTTGTTGTGGGAATCCACCCACACGGGAGTTGTGCGCTGCCCCGGCCTCGACCCGTCCTGGCGCGGCACCGGCCTCAAAGGCGAAGCCCTTCTCGCCGCGCCCATCGTTTAACGGCGTGCCGAAATCGACGAGAGGGTCGAGTGAGCGATGGGGTTCTTCGCGGCTTCACGCTCCGCCGCCGTCCAGTTTCTGTCGCAACCTCATCGGACTTATCGGTGCACTGCAATGCACCGCGGCAACCCTTCTCTCGTGGTGCACTCGGATGCACCGATAGGTCTGACGGGCCAAGAGACTTTCCCTCGGTGCGGGTCGGACCGCTGGGTGTTGGTTCGACGTCAAGTGCTGAGCTTTCCGTGAAGAACCCCACGGCCCCTTTCGTGGCATTGGGTGACCGGTTACCGTTTTTGATGCGTTGTCGGCGGAGTCTGTTTCCATTCGTGCTGCTCGGCTTGGCCTCGTGCGCCG
>JANNZM010000059.1:0-48938 GCA_031410595.1 Actinomycetes bacterium | reverse complement strand
TGGATCGTAGAGAAGTTCCAAACCTGGACCGACAACGACGGCGACGTGTTCTCAAGCGTCACCCGTGACGAGTTGTGCACCAACCTCACCATCTACTGGGTGACCAACACCATCAACTCGTCGATGCGGCTCTACTACGAGACGCTCGGCAAGCAGTCGTCGTTCCGAACGGTGAAAGGCCGCGTAGAAATCCCGGTCGGAGCCGCACTGTTTCCGAAAGAGCTCTATCGGCCGCCGCTGGCGTGGGCGAAGGCGCGTTTCAACATCACACACTGGACCAAGATGTCGCAGGGTGGCCACTTCGCGGCGTTGGAACATCCGGTTGAACTGGTCGATGACGTCCGCACCTTTTTCCGAACGGTTCGGCCTTGAGTCTTCGTTTTCCGTCATGGTCCGATCCGGCCCGTCCACTGGTGATGGGCATCGTGAACGTCACACCCGACTCATTCGCCGACGGCGGTCGCTACGACTCCACCGATCGGGCCTTGGCCCACGGTCGACGGCTGATGGCCGAGGGAGCCGACATCATCGACATCGGCGGCGAGTCCACCCGTCCGGGTGCGCCCGAAGTGTCGCCGGCCGATGAACTTGCCCGCGTACTGCCGGTGATCGAAGGACTGGTGGCCGACGGCGCGCACGTATCCATCGACTCCCGCAAGACCGAAGTGATGCGTCGAGCTATCGAGGCGGGCGCGGTGATGGTGAACGACGTCGAAGCGCTGCGAGCCGAGGGTGCCATCGAGTTGTGCGCCGCAACCGGTGTGGCCGTGTGCCTCATGCACATGAAGGGAACGCCGCGCACAATGCAACTCGCGCCGCACTACCACGATGTCACCGTCGAGGTCCGTGACTTCCTGTTGGCGCGAGCGCACGCGTGCGAGGCGGGCGGAATCCGGCGGGATCGCATCGTGCTCGACCCCGGCTTCGGTTTTGGCAAGACGGCTGAACACAACCTCACGCTGATGCGCGAGTTCTACGTGTTGGCGCAGTGCGGTTTCCCGATAGCGGTGGGCTTCTCGCAAAAGGCGACCCTCGGCATGATCACCGGCCGGCCGGCGGGGGAGCGCGTCGTGGCGAGTGTGGCCATGGCGCTCTTAGCCGCCCAACGAGGCGCGTCGATGGTACGGGTACACGACGTGGCCGAAACGGTCGACGCGTTGAAAGTGTGGCGAGCAGTCGCCATCGGCTGAACTACAACGCCAGCCGATAGCCCCGCCGCGGCACAGAGACGATCAACCTGAGCGTGGGGCTGAGTCGCTTGCGCAATCGGGCAACCGTCACCTCTACGACATGGTCGTCACCAGTGGTGCCCCATACGTCGGCGAGCAACGCAGCCTTGCTGACGGTGGCACCCTTTCGAGCGATCAGTGCGGCCAACAGTGCGGCCTCACGTTCGGCCAGTTCGGTGGGCGCGCCGGCGACCAACAGGGAATTTCCCTGCAGCACGATCTCATGCCCGTCAGCCAGAACGACGCTGGTTCGGCTGCGGGCCAGTGCCGTTGCCAGGTCGAGAATCATGGGACCGAGTCTGGCCTTGCCTGGCACCACCGGGTCCTTGATGCCTTCATCCATTGCCACACCCGAGCACACCGGGCCTACGCACACCGTCACCACGCCACCGTTCAGCGCCGCCAACAAGTCGGCCGCGAGATCAAGCTCGTCGGCGATGGCCATCATGTTGCGGATGGCCGGCGCACTGGTGAACGTGACAGCCTGAATCTTGCCGCTGATGACACCCTCGATCAGGCGGTGAGCCGGTTTGAGATCCGTGGGAAGTTTCCATGAGTAGACCGGAATCTCCACCAACGATGCTCCAGCCGCCTGCAGCGCGTTGAGCAGTAGTGGCGCGTCCTCACCGTGGCGTTGGAAGGCGACCCGTTTGCCGGCTACGCCGTGCGCGATGACGAGTTCGACCACCTCGCTCAACCGTTCACTCGCAGCTCGTGCCTCTACTGGCAATCCGGCCTGGTGGATCACCGCGGAGGCCTTCGGTCCGCGGGCAAAGATGGTGGTTTCCGACAGTGCCCCGAGCAGTGCTTCGCCCAGACCCCAGCTCTCGGCCGCTGCGAACCAGCTGCGCATACCAATGCCGGTGTTGGCGATGAGAATGTCGGGTGGCGCGGTGATGATGCCGTCGGTGGCGTCCTGCAACGCGGCTTCACTGTCGAGGGGCAGGGTGCGGATGCACGGACCGTGCACCACGTTCGCGCCGCGTCGCCGCAGCAGTTCGGCCTGTTCTTCCCACCGGCGGTCGGCGGTGATGCCCACAGTAAAACCGTCGAGGGCCGGGATGCTCATAGTGCCATTGTTATCGATTCGTGTTTCGGGAGCATTGCCAGCGGATCACGCCTTGGCAATTGCGACGGCGCACTGCTTGTAGTTCGGCTCGCGGGAGATCGGGTCGAACTCGGCCACCGTCAAGCGGTTTGCGCACATGTCGTCGAAATGAAACGGGATGAACACCTCGCCTGCTCGGATGGTGGCTGTGACGCGCACGGGGATCTCTTCGATGGTGCCGCGCCGACTACTGACCTTCACCATCTGGCCGGACAGCACCCGCAACTCCTCGGCGTCGGTGGGGCTCATCTCGATCCACCCGGTCGGTGCGAGACGATCGAGAATTTCAACCCGGCCCGTTTTGGTGCGGGTGTGCCAGTGCTCAACCGTGCGGCCAGTGTTGAGCAGGTAGGGGTAACCGACGCGGGGTTTGTCGGCGATTTCGCGCGGTGTGATGGTTACCAGTTGCACGTTGCCCGTTGCGGTGGGCACCCTGCCATCGCTGTAAAGACGAGCGGTGCCACCGAGTGGAATGTCTTCGTGCTGCGGGCACGGCCACTGCACGCCGCCAGCGGCATCGATGCGGTCGTAGGTAATGCCGCTGTAGTCGCACAGCCGACCCTTCGACACCCGGGTCCATTCAACGAACGCATCCTCGGGCGTGACCCAGCCCGGGAAGAGTTCGTTTCGCAGGTTGAGCCGGTCGGCCAGCGTGAGGAAAATGTCGAAGTCGGTGCGGGCCTCGCCCGGTGGTTCAACAGCCTTGCGCACGCGAGACACTCGTCGCTCGCTGTTGGTGAAGGTGCCGTCCTTTTCGCCCCAGATGGCGGTGGGCAGCGCAATGTGGGCCAGTGCGGTTGTAGGTGTGTGGAAGCCGTCCTGCACCACCAGCAAGTCGAGGCGACTCAGCGCGTACTCCAACTCGTCCCGATTCGGGAACGACACCACCGGGTTGGTGCCGATAATCCACACCGCCTTGATGCGTCCTTCGGTAATGCCGCTGATGATGTCGGGGTAGGCCCGGCCTCGTTCGGTCGGCAGTCGGGACTCATCGATGTTCCACAGCCGAGCCAGTTCGGCGCGGTCGTTGGCGTTGTCGTAGGCGCGGTACCCGGGCATCGACGCGGTGAAGCCCGTTTCGCGGGTGCCCATCGCATTGCACTGACCGGTGATGGAGAACGGCGATGCCCCCGGCTTCCCCATGTTTCCGGTGATGGCCGCGAGCATGACAATGAGGGCGGAGGTTTCGGCCCCCTGCACCGAGTGATTCACCCCCATCGTCCAAGCCAACGTCGCAGCATTCGCGTTACCGATAGCCCGTGCTGTTTGTTCTAGCTGCTGAAGGGTGATGCCACATGCCGCGGCAGTTTTTGCAGGAGTGCACGAGCTGACGTGTTCGCGTAGTTCCTCGAAGCCGTCACAATGGGCGTGCACGTAGTCGAGGTCGAGGAGGTCTTCGGCAATGAGGATGTGGATGATGCCATTCAGCAGCGCGATATCCGAACGAGCTTTGATGGCCAGATGCTGGTCGGCGACCATGGCCGTTTTGGTGACGCGAGGGTCCACCACAATGACGGTGGCGGTCTTGTTCTCCAACACGCGAGGCGCGAGCAGCGGATGGTTGTCGGCGATGTTGGCGCCGAACAACACGATGCAGTCGGCGTGTTCGAGATCGGCGTAGGCGCCAGGCGGGCCGTCTGAGCCGAGTGTCATTTTGTAGCCGCTCACAGCACTGGCCATGCACAGGGTGGTGTTGCCGTCGTAGTGGGCCACGCCCAACCCCAGCCGGGCCAGCTTGCCGAGCGCGTAGAACTCCTCGGTCACCAACTGGCCGGTGGAGATGATGGCCACACTCTCGGGGCCGTGTTCCTTCAGAAGCAGCGACATCCGTTTCGTCATTACGTTGAGGGCGTGATCCCAGGTGACCTCATCACCGTTCACCGTTGGTCGTAGCAGGCGTCCCTCGGCGCTCAAGGTCAGATGCTCGGACTGACCCTTCGGACACAACCGTCCCTGGTTGACCGGATGATCCGGATCGCCGCGGCCGGTCACCGCTTTGCCGTCCTTGACACCCAGCAAAATGCCGCAACCAACGGAGCAGTAGCCGCAGGTCGTGCGTACCCAGACATCGGGCACGTGGTCGGCCTGCATCATGCCGAACTGCTCGTCGGCGGCGTACGCGTAGCGGTCGCCACCGTGGTTGAACCCGAGCCAAGCCGGGAGCCGAGTGTTGATTGCCATCATCGCCCCGTAAAGAATCCGCCGGGTGTCGACAGCGGCACCACGGTCACGAAGAACAGGTAGCGACCGAGTCCTTCGGCAACCAGGACGACCGCCATGGCGACGAACGCCGGTGCGTTGAAGACGAGGAGGAGCCCAAGGATTATCAGCCCGACCCGGGCCGCCAGCAGTCGATTGCAGTGTTGGGTTATCAGCCGGTAGCTGCCTCGATACTCGCGGGCAGGGTTGTTCTTCAGCCGGATGAGGTTAGTTGCAAGTACAACCATTTGTGCGATCATCGCCGCGGCGCTGAGGAGTTGCAGTGGGTGTTCTCTACCGGTGACCGTCATGGCCAGCAGCGGGCCCGTTGCGGCGCCGGAAAGCAGGAATGCCCAGATAGTCAGTGGCGTGTTCCAGGCTGGGCGGCCGGGCACCACGTACAACCGGCCGCTCGAATACACCCCGGCAACACCCATCGCGACCGCCACAGCGGCCGTCGTGGTGGACGGGGCCACCACCGCGATCGAAGTGGCAGCGGCCAGCAACCCGAAGAACAGCACTTCTCTACTCAGCCACGACCGGCGCAGCCCACGGAGCGCCTTCCACGCCATGACCGGGCGCCCAAGATGCAGCAGCGAAGCGGGTAACGCAATGGACGCAGCCAAGAACGCCACGATGGCACCATGGCGTTCCACGCCGACGAGCAACGTGGACCCGATGGCACCCATGGCCATTTGGGTCAGGAGCGTTACCCAGACCAGGGGCCAGTGCGGGTGCTCCAGCTTCAGATCGTGGTCGCTGATGGCGAACGTTTCCAGCGGCATGTCGTCGGGCAGGATGATGCGCGTAGTGGAGATGGTGAGTTCGCTCGGCGGCATGTTCGGTCCGTCGGCCTCATGATGGTCGAGCCGCCACGCCGCCACATCCACCACCTCGATACCAATGGCATGGGTCGGGCAGGCATCCACGCAGGCACTGGTTCCGCCGGACTCGAGTCGAGGCTGGCACATGTCGCACTTGGTGACGATGCGGCGATCGGGCTGAAAGGCCGGAACCGAATACGGGCAGTTCCAGGTGCAGTACTGGCAGCCGATGCAGTCGTCTGCGTGGTGCGCCACGATGCCGTTGTCGAGCTTGGTGTAGGCACCCGTCGGACAACCCTGCAAACAGGCCGGCTCCAGGCAGTGGTTGCAGGCAAGGCTGAGATGGAACCGCTTGGTCGTGGGAAACGAGCCGCCCTCCACCTCGCCCACCTTGCGCCACGTCACCTCGGGCGGCAGGCCGTTTTGTTCGGCACACGCCACCTCGCACGAGTGGCACCCAATGCACGCGCCCATGTTGAAACTGAACCGGTACTGCTGGCCCGGCTCGAGCGCAAGGCGGTCGGGGCCGAGTTCGGTAATGCCGTGCAGCCCTTTCGGTTTCGGCAGCAGTTGCACGGGTGTGTCGAACATGTCGAGGCTGAGCGTCATACGCGGACCTCGAGAAAGCCGTCGATCTCGCGAACGGCGTACGTGGTGAGCTGGATGCTTGGATCATCGAAACAGATGCCGGTGCGGAGCGAGAAGCTCTGCTTGTACATCGGCGAGGCCACCTTTGGTTCGCCGTTGTTGCTGCCGAGAATGCCACGGGAGATAACGGGGGCGCCCGAGAACGGATCGACATTGGAGAGCCCGAACAACTCGTTGTCGTCGGCAATGCGGAAGATCGCAATCTGCTTGCCGTCGATCAACACGCATCGCCCGACATCGCTACGGAGGCGGTGTGACGCCATGACCGGCACCCACGTTTCCGTCTCCGAGGCGAGCGTGACGACACTGTGGCGTTCCATAGCTCCGAAGGTACGCCGCGCCCCCTACGGCCGGGTTTCCCCACCGAGAACACCCCGTTACATGGTCCTCACGCCGTCGTTCGTCACACTGTGAGTCGAATGCCTAAGGAACGGTCAGGGTATCCGAGCGTTGGAGACGTGCGAATCCAAAAGAGGATCACTCATTTGGTGTTGTCGATCTTGGCAGCGTATTGGTAGCTGACGCCGGTGAGTTCAGCCACGTCGCGCACGGGTAGGCCCATTCGTCGTGCCTCGTTGACTGCGGCGGTGAGGCGTTCGGTGGCGCGCTTGCGCGCGTCTTGGGCCTGGTTACGAGCTACATTTGCTTCTTCGACCAATGTGGCGATGCGGCCATCTAACACGGGATGAATACTGAGCTCGAAGGAGTCTTCGGGAACATCCAGAACCATGGCGAGCGCTTCGCGAATCATGCTGTCAGCCTGATCCAACCGACGGGCCTGGGACATCGCTCGTGGCACATCAGGAACCTCAAGGGCCCACCATTTTCCGGTGCGGATTGCGTTGACGTCGTAGGTGGTCTTCATGGCCTGTTCTCTGCGATCTTCTTGGCGTTCGTAAGGATGGCCAAGGCGAGACGTTCGTTGATCTCACGATGGCGTGGAATCGGTATCAGGATGTCAGCCAAGCGGACTTTGGTGTGGTTGCCACCTTCACTGATCTCGAACGAGCACCCGTTCTCGGCAGCTAGCGAGGCGAGCTGACGCATGACATCTTTCCTCTTCACAAATTTAAGTCTCTGTTAGGCGACTGTGCAAGTCTATCCAGGGCGACTTGATTGTTGTCGTTCCTGCCCGGCAATAGTTGCCCGAGGTCAACGGAGGTCGAGTTCGCCATGCCCTCAGTATGGCGAGGGGGTGTGACGAGGTTGGCGGGGACTAGGGCGTGGGGACGCGTTGGTCGCGTTCGCGGACGAAGACCAGGGTGGAGTCGGGGTCGGGGGTGTTGGCGAACGTGACGAAGTGGTCAAGACGGTCGGGGCTGGCGAGCGCAGCGGCCCACTCGCACTCGTAGGTGGCGACGTGGGTGGCCATTTGCGCATCGAGGTCGGCGGCTAGGCCGAGGGAGTCGTCGATGACGACCTTTCGCAAGTAGTCGACGCCACCCTCGAGTTTGTTGAGCCACGTTGCCGTGCGCTCCAGCCGGTCGCCGGTACGGATATAGAACATGAGGATGCGGTCGACGTAGGTGAGCAGCGTGTCGGCGTCGAGGTCGGTGGCGAACAGCACCGCGTGTTGCGGACGCAGGCCACCGTTACCGCCGACGTACAGGTTGTAGCCGTTCTCGGTGGCGATGATGCCGATGTCTTTGCTCTGCGCTTCGGCGCACTCCCGGGCGCAACCGGACACCGCCATCTTGATCTTGTGAGGCGAGCGCAGCCCGCGATAACGCAGCTCGGTGCGTACCGCGAGGCCGACAGAATCCTGCACGCCGTAACGACACCACGTGCTGCCGACGCAACTCTTCACGGTGCGCAACGCCTTGCCGTAGGCGTGGCCGCTCTCGAAACCGGCTTGAATAAGGCGATCCCAGATGAGCGGCAGCTGCTCGAGCCTGGCGCCGAGCAGATCGATGCGCTGCCCGCCGGTGATCTTTGTGTACAGGTCGAAATCGCGAGCGACTTCACCGATGACGATCAACTTCTCGGGCGTTATCTCGCCACCAGGAATGCGGGGGATCACCGAGTACGTGCCGTCTCGTTGGATGTTGGCGAGGAACGCGTCGTTGGTGTCCTGCAGTGTGGCCTGCTCACCGTCAAGGATGTATCCGTTGCCGAGCGATGCGAGCATTGAGCCAACCGCTGGCTTGCAGATTTCGCAGCCGCGCCCGGTTCCATGTTTGGCGATGAGATCACGGAACGAACCAATGCGTTGCACACGCACAAGATCGAAGAGTTCCTGTCGGGAGTGAGCGAAGTGCTCACACAACGCCGTAGAAACGGTGCGGCCGGCCTTCACCATTTCATCGGTCAGAATTTCCTTCACGACCATGGTGCAGCTGCCGCATCCGGTACCGGCTTTGGTGCAGGCCTTCACGTCAGCGAGTTCGCAAAGGTCGCCGGTCTTGATGGCGTTGACGATGAGACCCTTGGTCACGTTGTGGCATGAGCAGATCGTGGCGGCATCGGGCAACGCGGCCGGGGTAAGCGGGCTCGCACCAGCAACGCTGGGGAGAATGAGGAATTCGGGCGAGCGGGGCGTGGCCATGGTGCCGGCCACCATGGCGGCGAGGGCAGTGAACGCGGTGACATCACCCACAAGCACGGCCCCGATGATTTTCTTGCCGGCTTGGTCGAGCACCAGCTTTTGGTACGTGCGGGCACGAGGGTCGGCGTAGACGAGCTCTTGTGCGCCGGGCGTTGCCGCGTGGGCATCGCCGATGCTGGCGACGTCAACACCGATGAGCTTCAACTTGGTCGACAGATCGGCACCCGTGAACACAACCGGGTCGCTCGCCATCACCGACGCCACGGTCTCGGCCATCAGATATCCCGGTGCGACGAGGCCGTAGACCTTCCCGCTGTGGTACGCCACTTCGCCGATAGCAAAGATGCGCCCGTCACTTGTTCGGCATTGATCGTCGATAACGACGCCACCACGTTCGCCCATGGCGAGGCCAGTGTCGCGGGGCAGTTCATCACGCGGGCGGATGCCAGCGGAGAACAAAACGAGGTCAGCATCGAGTGTGGAGCCGTCAGCGAATGACAGCCCGGTGGTGACACCGCGGTCAGGTGAGGTGACGACGGACGCAGCGGCTTTCGAGCAGTGCACCGTGATGTCGAGCGCCTCGATCTCCTTGCGGAGAAGGGCAGCGCCGCCTTCATCGAGCTGGGCCGGCATGAGACGCGGCGCAAACTCGACAACATGGGTGGTGAGCCCAAGCAGACGAAGCGCGTTGGCCGCTTCCAACCCCAGCAACCCGCCGCCCACAACAGCACCCGTGCGACATCCCGCCGCGTAGTCGGCAATGGCTTCCAGGTCGTCAATGGTGCGATACACAAACGTGCCGGGAGCATCGCTGCCATCAATCGGGGGAACGAACGGCTTCGACCCGGTGGCGAGCACGAGCATGTCGAAGTCGACCAGTTCGCCGACGTCGGTCTTCACCGTTCGGCTGACGCGATCGATCGAAAGAGCCCGGGTGCCAAGCGAAACATCGATGCCGTGTTCTGCCAACCAGCCGTCGGGCGTCAGGGAGAGTTCCTCTGCCGTGGTCCCGTCGAAGAATGCGCTCAAGTGCACCCGGTCGTAGGCGGCCCGCCCTTCTTCGCCGATGACCACGAGTCGATGGCTCACGTGAAGTCCGCGGGCGACGGCACACTCCAAGAATCGTTGGCTCACCATGCCGTGGCCAATCACCACAACAGTCGGTCGGAAGGGAGCGGTCATAGCCACCAACGTAGAGATCGAACCGTTCGGCCCGGTTTCCCAATGGCGAACAGTGCATGACGCCCTGCTCACCGGGCCCGAGACCCGATTGTGAGGTGGCGTTAGCGGCGCTTGACCACAGGGAAGGTCACCTCGGCCGCAGCCAGGCGGCGATAGGCGTTTCGCTCTCGTCGAATTGGCCACCACGCGTACAGAAAGATCTCGGTCGGCTTCCACATCGACACCCAGCCGAGCACCAGCAATCCCTCATGCAGCACCTGCAGAGCAGGAAACGTGCTGTCACCGATAAGTCGTGAGGCCGATGTGAAAAACGTGATCGCAACGATGCCGATCAAGAAGCTGATTCGACCGTCTCGCCACAGTTCCGTGAGCTGTCGTGACGCGGCCCATTCCCGATACTCGAAGTAGTCCCGCAAGCCGGCCACGATGGCACTTTCCTTGCCGGCACCACTGCCGTCACCAATGTAGATCTCGAGCGCGATCGGTTCGTCGCCGTCGATGTCTTCCGCCCACTCCTCAATCCACAGGGCAACTTCATCGTGCAGCGAACGCTCATGGAGCGGGCTCGGGTCCATTGGGTTGAAAATGCGTTCGACCGTTGGAACACGCACTTGTATAGGACCCTCATTGAGTTCCCGTTGCGAGCGAGGCCACGAACGCTGTTCCACACCATCAGTCTCGCCGATCGGATCTAGCGAGCGGCTGCTTTGTCGACCCGACGCGAAGGGTCCGTTGTGGCATGGGCCTTCTAAGCTGCGTGCATGTTCGCTTCTACTGGCTTCAACGCGCCCATTGTTCATCGACTTGCGGGGGTGCGTTTGGAGCGGCTGGAGGAACTGCACAACGAGCGCGACTTCGCGGCGTGGACCGGCAGTATCGACCACATCAAAGCCACGCCTGGCTTCAGAGTTGGTGATTGGGGTAACGATGTGTGGCCCCAGCCGATGACGCTGGAGGAAAACCTGGCCGACCTGGCCGACCACCATCGCGAATTTGATGAACGACTGTGCTTTGCCTACTCAGTGATGCGAGACGAAGACATCGTCGGCTGTGTCTACATCGACCCCGACGACACCGGCGCAGCCGAAGTAAAGGTTCGCAGCTGGGTTGTTGCCGATGATGCTGACCTCGACGTTCCACTGGCCGTTGCCGTAAAGCGCTGGCTGTTGGAGAAGTGGCCCGTCATCAGCGTGCGTTCCGTCGGGCGTCCTGAGATTTAGGCGGCCCTCCGCTCGAAGCTGCACGGCCACGCAGCCGCTGCGGTAGGCGGCAGACAGGGCGTAGAATAGTTGTTGTGGATGTCTACCCGCTCGACCTTGTCGATGAAATGTTCGACCTCGGTGTCGAATTTCGGCGTGGGCGCGCCCGCCGCGAGTGGCCCGACCTCGATGAAGCGGCGATTGACGCCATCGTCGATGCATGGCTGGTTTCGCGGCCGTCGGCACCATTGGGTGACAGCGCCGGTACCGCTGGCGTATGGCCGCGTCGATGACGGCACTGCTTGATTCGCTGGCAGCGGCAGCTGCCGACCTGAGCGACCTGAAACGGTCCTTTGCTCTCATCGGTGGATTAGCTGTGTCACTCCGAGCAGAACCGCGTTTCACCCGTGATGCCGACATGGTCGTTTCGGTGTCCTCCGATAACGAGGCCGAACTGACCGTTAACGCTCTGATCACGCGGGGATACTCGGTCGACACAGTCGTGGAACAAACAGCAACTGGCCGGCTGGCCACCGCACGGCTGCGATCTCGCATCGTCAACGGTGTCATTGTCGACCTGCTGTTCGCTTCGAGCGGCATCGAAACCGAGATCGCCGCAGCGGCGGAGCACCTTACGGTGGCCCGTCAGCTCCACATGCCTGTCGCACGCGTGGGCCACCTGATCGCGCTGAAGCTGCTGTCACAGGATTCCGAGCGGCGACGTCAGGATCTGATTGATCTTGACGCGCTGAAGGCAGTTGCGACTGACAACGATTGGCAGCTCGCAGACACCGCGTGCAAGTTGATCACCGCACGTGGCTTTCAGCGAGATCGCGATCTAATCGGTTTGCTTTTGAGCTTACGGACCTCCTCAGAGCGCGACTGACGCCATTTCACGCACGAGGTGGAGCAGCGCCTCAACCCGGACGATCTCGGAGTTCGTGAAGCGAAACGCCGATGCCCGGCCAACGAACGCAACGCGCGTGGGCTGGAGCGCATCATCGGGAACGGCCAGGATCCATGACGATTCCGGCAGACCCTCGTTCATGGGAGCAGGGGGAATGGCCAACTGCACGTACGGTGCGCCGCGTTCCATGGCGAGGCGGCCAACCTCATGCTGCATGGCTTCATCGACGGTCGCGATCCAAGCGACCGATGACGTGCAGAGTTCGGCCAGAGCACGAGCGAGTTCCAAACCGCCGTCCATCGCACCGGATCGCACGAGTGAGGTCGCCCACCGCAACGCCCGCACGATGCTGTCGGACGCGAGTGCCGCTGACGTAGAGGAGAGCAGGGTGCCGGCGTCGTGCTCGGTGAGGTCCCTGGCCAATTCGGCCGGTGTCCAGTCTGGGGGCAGCATCACGATGATTTCGTCGACCGCTTGCTGACCCTCGACCTCGTGGATGTCGACGGACACGACGTTGCCGCCATGATTGGCGATAATCGAGGCCACATTGGCGAGAGCGCCAGGGCGGTTCGGTAGTTCGACGCGGATGCGGTACGGAACGTTGGTCATCGCCACAGTCTGACGCCTGGTCGTTTCGTGCGGGTTTCCGATCTGCGAAATGCGGGCGAACCCGCAGGATCAGTTCCCGGCAACCAGGGCTGGTGCGGGTACTGCCGAAATCGTGCCGGGCTCGCTCGCGGCGGCGCGTCGCGTGCTGGGCAGCAGGTAGGCGCAGAGCAGGCCAACGACCAGCGCGCTCACCGCAATGACGGTGAAGAGCAGGTGTGCGTCATCATGGAAGAAGAACAGCACCGACGAAAAGATGATGCCTCCGATGTTGCCGTAGGAACCGGCGAGGCCCGAGATCTGCCCGGTTGACGGTCGGTGGATTTGGGGCACCATGGCGAAGATAGCCCCGTTGCCACCCTGCACGAACAGCGACGTGAGCCCCATGGCGGCGATGCCCAACACCAGTGGCCATCGGTTGCTTAATAGGTTCAACATTCCGAAGCAGACGGCGGTGCCAAGAAGGCACTTCACCACGACCGACTTGCGGCTCTTCGCGTAGTCAGACGCAATACCGACACCGGGCCGGGACACGAGGTTGGTGAACGCAAACGCGCTTCCGGCCAAACCGGCCGCGGCGATTTTGAGCCCGAAGGTCTCGGCGAAGAATGTCGGTAGGAGGGCAATAACGGCAAGCTCGGCACCGAACGTCACACCGTAGGCCAGCGACAGCAGCGCGACCGGGGCGAAGGGGAACGACTGCTCGACGGGTTGGCCCTGGAGTACGGGCCGGTTCACGCGCAGTACGTTCGAGACGAGCCACGTGGCCAAGGCCACCAGACCGATGCCGACTGCGGAAAGGCCGGTGGTGCCGATGATGCCGACGCGGTGGATGCGCCACGCCACCAGCCCGAGCACGCCCGCCACCGGAACCTGCAGCGCGGCCAGTAACCACACCGCCCCGCCAGAACTGACCGCAAGCGCCGCTGCCTTCTGGGGTCGTGCGTAGGTAACGCCATCGGGCGTGTCCTGCGTGGTCAGCAGAAACACCAATCCGTACACTGCGGCGGCCAGCCCCGACATCCCGATACCCCAGCGCCACGCACCCGGCCCGGACGCGATTGCCGTTGCTATTACCGGCAGGGCCATGGCCGCAGCGGCTGCGCCGAAGTTGCCCCATCCGCCGTAGATGCCCTCGACCAGGCCGAACTTCTCCTTCGGGAACCACTCGGCGATCATGCGGATACCCACCACGAAACCGGCGCCGACGATGCCGAGCGCAAGACGGCTGAACACCAGGGTGCCGTACGAATGGGCCATGGCGAAGATCGTGTTCGGAATGGCTGATGCGATCAAAAGTCCGGAGTACAGCCGTCGCGGTCCGACCCGATCGAGCAGTGCGCCGATAAGTATGCGGGCCGGCACCGTGAGCGCCAGATTGCACAACGTCAATGTGGTGAGTTGCGCTTTCGACAGGTGCAGATCGGCGCCGATCGCTTTTGAGAACGGCGCAAAGTTGAACCACACCACGAAGCTGATGAAGAACGCTCCGGTCGTGAGGTGCAAGATGCGCGCTGATCCTTTGAATGAGATGAGCGAACGAAGCTGACGCAAGACAGATTGCATATGTCGATCATGCGATTCGGGTGTTTCACGGCCGTGTGGCGGCCGTGAACGGGAAACGACGACTCTCTCACCGCGTCGACCGTCACACTGTGAGGCGAGCGAACCGCCGCGGCATCACAAAGTCGATGGGCTCAGCCGAGCGTCAGGGGTTCGGCGTTGCGGTGGCGGACGCCGTTGGATGGGGTGATGGTGATGACGGTTCCGCCATCCTCCGATTCCTCGCCGACGGCGGCCGTGCCGTCAATGATCAGGCTGTAACCGCCGGGCTCAACCGGTGGCCACAGCAGCGACACGAGTGGCTGGATGCCGATGTTGGCGCCGGTGCGCCTGCCCACGTTGGCCATGAGCTGGTCGTCGCTCCAGGACAGCGCGACTGACACGCAGCGGGGGCGACCGTCGCCACCCGCGGACAGGAGATAGGCAACGGTGCCGAACTCATCGAGCGCGGCATGGAGTTGGTCGAGGGCAACGGGAACGCTCATGTCCGGACCGTACCGCACTGCACTGCACGGTGTCGTTCGACGCCGGACGGTGCCCGTATCGCCTGTGGCGTCTAGAATTTACGGCTTGTGATTACTGTCAGCGGACTCAGCAAAGCCTTCGGGGCAAAGGTGCTGTTTCGCGACGTCACCATCACCCTCGCCCCCGGTCGTCGCACGGCACTTGTTGGCAACAACGGAGCGGGCAAGACCACCCTCATTGAGATCCTGCTGGGCGAGCAGCAGCCTGACTCGGGAGAGGTGCATCGGCCTAAGGGGATGCAGATTGGCTACCTGCCGCAGGAGCTCACCGAGATTAGCCAGGGCAGCGTGCTCGATACGGTTATGGGCGGCGCCACCGAGGTTGCCGAGCTCGAAGTCCGCCTCGCGGATCTGGCTCAGCGCATAGCGACCACGACCGGTGACGAGCACGACAAGGTGATGGAGCAGTACGGCGATGCGCAGCACCGCTTCGAGACACTCGGCGGCTACGCCATCGAGTCCGAGGCCCATTCCATTCTGGCGGGCCTCGGGTTCGACAGTGAAGACAGCAGCCGTCCGTTGAAAGAGATGTCAGGTGGTTGGCGCATGCGGGCCGCGCTCGGTCGATTGTTGCTCGCCAAGCCTGATGTGTTGATCCTCGACGAACCGACCAACCATCTCGATACCGACTCGGTCACCTGGCTGGAAGACACGCTCAAGGAGTACCCAGGCGCGGTGCTGTTCGTCAGCCATGATCGCGACTTCATCGACAACGTTGCGAACCGGGTGATCGAACTGGCTTTCCTGACGGCCACCGAATACGTCGGAGGGTTCGCCGAGTTCGTGGTCGAGCGTGAGGAACGACTGCAGCGATTGGAATCGTTGCGCGCGCAACAATCCAAAGAAGTGGCCAAGATCGAGCAGTTCATCGAGCGGTTCCGTTACAAGGCCACCAAGGCCAAACAGGCGCAGAGCCGCATCAAGACGCTGGAGAAGTTGGAGAAGATCGAAGTCCCGACGCAGAAGCAGTTGGTCACCAAGTTCGGCTTCCCCGATCCGCGTCGCTCGGGTCGTGAGGTGGCCGAGATGGAGGACATCACGCTTGGCTACGACGGCGTGCCGGTCGTGTCGCATGTGAATCTTGTGATCGAGCGTGGTCAAAAGGTGGGCATCGTCGGCCCGAACGGGGCGGGCAAGACCACCCTCATCAAGCTCCTGCTCGGCCAGCTCCAGCCGATGGCGGGTCATTGGCAGTTGGGCAGCAATGTCGACATCGCCACCTTCGCCCAGCACCAGGTGGAAGGGCTCGACTTCCTGTGCACGCCCATCCAGGAACTGCAGAAGGTTGCTCGGGCCGACGAGAAGCGCAATCTGCGCACGGTGCTCGGTAGCTTCGGCTTCTCGGGTGAGGCGGCCGAGCGAAACATCGGCGATCTTTCCGGTGGCGAGCGCACTCGACTGGCGCTGGCAAAGGCGTTGCTGAACCCGGTCAACCTGCTCATCCTCGACGAGCCGACCAACCATCTCGACCTCGCCAGTTGTGACTTGCTGGAAGACGCACTCCGCGCCTACCCGGGCACGGTGCTGCTGATCAGTCACGACCGCTACCTGGTGCGTGAGGTGTGCGATGCACTGGTGTCCGTCCGTCACGGCAAGGTGAAACTGCACATGGGCGTGGATGACTCGGTGCTGTCGCCCCGCACTGCCGGCGGTTTATCGAGCCACTCGGCGCCGGCCGCTAAGACGTCGGCCAAGGCAGCTGCGCCGGTCGTGGCCGACAAGCGCACCGATGCAGAGAAGCGCAACCAGCGTCACGTCGCCACTCGTGATCTGATCAAAAGAGTTGAGAAGCTCGAACGTGATCTTGGCAAGGCCGAAGCCGATGTGCTGGCCCTTCACCGCCAACTGGCCGACCCGTCGATCTACGAAGACAACGCCAAGGTCAAAGAGCTGGTCGACCTGCACGAGAAGGCCAAAACGAAAGCGGCCACCCTCTCCGATGAGTGGGTGGCCGCAGGCGAGGAACTTGAGCGTATCGAGCGGAAGTTCGCTTAAGGACTGTTGGTGGGTCGGACCGGGCGGAGCCCAACCCACCAGATCGTCATGCCGGGGGGAGAAGCACCGAGTCGATGACGTGAATGATGCCGTTCGAGGCAGCGATGTCGGTCTTGGTGACCTTGGTGGTGCTGTTCAACATCACGTCGGCGCCGGTGACCGCAATGGTGACATCCTTACCGTTGACCGTCTTGGCCGACTTCAGCTTGACGACATCGGCGGCAGCGACCTTGCCCGAAACGACGTGGTAGGTAAGGACGGCGGCCAGCTTCGCCTTGTTCTCGGGCTTGAGCAGGTCGTCGAGCGTGCCTGCCGGCAGCTTGGCAAACGCATCATCGGTCGGCGCGAACACGGTGAACGGGCCGGGGCCTTTCAACGTGTCAACCAGACCGGCCGCGGTGAGCGCCTTGGCGAGGGTCTTGAATGATCCGGCGGCGACGGCGGTGTCGACGATGTCGACGGTCTTGGCGGTCATGGCTGGTGCGGCGGTTGTAGCCGCCGCGGCTGGCGCTGCAGTGGTGGCCGGGGTTGCGGCCTTGTCCGAACCGCATGCGGTCGCACTCAGCATCAGACCGATAACGATTGCTCCGGACGAAAGGGATTTCTTCAGCATTTGTTCACCTGATGGGGTCAGTGGCGGCGTATGCAGCCGGGGTGCGTTCGTCGCTGCTTGTGAATCGGATTGGTCAGATCCGAAAGTTTTCGATCCCGCCCCGTCTGCTCCCAGCCTTGGTTGACCTCGGTCCGAGGTGTGTTTAGCCTGAGAGTCCGACCCCGGAGGCAGATATGACATCGCTGGCAGACCGTCCCAATACCGCACTCGTCGTGATCGATATGCAGCGAAATGTCGTCGGTCAGGCGCACGATGTCGAGCGGGTCGTGGCGAACATCAACACGCTGGTCGACAAGGCTCGTACGGAGCAGGTGCCCGTTATTTGGGTCCAGCATTCCGACGACGAGATGCCCGAGGGGTCTGAGGGATGGCAATACATTCCCGAACTCACCCGACACGACGACGAGCCACTCGTGCATAAGCACCACGGAGATTCTTTCGAGGAGACCAACCTCGAATCGGTACTGCTCGAGCGTGGCGTCGGTCGTCTCATCGTGACCGGAGCGCAGACCGATGCCTGTATCCGTTCGACGCTGCACGGTGCCTTGGTTCGCGGCTACGACGCCACCTTGGTGGCGGACGCGCACACCACCGAAGACATGCGCGAGTGGGGGTCGCCGGTCGGGCCCGATCAGGCCATTGCCTACACGAACCTGTACTGGAAGTTTTCGTCGGCGCCTGGCCGTAAGGGTGGCACGGTGCCCACGACCGAGGTCGATTTCGCCGGCGCGTAATGACTCTGTAGGCCTCGCCATCTCTAGCTGGGTGGGGACAAAGGGAATTGCGTTTTCGGCGTCCTGTTAGAGGCGCCCGGTGTCGCAAACCGAATCCCGCCTGCCATAGCGCTCGATCCACATTCCGAAAAGCCCGGCACCACGCCGCTTAGGCGTTGGGCTGGTCGCCGAGGCCGTCGTTGAAGGCTTTGTAGACCTGATAGATCTCTTTGCACTTTTGGCAGATGGGGTGCTTGCCGGGGTCACGGGACGGGACCCAGCGGTGGCCGCACAACGCTTCAAGCGGTGAACCGTAGATACGCGCTTCCAGCACTTTGGCCGCCGCGTTCTCTCCGGGCTCGGTTTTGACGATGTGGGACACAACCGGTTCGCCGGTTTCGAGTTCGTACTCGGTACGTTCCTCGATGCGGGTTGAGGTATCAGTCATGCGAACTCCTTCAGGCGAGCGACCAGCATGTCGAAGGCGGCATCGTTACGACCACCCTCAGGAATGATGACATGCGCAAACCGTTTACTGGGTTCAACGAACTGCTCGTGGCTCGGGCGGACGGTGGACAGGTACTGATCAATGACGCTTTCGGGCGTGCGCCCGCGCTCGGCCACGTCTCGTCGCAATCGTCGAATGAGGCGTACGTCGGCGTCGGTGTCTACGTAGACGCGCAGGTCGAAAAGAGAACGCAACTCGGCTTCGTAGAGCACCAAAATCCCCTCGACACACACGACCTGAGCTGGTTCGGTACGCGTGACATCGGCCGACCGATTGAAGTCGGCGAAGTCATAGACCGGAATGTCGACGGGCTGGCCGTCGAGCAGCGAGCGTAGGTGATCCCGCAAGAGTTGCCAGTCGAAGGCATCGGGGTGGTCGTAGTTGATGTCGGCTCGCTCGGCCAAGGTCAGGTCGGTGCGATCGCGGTAGTACGAGTCAAGCTTCACCAACGCGAAATGGGACGGGTCGAGGGCGTCGGCCAAACGGTGCGCCACGGTCGTCTTGCCCGAACCGGTGCCCCCGGCAATGGCGAGGATAAAGGGGCGTTCGCGCATGACGGACCACGCTAGCGGGCACTAGGCGACGAGATAGAGTGACCAACATGGCCGTTTACGAATACCGCTGCAAGACGTGTGATGCCTCCTTTGAAATGCGTCGGTCGATGAGCGAATCGAACGATCCGGCCACGTGCCCCGACGGCCATCAGAACTCGATGAGGAAGTTGTCGGCGTTTGCTTCGGTTGGCGCAGCCGCAGCGCCGGCCAGTGCTGCTCCTCGCCCGTCGGGTGGCGGTTGCGGCGGCGGATGCGCCTGCCACTGACGGCGTGACCGTCTACGTGGACGAATGCCGCTGGTGGTGGCGTGGTCGTCAGTGGTGCCACCTGATCAGCGACAGCGACCTGTTCGAACTGCATACCGTCGCCCGCAGCGCAGGCGTGCCACGCTGGGCGTTTCAAGGCGATCACTACGACCTACACGTGGGCGTGCGCGAAATGGCCATCCGCGCGGGGGCCATTGAAGTGACGAGCCGAGAGGTGATCGTACTGCTGAGAGCTTCTGGTTTGCGCATCACACCGGCGCAACGTCGAACGATGAGCAACATGTAGCAGTGCCGTTGCCGTGACGCCACAACGGGCGGGCGTCGGTGGCTTCGGCCAGCGAAGAAGCCCGACCGGCGTCGAGCAAAAACCAGTCGAGCAACTCGACACCAATAACGTCGAACTGCTCTCGGCTGTCGAGGAAGGCAATCTGTTCGAGGGCGCTCGGAAGGTAGCCGCCGCCGGGTGAGCAGCAGGCCAACACCACAGCCCGAACCCACGGCAGCTCTGCGCAAACCCGGGTAATGGAGCTGGTCAGCTCGGTCAGGTCCCGTGGTGCGTCGGTCACCACGAACGACGATTGGCCACGGTGGTTGGTATCAAGCAAAAGACAGACGACTTCGGGGCGAGGCGGATGGCTGGCGAGCATGAGGATGATGTCGAGCGCGGCGGTTGGGCAGCACAATGGTGCAGGCATGAGACCCCCTGAAGGGAGATATGGGCGTTCAGAGGGGAAGTACCCAGAACCGTACAGACGAGGTGTGACACAATTCGGCGGTGATTGTCGCCAGGATCGCTGCGCTCGTTGCGGGTATCGCACTCGTCCTGTTCACCGTTGCATCGGCAATCAAAACGGTCGTGGTGCCCCGCGCCATTCCGTCGTTGATCACCCGCAGGCTGTTTCTTACGATGCGACGAGTCTTCAACCTGCTCGCCCATCCAAAGCACAGCTACGCCCACCGTGACCGGATACTGGCGTACTTCGGACCGGTCACACTGATCATGCTCCCGGGTGTCTGGGTCCTGCTCACCACTCTTGGTTTTACCGGGGTGGTGTGGGGGCTTGGCGGGGTGTCGCTGCGCACGGCGTTTCTGACCAGCGGCTCATCGATCCTCACTCTGGGCGTGGTCTTCCAGAAGGATTTGCCTCACGCCGGTGTGACCTTTGTGGAAGCTATCTTCGGTCTCGGTCTGGTATCGCTGATGATCTCGTACCTGCCCACCATCTACACGTCGTACAGCCGTCGTGAGCAGCTCGTGGCGCTGCTCGAGGTGCGTGCTGGATTGCCGCCGTCACCAGCCGAACTGCTGGCCCGCTACCACCGTATTGGTTGGCTGGACAACATCAGCGAAGAGCTGTTGCCGCCGTGGGAAATTTGGTTCGCCGACATCGAGGAAAGCCATAGCAGCCACCCAGCACTGGTCTACTTCCGGAGCCCGCACAGCGGACGCAACTGGGTGACGGCCGCGGGCACCGTCCTCGATACCGCCGCGTTGTTGTTGGCGGTCGTCGACGTGCCGTGGTCGCCGCGCGCCGCGCTGGTGATCCGGAGCGGCTCGCTGTCGTTACGGAGAATTTCGGGCTCGTTCCGACTTCCGTTTGACCCCGATCCGAGACCCGATGACCCCATCACCATCTCACGTCGTGAGTTCGACAATCTGTGCGTTGAACTGCAGGCCGCCGACGTACCGTTGAAGGCAGACCGCGATCAGGCGTGGAAGGATTTCGCTGGTTGGCGGGTCAACTACGACCCGGTGCTGGTCGGTTTGGCTCGCATGGTGGTGGCGCCGCCGGCGCGCTGGTCGAGCGACCGACCCGCGGCCCTACCGGGAAACGGCGATGGCGATGATGACGCTGGCAACACCAACCAGAAGCGGCGTCAGTTGAGTGAGCTGTTTCGACACGACCGGCCGCGGTGACAACAAGATCGCGCCGCAAATCGCTCCACCAATGAAGCCGCCGAGGTGACCGCCGAACGAGAAGCCGAACTGCAACGTCAGGAACAGGTTGATCAAAATCGTCGCGCCAATGCCGCTTCGCATCACACTCATACCCCGGGCGCGCATCCCCAACGCCAGGCAGCCCAACAGACCGAAGATGGCACCTGATGCCCCGGCAGTAAGGCTCCCCGATTGGAAGCCGGCTCGATCCATCAGGAGCACCATGGCCGAGCCCGACAGGAGCGACGCAAAGTAGACACCAACGAAGCGAGATCGTCCCAAGCCCGATTCGAGCGCTCGGCCCAGTTGAAACAGCGCGAACATGTTGAAGGCAAGATGCACCACGCCGAAGTGCAGAAACCCGCTGGTGATCAATCGCCAGAACTCGTTGCGCCGGATGTCGGGCAGATAGAGCGCGCCCTTGTCCAGGAGTGAACTTCGCCCGCTGTTGCCGAGCGATGAACCCTTGCTGGCAATAACGCCCACCACGAACACCGCGACGTTGATCCCGATCAGGACCATGGTGGCGAGGTTGCCGCCGCTGGTTGCATTCCAGCGGCGGATACGTTCGGCGGCGGGCGGCATGGCGGCCTTCACGCAGTCGACGCAGTGCGAGCCGACCGATGCCGCAACCAGGCACTCGGGGCAAGCGGGCTTGCCGCAGCGGGTGCAGGAGCGGCCGGTGGGGCGATCGGGGTGGCGGTAGCAGACGGGAGACACAGTGACGGGCAGGCTAACGGGCAATCGAGCGATTTGGCGCGCTATGCCGTTGCGGTACCGGTAATGGCAACGTGCTGAATACCTGGAATCTGCAATCCGGCGATCGCATCAGCCGAATCCATGCCGGCCAAAATGCCAGAGGGTGTCGTCAGGACGAACAGCGAGAAGATGTAACGATGCGTTCCCTGAGGCGGGCATGGCGCGAACCAGCCGAGCGTCGGCGAGCTGTTCAACGTCTGCACCGTGCCTCGCGGGATCTTGCCCTGCGAAAGTCCCGGGGTGGCAGGATCGATGCCGGCCAGAATCCAGTGCACGAACCCCGATGCATCGGCGTCGGTGACGGCGAGTACGAGTTCGGTCGCAGTGGCGGGAATGTTGGTCCACTTGAGGTCAGGTGAGAGGCCCTTGCCCTTGCAGGTTGAATCGGGCGGCAACGGTCCGCCGTCGACCCAGGAGCCGTTCAGGCTGAGCGCAGTCGTCGAAATTTCGGCCGGCAGGCTGTCGAGCGATTCGGCAGGAATGCCCTGACCAGGGGCCAGCGTGGTGACGGGAATGGTGGTGGGTACCACAATCGACAGGGTCTGGCTTGGTGAAGCAGGTTTGAGGGCGCGCCCGTCGCTCTTGCAACTGACCAGGACCGCCACACTGCAAAGGGCCACAACGATGGTCACAACTCGGTTCACGAGTGGTGAACTCTAGGCGGCTTTCGGCGATGCTGGTGGGCACTCCCGTTGCGATGGATGTGAGCCGATTCCGGTCGGGGCCGATAATCTGAGCACCTATGGCTGCTGATCTTCGCCTTTTGTCCGTACACGCGCATCCCGATGATGAGGCTTCCAAGGGTGCTCCGTCGGTGGCGAAGTATGTCGCCGAGGGGGCCGAAGCCGTTCTGGTGTGCTGCACCGGCGGCGAAGAGGGTGACATCCACAACAAGAGTCTGCTGGAAGCGGGCGGCGCCTTCCACGGTCTCGATGAGGCCGGCATCAAGGCCAAGATGGCCGAGCTGCGTCCCGACGAATTGGCTCGCTCTGTGGAGATCATTGGCTTCACCGAATGTGTCATGCTCGGTTACCGAGACTCGGGCATGAAGGACACGTCGCCCAACGAGCACCCCGACTGCTTCTGGCAGGCAGACCTCGACGAAGCCACCGGTCGGCTCGTCGCCATCATTCGCCGCACCCGCCCGCACGTTCTGTTGACCTACAACGACGATCAGCAGGGCTACCCGCACCCCGATCATCTGCGAGTACACGACATCACGTTGCTGGCATGGGACCGAGCGGGTGATGCCGACTGGTATCCCGAGCACGGCCAACCGTGGACGCCGCTCAAGATGTACTACACGCTGTGGAGTCGTGATCGCATGCTGAAGATCCACCACGCGCTCATCGCCAAGCACGGCAAGAGCCCGTTCGAGGACGCCTGGTTTGACCGTCCCAATCAGGACGACCGCATCACCACCAAGGTACCCATTGCCGACTACATGTGGGCACGTACCCAGTCGTTGCTGGCCCATGCCACCCAGATCGATCCGAACGAAGGTTGGTGGTTCGGGCTGACCGACGACGAGTTGATCGAGCTGCACCCGTGGGAAGACTGGGTGCTGGCCGAAAGCCGTGTCGGCATGCCCGCTGCCGGCGAAATGGAAGATGACCTGTTTGCCGGAATCCGCCAGATGGCGCGCTCATGACGGTGCAGTACCGCATCATCCACGGCAAGAAGGACGAACACGTGATGGGCCCCGATGATGCCGATGTCGTCATCTCCATCGAGGCCGCCGACGCGGCGATGGACCCAGACGTCGCCTACATGCGCGGCAAGCTGAAAGTGGTTGGCCATACCGGCAAGTTCTTCGACGCCCTCAAATCGGGCGAGGTCGCCGCCGCGCTGAAGACCGAGCGCAGCTAGGCGCGCATGGCGTCACGCAGCTCGCGATATCCGATCAACACCGCGCCAGACGCGCTTATCGCTTGCCGAAGCGCCTCGTCATGCACCACGAGGTTGTAGTCGTCGATCCAACCGGGCGCGTCGGTGGACATGGCTCGAACCTCGGCCGTGTCGATGGCGGGCTGTACATGGATCTCGGTGACGCCGGGCGACAGGTTGGCAAGCTCGGCCAGAATGCGATCTCGGCTCGGCGCTTTCCAGGTGTGATTGAACGAATCGGGAAAGACGATTCCTTCTTCGGCGGCGAGCTTCCGGAAGGGGAATCCGGCCTGCTGCTCGCTGATGGATGACGGCAGTCGGATGGGGAGCCGGAACTCGAAGGCGAGGTCGATGTAGATGTCGAAGAATTCGGGCCGCAACGTGATCGAGGTGAGGTGAGGTGCGAGGTGGGTGACGTCGATGCCCCAGGCCAGCGTGCGCTCGATCTGGGCTCGGCATTCGCGACGCACCTCTTCGGGGTCGGCGTGTTCCCACAGGTCATCGATGGTGCGGGGAAAACCACCCTCGCCCGACTGCAACGACGGTGCGTGAGTGAGCGGCCCCCAGCGATAGAACTCGTTTTCGGCGTTGAGCGTGAGATGAACGCCGATGTCCTCGCCGTTGTACATGTGGGCCGCGTGCCGGGCCCAGGGCGCCGGCACCATCAGTGAAGAACACGTGGCGGCACCGTCTCGCAGAGCCTCGTACACCGCGACATTGGCGGCATGGCATGACCCAAGGTCGTCACAACTCAAAATCACCAGCTTGGTGCCGGTTGGGTGGCCAAGCCGTTCCACGAGCGATGTCATTGCCTGAATGCTAACGCCCGTTGCGCGACTCGCCGGATTGTCGAGCGAAGCGAGAAGGAGCGAATACGAGCGACGCTGAGCGAGAAGGAGCGGTAGCGACCAAGCGAAGCCATCAGACGAGCGAGCGAGCGACGTTATGTACGACAGTGACTCCACAGGCCGCGGCCCGCGGCTTCGGCTTCGGTCGCGGCTGCATGGAAGTCGGTGGCGTGCGCAGTGTTCGGTTTGAACGACATCTCCCGGGCGTCGCCCTGACGCATCAGTTCGAGGTTGATGAAGAGGCCATCATCCTTTCGATAGATGTAGGCGAGCAGACGGTTGTACGCGTCCCTGGCCTCGATGTCGCGCTCGAGGCGCACCGCCGTTCCGGGAGGCAGGAGGCTCTTGGTGAGCTTGCTGGCCTCCGGGCCGTAACACTCGATTGGCCAGTTCTTCTTCACCGTTTCGGGGGTGTTGATACCGAGGAGGCGCACGTTCTCCTCCTTGCCGTCGATGCTTACGATAACGGTGTCCCCGTCAACGACCTTTACGATGACGGCCTCACCGGTCGGGAGCGGCTTGGGTGTCGATCGACAGCCAGCCAGAAGCACAACGAGCACCAGTGCAATGCGGTACATGGGAACCTCCGACGAGCGCAGGGGAGGCGGGAAACCGCGAGTGGTTGGCAGGTTAGACGCCGAAGCTACCGACGTCTACGGCGGCAACATCCTCAGCTGCACCATCGACGGTGACAACCGCGGCGCGGCGGCGTCCTTCGAGGTACAACAGCAGCTCCACCGGTTCGCCCGTGATCATCACGGTGGCACCCTTCCCGAACGTCTTGGAGCCAGCGGTGGTGCCGGTGGCAACCAGCTTGAGGGCTCGTCCGGTCTTGGCCTTGCGGACCATGAGTGGGCCGAGGCGGGAGAGTGCTTTCCAAGCCTCGGCCTGGAGGTCGGGGCGGTCACTGCGAGGAGCATTGCCGTTGGCCCGGCGGACGTCCTCGTAATGGACCAGGTACTCCACGAAACTCATCGCCGACCGCACGGCGGGGATCGACAGGGGTCCGGTCGGTGGCGTTCGCACTCGCGCCAGAATTGCCTCGTAGGGCCGCTTCATTTCCTTCGCCATCAGCTTGTCGGTGAAGCTGGCGAACGGACCGCCGAAAAGGATGCCGGGGCCGGCCCGTAGATCGCGCTCACGAATGGCGAGGTGGGCGGCGAGGTGGCGGGTGGTCCAGCCCTCGCACAGCGTTGGTGCGTCGGGGCCGAGTTCGGCCATCAGGTCAACCAGGTCGTGGCGTTCGCGCAGATCGAGATCAGTCATCGGCGCAAGGGTATCGGCGTCGCACGCCAAACAGCCCAACTCGGGCACGTTGCCTGTCGGCCCGTTAGCGTTCGGCCATGGCTTCGTTTGTTCCGCTCACCTTCCTGCCCGACGGCATCGATCGATCCTCGGCCCGATGGATGGCAGTACGTGGCGCCAAGGTTTTCGTGACGGACGGGCCGGGCTTTGGCGGCGATCACCACTTCCTGGGGCTGCTCGATGGGCAGCCGGTGTTCGCCGAGGACGTTGGTGACCACCACGAGGACGACGGCGCGTTCGTCGATCTGTACTCGCTCTTTACTCGCATACCCGAGGTCGAATGGATGCTGGCCGGGCGGGCCGTGCAGATCGTCGACTGGGCCCGTACCCACCGGTTTTGTGGACGGTGCGGAACTCCGACGATCGCCAACCCGAATGATCGCTCCATGAAGTGCCCGGCCTGCGGGCTGCCTGCCTACCCGCGTCTCGCTCCGGCCATCATCACGCTGGTCACCAGGGGCGACGAGGCGCTGCTCGCTCGGGGTGTGAACTTCCGGAACCCGACGTATTCGGCCCTTGCCGGTTTTGTGGAAGCGGGGGAGACCTTGGAACAGGCAGTCGCGCGCGAGGTGATGGAGGAAGTGGCCATCGAGGTTGGCAACATCCGCTACGTGTCGAGCCAGCCGTGGCCCTTCCCGCACTCGCTCATGCTCGGCTTCGAGGCCGACTACGTGTCCGGTGAAATCGTGTGCGATCCGACCGAGATCGTCGATGCCAACTGGTACACCCGTGACCATCTGCCCGACATCCCGCCGGGGATTTCCATTGCCCGCAAGTTGATCGACCGATGGGTGGCGGGCAAGCGATAACGATCGAACGACGGGTCGCCGATAGCGTGACGCCCATGCGTTCGGCCCGGATCGATGACCTGTCGGCGGGTACCGCATTCGGCTTCACCGAACCGCTCGGGTTTCTTGAAACCGACCAGGTCGACCAGGTCCGTCACGTACTGGCCGCTGCGGAACAAGCAGCTCACCAGGGCAACTGGGTGGTGGGGTTCGTCGCCTACGAAGCAGCGGCTGCCTTCGATTCGGCCTTCACGGTAGTGGCAACTAACGGTCAACCACTTGTTCGGTTCGCCGTGTTCGCTCAACGCCATGTGTTGCCCAGCCTGGATACGGTCAGCGCCCCGCAGCATCGCATCACCGACTTGCGACGGTCGGCGGGCACTATGCCGTACGTTGAGGCTGTCGACGCCATTCGTCACCGCATCGAACGGGGCGACGTCTATCAGGTGAACCACACCGACCGACTGCACTGCCACCTGCAGGGCGACTCGTTCGACCTGTACGTGTCGATGGCCTTGGCGCAACGCGGTGCCTACAACGCCTACCTCGACTTCGGCGATCAGATCATCGTGTCGGCATCGCCGGAGTTGTTCCTCCGCTGGGATGGCGACACCCTGTCGGCCAAACCAATGAAGGGGACGGTGGTGCGTGGCAGAAGGCAGAGCGACGACGCGATCCGCCGCCGCGAGCTGGTGGACGATCCCAAACAGCGCGCCGAGAACGTGATGATCGTCGACCTGCTTCGTAACGATCTTTCACGGGTGGCGCAGGTCGGCAGCGTGCGGGTGCCATCGCTTTTCGAAGCCGAACGCTACGAGACCGTGTGGCAGATGACGTCGACGGTTGCCGTCACGCCGAAGCCGGAGACGACGCTGGTGGATGTGTTCGCCGCAGCGTTTCCGTGTGGTTCGATCACCGGCGCCCCGAAGGCGTCGGCCATGTCGATTATCGCTGAGCTCGAGGGCCGCCCACGCGGTGTGTACTGCGGTGCCATCGGTGTGCTCGCACCACCCGGCCGCGGCGCCCGGGCGACCTTCAGTGTGGCTATTCGCACCGCCGTGATCAACCCGGCCAGCCGGCTACTGACCTACGGCGTCGGCGGTGGTATCACCTGGTCTTCGGATCCGGTGGCCGAGGATGCCGAAGTGGTGGCCAAGGCCCGCGTGCTGTCGGAACGCCGTCCGCCCATGCAGCTGTTGGAAACCATGTATCTCGGTCCGAACGGCGTTCGTAACAAATCGTTGCATATCCAACGACTGCTCGACTCGGCCGCATGGTTCGGCTTTGACGCCAACGAAACACGCATCTCCCAGAAACTCGACGGGCTTGGCACACCGATCGAACCGCAGCGGGTACGCCTGCTGCTCGCCCGGGACGGCAACCCGACTGTCGAGATGTTCGTGCTCGGCGATGCCCCACCAGTCGTGAACGTCGTGCTCGATCATCACGTCGTGAGGTCCGACGACGTTTTCTGCCTGCACAAGACCACCAACCGGTCGGTGTACGAGGCCGCGCAGGCTCGCCATCCGGGTGTGGACGATGTGATTCTGATCAATGAACGGGGCGAGGTGGTGGAGACCGCCATTGCCAATCTGCTCTATCGACTGGGCGATTCCTGGTTCACGCCACCGCTGTCGAGTGGTGGTCTGGACGGTATCGGGCGTGCCGTCGAACTCGCGAGTGGTCGGGTGTCCGAGCGGGTGCTGTTCGCGGCCGAACTGTCGGCGTGTGACGAGTTGGCCGTCGTCAGTTCGTTGCGTGGTGTTCGTCGGGCCGAAATAGTTGCAAACGCAATGATCTAGCCGGCGCCGAATCCGCCGCCACCTCCGCCTCCTCCGCCGCCACCCGAGAATCCGCCTCCGGAACCCGAGCTGGTGTTGGCGGGCGTCATGGCCGCGGTTGCGGCCGAACCCCACGAACCAGGGAAGTTGTCCATTGAGGTACCCATGTCGCCCCGCCCGCCGATGGGCACCCACCAAGGCGCGAAGCCGGGGTTGTTGACCACGTTCGGCAACCGGACCGCCAGGCCGCTGATGACATGGCTGGCCACGCCAAGCACCACTGCGTAGACCAGGAAACGCTCCCAGATGATGAGTGATTCTACCGGGGCATCCTTCATGTTGCTGAAGTCCTCGAGATATTTTTTGAGCGCCTTGGCTTGCGCCTGTTCTTCGGTGCCGGCGGCAGTTCGCTTGCGCAGAGTGGGAAGCAGCAGCACCATCACGACCGCAGCGACAAGGCAAAGCCCACCGATGGGGCTGACACTGCCCACGCGGTTCTTCGAGACCTTGATGAGAATGAATCCGGTCAGGATCAGCGCGGCGATGATACCCACCGCCGTCAACCAGACGCCGGCCCGCCCGGTCTCGACGTACCCGCGAGCCTTCATGTCGTCGGACACCGCGCTCTTCCAGCCGTTCCAGAACTTGGCTGAGGTGGTCTGGTTGGCCTTGGCCCAATCCTCGAACGCTTCAGACGTCGTTTCATGCTGGCCCTGGAAGACATTGGCCAAGAGATCGGTTTCCCATTGGCTTAACGGCGGTGGAAGTGGGTGGCCCGCTCGCGGCTTGGGCGTGGTAGCCGTGAAGGTGTACACGTCCTTCTTGCGGCCGAACCGCTTGCCCTCCTGCTCGGTAATGGTGAGGTACCCGCGCTGGGCCAGGTCCACCAGCGTGCTGGCCATGGCTCGGCCCTCCACCTTGCCGAAGTTGAGATTGGCGTACACGACGGCGGGCGGATCGGTGAGCGGTTCGCGCCAGTAGTCACCGATGTAGTCGGGCTTTGGCGGCTCCTTGCCGTGCTTGCGCCATAGCGCGGCAAAGCCGAGGCCGCCAACCAGTGTGGCCATCGGCGCAAGAACGTTGGCCAACTTTCGCCCCGTCTTGCCGGTGTCGAGGTACCCCTTTTCTTCCCGCAGGATCTTGGGCAGACGGGCCGACGTTCCCGGCGAGGTGAACGCCTTCAACGGAATGACGATGCGACCCTCTACAAACGTGCGGGCCGGCACACCAGTGACCGACAGATCAACACTGCGGGCCGAGGGTTGTACCTTGCCGTTTAGCGGCCCATGCGCCCACGCCCGCACGACACTTGTATCGGTGTCGGCAGTGGCGGGAGCAGCCACCGGGTACTCGCCGGGAAGGCTGATGTGCACGTTCATCGACCCCACACCCGGATGGTCCGTGCCGATGAACTGCCAGTAGAGCTCGCCCACGTCACTTCCGACATCGACGGCGCCAGCAACGCGATAGGTGAGGGTGTAGGTGTGCGAGCTGTCGCTGCTGGGCGCGTATCGCCATGTCCAGCGGTCGGTGCCCGATTCCACCTGAAGCGGTGTGCCTTGCTCGGCAGCCGTGAAGTTGCTGATTCGGTTGAACCAGTCGGCTTTGAACGTGCGGAACGCGAAGGTGAAAGGCCCGCCCGAGAAGTCGTAGGTGACATTCTCTTCAACCTGCATCGAGCCGTCGGCCAGCACGGTGGCTTCGACGTTGAGTGATGCCAGCTGAAAGCTCTTTGCGGTCTGGGCGTGGGCCGAGCCGGTAAGGCTGAGCACGCTCAGCACGACCGCAGCAAACACCGTGACCAGTCGCAGGAGGGATCGTCGGGCCATCATGAACGCGACCTTATGCCTCGATCATCCGCCCACGCGGGCCTGGAGCTTTCGCATGCCAGCCAGCCAGCGCTCGTTGTCCCCCGTCTTGCGTTGCCAGTAGGTGAGCGCCTCGGGGTGGGGGAGGATAAGGAACCTTTCCGCTCGGAGACCTTCGACCACAACCGAGGCGACGTCCTCGGGCTCCAAGACCGCGCCTCCGGCCCGCACGGCGTCGGCGCCGGCCCCCACAATGCCGCTGTTCAACATGTTGGTATTCACGCCCTGCGGACACAGGCACGACACCCGCACGCCGCGGTCCCCGTAGGTGATGGACAACCATTCGGCAAACCCGACAGCGGCGTGTTTGGTCACCGAATACGGCGCCGAGCCGATCTGGCTGAGGAGGCCTGCGGCCGAAGCGGTACTCAGGAAATAGCCGTGGCCGCGACCGACCCAGCCCGGCATAAGGCGACGAGCGGCAAAGTAGTGCGCCTTCACGTTCACGCCGAAGGCCAAGTCCCAGTCGGCATCGGTTGTTTCGAGGTCGGTACCGAGGCTGACGCCAGCGTTCGCACAGTAGAGATCGATGAGGCCGAAGCGTTCCTCTACGGCGTCGATAGCTCCCACCACTTCTTCCGTACGATCGACATTGCCGGCAATGGCGATGGCCGAATCGGGCCGTAACCCGTTCAGCTCTTGAGCAACCTGGTGCGCGCCAGCCGCGTCGCGGTCGAGCACGGCCACCGCTTGAGCACCTTCGGCATGAAAGCGCCGGGCCATTGCCCGCCCGATACCGCTCGCGCCACCGGTAACCACCACGATCTTGCCGGATATTTCCATGCGGGGACCGTAGACGATGGTTGGCCGGGACGTTTCGCTCCCGTAAAAAGTGACGAAAGAATACGTATAGGTCGGATCTCTCCTGCGCGTATCGGGCTCCGGACCGATACCATCTGCAACACGGAGTTCGTAACGACGTAGTGTTGTGAGTGCTCCACCAACACCAGGAGGATCCATGACCGAAATCCGTGAGCTAGACGTCATCAACGAGGCCCTCGCGATTATCGATCGCGCCCTCTCGGAGATGACCAGCCGTTCGCTGGTTTCGTCCGACGAAATGTCGGATCTGCTGCTCGACGTGCGCTCACTCCTGACCAACCAGGCCAGCTGACCAGCGGCCCCTAGCGGGCCTTGCTGAACCGGCGGAAGGCATCCAGCAACAGTGACCTGAGGAGTTCCGGCTCCTCTATTGCCGCGCGGTCGGTATTGAGGCCCATGTCGAGGCTGCCGTTGTAGGACATGAGGGTGAGGTTGAACGCCACCCCACCCAACGGTCCGATTGCATGATTCTGCAGCACCTTGGCCCCGGTGATGTACACAGGAAAAGGCGCGGCGCGAACGTTTGATGTGGCGAAGTCAATCGCCTCGGCCTGGGTGCGGGCCAGGCGCGTCAACACCGACGTCGGTAGTGACGTGGTGAGCGCGGCGAGGCGGTTGAGCGACGCCGGTCCGGCGCTGCTGCGAGCCGCCTCGATTGCGCTGGTGGTGCGGGCGAAGCGTTCCTCGATCGACATGTCGCCGGTGGGGATCAGGAAACGTACGAGTGAAAATGCGTTTGAGCCCGACTCGGACTTGCGGGTACTGATGGCCATCGATGACCGAAGCTCCTCGACCGGGAAGCCCTTCTGGCGGTGATACGCGCCGGCGGCCTCGGCGGCCACGGTCATAAACGCGGTGTTGAGCGTGCCGCCCAATCGCTTGGCCGCCTTCTTGATCGGTTCGAGCGGCGTGCGAAGGATCTCGAGCTGATGATCGAGCGACCGGGCCGTCCACAACGGTGATCGGTGGGGCTGCGTGTCGGTCAACTGACGCACTGCGGAGGATGCCGTCGCCAACAACTCCTGACCGGCCGCCGGAAGCCGGACCGGGTCGGCGAACAGCGTTGCGACCTGACGGAGTGCACCGAACGGAACCCGCAACGCATCGCTCATCACGGTGTGAACGACGTCGGAGGCGGACGGCATGTCGGTGGGCGCCGGCGGCACGCACACAAGTGGCTCGGGCTCGGGAGCATCCCGTTCCATGTCGAGGAACTGCAGCGAGAGTCTGATGCTTCCCTCGCCGTCGGCCACGGTGTGGTGCAACTTCTGGATGAGTGCACCCTTGCCGCCTCGTAACCCGTCGACCACGACGAACTCCCACAGGGGGCGAGTTCGGTCGAACGGATCGGCGGCAATCAGCGTGGCCAGATCCTGCAGTTGCCGCATGGACCCAGGCGCAGGCAGCGCGACGTGACGTACGTGGCGAGCGATGGAGAACTCTGGGTCGTC
Organism: Actinomycetes bacterium; assembly: GCA_031410595.1. GTDB lineage: Bacteria > Actinomycetota > Acidimicrobiia > Acidimicrobiales > Ilumatobacteraceae > JANMCE01. The sequence continues at coordinate 16,307 of JANNZM010000059.1, read as the reverse complement.
CACCCAGGCCGGCGGCGCCAGGTTGCCCATGGCGGGCCGCACCCGTTGACGCAGCCGGGGGACAGCGATGCTGGCGCGCTCCATGCGCCTTCGGAAGCGCTCTACATCGACGGGTCGATCGGTGATGGTGATGTTGGCAAACGTGGACGACAGGAAAGGATCTTTCTCAAGCCGCCACATGAGACCCTCAGCGTCACTCATCTTGCTGTCGAACGTCACGGATCGGGCCACGGCCGAGAGGCTAGCGGTCCCTTCCTGCCGCCCGCCCGAAATCGACGTCCTCCGCTGGCGACAGACTCATCTCCTTACATCAACATTTGGCAACATTTTGCCTTAATTTGTCATCTTTTCAGATATAATGACGCCATGATCAGGACAATCGCACCGTCACAGCTTCGCGATCCCGCGGTTTTGGCCGAGGCGGCCGGCCAGCCCGTTGGCATCTTTGATGCCAAGCGAGACACCGAACTCATTCTGGCGTCACGGGTTACCTGGGATACAGACCACGCGCTGCTCAACACCTACTCGCTGCTTCTCGCCAACGCCGTGGTGGAACTTCCCGACGAGCGTCCGTCAGCGGTCGCTCTCGGACTACTCGGGTTCGCGGCATCGTGGGAGCTCACGGAGCGGGTCTGGCTGCTGCGGCAACTCGCGGAGGCGTACGCAGCGAGCGTGCGTACCGAATCAGTCCGGCCGATCGCCGACTTCATTGCCTTCATCGGACGCCGAAACACGGCACCGCCGTCGCGGCTCGCCGCTCCCGTTGAGCCCAATGCGCTCCCCGATGTGCTGCGAGCGAAACTGAGTGTGCGATCCGCGTGAAGCTCACTCGGCTCGCCCTCGCCGAGGTTGGGCAGTTGAGCGAGATTGAGCCCGCCGGATCGGGGCCATTGTTGTCGATCATCGCCAGCGTGGCCGCGGTTTCGGCACCGCAGTTCTACAAGCGCTTGTCTCCGGAGCCATGAGCGCTGGTGACACCGTCTGCTGGCTCGTACATCCGAGCAACGTTGGCATGCTGACCTGTTCACGACGCGTCGAGCCAACTCCCGACGAGGCTGCGGTGGAGGACGGCTACCTCATGTTCGTGGCGCGCTAACGCTCTGCGTCTCACACCACGCGAGCAGATTTACACCGCCGGCTTCGATGCACCGCACGATCGAAGCCATGTCGTCGAGCGCCCTGCCGAATGGGTCGTACCGGCCGGCTCAATCTGAGCCGCTGGCGTCAGCGAGGCCACACCCGCCGGGCCAGCCGGGCGAGGACCGACCCGGTGACCAGTCCGCCGGCGATGTCGGATGCGTGGTGGGCCCGTACGTAGGGTCGGCTCAACGAGACGATGGCGGCGATCAGCCAGAACATGGGCCGCAGGCACGGATGGTCATCGGACAACAGTGTGGCGGCGAACGCAGCCGATGAGGCGTGGCCGCTGGGAAAGCTGCTGGTGGACGGCGTGCGCACGGCATGCGGATGAGCCTCGCCGGGCGCTGGTCGCTCGCGGCGGAAGAGTCGCTTGATGCCTTGATTGACGATCAGTGATTCGGCACCCAGACACAGCGCCAGTCGCACCGCCTGCTTGCGGGTGCGGACGCCGAGGATGACGAGGCCAACGTTGAGAACGTGCCAGATGATGCTGAAATCACCGACCTGTGACGCGGTGTAAAACACGCGGTCGGCCACCGCGTTGCCTCGGATGCGGTCGAGGGCGTGGTCGAGCAGCTCATCGACGCGATCGAGCGTAGGGGCCACCGTCGGCTACTCGGCGGCGGGCAGAGCTTCGGCCAGCGCGGCCGTGGACTCAAGCGCGGCCAACTCTGGGTCACCGCCGAATGCGGGGCACCACGCCTGGAACGAGCAGTAGTTGCAGAGCGGGCCCTGGCGGGGCTGGAAGTTGCCCGACGAACACGCCTTTTCAACTGCGCCCCACACCGCCAGTGTGCGTTTGGGCAGGAAGTTGACCGACTGTTCGGTGGGGCGAGCGATGATGGTTTCCCCGGTGGAGAGATACATGAGGCGCACCTCGGCCGGGCGTTGACCGAAGAACTGTTGGCACAAGAACGCGTAGAAGTTGACCCCGCCCAGCTTTGATTGTTCGTTGTTCACCCGGGGTGGCTTGCCCGTCTTGTAATCGACCACGATGATGTCGCCGTCAGGCGTGCGGTCGAGTCGGTCGATGATGCCGCGTAGGTGCAGATTGCCGACAGGCACTTCAAGCCGCAACTCCAACCCGATGGCGGTCACCGCGGTGGGATCTTCCATGGTGAAGTAGGTGCGCACCAGCTTCCCTGCGTCATCGAGCACCCGCTGCTCACCCTCGGCGTCGAGCCCGAGGCCGATCCACTCGGCATCGGACTGAAATTCGGTGGCCGCCTGATCGAGCGCGTTGAGACCCGCGACAAGAGTGCGTTCGGTCGTCTCCAGCATGAACAGGATCTCAAGCGCACGGTGTACGAGCGAACCCTTGGTGGCCGGAATACTGGGCGGTTCGGGCAGCTTTTCAATGCTGGCAAACCGGAACTGCAACGGGCATGACGTGAAGGCATCAACCCGGCTAGGCGAAAGGTTGGTAGGCACCGGAAAGCTGCGCTGAGCAATGGTGGCTTCCATGCAGATCATCGTACGCGAGGGGTGTGTCAGGGTTGGGTTCATTGGCCGCGGAACTCAGCTAAGGTCGAGTTCGTGGCTGGTCACCTTCTCGATCGCGAAGCGGTGCGGGCCGCCAATATGGCGTTCTACCAGGCCTTCGAGGAGAACGATCTCGACAGCATGAACAGCTTGTGGGAGCACACCGGGCGGGCCACGTGCGTGCATCCGGGCTGGCCGATGCTGCGGGGATGGCAGCAGGTGGCTGCCGCCTGGTTCACGCTGCTCACCAATGGTGGTCACAACCAGTTCATCATCACCAACGAGGTCGTTGAAGTGGAAGGCGATGTCGCATGGGTGACCTGCGATGAAAATGTGCTCAACGAGGCGTCCGGGGCCACGGTGGCGGCCATAAACATGTTCGTGCTGTCCGATGGCCGCTGGCGGCTGGTCAGCCATGTCGGCGGCCAGGTCAGTCACTAAAACACCGTCGCGCGGGTAACGCCAGGTTGGTTATTTACCCGGCTCGTTGCAGGGGCCGTCGGCCTGATTGAAGCGTGGGTCGCCGATTTGGCGGGCGGTTCCCACGCGGAAGACGGTGCCGTTGGCCGACAGCGTGAAGCTGCCAATACCCGAGTAGGCGTCGGTGGTAACGATCTCGGCGTCGGCGTCGGTGGGGGGCACGAAGTTGGGCATGTCGCCCAAGCCCTTCACCGGGTTGCAGCGGGTGCCCTTCTCAGCGGCTCGCACGCTCGGGAATGGGTTGACGGGTGTGCCGTCGGGGCGGTGGATTTCGAAGTGGGTGTGGGTGGTGGCTTCGGCGTCGCCGCTGTCGCCCATGTACCCAATGAGCTGGCCGGCAACCACGCGGCTGCCCTCGGTGATGCCGGGAGCGAAACGCCACTGGGTCGGGTTGGACGCGTCGTCACTACCGGGGGTGTCGTTGTTCATGTGGTAGTAGCGGTAGTCCCAGCCTTCGTCATCGGTGATGACCAAACCCCAACCGGCGGTGACGTGGTTCTGCACGATGTGGCTGATCTGACCGTTGGTAACGGCGACTAATGGCTGCAGCTTGGAGCCGAGGATGTCGACGCCGATGTGGAAGTGGGTCGTGATATCGCCGCGGTAGTCACCCCAGCCGTCGTAATAGCTGCTGGCTCCGAGCGTCGGGAAGACGATCGGGCGGATCGGCCATCCGCCGACAGGCGCGTCGAACAACGACTTGTTAACGGCAGCAGCCGGGTCGACCGACGTCGTGGTGGTGTTGGCGGCGCCAGCGGCGGCAACCTTGGATAGTGTGGTGGTTGGGCTTGCGCCGGGCTTGGCGGCAACTGTCGTGGTGGTGGATGAACCGGTTCCTCCGATGCTGGTCGTCGAAGACGCACCGGCGGCAACCGACGTCGAAGTTCCGGCAATCGATGATGCGGCGGCGGCGACGCTGGTGGACGAACCCGTAGCTCCGGCCGTGGTGGACGAGCCGCTGCTCGCCACACTCGTCGGAACCGACGAATTGTCGGCGACCGCGGTGCTCGACACCGCTACTTCCGACGAGGGCGCCACAGACGACGCGGGAGCGAGCGACGAACTCGGTGCAGGCGCTGTCGACGACGCGGTAGCAGCCGCAGCCGACGACGGTGCCTGGGTCTCGGCTGCGGGCGCGGGAGTGTCGGCGGCAAGGGCGGGTGCCGCTGCCATGGTGGCGGTGGCAACGAGGGATGAGATGGTGAGGATGGTCCTACGGGACATGTCCTCAATGATCGGCGTGCTCTCCCCGGAAGTGAGGTAAGAACAGTGCTGTTTTGTGCAGGTTGTCTCTCAGTTTCTCACGAGACGGGTTGAAAACGGTTAACGCCCGGGTTCGGCCGCCAGAGGGGGCCGAACCCGGGCGTTCGCGAGACGTTTACCGACGGTTCAGTTTCGAGAGCAAGCGGAGCAGCTCAAGGTAGAGCCAGACCACGGTGACCATGAGGCCAAAACCGGCGTACCACTCCATGTACTTGGGCGACCCGGCCTTGGTCCACTTCTCGATGTTGTCGAAGTCGAGCGTGAGGTGCCACGCGGCAAGTCCAGCAGCGAGCACGCTGAACAGTATGCCGAAGCCGGACGCCGAGTTGATGAGGGGTACGTCGACCTTGAAGAGATGCAGCACGATCGAGACGAGGTAGAACAACATCAGCCCGCCCGTTGCGGCACCAACTACCCGACGCATGCGGTCGGTCACCTTGATGATGCGAGTGGCGAAAAGTGTAAGCATGATCGCGAACACGCCAAGCGTGGCGCCGACGGCCTGGAACACGATGCCGTTGTATGCCTCGTTGTAGACCTTGGAAATTCCACCGACCACGAGCCCTTCGATGAGGGCGTAGATCGGGGCGATCACCATGGCCATCTTCGGCTTGAAGCGCAGCACCATGCTGAGCACGAATCCGCCGAGGATCGCACCGAGTATCCACGCCGGGAAGCCGGTACCGGTCTTCACCGCGTTCCAGCCGAACACGGAGGCGGCAAGAAGCAGAGCAAACAGCACGCCGGTGGCGGTCATGGTGCCGGACATGGTCATGCGACCGGCGGACGCCATGGGGGACGATGGGCCGTCGGTGATGCCCGCCCTGTATTGGGTGGCGCTGTCGGGGGCGGCCCAGCCGGCGCCGGAGGCTTCACGGAAGGCTTTGTCGTTGAGAACGGGATTGGGCATGGGGTGATACTCCTGGGAGCGTTGTCGGAAAGGTGCTCTCGGGCGTCAACCTACTTCGTCATGCATCACATTCCCCGCCATGAACATTCACAGGGAACTCTTAGCCAACTCCGTCAGTGCCCTGTAGTCGAGCTTGCCGTTGGCGGCCCGGCCGATCGTTGCGACCGTCACGATTCGCTTGGGTGCTTTGAAGGCGGACAACGTGGCCTTCACGTGGGCGATGAGTTCGGCCGTGTCGATGCCTGCTGCCGGGTTGGACGCCTCAACGAGCGCGCAGATGGCCTGACCGAATCGTTCGTCCGGTACACCGACCACCGCGGCATCGGCAACGGATGGATGGAGCTTGAGCGCCTCCTCCACTTCCTCCGGGTAAACCTTCTCTCCGCCGGTGTTGATGCACTGGCTACCGCGACCAAGCAGGCGGATGGTTCCGTCGGCATCCACTTCAGCCCAATCACCCGGAATGGAATAGCGCACACCATTCACGGTCTGGAAGGTGGCTGCCGACTTGGTCTCATCCTTGTAGTAACCAATCGGTAAACGACCTGGCTGGGCCAGTCGTCCGCGTTCGCCGGTGCCGGGCGCAATGATGCGACCGTCCTCACTCAACACCACGGTGGTGGCGCGGGGTTTGAACGTCGCCGTGCTTTCATTGGTATCGGCGGTGGTCGTGCTGGTGGCCATACTGATTGCTTCGGAGGAGCCAAGCGCATCGACCATGATGAGGCGCGGATTGTGGCGCAGGAGCCCCGCCTTGTTCTCTGCACTCCACATCACGCCTGAGGAAACGATGACCCGCAACGAGCTGATGTCGAAACGATTTGGTTCGGCGTCCAGGGCACGCAGGATGGGGCTGGCGAAGGCATCACCCACGATAGAGATCGACTTGACCCGCTCGCGAGCGATTGTTTCCAGGAGTTCGATCACGTCAAAGCTGCGGCCCGTGGTGGTGACGATGCAGCCGGCTAGCAAAAGGTTGCTGAGCGCGTTATGGCCACCGGTACCGTGCATCAGCGGTGCGGCAGGCAGGTTGGTGGGGCCGGGTTTGATCACCCGTTGCGCCAGTGCCTCCCAGTCGACCTCGGCCGGCAGCGGGTTGCGGTTTGAGCCGTCAAGGGCGAGGAGCAGATCCTCCTGGCGCCACATGACGCCTTTCGGCATGCCCGTCGTGCCACCGGTGTAGAGGATGAAGAGGTGGTCGCCGGTGCGACCCCATGGTGCGACCGTGCGGCCAGCGGCGGACGCGGCGGCATCCTCGTACGAGATCGCCCAGTCAGGGCAGGGGCCTGAGCCGTCGGCGACGTGAATGAAGGTGCGCAACTTCGGCAGGCGGTGTCGCACGGCCTCAACTCGGTCGGTGAAGCATCCTTCGAACACGACGGCAACGGCGTCGGCGTTGTCCCAGAGGTAGGCCAGTTCCTCGATGCCGTAGCGGTAGTTGGTGTTGACCGGCGCCAGCCCTGCCTTAAAGGTCGCAAAGGTCGACTCGAGGTACTCGGGTCGGTTGTGCAGGTAGAGCGCAACCTTGTCCTGCTCAACGACGCCTGCAACCAAAAGCGCGTGGGCCAGGCCGTCGGCTCGGCGATCAAACTGACGCCACGTGGTCCGCTGCTGGCCCCAAACCTGGGCCGGCGAATCCGGAAACCGATCAGCGTGATTCTCCCAAACGTCTGCGAAATTCCACCCGCTCATGGGGCTCACGGTACGTGGAAAACTGGGCGGGTTGCGAAATCTGTGCCTTAGTGCCCATTCAGCTGCTTTGGGAACCGGGCGGGGCCGACTAACGTTCGCGTCCGTCCCGTATCGAGCCTCACAGTTTTTCGACCGGAATTAGCCGCAATGCCTCCATTCTTCCTCCGAATCGTCCCCCACGCGGTCCACGACTGGAGTGCCTTTTGTGTCGCGCCCATTGATCAGGGCATTTCGTGAGCGCCGCCGTGTCCAATCCGCCGGGCGAATATGCCGCGGTTCCGATCGAGGATCTCGTCGCCCAGTTCGGCCCCGCCATGTACCGGGTAGCGCAGTCCATCGTGGGCGAACGGACCATGGCCGAAGATGTGGTGCAGGAAGCATTGCTTCGAGCGTGGCAGCACATTGGCGACTATCGAGGCGACGCTCCACTGAAGAACTGGGTGCTGCGCATCACTCACAACTGCGCGGTGTCGTCGTTGCGTCGTCGTCGGGAAGAAGCTCGAGACCCAATGGTGATGGGCGAAACCGAGCAGGCTGTCGGACAGATCGACACCGAACGCACCGTTGCCGGCCGTGCCGCAGTCGATGGTCTTTGGCTTGCGCTCGACTCGCTCGACAGTGTGAGCCGATCAATTGTCGTGCTTCGCGAGATCGAACGCATGACGTATGAGGAAATTGCTGAGGTGCTCGGTCTGCCGTTGCCTACGGTGAAGACGCGGTTGTTCCGGGCACGGCGTACGCTGTCTGAACGATTGAAGGAATGGCGATGAGCGTCCCGTTTCGCAAGGCAACCGATGCAGACCTGCTCAAGTGGCTCGATGAGGCTCCCGCGCGGCTGGAGCGCTATATCGAAAAGCACCCTGAAGCAGCCACTCGTCTCGATGAGCTGACCGAGTTCAGCCCGACCATGGGCACGCACCTCGAAGAGGCCCTGGCACCAACCGAAGACTTCCGCGAGCGCCTGCTGCGGGCTGTCACCCCGGCGCCCAGGGCGGGGGAGACGCCGGCGCTGTTGCTCGACATGTTGACCTTGCCGTGGCGGACCGCGTCAGTGCTTGTCGATCCGAAACGAATTCAGGGAGCAGAATAATGAAGTCATTGATAATCGCGGGTGCGGTTATAGCGGTCTGCTTCATCCTGGGTTCGATCCTGGCCCCGCTGCTGAAGAAGTACCTCACCAGGCCAAATCAGCCCGACGCCATCAGGGAAGTGGCACCAGCTATTGCCAGCTTTGTGTTCTGGCTGTTCGTGGTGGCTGGTGTCCTGTTCGCGTTGGCTCAGTCCAGCCCCGGCTCACTCGACCACATTCCAAGCAGCATCATCGCCTATGTCCCGAAGGTCGTGGTGGCCGGTGTGATGATCATCGCCGGCAAGGTGGCCGGCACGCTGCTCGGCATGACGGTGGGCCGTGGCATCTTGAAGGCAACGGGGCAACGCAAGCCCGGTCTTGAGCGCATGATCGCTGCGGTAGTGATGGCCTTCGCCGGGCTGATCGGTGTCGCGCAGTTGGGCATCGACACGGCCGTGGTCAACCTGGTTCTCGCGGCCGTGCTGGCCTGCGTTTCGCTTTCAGCGGCCCTGCTGGTTGGGTTCGGCGGGCGGGACATCTCTCGTCACATCGCAGCCGGCCGCTACCTGCGTGGCGTGGTGCATCCGGGCTGGACGGTCAAGACCGCAGGTCGCACCGGTCGCGTCGTTGCGGTGCGTCCGGCGAGCATGGAGATGCAGTTGGAGGACGGCTCCATCGTGTTTATTCCGAACAGCGACGTACTGTCCAATCATCTTCAGGTACTCGACGCCACGGCCATTTCCGCACCCGAAGGCTGAAGATCTTGGGCCGACTGGGTTTAGTCGTTCGTGTCACGGATGCTGATCAGAGCCTTGCGGTTGTTGGCTGACGTACGCGGCGAAGTTGGGGGTTTGGTAGGTGGTGTCTTGCCGGGTGATAACGAAACCGGCGTAGTCGGGGTGGCGCTCTTGGAGCCAGGTGAGGCCGTCGACCCCCATGACGAAAATCGCAGTGGCGTAAGCATCGGCGTAGGTGAGGTCGGGGCCGATGATGGTGACGCTTGCGAGTTCGGGCGTTGGCTCGCCGGTTGCAGGGTCGATGATGTGGGCGCCGCGTTCGTAGGTGGCTGAGGTAGCGATGGCGTGGCGTTCGGGGAGATCGATGACCGCGGCGCTTGCGTCAGCCTGGTCGGGGTGGCGGATGCCGATACGCCAGGGCTTGCCTTCGGCGTTGTGTCCTCGCACGGCGATGTCGCCGCCGGCGTTGATGCAGAAGTTGGCGATACCGAAGGATTCGAAAATCTCGGCGGCTCGCTCGATGGACCAGCCCTTTACGAGTCCGGATGGATCGAATCGGCTGCCATTGGGGGCGGGGACGCTGAGGGCGTCAAATGCGCCGTTGGTGTCGACCGTGATTTCTTCGCAGAGGGCGAGTACGCCGAGAATTTCGGGAGTCATGTCGTTGAGGGTCAGTTCGCCAAGGCCAAGCCGGCTGATAGGGCTTTCCGGTTTGTAGGTGCTGTAGGTGGCGTCAACCTGGTGGAGCCAGGTGATCACGGCGGCGAGCGGTTCGGGGCCCGTCTGGTCGATGAGGTCGATCGAAACGGCTATACCCATCACGAATTCAACATGGTGTCGGGCGAGGTGGACGGGTTGGTCGGTGGGCGGTTGGTTCATGCTGCCACGGCGACGGTGGTGACCTTGCTGGCCGCGTCGATGGCGGATTGGAGGGATTGCTTATAGCTGTCGCTGGTGTAGGTGGCGCCGGACACGGAGTTGATCTTCGCGCTTTGGGCGGTCAGCGTCGATGCCGTCAGCGTGGGGACGGCGCGGGCGTTGATCGTGACTGCCTTTGGCAGCGTGACGCTTACGGGTCCGGCGTGTCGGCGCAACCGCCGGGCGGACCGTCTGCGCGGTTGCGGTGGTGTTGGTTGCGAGGCCGGAGCGGGCCGCGGCGCTGCGTGCGGCGAGCCGGGCCAGACGGGGGTCGAGTTCGGGTTGGGCGAAGGCTTCGGCGACGGAGGTGGTGTCGGTGGAGTTCATGCTGTCATTGAGCCAGCGGCGCCTCCGTCGGATCTTGGGAGATCCTGGGAGTTCCCTCAGTGAGGCGGCGAGAACCGCTAGGGCGGCCCAACCGGGCAGGAGCGGGAGCCAAAAGGCAGCGAGGCGGTAGACCATGACCGCATGGTCGTTCTGCTAGGCAGGCTGCGTTTGTAACGCGTTCTCCTGGCGCAGGGTTCGGGTGAGGCGTAGGTAGATGAGGCCCCACACCACCGCCAGCGCGCCCAGTATGGCCATGGCTTTGCCGGTTCCGAGTGCCCGCTGCAGGAACGCAGCCGCGAAGTAGCTGACTGTAGAGGCCAACATCACGATTGCCATATCGGCGGCCAGGACCCTGCCGCGAAACTCATCGGACGAACGGGCCTGAATGCCGTACACCGACAGGGACCACTGATTGCCGCCGCCGAGGTGGGCGATCATGGTGCCGAGGGCGGCAAGACCGATGACCGGTGCCATCGCAACACCCATGTACGCGGCGCCGTATACCACGCACGACAGGGCACAGACTTTTAGCACCGTGGCGATGCCGTTTGAGGTGTAACGCTTCGCCCACAGCGGACCGACGACGACACCAACACCACGGGCGGCAAGCAGAATGCCCACGCCGGTGTCACCGGCATGGAACCGCTCGACGGACAGTGTGGTGAGCAGCGCGACCACGCCGCCCGACAGGCCCACGCCGCCCTTTGCGAAGAGCAGCGCCATGAGCGCTGGGTCACTGCGGGCGTACACGATGGCTTCGTGACTGTCCTTGATGGGGTGGACCCGCGGTCGCACGGAGCCGCGGTCGGCGTTGGTCGAACGCCGAATCGTCCACATGGCCACACCCGCGATCACGAAGCTGGCTGCGTTGGCTATGAATGACGCGTTGCGGCCGAAGAGCTGGTTGAACAGCGCGCCCGTCGCGGCGCCGACAGCCAGCATGATGCCCCAGAGCGAACTTGTTGCGCGGATGGCGTCGGGCAGATCGGAAGGGTCGATCAGGTTCGGCAACGCAGCACCTGCTGCGGGGGCGAAGAACGCGGCCAGACTTGAGATCAAGAGCTGGGACACGTACGCCACCCAGATATGGCCCGGTTTGACGAACAGGAACCCGAGGGCGGCGATACTGGCCACAAACGATGACGCCACCATGACGGCACGGCGATCAAACCGGTCGGCTACTGGTCCTGCGAACGGCGAAAGCAGGAATGACGGCAGCATTTGGGCGACGAAGATACCGGCGATGGCGAGGGCTGAACCGTTGGTGGCGTCGCTCAGCACGCCCACGATGGCGACCGTCGCGAACCAGTCCCCGCCAAGGGAGACAACTTCGCCTATAAACAGGGCGCGGAAATCCCGATTGCGTCGTAGCAGACGGAACACCGTCTAGCGCTTGGCGTGATCGTTGAGCACCATGGCCAGCGCGGCCGTGATGCGTTCGGCGGTCGGCAGGTGGAGGTACTCGTTGGGTCCGTGGGCATTGCTTTCAGGGCCGAGCACACCGGTGATCACGAACTGCGCCTCGGGGAACTTGTCGCCCAGCATGCCCATGAACGGAATGCTTCCTCCCTCGCCTTCGGTCAGGGTCGGCAAGCCGAACGTTTCGCTGGACGCGGCGTTGAGACTCTCGAGCAACCACGACGCGAACTCTGGCGCGTTCCAACCGGAGGCTGCTTCTCGACCTTGGATCGTGACGGTGGCCTTCGATGGCGGGTCGGCGAGCAGCATCTTGGTGACGGCGTCCAAGGCGATCTGCGCGTCGCACGTAGGAGGGAGGCGGAACGGAAGGGTCAGCGACGTTGACGGACGCAACACGTTGCCCTGGCGGTCAGGCGGGGGAAAACCGCTGGCGCCGATGTACGACAACGTTGGTCGCCAGGTGCGGTTGAGTAACTGTTCTGTTGCGTCGGAAACCATCGGCTGCGTACGACCGTGCAGGTGGAAGTCGTTGCTGGCCGGGTATCCCAACGACTGCGCCGTGGCCGCGGCTTCGGCGGCGCGGTCGGCGGGGATGTCGACGTGCATCTCGGGCACGAGCACTTTACCGGAAGGGGCATCTTCGATCCGGTCGAGCAGCTCGCGCAGAATGCGGAAGCTCGACGGCACAATGCCGCTGGCATCCCCCGAGTGCACGCCTTCATCGAGCACGTCGACGGTGAGCGTGAAACCGACCAGACCGCGCAGACTGGTGGTGACCCACACGCGCTCGTAGCTGGCACAGCCCGAGTCGAGGCACACCACCAGGCTCGGTGTTCCGATGCGGTGAAGCAGATGTTCGACATAGGCCGGCAGGTCGGGGCTGCCCGATTCCTCGCTGGCCTCGATCATCACGATGCAGCGGGTGTGCGCCCCGCCTGCTGCGTGCACCGCCTCGATAGCGGTGAGGGAGGCAAAGGCGGCATAACCATCATCGGCGCCGCCACGGCCATACAGCCGATCACCTTCTCGGACGGGCGTCCAAGGGCCGAGACCCTCGCGCCAGCCGCTCATCTCCGGTTGTTTGTCGAGGTGGCCGTACAGCAGCACGGTGTCGTCGCCGCTGGCTTCTCCGGCGGGCGGTATTTCCATAAGGATCAGCGGGCTGCGTCCGACGAGTTGCACCACTTCCACGGTGAGCCCGGGGATCGGGCGAGCTCGGCACCAGTCGGCGATCAGGGTGACCGCCGCGTCCATGTAGCCGTGGGCTTTCCAATCGGCGTCGAATGCCTCCGACACGTTCGGAATGGCGATGTAGTCGTACAACGCAGGAGTGATCGACTGCTCCCAAACCTCGGCGACACGGGCACGGGCGAGCTCGGCGAATGACATGGGCGCAATGCTACGGCCCATACCTGAGCGACGGCTTAGGCGGGGGAGGCCGAGCCGGCAAACAACGGCGGAACTGTCATCGCAAAACCGTCGAGCAGTGGTGATGTGAGCTGGCCTTCGGCGATCTCGTAGCTCTCATCGAACACCGGGCACGCTGGCGTGCTTCGATGATGGACGATCACACTGCGAGCGGCAGTGTCGACCAGCCAAACCTCGTGCACCCCAGCGCTTTCGTAGTAGCGGAGCTTCACGCCGGTGTCGTAGTGCCAGGTGGACGGGGAACGGACTTCGACCGCTATGCCGGGATGCTCGTCGTGCAGCAACCCTTCGAGCTGGGCTGAGATGTCGGCTGGAACCCACCATACGTCGGGGATGAGCGAGGTGGCAGGGCCGAAGCGCCAGTTACCGCCGAGGCCGACTTCGCCACGCTGCGGGTCGGCCATCGTGAAGTTGCCAAGAGCAAGATGAATGCGCCCGACGGCGCGTTGATGGAGCAGGGTCGGGTCGTTCATGACTACCTCGCCGTTGATGAGTTGCGTGCCGCGAGGGAAGCCGCCTTGAAGAAAGTCTTCAACAAGCATCCGAGTAGTCATGGTCATGCCTCCCAACGTACAGAGGGGGTGTTACGAAGTTCCTTGGGCATTGTTTGAGCGAGGCAATGAAGGGTGTCACAAGGTTGTCTCGTAAGTGTAGCGAGGTAGGCCTTAGGCGGCGACGGGTTGGGGCTTGGGTTTGAGGAATCGACCGATGATCGGGAGTTCCCAGATGGCTTCGGCCCTGGCGACGGCAGCCACGGTGCCGGGCAGGTCGGCCACGGCTTGGTATACGGCGTAGCGGGGCTGCCAGGTCGGGTTGAACTTGGCGTTGTATTTCCACAGCGACTCGATCTGCATGGACGCACTGCCGTGGCGAAGCGCCCACTGGGCCAGCCGATTGAAGTGGCTCAGTTCCTGATCGCCGGAGAGTACGCCGCGCATAGTGGCGAAGTTGAGGCACAGCCCGCTGCCACCCATCTCCCGTACGTGTTCGATGGTGCGCACGATGACAAAGTCGAGCAGGCCGTTGGGGTGCTCGCCGCGATCACGACGCATCACATCGAGAGACCAACCGCCGATAGCGGCCGCGGGAACGTACTGCACGAACGCCACGGGCTTGCCATTCGGGTCGGAGCAAACGGCGAACAGGAGGCCGTGATCCTGCTCGTCGAACAAGCGGCCCAGCGTCATGGAAAAGCCGCGCTCGACCTCACCCCGACGGCTCGATCCCGTAAGCGCATCGAGCTGCGCACGCAGCTCACCGTTGATAGTGGCGGGATCGTGAAACGAGATGGTGTACCCATACTTGGCGACGCGGTTCACCGCTTGACGAAGTGCCTTGTTGTGCCCGCCGTCCATTTGAAACGACGGGCAGTCGACGATGGCTTCGTCCCCGATGTACATCGACTTCAGGTCGTTCGCCTCGTAGATCGGCAACCAATCGGCCGAAGCCCCGAGCACCGCCACCGACCAGCCCTGTTGCTGGGCCAACGAGGTGAATGCGCTCCAGACCTCAGAGCGCTCCTCGTGGGGGCCAATCGGGTCGGGCGATACCAGCGCGGTTCCGTGGTGCACCGCAAAGGCCACCACCGAGTTGCCGGAGAAGAACAGTTGTTTGTCGTCGCGCAGCGCGAAGAACGCCAGCGTGTCGTTGCCGTGGGTCTCGATGATGCGTCGAGCTCGCCGCCGATCAAGTGGTGTCGGGCGCAGCGGAAAAGCGGAGGCCGGGCGGGTCAGCAGCCATCCACTGGCGATGGCGAGGGTGATGCCGACAATGGTGACGAACGGGTCAAAGCGCGGGTGGGCGGCAGTCGGCAACAGATGACGTCCCGCCATCCGCTCGGCGACGACCCACATCGAGCGGCGCATCGATGAACGCTGCCAGGGTTGTTGGGAGCGGGTGGTGAGGAAAGCGACTGCCGCTACCGCCGCGGTCGCTGCGCCGGCGACGACGGTGAGCCCGCGGTTGGCGACGCGCAGGTTGATCGGAGCCCGGAAGTTCGCCCGTTGCCAGAGGAGGAACAGCAACACCACAACGGCGGTCAGTGTTTGGCCGGCGTCCAGGACGTTACGAATGGGTTCCAACAAAGTGAACCCGAGCACGCCGAGCGTCAGCGCCCAGGCGAGCCGTTGCCCGCGTCGTAGTCCGTAGGCCAAAAGCATAAGCGCGTAGGCGATGACCCAATGACCCAGCCGGCTGTGGCGGGCCGAGGTGAAGGGCACGAATTCGAAACCCATCCTCAGAAGCCGGCGACCAAACGGATGGTTGACGGCCAGCACCAGATGCAAGGTGGACGCCAGCAGCACCACGGAGGCGGGAAGCAGCCGCACGCGACGTCGGAAAGCCACCCCGATGGCGGCACCGTGGCGGGGGAGCAGGCCGAGCCCCACGCCGCAACCGACGGCGAAGAGGTGCTCGTAGCCGGCCAGCGATGCGGTCGTGACCGCGTCGAAAAACAGGCCGCCCGCCACCAACCAACCAAGGATCTTCAGCCGGTGGGCGAACGCGATGGCGACGGCCAGCGCAACCACCGCGGCCGACGGACCAGTGTCGCGTACGACCAGTTGGGCCTCGGGGAGCGACACGATGGAATGGTCGGCCAGTTGCACCAGGACCCGACCGGCAAGCGAGGTGATGAACTGGGCGATGAGGGCAATGGTCAGTGTTCTGCGGCGACCGAGCAGCAGTTCGGCCAACCCAACCACGATGAGCACCTGGCCGATCGATCCCCACACCGGAAGCCGAGGAGCCGGCGCAACGAGCGAGCCGGGAAGGCGTAGAAGCCACGTGGGAAAGGGTAGGTCGGGCCGAAGTTCGGTGACGGCGTCAAGCCCGCCTACGCCGTACCCGATGCTGCGGACCAGTGTCGTGACCGCGATAAGCGTCGCGCCGATCAGGGCCAGGGTGATACCCCGCCAACCGACCCGATCCCATTGAGATCGGGCGCTGCCCCGCAGCGCGCGAAGTTCATCGGCGAATCGGCGGGGCACGGTGTGTCTGGCGGGGTGGGTGAGCATCGGATCGTTTCCTCCGAACTACACCGAACCATACGACGGTTTGCTTTGCCATCCGCCGTCGGGTTACTCCTTGTCCTCCGAAAGTCGGAGACACCACCAAGAGTTACCGCGTTCGCGCGTTCAGGAGTCGATCGAGGGTGGCTTCAGCCTCTGCGACCACGCTTCGAACGATGTCGCCGGCCGGTATCAGTTCGTGGATCGCGCCCACGCCTTGGCCACACGGCATGAACTCACGGGTGCTGTCCACCGAGAAGCCGTCGGGATGGCCGAGGTGGTTGACGCCGGCCTTCATCGAGCGGATGGCCTGCTCGGGGAACGGCGCCAACTCGTCGGGATGCTCGTCGTAGTAGGTCGTCCACTCGGTGCGAACGACGCGACACGTCTTGCCGGTGTAGGCACGGCTGATGACGGTTCCGTCTTCGGCCGCG
>JANNZM010000058.1:0-1757 GCA_031410595.1 Actinomycetes bacterium | reverse complement strand
CTCAAAGGGAACCTCCACCCGCGTGCCGTACGGCGTGGTGCCGATTGGCAGCCTGCGTAGCGTCAGACTCAGGGTCATAAAGGATTCATGCTCAACGTCGGGTGCACCCATGCACCCGATGGTACGCGGCGCGAGACGGCTCGATGATCACATGCTTCAAGGAACTTCGTAATACCCCCTGGCCATGATGCATGACATGGACACACAGACGGAGCGATCACCCAACTTTTCAACCAGCATCAATCGAGCCAATGCCGTCCAACGGCTGGTTGCTCTCTACCGGCTTGCGGACGCCCTTCGGGCCGTCGGTGACTCCGATCTTGCCGCTAGTTGGGAGGCGATGCTCCGCGAAATCGAGCGCGGCATGAGCGGAGGCTGGAAGAACCGCAACGGTCGAGCCATTACGCGATTCGACGTGACCGTCGATCTCGAGCCGGGCCCAATCATGTGGACCTTCCATGCCACCATGCTGCCCGTGCTCCGATGAGTTGCTGCCGAGTTTCGATTCGCTCGCAACAGCGGTAGGCACCGTGATCGTTGTGCTCACATGAGCCGAACGGCTGCTCGGAGCGTCCACCCATTTCAGTGACAAGCCGGGGTCGGACCACTGGTGGCGATCGTTGAGACCGGCGAGACGTCGAGCCGTAAAAATGCGTCAGCCCCGGCTCCAGTCATTCCGGCTGGGCACCGAGGCCTCCGACTTCTCTAGGGCGTCCCTAAGGCTCTTTCAGTATGCACCCGGCCGGTCTCCTCTGCAACCACTTTGCCCGGTTGGCTTGAGTTTGAGTCGAGAAGGAGGCCGCGATTTACAACAGGTCCACTAAGAATGGACTTGCGAGATTTGGCGGCAACCCGAGCCAAACGTGTCGCCACCACCGCAGAACTCGCCGAACAAAACCCGCGGGCCACCAATGGCAAGGCCCTTGAGCCGCTAACGGTCAGCGGATGCCGAGTCGCTTGGCGACGCGATCGGCCGCGGCGGCACCGGCGACTTGACGGAGGAGAAGGACACCATCCAGGAGGGCAATGGCGGTCTCGGCTTCTGTGCGCCGCTGCTTGGGTGTGCCGGGGACGAACTCGGCGGCCCAGGCAATCCATAGGTCGACAAGTTGCGGCACAAGGCTTCGGTAGGGATCCCGTCCGATGGCCGCCAGTCCGCTGGCTTCGAAGAACAGGGCGAAGACTGGGTCGGCATCGGTGTGGGCCAGGATCGGCCAAGCTGCCCGCATCAACGCGATGTGGTCGGCGCACGATGCGCCAAACGCTGGTGCCAAAGTCTGTTGAAGTTGCAAACCCATGGCCAGGAGCACGTCGCCGACGAGATCGTCTTTCGTGGGGAAGTAGTAGACGATGATGCGGTCGTTGACGCCGAGGTGTTTGGCGACGCGACCGTAGGTGAGTTGGCTCAGGCCGCCATCGAACGCGGTCGCCAATGCGCCCGCAAGGATTTCGTCTTTCGAGTATTTGTGCCCCACGGCTTGATTGTAGTGATCGCTGCAACTATCGTTTCGCAGTAGTCACTACAAAGTGTCGACGTACCTGCTGCTTGGAGGATTCCATGCCCGCACTCACTGCCTCAGCTTCCGCCGACCTCTTCCGCCAAGAGCCCGAAAGGTTCCTCGATGTAGAGGCCGGGGAGGTCGCCTACCGCCGCATCGGAAGCGGGCCTGACGTTCTGTTCGTCCACGGCTGGCCGGTCAGCGGCGCGACATTCCGCACACTGCTCCCCCACCTCACCGATCACGTGACCTGCCACG
>JANNZM010000057.1:0-149077 GCA_031410595.1 Actinomycetes bacterium | reverse complement strand
CGGCTCCCCGAGGTGAACCGCCTCGGTCCCCGCCGCTACGACACACTCCCACGGCTCCAACCCCTCACGGCGGCCAACGTCGAGGAGCACCAGGCCAACGGTGGTGTCGTTGTCGATGCCCGCCCGATCATCGGGTTCGCCGGCGGTCATCTGCCCGGCTCGATCTCGAACACCCTGCGACCAACGTTCGCGAGTTGGCTCGGCTGGCTCACCACCCCAGACCAACCGATCGCGTTCCTCCTCGACACCGACCAAGACCCTGACGACCTGGTGCGCCAATGCTTCGATATCGGGTACGAACCTCTCGCCGGGGCGTTATCCGGAGGTGTCGAGGCATGGACCGCGGCCGGCCTCCCGGTGGGCACCATCGCGCTGGTCGAGCCGCATGCGGTCACTGCGGTCGTGGTCGATGTACGTCAAGCCAACGAATACACCACCGGGCATCTGCCCGGCGCGGTGAACGTCGAACTCGGACAGATCCCGACAACCCCCATCCCGGCCGGTCCGGTGACCATGATGTGCGGCCACGGTGAACGGGCAATGACCGCAGCAAGCCTCGTCGCCGCAGGCCGGCACGGCGATGTCGTCGTGCTCGACGGTGGCCCCGACACTTGGTCGCACCTCACGGGAACGCCGTTGGTGACCGGCCGATGAGCGCAGCGCATGCCGACCGACCGAGCGCCAGCGAATCGGGTGGCGATGGGGTTCGGGGCGCAGCCCCCGTGCCGGAATGAACGCATCGACAACGACGACACCAGTACGGCTCGGGTTGAAGGAGAACCTCGCCCAGTTCTCGCTGCTCGTCGGGGTGAACGCGTTGGTCGGTGGGATGATCGGCCAGGAACGCACCGTCCTGACCCTCCTCGCCAAGCAAGACTTCGGGCTGACCGCGTTCACCGCGACGCTGACGTTCATCACCGCGTTCGGCGCGGTGAAAGCGGTCACGAACTTCTTCGCCGGCACCCTGTCCGACCGCTACGGGCGCAAACCCGTCCTCATCGCAGGCTGGCTGTTCGCGTTACCCGTGCCGCTACTATTGATCTGGGCGCCGTCGTGGGGATGGGTGATCTTCGCCAACATCCTGCTCGGCATCAACCAAGGCCTCACCTGGTCAACAACGGTGATCATGAAAATCGACCTCGTCGGCCCCGCCCGCCGCGGGTTCGCCATGCGTCTCAACGAAGCCGCCGGCTACGGCGCGGTCGCAGGCACCGCGCTCGTCACCGGGTACATCGCCCAGCACGCCGGGCTACGCCCAGAACCGTTCTTACTCGGCCTCGCCTACGCCGGAGTCGGTCTCGGACTGTCGGTCTTCGTCGTACACGAAACGTTGGGCCACGCCCGCGGGGAAGCCGTTCACCACACCCCCACAACCGCCAACCGCAGTCACGAGCAGATGTCGACAGCGAAGATTTTCCGGTTCACGTCATTCAGCGATCGGGCGTTGTCGGCGTGCTCGCAAGCCGGGCTGGTCAACAACCTGAACGACGGGCTCGCCTGGGGCCTGTTCCCGATCATGTTCGCCAACGCCGGACTCTCGATCGGCCGCATCGGCGTCCTCGCCGCGCTCTACCCTGCCGTGTGGGGCGTCGGACAGTTATACACCGGCGGGCTCTCGGAACGGGTCGGGCGCAAACCTTTGATCGTCGGCGGGATGCTGATCCAAAGCGACGCCCTCGGCGGCATCGCCGCGACACGCACGTTCACCGCGTGGGCGGCCGGCGCGGTGCTGCTCGGCGCCGGAACCGCGATGGTCTACCCAACATTGCTCGCTGCGATCGGCGATGTCGCCCACCCGGCATGGCGGGCACGGTCCGTTGGCGTCTACCGGCTGTGGCGCGATAGCGGGTTCGCCATCGGCACGCTCATCGCCGGGATCATCGCCGACCTCATCTCCATCCCGGCGGCGATCTACGCCGTCGCCGCGCTCACCGCCGCATCCGGCCTCGTCGTAGCGGTACGGATGTACGAAACCAAACCCACCGGCTAACCATCAATGTCACCGACCGTCAGCCGGTGTGCTGCCTGTCATCATGTCGCCTTCCTTGTTTCGCCACCGACCCGGATCCGGTCGATCAACGTTTCCAGTCCGGCACCCTCGGAGCTTCGAGCCCGCCCGAGCAGGTCGGCTCCGGCCGCGTCGGCGAACAACGACCCGACCGCCTGGGTGAGCAAGAGCCGAACACGTCGCGAAGACACCACCACGGACCCCGGTGGCGAACTGTTTCTTCGAGCGATGGTTCGGGACGCTGCACCGCGAACTGCTCGACCGGACCATCATTTGAACGAGCCGCAGCTACGACAACTCGCCGAGGAATATGGCGCTCAATACAACGAGCACCGACCCCACCGGTCGCTCGATCAGCAACCACCCATCACAGCGACCGTTCTACCCTTCCAACAGCGCTCACTCGTCACCGTCACGACCCGCTGCAACGGCCTCATCCACGAATACAAACAAGCCGCCTGAACTGGCCCGATGGGGATTTCGGCGCCCATAGGTTGGCGATGGGGGGTTGGGAAGCCAGGTGGTGTGACGTTTGGCAACCGCGGCCTGGGCAGTTTCGAGCATTTTCAGCACCAGCGTCTTGGCCGCTGCGGTCAGGACGGGCGGAGCATCGGGGATTGCCTTTCGAACCCGGGACCGGGCCCGCAATGACGTTCGACACATCCAACCTCCGATCCCAACGGCGAGGTTGAACCACCGCAAACCGGAGCGTAGCCCTTCTGCGAGGACGCTGGTAACGGACGCTCGGGACAACTTGTCGCCACGGAACAGGTCGTGGACGAAGCGGCTGTTGACAAGCGCAGGATAACTGTGCTATTGATGCGTTTAGGGGCGACGAATCACTCGACGCGGGACCATCAGAGCCACCTTGACAATAGTGAGGGGATAGCCGTGAAGAATCGGCGGAATGCCGTTATTGCAGGCGTACTAGCGATTGTCGTGTTAATGCTCGGCCTGATCGTGCAGAACCAGGCCGACTTCTCACGCAACTACCTCCACGATCAACTCGCCGAGCACGGCATCACGTTCACTCCGGTGGCAGGTCTGCTCCCGCAACAGCAGAAGGTTCCGTGCCTTGTCGCCAACGCCGAGAAGCCGTTGCTCAGCGGCAAGCAGGCAGAGTGCTACGCCAAGTACCAGATCGGCATCGACCTCACCCTCGTTGATGAGGGCAAGACCTACTTCCAGGCGCACTACAACGGATACCTGAGCCGCCAGAAGTACTTGGCAGCCGCCAAAGCGTCGCCGAACGACCCGAAGAACGCCGATCTGTTGATGCAGGCCACCCAGGCGGATCAAATCTCCAACGACCTATTGGCTGGCGAGGCCACGAAAGGTCTGCTGCTCACCGGCTACGGATTCAGTGTGATGGGTGATCGACTTGCCCAGGCCGCACTGACGTGCTTCATCATCGCCGGACTGCTGCTCCTCGCTGGCATCGCCCTTTCAATCATGCCCACCCGAAGGCGCCCACCCGCGCCCTAGGCCATGACCGGTGGTACAGGCGGTCAGGATTCGGCTTTCATTCATTACCTGATAGGTGAACCGGGTCGGATGAAAGGGGTCGGGAATCGGCTCGATCGAGTCACCGACGCAGATGTCGGACCATCGCACCAGTTTCCGTAGCAAACCCCATCACACGGCCTCAGGCCGTGGAGGACTCGGAGCGCGTTGGCCGTACGGGTGCCATTTCAGCCGCCCGGGACACTTTCGTGTGATCTGGCAAGTGTGGGTGCGTTGTGGTCGATCACAATGGTCGGGACCGGACGTCACGTCCAAAAGATCCAGCAAGCATTGGTGGACGAGGGCCTGCCGTTTCGGCAGCACGGCGTAGACGGTCAGTATGGACCCGAGACAGCCGACGCGGTGGGTCAGGTTCAAGCAGGATCAACAGATCCGGCCATCCGATGGCGTCGTCGGGGTGGAGAACGTCTGTCGGAGCACAGCCGTATTCGGGCCGTGGCGGGGCTACCAGTTGGTGCCTCCGAATCCTTGGTAGTAGTCCCGGAATGTGTGGATTTCGAGGGCGAAGACGCCGTTGCCTGGTAGCGCTAGATGGGCGCTTCCCCAGGTCTCGGTGTGAGAACGCCGACAGTGAACTGGCCGGCGCCGTCACGGACATGCATCTTGCAGCCATCGAACATGTCGGCGCTCGTGATGAAAAGGTTTCGGGCTGCCTGCGTCGTCCATTGGCCGGTCGGATTCATCGCGATGCCGGCCAAGGTGACTTTTCGGGTGGGAATGTGGATGAAGACGAACAGGTAGAAGCGTTTACGGAGCGCAGCGTCGACGGTGACGAAATCGCACGCTGCGGCAGCCTGTGATCGGAGGAACGCTGTCCACGAAACCGTTGAGCGTGTCGGTGCCGGTGCGATCTTTTCGGCGTGGAGGACGTTCCAGACTCTCGTCGCGGCGATGCCGTGACCGAGGCGGGAGAGTTCACCAGTGATTCGCCGGTATCCCCACGTTGGGTTGTCTTTGCCATCCGCACGATCAAACTTGCGGATCTCGCCAGCTGTGGATGGTCGTTCTGGTGTCGGCGTTCAAGTAATGCCGCAGTGGTTGGGGGTTTCGTTCAAGTAATGACTCTTTCGATGAGTGCCGCCGGCCGGGATCGTACCCCCTGTTCTGCGGGCAGTCGGCCCTCCATACCCCCACCTTTTGCGGGCATGACATGCTCTGAACCCCCACCTTTTGCAGGCTAGAGTCGTTGGAATGCGAGACGATGAATTGCGTCGGGTGCTCACCGATTCCAACCCGTGGTGGCGCGCACCTTCACATGGGAGCGATCCGGTCGCATGGATCGGGTCCCATCGGCTGCTCGTTGACCGTGCCGAACACGACCTTGGATACCGGGCCTCAGTGCTTGACGACATCGCTGCGGTGCCCCGAATCGACGATCGCCTCGTCGTGCTCACCGGGCCCCGGAGGGTCGGCAAGTCCGTCGCTTTGCTCGACATTGCGGCGGCGCTCTGCGCCCGATCTGACATCGACCCCCGCCAGATCATTCACCTTCCGTGCGACGGGTTCGCAACACGCGATCTCCGGCGAGCACTCACCCTGGGCCGGGAACTCACCCGTGTCATCGACCAGGCGTCAACGACCGCGCGGGTGTGGTTGCTTGATGAGGTCAGTTCTATCGACGGGTGGACCGCTGTCCTCAAGTCGGCCCGTGATGGAACGCCGTTCGGCGACGACACCGTTGTCGCCACGGGTAGCCGATGGTCGGCAACCGACGACATCGAAGGAAACCTTCTGGCGGGTCGAGCCGGCCGCGCCAACTCACGTCGTGTGCGGCACCTCTTGCCGATGTCGTTCCGTTCGTTCCTCACCGCATCACGACCGGAACTTGCCCGACCGGAGGCCGTGCATCCGGCGTTGTTGCAGACACGTCAGGTTGCCGCCACTCTCGACGCACTCAGATTCGATGTCGACGCCTATGACTTTGCTTGGCAGGACTATCTCTCCTGCGGCGGGTTTCCTAGAGCGGTGTTCGAACACACCCGGATTGGCGCTGTCAGTGACGGCTTTCTCCATGACCTGGCTGCGTGGCTTCGACGAGACGTCGACCGCGATGCAGCGCCTGAGTCGATCCCGTTGCTCCTCAACGGGATCGCCTTTCGGGCGACCAGCCCTCTGAACCAGCGCAGTGCGGCCGCTGATCTCGGCTACACCTATGACTCGCTGTCACTCCGTCTCGCCAAGCTCGTTCGAAACTTCGGTGCGGTCTGGTGCCCGCAGCGCGACGACCGCGGGCGAGTCGTTCGGGGTAGCCAGCCGAAACTGTATCTCGCGGACCCGATCCTCAGCTGGCTACCCAGCCGCCTTCATCCAGCGTGCAGCGAGCCGGCCATGACAATGCTGACCGAGGCCACCATCGCCATGCATCTCGCTCGGGCGATCGACGACATCGACGAGGGTCGACTCGTGGTCAACGACACAATCGGTTACGCCCCATCCGGAGCGGGGAACGAAATCGATCTCCTTCCTGTCCCGATTAGCAGCCCTGCCGGAGCAACCCGCACGGTGCCGATCGAAGGCAAATGGGTCGACGACCAGTGGCGCGGCGACGCCCGATCAATCGACGCCAAGTACGGCAATGGCATCCTCGCCACCAAATCAATCCTCAACACCGACCACCCCACCTGGGCAATTCCAGCACCCCTCCTCGCCCTCCTGCTTCTATAACCGGCAAGGGCCCACCGACGACCGAAAGATTCATCACTCGCGACGTGCGGTGCCGAAAGCGATAGCGGACGCGCTCGCCCGGGGAGCAAAAGATTCGTCGAAATCACAAGCCGCTCCAGATCGGGACCTCGACCACGTTCGCCGGGTACCACCGCAACGTCCATCTCCACATTGTGCCGATACTCGGTGCCGTGAAGATTCGCCGGCTGACGATCCAACAGATCGAGGCGCTCTACGAACGCAAGCTCCGCCCTACTGACGGCACCCGCCCATTATCGGCCAAGACCGTGTTGGAGTTACACGTCGTCATCCGCGGCGCGCTAACCGATGCGCATCGCAAAGGCGTCGTGAGCCGCAACGTCGGTGTGCTCGCCGCTGCGCCGAAGCTACGTAACATCCCACCAATCGAACCGCGAGCCTGGACAGAAGACCAGCTCAGAACATTTCTGCGAGCGGCCGCCGACCACCGCTTCTACCCGGCGTTCCGGCTCGCGACGACCACCGGAATGCGACGCAGCGAACTGCTCGGCCTCAAATGGTCCGACGTCGATTGGCAGAGAAGCACTGTGTCGATCAACCGTGGACTCGTCGCGATCGGCTATGAAGTTCGCGAGACTCGTGGGAAGACCCGATCATCACGACGGCTCGTCGAACTCGACCCGACCACAATGGAACTCCTGCGCACGTGACACGACTGGCAACAGACCACACGCCGAACAATCACTGCGGATGTGTCACCCTGGATGTTCGCAGCCGAACCCAGCAGCGGTGGCCGCCCGGATACGGCGGCGCTCCTCGGCAGTCTGGATCGCGTTGCGCGCTTCGGTCTTGATGCGGGCTCGTTCGTGCAGGATTGACTGCACCGTGGCGGCATCTATTCGTCGAGTCGGCTAACGCCAGCGCTCGGGACTCGGCCCTCCTCACACAGTCGGCTGAGCAGCGTTTGGGGCATTCCCAGCAGCTCCGCTGCTTCAGTGACCGTGAATGACGACCCGTCTGTCGCGGCGAATTGATTGTGCGGTTCGATGTTCACCAGCGTTTCCGATCGAGAAGTGCGATCAGGTTCCGTTTCGGCTTGTGCGTCGTCCGGACCTCGTCGAGCAGCGTAACGAAAATCGATGGCTCGCCAGCCTGCTGGGCGAGTTGACGAATCTTGGCGAGGTACGTGACGCCCGTTTCGTAGCCTCGGTTGCTTTTTGTGTCGATCGCAGCGAGCGCGGCACGTTGGTAGATCGGGATCGCGTCGAGTGGGTGGGTCTGTTGGCGGGCGGCGGCGAGGCTCAGCCACAGCTGTTCGGAACAGCCGCTCTCAACGGCGACAACCCATGCCTCATCGTCTGACCGTCGAAAAGCAGAATCTCGATCAGCACCCCAGCGACGCTGTGTCGGGTGGCTTTCGGTGCGCCATCGACGCGTGCTCGAAGAAGGCTGATCGCCTCAGCCTGTCTGACGCTGCGTTGCCCGAGCAGGTCGGCCTCGTCGAGCGCACGGCGATAGACGGTCAGCGACGGACTGCGACGGAACTCATCTTCGAACAACGACACGGCGCCGGCGATATCACCGCTTTCACGCAGCAGCCCCGCAACCGTCTCGCGTAGCGGTGGGGTCTGCCAGGTTCGGTCGGCCATTGCGACGAGGCCACGTTGTCCCCACTCGATCGCCTCAGAAGTTCGGTCGGCAGCGGTGAGCACGTTGATGATTTCGAGGTAATCGTCTGGGAGTTGCAGTGAGCGGCTGCGAACGCGGATCAGTTCGTCTGGGTCGCCCGACGCGAGCGCAACGCCAATCATCGCTTCTCGAATCCCGAAGTTGCGGCTGCTCGATCGGTCGCTATCGGCTGTCGGGCGGTCCCAATCGGGTTCGATCAACCGCCGGTACTCGGTCAAACCGACGGTGCCGAGCACACCGGCGTACGTCGCCGCGGCACGATGGAACGCGTCCAGCTCGGATGTCAGTTCCAGGTCAACGAGCCGTCGGGCAAGCTCGGCGGGATCGGGTCGAGCCGCTTCGCAGGCTGCGAGGTGGAACTCGCCGATGTCGGCGGCGATTGTCGTGAGGTAACCGTCTGAGTCATCGATCCACTGGATCGCAGCGTTGGCTTGACCATAGGCGTGCTCCAACAGTGCGATGGCTTGGGCCGGGTGCGTCTCGATCAGGTCACCGACCGACTTCAATATCTCATCCACGTCGCGTGCCCACCCGGCGGCCTCACGATAGTGGACGTAGTCGTCGTACGGAGCGAACGCAGACTCGATCCGCCGTCGCCATGCCCGTTCGTCGATCGGTGAACTCGTTGCCGCGGCCGCACGCGCCAAGAGCTGCACGCGTAATCGCCAATCAGACTCGAGCTGAGCCAGCACAAGAGCGACGAGTTCGTCGTGATCGAGCCCGGACACGAACTCGGCCAAATCCACCGCCGTGGTGGCATCCGATATCGGTGGCGTCGCGACACTCGGAACAAGCGACACGTTGCCGGCGTGAGTTGCCGCGAGAGCGGTTGCGACGACGTGTTTACACATGTCACCGTCCTCGGCCGCCGGGCACGCGCACGACCACACCGGGCTCCCGTCCTCGACGCCGATCGTCACCGAGTACGGGATCGTTCCCCGCACCACCGCGCTCACACGCGATCCCGAGATCTCGACAACTTCAACCCGACGATCCCGCTGGTACACCGCACCACGAGAGAACACCCTCGGGCCTGCTTGCGCCATCACCCGCGACGATGACCAAGCCACAACGAATGCTTCAAGAAGTTCGGGGAGTTCAGACGAGTCGCTCGGCGGCACACGGACATTCTGCCCGACCACAGGGAGGCATCCGCGAGGGCGATCGAAGTCCGTCGCCTCGGCGAGGCGCTTGGGCCGACAGCGCGTCGGTCATCATGGCCGAGCCTGGTGTTCTGCGTCCTGGCCACGGACCGTTGCCGGATTGCGTGTTCGAAATCGGCCCCCGTGTCCACAGCTGAGCGGTCTAACGTGAGCAGCGGTACGAGTTCGTTAGTGTTCGACTCATCAGCGGCAACAGTCCGGTAGGGTTTGAGAACAGTGAGACGCGAGTTGGCCTGAGGGTAAGGAGCACCCGGGGTATCCCGGAATCCGGTGGTTCGAATCCCCGGACGAACCGGCCACCACAAGACCGAAGCCGAGCCGACCACTGCGACCCGTCCAACTCTGCATCGGTTCACGAACTCTGCACTTCGAGGTGCAGAGTTCGCTCTTGAGTGCAGAGTTGATGCTCGACACGGCTAGCGACTTCTACCGATCCTTCTACCGGGTAACCAATCCGCGGTCACCCATCGATGAGGAGGAATAGGCCATGCAGGGATACGCCGCCCGCAAGGGCAACCGCTGGTACGCCGTCACCTACCACGGGCTCGACCCGGTCACCGGACGAGAACAACGCTCGTGGCACGCCGCCGGCACCACCAAACAAGAAGCCGAAGACCTCGCCCGCAAACTCGCGAAGGAAGCGATCGAACGCAACGACGCCGGGAAGTCCCTCACGTTCGGCGCTTATCTCACGGAACGGTGGTTGCCGTCGAAGCAGGTCGCGTTGCGACCGACCACGTTCGACGGGTATCGACGCAAAGTCCACCTTCACATCCTCCCGGTCCTCGGCAAGGTCAAAATCCGCCAACTGAGGATCCAACAGATCGAAACGCTGTACGAACGCAAGCTCCGGCCAATTGACGGGACGCGCCCGTTGTCGGCGAAATAAACAACCCATCACAGCGACGGTCCTACCCTTCCAACCAAGGGAGCCAGTCACGATGGCTGCAACGGCCTCGTTCACGATTACCGACAAGCGGCCTGACCAGGCACGACAGGTTTTTGACACCCACAGGATGGAGTTTTCGGCAACCACAGGTGTCAACTCGAAAAAACTGGAACGCTGCGACCAATCGATGGACTCTGGAAATCCACCAACGTCAGGACAGCGGCTCGAGTGAGGTAAGCGTGATCAGGTAGTTCTCCCGGTAGTGGACGTCGCCCACGAACGTCGAGTTCGTCGTCGTGTTCCTGGCCGATTGAGCGACGATCAGGTCCGAGCCACGCAGGAACCAGGTGTCGGTGATCTGAGCATCCGCCGGATGGCCGTTGTCGATTGTGACCCGTACGTGCGTCGTGACGACCGGACGGTTTCCCACCCGCATATCTTCCTCGCCAACCACCACACCTCGCACCGTCTGCACAGTGTCGCCCTGGCGGCACGTGGCGGTCCATTCGGCGCCAGCAGCCGCGTCGACCGGCCGCGACAACCCGTCGCAGCGGAAGGCGTCGGTCTGTCCGCGGCCGAAGAACTCGTCGTAGTTGATCCGTGACGACTCGGCGATGCCGTTTCCCTGAACGCAGCGCGTCCATTGCTCCCACCGCTGCACCGCCACGTCCCATCGCTGCGTCACCCCACACGATTCGGCAACGACGGTCACGGTCGTGCTCGCCGGATAGACGTGGCGATCACCGTTGAGTGCATCGACCGAATCCCCACCAGTCGTTGCATACACATAGACGCCAGGCGCCGGCAGCAGTGGCGCTACCTGGCTCGCTGTCGCGACAGTGGTCGTCGACAGCAGGACCGTTGGTTCTTGGCCTGCGGAACGCGGCACGATTGGTGACGTTGTGGCCGCCGTGGTGGCCAAGGCGTCGAAACGCTCGCGAACCTCACCAAGTACGAGCGGCGTCGTGACACCGCGCCGAGCAGTTCCAAGGCGCACCGTCACGCCGACGATGACCACAGCCACAAGGACGACCGCGAGCATGGCTCTGCGGCGACCGCTCAGGCGTTGACGGGCCATACCGCATGTTATCCCCCGGCGAATGACGCTCGAACGAAGGGTCGGCCTCGCCGCCAGCCGCGCATGACTTGCCTCAGGTGAGGCTGTGGAGTGCCTCGGCCTCGGTTTCGAACATGGTCACGAACGACGAGAAGCGCACCAGATCGAACACCTTCTTATAGTGCGGACTCGCGCCCGAAACCAGGATGACAATCCCGGCTTTCTTGGCGGCCATCGCCACGGTAATCAGCACTGAGATCCCGGAGGTGTTGATGTACTGGGTACGGGAAAGGTCCAGCAATACCGTGGAAACGCCCTTGGCCGTCAGTTCGTCATAGGCACCCGTGATCGCGGCTTCGCCGTCAGAGTTCACGTCACCGTGAAGCTCAATGACGGCCGCTGCTGGCTCGCGACGGATCACTACTTGGAGTGCGCTGCTCACGTGAGGGTCTCTTTCGGCTGGAGGTGAATGACCATGCGGAACTGGTTCCCGAATCCGAGCTCGGGCTCGACGAACTCTGCCTCGTCGACGAGGGCCTTGATAACGAACAGCCCCATGCCGCCCGGGGCTTCGAAGCCGGCGATCTGGGCTTCCAGGTCCGGGGCCTTCACGTCGCTCGGTGGGGGACCAGAACGTCCCTCGTCGGCGACATCGATGGCGAGTCGATCGTCGTCAATCGTCATGGTGACGAAGACCTTGGTGGTCACGTCGGAAGCGTTGCCGTGTTCCATGGCGTTGATACATGCCTCGGACACCGCAGTCTTGACGTCCTCCACCCGGCTGTCCGCAAACCCCATGATCCGGGCGCATTGTTCGGCTAGCGCCATGGCCAACTTCTCGTAGCCCATTTCGGACGGAATCTTTAACTCGATGGCCCTCACGTGATCCTCCCTTTCGTGCTCCTTCACCAGGTACCGGACTTCCACATCGCACCAAACACCTCATGACCGGTCAGCCCGATTTCGGCCAGGATGCCTATCGCCCGCTCGAGACAGGCCATTGCCTCGTCCTGCTCATTGGCCTGATGCAACGAGCTGGCCAAGTTGTCGAGGACGTTGGCCAGCCCATGCTCATTGCCGACGCGTTCGAAGAGCGCGACACTAGTGCGGAACCGTTCGATGGCCTCGACGGTGCGCCCGTCAGTAGACGCCAAAAGGCCCAGGTTGTTCCAGATTGCGGCCTCCCCGACAAGGTCGCCCAGCTCGTTGCAAATCTCGAGGCTGGCCTGCGAGTCGACTGCTGCTTGAACGAGGCTGCCGGATCGTAGATGGGCGATTCCCAGATTCTTGTAGGCCTCCGCCAACAGCGCCCGGTTGTCTGCGGTTTGGGCGAAGAGCAGTGCGAGCTCGGCAAGCTCCTCGGCCTCGGCCAGTCGGTCGCGGCGACAGTGCACCATGCTCAGCCCGCCATAGATACGGGAGGCAAGCCCGACGTCGACGTCGGCCTGGAGTTCGATGAGGGCCCGGTCGTATCGCCGCTCGGCCTCGTCGTATCGTCCCCACCGTTCAAAGGAACGAGCGGTCCGGTACAGGATCTCGGTGCGATCGCCGGGTTCGGAGCCTTGCAGGTCGAGGGCGCCGTCATAGTGCGCGATCGAGCGGCCGTACTGACCGAGAAGGTCGGCCACGTCGCCCGCTTCGCGCCGCGTTACGAGCAGTTCCGACCGTCGGATCCCGCCCAGAGAGGCGTGGGTCAGTGCCCGTTCGAAGAAGTCAAGCGCAGGGCCATGAGCGGACTGGGCCACGTTTTCCCTGCCGGCCGCGACGAAGTTCACCCAGGCCCCAGCATCGTTGCCGGCGCGTTCGGCATGATGGCCCAGTTCGGCCGCTCGGCCGGGCTCGGAGCTGGGACGGGTCATTTCGATCGCCGCGCCCGCGCGGGCGTGAAGCAGCGCGAGGCGTTCGTCGAGCTGCATGTCGTAGGCGGTCTGGCGCAGAAGTGCGTGGGTAAAGGCCTCCCAACCCGGTCGATCGACGAGTGGTGTCCATACACCCGCCGACTCTGCCGCGTTGAACGCGTCGGCAAGCTCCGAGGTGCCGACTTCGCTGCGGGCCATTTCGCCCAGCACGTCGCGGCTGAACTGTGTTCCGAGTACTGCTGCGAGCTGGACGGCGGTGCGCACGGCGGCGTCGAGCCGATCGAGACGGCTGAGCAACACCGCCGCCAACGTCAGCGGCAGGTCGCGTTCAAGGTCACCGAGGTGCGGCGACGCACCACCGGCTTCGGCCCGCAACACGCCTCGGTCGAGCAAATCCAGCACCAACTGCTCGACGAAGAACGGGTTTCCTCCCGATCGTTCGCTGATCGCGGCGACGACGCGGGGCTCTGGGGCGCGCGTGAGCAGTCCCTCGATGAGGAGCCCGACACTGTCGCTGCCGAGTCCCGCCAACTCGACCCTCTGGTGCGGGAACGACCAATCCAGCAACGCATGGTCCGATGAAGTCGTGTGGGACGACCGTCGGCCGGCGGACCCGATCGGCCGCTGATCGAGGATGATGGCGATGGGATAGCGGCGAGCGCTGGTCGCCAGCAAGGCCACCAGCCGTTCCGAATCGGCGTCGAGCCACTGCGTATCACGAACATGTACGACAACGGGGCGCCGGAGACTCTCGGCGCGCAACAGGTCGTCGACGCCCCGCAGGCACCGCTCGAAGCGGGTGCGAGGATCGTGTTGCCCCGAAGCGGAGCCAGCCCACTGTAGGCCGAGCAGCGACCCGACATAGGAACGCGACCTCTCCAACGCTCGCCGGGCCTCGAGCGCAGCTATGGTTCCCAGGGTAGCGAGGACGTCAAGCAGCGAGTCGATCGTGGCGTCGAAGAGCTGTCGCCGGTGCTCGGCAGTGGAGCCCAGTCCTTGAAAGAAAAGATCGACCAGGAGCGGCAGAAAGGCGGTCAGCGAGCCCGACGCCCGTTCGTCGGCCGAGCACTCGAGCCAGGTTACATCCGTACTATCGAGCGCGGTGCGCCGAGCGTGCTCGATCAGATGGCTCTTGCCGATGCCGGCATCGCCTTCGATCACTAGTGCGCCGCCGGGGCCGCTGGTGACCAGCCCGACGAGGGCGAGGATCTCTTGCACTTCGCCGTCGCGCCCGACCAGCGGTGTGGCGAAGCGCGAAGGGCCAGCAGCAACGTGTCCTGCGGTCAAGCGCATGATCGGCACCGGAGCCAAGTAACCCTTGACGGACACTGCGGCAAGGTCGTCGAACACGAACCCGGCACCGCAGGAGCGAGCAAAACCGGCCGCGGCGACGATCTCGCCTGGCATGGCGATAGTCATGAGACGGGCGGCAAGGTTTACATTCTCGCCAACGACGCCGTAGGTCCAACACGAGGGGCCACCATACGAGCCGGTGCGTGAGAGCCCGAGAGTCAACCCGCACGTCAACGACCCGACCGACCCGACATCGACCGTTGGCCCACAAACTTCGAGAGCGGCCGCGGCAGCGCGTGCTGCGACGTGCTCATGCGCTGTCGGTGCTCCGAACGCTACGTAGAGATAGCCGCCCTTGTCCCCCATCGTGATCTGCAGCACGCTTCCACCCTGACCGGCAGCGATTTGTTGGACACGCCGAACGAAGGGGTCGAGCCGGTCTAAGCCGCCGTTTGGCGGGCTGAGTATTTCGCCGAAGCTCACGAACATTGCTGAGGTCGGCCGAAGCTCGGTGAGCGACGCTCTTGGTCGATGACGCAACTGGCTGTCGACCCAGTCAGCGGCGACCGCGGGGTCGAGGACCACGTCGGGCCAGGGTTGCCGCTCAGCCGGGAGATCGCCGAGATCATCGATCTCGGCGATCCGACCAGTGACCTGGTCGCCAGTCTTCCAGCGGCGGATACGTACGCCCTCCACGCACTGGGCTGTTGGTTCGTCGACGACGACCTCACCCTGGAGCGCCTGTCGTTCGAGTGACGCGACCTTGTCGATCGCCGGGCCGGCAATAACATCAATGAGGCGGTAGCTCACGTCTCCCACCGCCACCCGCTGTACCTGTCCCATCGCCACGGCGACCTTGATCGAAAGGACGATATCGGCACCATCGCCGACGACCAACGGCGGCACCTGGGCGGTCAACTCGTGCAGCCTCAGTGCACAAGCGACGGCTCGGGCCGCACCGGGCGAAGCGCTGGCACCGTTCGGGGCATTGTCGAACCAACACGTGATTGCGTCGCCACTGAAGGTGACCACGCTGCCACCCCAGTTGTGCACCTCGTCGGCGAGCGCGCCGTACACGAGGTTCATCTGGTTACTCAACCGTTCGGCACCTTTGCGGGCACCGAACTGGCGAGTCAGTTCTCTCGACAGTGAGCTGTATCCGGCGACGTCGGCGAACAAAGCGGCCCCGTATGCCGCTACTGGTAGTTGACGCCCGGTCGCGAGCGCAACGCGACGATCAATGGGCACATATCCGCTCAGTTGACGGTCGTCCATGATCCCGGTCCGGGTATCGCTACCTTGCATAACCCCACCAACGTGACGTCGTCGTCGGCCGGCTCGCCGTCGGCGAACTGCTGCATGCATGCCAATGCATGGTTCAGCCGCGACGCCGCAGGGCTGGGGATGCGGGCGGCGTGTTCGACGTCGCGTCGGGCCCGCTCGAAGCCATACATCTCACGACTGGTGTTGTGGGCTTCGACCAATCCATCGGAGTACACCAACACGAAGTCGCCGTCGCTCAATGTGACCACGTGCTGCTCGTATTCGCTGTCGGGGCTCAGTCCGAGCGGCAGCCCGTAGCTTTCCAACTCGGCGAGCGCGTCGCCGGGATGATCCCAGTGATACGGGTGGGGATGGCCCGCACTAGCAAAGCGGAGCACGCCACTCACGGGATCGATGATGCCGAGGAAGATCGTGACGAAGAGCCCTGGCGGGATGCTGTCGGCGAGCAACTGGTTGACCTGGGAGAGTACCCGGGCAGGCTCGGGGAATCGTTGTGTTTCGGCACGGACGGCTGCCCGTGCAGCCGCCATGATCAGAGCCGACGCCAACCCGTGCCCGGCGACGTCACACACGACAACCGCCACGCCACCTGGATGGTCGTCGGACACAGCGACGGGGAACACGTCGTAGAAGTCGCCACTAGCCTCCTGTGCCGGCTCGGAATATGCGGCGATGTCGATCCCCGCGACCAGCGGGAGTTCTCGCGGAATCATCGCCAACTGCACCGTACGCGCCAATCGAATTTCGTTTCGAAGTCGCTCGCCATCGGCCAGTTCGCGGTGGCGGAGGGTCTTGAGATCGGCGAGGTCACGATCACGAAGAATCGACACGACCCAGGTCAGGATCATGACGACGAGCAGGATCGCGAAGACGTACGCCGCGTCGACCACGCTCTGCGCCCTCAGCAACAGCAACGCAAGGGCCAGTGCAAGCGAGGCGATCATCAACCTCACGACGCCCTGAGAGCCGAGAAAGATCGCTGCGACCAAGATCGGTATGGAAAAGGCGACGATGAGGGCATCGGCCGAGTCGGGGTACAGCAGCACGAACGCGACGAGGAAGAGGTCGGTGGCACCGATCAAGAGCCAGGCGCCGCGCTGGTAACGGGCTGTTCGGCTGTTCGCCAGCGAATACCAGAGGCCCAGAGCGGTGACAGCAATCAACACCGTGCCCTTCGGACCGAGCGAGGTGCCACGATCAGGAAACAACAGGCTGGTGATCGTGCTGATCACCGCCGAGACGGACATGATCGAGGCGAGGGCCAGCGAGACGCTCGAGAGTAACCGGGCGCGCTCGCGGTCGTCGTTGTCGACCAACTCGCTCGATGGCTCGATAGATCGGGCGATGGCGGTGCGAGCTGCACGAGCCAGCCGGCGAGCGTCTTTCGTCAACTCGTCAACCTCCTCTGCACCCGTGAGTTTTAGTATGGCATGGCCAGCCCGACCGTTGAACGGTCCTAGGCTACGACCTTCGATGTGCGTCGGGATCGGTGGGGATGTAGCCGTAGTAGTTTCGAACCCGTGGTTCCTCGAGTAGTCACGCCCCAAGCTGAAGTGGTAAACGAGGACACATCGCTACTGGACGGCGTGCTCGCCCGAGGGATTCGCGACCTCCTCGAAAGCCGATATTGGCGTCCGATCGAGGAAGCGGCGACGCTTGAGCGGTTCGTCGGCGATCCCGAATTCCATCGAGATCCGCACGGGCATGTTGCGCTCTTCGCCGACCATGGCATCGTCCACGTACGTGACGTGGCCTGCCGACTCATCCACATGGTCGACGCGCTGAACGGCAAGCTGATCGCCGAGCGCGACGCCGTGCGGATTCGGTTCATCCGCGGGTGCGGTGTGCTGGCCGCCTATCTCCACGACATCGGCATGGTGTCGGCGACGCCGGAGGGTCGCAAGGCGCACCCGCAGTTCGCCGCACGCGAGCCCTTCCGGGCTCGATTCGACGACCTTGCCCAGATGATCTGGACCGCCAACGTCGGCGGCATCCCGGACCGGATCATTGCTATCGAGCGGTACGAAACGTTTATGTGCGAGGGCCCGACCTTGCTGCGCGAAATCCTTGCTCTGGCGATGTGCCACAGCAAGACGGCCGTTCCGATGTCGGTGTTCACCGATGCGCAGGTGTTGCGGTCGACGCTACAGCACGCCGTCTTCGATCTTCACTCGATGGACGAGTCGCCGGACAATGGCCCGACCGATGCCCAACGGCTGTACGACGACGCAATGTCGGAATCGTTTGGGTGGCTGACGGCGGATGCACCCCTCCAACGGGCATTGGCAAGCGACGTCCTCGACTCGATTCGCGTGTTGCGCGCCGCCGATGCGTTACGTCAGCGGGGGACGACGTTGCGAACGAGCGCGGGCTACGAGATCTTCGTCGATCAACGAACCGGACTCGCTGTCTACGGCTTACGCACCGCCGACCGTCTGCAGTCGTTCTACCTGCGGGTGAGCGGCGATATCGCGGCCGGTGAAGCCAACCTGCGAGTGGCCGAGGTCGATGCGGACGGTCAGCTCACCTTTGCCTTCCATCGCGGCACGTTCGAAGACGACTTGGCCGACGTTGCTGCGGTGCGGGCCGCAGCGCGGGTGGTCGCCGACGTGTGGGCCGATGTCGTGCCATCGTTCGACGGGGCCGGTCTGGTTGATGACCTGGGCTCGTCGCAGAACGATTCACGAGGGATCGCGATCCGGTTACTCGCCCAGCAGAACACCATCCAATTTACCGAGCGGCTGAGCGGAGAACTCGCCCGCTCGCACCCGCAATGCGCCGGCAGTCTGCGTATCGTCGTCGAGCCGATCTCGGCGTTGCAACCCGATCTCGACTGGGAGCGTCGAGGCGCGCCCGTCGCATCGGGATCGGCGGTCGCGCATCAACTGATCGAGGCTCTTGGGGACATTGGCTGGCGAACCGAGTCGATCGACCGGGTCACCGCATTCGAAGGCGTGAGACAGGTTGCCGTCGATGCGGGAGAAACGGTCATCATCGCCGGCTCCGAGGCGCAACACGTGCTGGTCCCTATGCAGCCAGGCTTGCGGGTTCACTCTCTCGGCGGGTTCCGTTCGGCACCCGGACGGGCATGGGTGCCGGTCGGGGTCACGGGGGTCGTACGCCGCGCCGAACGCAACAGCGACATCGTGGCCGAAGGTCCCCTCGATGTGTTGGTCATACCGGCCGCGGTGTTCTTGCGCGAATGGTTCTACCCCTACACGGTTGCCGAGTTGCCCGCACTCGCGGCCCGCCTGAGCCGCGGGCGGTGATGAAGGTCGGCGGGGTTGTCGGTCGCGGCCTGCGGCTCGAGCGCGGCGAAAGCCGAGCCGTCGGCTTGATGATGGCGCTCAACTTCCTGATCTGCTTCGCCGCCGTCGAGGTGCAAACCGCAGGCTTCGCGTTGTTTCTCGACCGATTCGGGCCGGGTCAGCTTGCCGGAGCGTACCTCGTCAGTGCCGCAGGCTCGGCCGCGGCCGCAGCCATATACCTCGTGGCGGCGGAGCGCACGTCGTTTCAGCGCCTCACCACCGGCGTACTGATCGTCCTGGTCATCGGCACGGTCATCGCCTGGACCGGGGCGCGCGGCGGGGGCGGCGCGGCGCGCTACCTGCTGCCGATGTGGTTCCAGATCATCATCAACATGGGGATGCTGATCTTCTGGGCGCTCGCCGACATGTTGTTCGACGTTCGTCAGGCCAAGCGACTGTTCGGCGTGCTGTCGGCCGGACGTTCGCTCGGTTTCGTCGCCGGCGGATTGGCCGCTCCACTCCTCGTGCGGTTCGTCGGCACGCCGGCCCTTCTTCTCGTTAGTTCTACATCGCTGGCCAGCGCGGTCGTCATCATCGGCAAGGTGTGGCGTATCGAAGTCGGTTCACCCGTCGTTGGTCGACCGTCGTCGACTCGGCCCGGACGTGGTCGTCGTGGCCGGTCGCTGGTGGCCCTGGTCCGTCACCGGTACTACGGGTTGATCATCGGCTACGTGACGATCTGGTGGATCGGGTACTACGTGGTCGACAAGGTCTTCCTCGATCAGGTCGTAGCCCATACGACCGATCAGATGGCGATCGCCCAGTTCCTCGGCGTGTTCTTCGCCGTGGCGGGAGCGCTGCAATTCGTGGTCGGCGCGTTCATCACTGGCCGGGTCGCTCATCGCAAGGGCCTCACGATGTCACTTGTCAGCACACCAACGCTGCTGCTGATCGGGGCGGTGATCTTCACGGTCGGCACGAGCGTGTCACCCGCCGGCGCTGGCCTGCTCGTCACCGCTGTCGCCATGAAGGGTCTCGATCATGGGGTTGGTTTCGGCCTCGACATGGCTGTGCATGGCATCGCCTACCGGCCGGTGCCGCTCGCCGTCGTCGGCAAAGTTGCGACGCTCGCCGAAGGATTTGGCCAGCCTGTCGCGCTCGCCGTGGCGGCGCTCGGCTTGATTGGATTGCAACGAGGACTCGGCCTAGGCACCACCGCCCTCGGGGTCACGCTCGCGGTGGTCACCGTGGTGTGGTTGGCCGCGGCAGTGCGGCTCGGGCGGTCGTATCCAGTGGCGCTGGCCGGTTCGCTGGCCCGACGTCAGTTTTCCGGCGACCGACGGACGTTCGTCGACAGGGCTAGCCGTGACACCATCCTGGCAGCGACCGCCGATCGTGCCCCCGCGGTTGCGCTGTACGCGGCGCGTACGTTGGCCGATCTCGATGAGGCAGCGCTGGTGGCAGCGCTTCCGGCGTTGAGTACCCATAGTTCGGCAGACGTGCGGCGATGGGCGCTTGCTTCGATCGAACAACGGGCCGACCGAACCTTGCTGAGTGCATGGACGCTGTCGGGCGAACCCGACGCCGCGGCCAGGCAGCAGGGTGTACGAGCGCTCGTCGCCTGCGACCGACTCAGCGGCGACTCGGTTGGCACCATTAGGTGGCTCGACGATGAGGATCCCGCGGTCCGGAGGGGTGCCATCGAGGGCTCGCTCCGTGGCCCGGCCCCGCCCGCCACCGCAACGCCGAGTTCGGTTCGTGCGCTCG
Source organism: Actinomycetes bacterium (assembly GCA_031410595.1). GTDB lineage: Bacteria > Actinomycetota > Acidimicrobiia > Acidimicrobiales > Ilumatobacteraceae > JANMCE01. The sequence continues at coordinate 128,653 of JANNZM010000057.1, read as the reverse complement.
CCGTCGACCGGGTCATCGCCTTGTCGAAGTCCCCCTCCGAGCGGGACCGCGTGGATGCGGCGCGGATGATCGAAGCGGGTGGCGCCCGCGACCTGGTGGCCACGTTGGCCGAGTTGATCGATGCCGAGTCTCCGAGCGTCAGCCGGGCGGCCATCCGAGCGATGGCCAGTCTCGGTCCGTTCGACGATCCGGGTTGTTATCGATCTATGGTCGCGGCCACGGCGCGCTCCGCGTGCGCCGCGGCGGCGGGGGCGGCGCTCGCCAGACTGGGACCGTCGGCCCTTCCGGCGATGCGGGCAGCCTCGTCCGGCGAAGCGTCGCGCGCGCAGTCCGCCATCCTGGCCGCGTCCCTTGGACGGATTGGCGGCGTTGAGGCGTTGCGAGTCCTCGACCCATTCCTCGATCATGTCGATGGCCGCGTCAGAGCATCGGCGTGCGCGGCCCTAGTTACCGCGGCTGCGCCGACGGTGACCGACGCCGGCAGGGTGATGGCTTGCCTGAAACGCGAGACGGACGACGTCGACCACATCGTCGACCACATTCGATCGTTGCCAGAGCCCGACGCGCAGGCTGTGGTCGGCGCGTTGCGCTCATCGCTTGTTCGGGCGGTTTCGAACGTGATCGCCCTCGCCGCCGTGCTCTCCCCGGACGGCGCCCGGGGAGCAGTGGCTTATCGACTGGTGATCGGCACCCGTCTCACCCGGTTGGCTGAAGTGACCGAACTCCTCGAACCCGAACTTTCCGGCCCGGTGCGCCAACTGGTCATCCCGGTTCTCGAGCGGATAGCTCGGCCTGCAACGCCCACGGCAGTCGCCCGCGTCGCGCTGGCCGAACTCATAGCCGGGCCCCCCTTGTCCGGCGCCCCCTTGACCGGGGCCTCGGCGGGCATCTCGGTGAGCGATCCGTGGGTTCGGGCAACCGCCTGCCACCTTGCGGGCACCCGACGCGTCGTCAACTGCCGGATCGCCCTCGGCGCGGCTTGTCACGATGAAGACGCCACCGTGCGCGAGGCAGCCCGGCGGGCCCTCGCCACGATTGATCATCAGGAGGAGGAACCGGCCATGTTTTCGACCGTCGACAAGGTGCTCGCGCTCAAACGGGTGTCGTTGTTCGCCGAAACTCCCGATGACGTATTGGCCGCGGTCGCCGGCCTGTTGCGACAGACCGTTGTCGAGAGCGGCGTGGCGATCGTGTGTGAGGGCGATCCGGGCGAGGAGATGTACGTGATCGCGTCCGGACGGGTGGAGGCGCGGCGCGGTGGTCATCTGCTCAACGAACTGGGTGACGGTGAAGTCTTTGGTGAGATGGCGGTCCTCGACCCTGGGCCTCGGTCGGCGACGGTAACCAGCCTCGAACCCACGCACCTGTTGGTGCTCGATCAGGCTCCGCTGCACGACCTGCTCATCGAACAGCCCCAGATAGCGCTGGGGATCATCAGCGTTCTCGTCAGGCACCTGCGCGACCGTGTGTCCGATCTGGAGACGAGCCGGAGCAGATCGGGATGATACGCGCCCGCCCCGACCTTCGAGCGGCCATCGCCTACGCCCGACGTCGGCTGACGGCAGAGTTGTCGTCCGAGTTGACCTACCACGACCTCGCGCACACCGAGGATTGGGTGGTTCCCGCTGCGGTACGACTGGCTGAGCATTCTGGCGTCGGGCGCGTAGATCTTGACTTGGTGATCACCGCGGCCTGGTTTCACGACCTCGGGTACATCGAACGCTATGGCGCCAACGAGCCGATCGGGGCCCGAATGGCGGCCGAGGCGCTGCCCGATTTCGGCTACCGGCCAGAACACGTCGGCTCAGTGCAGGGCATGATCCTGGCGACGACCGTGCCGCAACGCCCGGTGGGAACCCTCGAGCAGGTGATGGCCGACGCAGATCTCGACATTCTGGCGAGGCCCGAGATGCTCGCCGAGAATCGACGCCTCCGGGCCGAGCTCGGCCGATACGGCAGGGCGTTCACCGACGTCGAGTGGTACGCCGACCAACTTCGCTTTTTCGACGCGCATCACTACTTCACGACGGCGGCCCGGCAGGCCAACGACCTCTCCAAATCCGCTAACCGCGCCATCCTCGCCGTCCTGCACGAAACGGCACTTCGACACGGGTGATGGCCGCAGTTGCTCGCCGGAGGTTGAAAGCGGCGGCGCCCACGCCGATCACCGCGAGGGCACCCAGCACCCCGTTCTGCCACGCCACAGGAGGTCTCCCGGCCGGGAGCACCATCATGGTGAGCAGATGCGAGCCGAACTGAAACATGGTCAAGGCCATGAGTAGTCGCGAGGCCCCCCGCTCGCCCCGCCTTGCCGGACCCCACGCCAACGTCAAGGTTGCGGTGGCCAGGCCACACAGCCACAAGAAGCCCAGGATGTGGTGAAACTGGGCATGTTCGGACCAGTCGGCCTCGTCGAGATGCTCCCACAGCGCGTAGAAGTAGCCGGGTACCTGCCCCACTGTCGCCACGGTAAGCACGCTGGCCGGAAGCGAGCGAGATGCGAGACGCGTGTCAGTCATCTGACCCTTTCGAACAGCAACTCGCCGACCGCGCCGTTGACGAACGTATCTTCCGGGTCGACGCCGAGTTCGGAACGAACACGACGGAACTCGGCAAGTTCCGCGCCATAAGCAGCGCGTACATGCTCGACGATGCCGGGCAGATGGCGGTGCTCCTTGGCCCAGTGGGGGCGGGCCCGGGGCAAGGTGAGCCAGGCAGAGGCCACCTCTGCGGAGAACTCGTACCAGTCGCGCTGACGGGTCCGGGAGAGGATTTCGATGTAGCAGGTGTGGCCATGACCGGACGCCGGGGAGAGCAGGCAGTCACTGTTGTGAATGAAGCGGACATTGAGGGTGACGTTCATCGGGTAACGGCCAACCGCGGCCCAACGGCGCACGGCGTCGACCACCTCCTCGATAGCGAAGCGGACGCCGCTGAAGTCTTCGTTGTCGATCTTGAACGCGACCTCGACGCAGCCCATTGCCGTGATCTCGATCGACCGGCGGTAGTGGATGGCCTCGACGATGTCGACCACCTTGTCGCCCCGTGAGGGTGTGCTGCGGAACGCTGCCTTGGAAAGGACCGGGGTCAACCGCGGTATCCGATGAGCCAGGCTCAGAGTGCCGTCGTACACATGGGCCTCGACGCGGGATCTGGCCGCTTCGACGCGAGACGCGCGTGGTTTCAGTGTGGCTGGCGCCTCGGTTCGGTCCCAGGTCTTGACCCAGGTCTGCTCGGTGAATGGCCACCAGAACAGATCGCAGTTGTCGTGCGACGGAACCCACTCGCCGAGCCGTTCGAGCGCCTCGGCCAAGGGAACCAACCGGTCGACCGCATGCACACAGAAGGTTGGCAGCACATCGAGAGTGACGCGCCAGATGACACCGAATGTCCCGAGGCTCAGACAGACGGCCCGCATGGTGCGGTCGGAATCGAGTCCACGCTCGAAGCAGCGAACCTCACCGGATGCCGTGACGACGTCGATCGAATGGACGAGGTCGGAGAGTGTCTGTTGGTGCCATCCGGAACCATGGCTCCCCGTCGCAATCAACCCGCCGAATCGCACCGACTCAAGGACCACGTTGAATGGAAGCGCCAGCCCAGCGCGCTCGAGCACGTCGTTGACCTGCTTGACGGTCGCCCCGCTCTCGACCACTACCCGCGGATGCTCGGTGCGGACCCCCTCTACGTACACGCGATCGAGGCGCTCGACCTTCACCATAATGTCGTCGGTCGGTACGAGCGCCGACCAACTATGTCCCGAGCCGACCACGCGCAACTTGCGCCCGGTGCCCACGGCGAACCTGACGATGGCCACGAGGTCCTCGACCGAGCCGGGCTCGAACGTCAACTCCGGGGTACAGCGCACATCACCGGCCCAGTTGCGCCAGGGGCGCCGCCCGATACCGCCGATTGGCGCCTCAGCCGTCCGTTCGCCAGACCTCACGAGCAGATGTTAGCGCGGGTACCGTGCCTCAAGAACGTGGCTCGGGTGTGGGTGCCGAAAATGTCGGCCCTGCCTGTTGACCTGCGGTTTCGCGCCAGAATCACTTTCGTGGTCCGCCTCCGATATCGGCTCCTCATCGGCATCGGAGATCCGAAAGCTCGTCGAGAAGATGGCCGAAGAGAACCCGACATGGGGATACCGTCGCATCGCTGGCGAACTCTCTCGTCTCGGCCATCCCATAGCGCCGTCGACCGTCTGGGAAAATCCTGAAGGCAGCACACATCAACCCATCGCCGACGCGGTCCACGGTCTCGTGGACAGTGTTCTTGCGCTCGCAGGCCGCAGCAGCCTGCGATTTCGTTACCGTCGACACCGCTTTCGGCAAACGGTTCTACCTCCGTTCTTCATCTCCATACCGACACGCGAGGTGACGCTCCCAGGGACCACCCTGCACCCGACCGGCGAGTGGACCACCCAAGCGGCACGGAACCTGTTCATCACCGCGAGCGGGAAGTTCAACGGCTGCAAGATGCTCGTGCGCGACTGCGCCGGCCAGTTCACTGCTGCGTTCGATGAGAACTTCCGCACCGAAGGCATCACGGTAGCGAAAACGCCACCACGGACCCCGGTGGCGAACTGTTTCATTGAGCGGTGGTTCGGCACGCTGCGCCGCGAAATGCTCGACCGGACCATCATCTGGAACAAGCCACAACTCCGACGACTCATCGATGAGTACGTCGCTCAATACAACGAACACCGACCCCACCGGTCGCTTGATCAGCAGCCACCCATCACAGCGACCGTTCTACCGTTCCGACCGCGCTCACCCGTCACCGTGACAACCCGCTGCAACGGGCTCGTCCACGAATACCAACAAGCGGCATGACCAGGGAGGATGGAGTTTTCGAATCCACACCACCCGACACCCCTCCAGGTAGCCACCGGCAGCCGCTCAACGTGGCCCGACGGCTACGGCCACCTCAATCTGATGACAAGAATTCGACCCTCCGAAAATTCTGCCGCAAGTCGCGATGAAAAATTGATGACAAACCGGTAGAAAAGACGGTTGAAGCCCTCCCCGAAGAATCTCGGAAAGGGCCTCTGACCTGGTACTTCACTTGGTGGCGGGGACAGGATTTTAACCTGTGACCTTCGGGTTATGAGCCTCACGAGGCCCGTCTGCTCTCGTGCGTTCTCGTAGGCATTCGGCCAGTTCAGCGGCAGTTTTCGACGGGTCCCAGTCTGCTCTCGTGGGTGCTCGTGCGATCCTGCTTGTGCTCGTTGCGATGACATTTTGATGACACGTCCCCGAAAACCTCTGCGGGTTTGTTTCCGCCGCGCAGTGGCTTTGGTCAGCCGCGGTGCCGCATTGCATGGCGGCGGCCGAGGTCCGTGAGTCGGTAGGCGCGGGTCGGGTCGTGGAGGCTGTCCGTTGTCGATTCGATGAGGCCGGCCTTCATTGCGCGTTGGAACACGTCGCGCGTTCCTCGGACGGAGAGCCCGAGGTCGAGATCTCGGGGCTGGAGTTCGCCGACAGTGTCGGCAGCGAGCGCTTCGAGGAGCACCCGCACGTTGTCCGTACGTCGCACTGCGGTCGCAGTTCTCTTGATCGTTGCAGGTGGCTGCTCGTCGCGCCGTTCGGCGAGCGCCCAAGCAACTCGGTCGTAGCGTGGCACCTCCCGCAGTACACGCGTGCCGACCAGGTCGTCGAGGATCGGGACGACGTGTTCGACGACGGTAGGAGTAAGTAGTCGCGCCGCGAGCACTGTGTCGAGTGGGGTGTTGAAGAACACGGTTGAGAGGTCCTGCTCCTGCACGGTGTGGCGTCGCTCTAGGAACGCCACGAGGCGATGCTGGTCAGTGTCGGTTCCGAGGCTTGGCCACCGATCCGCTACCTCGTCGACGTTGAGTTGGCCACGTAGGGCAATCGCAGAGAACCGCGCTGGACCAACCGCGAAGAGCAGTGGCGCTGTCCCGGCTGTCCTGCAGGCACGGTCTGCTCTGGCGATCCCGGACGCTTGCGCCTCGACAAGTCGGATGCCGCGGGGACTCGTCATCTGACCGCACATGCGAACCAGCGCATAGTTCCGCGGCGTCGACAGCGGCGAAAGACCCAACTGGTGCGGGTCGACACCCGGGTGGACTCCTCCCGGGCTGGTGATCTCCACCGTCGCGGCCGTGACCCGCACGGCGATCGTTGTGGACTCTGATGTTGGGCTGAGGCTTCGGTGGATCAGTGCGTTGGACAGCGCTTCGCGCAGCGCCTCTGACGGGAAATCGAGTTCGTCCACGATTGCCCCCCGCCTACTGACCTGCACGACACCGAGTTCTCGTTCCAACCACTCCATCACTGCGTCAAGCAACTCACCGATCGTGCCCTCGATGTGAACACCGCGCTGGCGTGCACCAGTCGGATCGCCCGGACGTGGGCTACTCATACACGCCACCCGGGCCAGTGGACTTCGCGTCGCCGGCTCATCACCGAGCAGGAGCCAGCCAGCCAGAGTTGGCGTTCCATCATCGGCATAGATCCCGAGCCGTCGCAACGCAGCGTCGCGGCTCTTGGATTGGCGCCCGTAGCGATCGGTGAGCGCTCGCCTGGAAAGTTGCCCGCCCTCTGGAGCGGGACGGCGGCTGTCGTCTCGTTGGCTGCGGGCAGCAAGGATGTCGTCAACCTCGCTGACGGAGAGCTGCACATCGCCGTCCCCGACCCGGATGAAGGAGGTGAACTGCACCTGTCCGTGCTCGGGGAAATGGCACGGCTGCTGCAGGCGTGGCACCCCGGGGATGTGGGCGACGAGGACCTGGCCTTCGTCGTGGTCAATGATGGAGATTGCTGGCCGTAGTGGTGGTTCGGCGCGCGTGCACACTGCTTGCATGTCCGCCGAAGCCTTCGCGGCGTCTTCAACCCCTGTGACCGCAAAGATTCCACGCTGCTCATCGACCCCGAGCAACACCAGTCCACCACCGGCGTTCGCAAGGGCTGACAACGACTTCCAGAGGTCGACAGGAAGCGCCGCGCGAGATCGCTTCGCCTCGATCCACTGATGATCGCCGCGCGCCGCTCGCAAGCTTGCGAGGATCGTGTTCAGCTCGTCTACGGTCTGGATAAGCATCATCCGGACGCCCTTCTACTCGGCGATTACTAGGAGCCTACTAGGCACCTGCTTGATGCGCTGGTGCTTCCTAGTAACTGCCTACTGCGCGTTCGCCAACCGTCTTCGCTGCGGGCCATGTGGCGAAACGCTCGCGATCGCGAAGTCGTCCCCTGCGTGACCATGGCCAGTGACAAGCGCCTCGATTTCGGCGACCAAACCGTCAGCCGGCGCTGCGGGCGCCGGGTCGAACATTGCAAGAAACGCCGGCCGCTCCGAGGGCGACAGCCTGCCTGCAGCGCCACGGCGGGCAATGCTGACGCCTTCAGGGCCGAGATCGTGCAGCCGACGATCCAACGCAGCCAAGAAGTCGGCCAGTCCGGGCATCGAGTGGGTCCATTGTCAGCCTTCACTCCCGGTGGACGCGCCCCACCATGGTCGCAACGGCGGGAGGTCGGCGCGTTTGGGATCACGTGGCACCCGTTCGTCGTCGCCCGAGTCGCCGTTCCAGCGACGACCGTACTGATCCGGAATCGATCCCCATCCCCAGTACGACAATGGACCCGGCATCGCGTCAGCATCAAGACCGACCGCATCGGCGGGGTCGATCAACTGGTCCGCAACCGTGCACAAGTGGGTCCAATCGTCACCGAGGTCGAAGACATACAGGAATTGCTGGCCGGGTTTCAACACAGACAACTTCGTCGTACGGATCGGCATCACCGCTTCTTCGTCGTCCCAGTCCGGGTCGGGGTCGGCAACGCGAGTTGGGCGCGTTTCGAACGTTGCGTCTGGGACGAACAAGTGGAACTCGTGAAGATGCGCTCGATCCCACCGAGCAAACGCATCGTCAATAGCGACGGCGAACCGTTCGAACGTGTGCTGCTTCGACACGGCAAAGATCCGACCCGGGCGCGGCCACAGCGTCGTGCCGCGGCCCTCGATCAGTTCCACCGCGATCGACAGCCACGTTCGTCGAGAAGCCATGACACCATCGTGCCGAACCAGTGGCGGCACAACTGAATCGATCACCGCCCCGGCCATCGGCACAAGCGGGACCGGCAAGCCATTGACCATCGGGAACTCAACCCGCAGAGCCGGACCGCTCGACCCGACCGCTACCCCGTCTCCGCGCCTTCATCAACGGAACGTGGTGTTCCGGCAGCGAATCGTCGAGATATCGAGTCGATTCGCCACGTCCGAGACGGATCTGATGACAAGCACGCCCGCAGCCGCCCAGAATCGCGATGACAAATTGATGACAAATCGGTAGAAAAGACGGTTGAAGCCCTCCCGATTTTTCGGAAAGGGCCTCTGACCTGGTATTACTTTGGTGGCGGGGAAAAGGATTTGAACCTGTGACCTTCGGGTTATGAGGTCGAAATCCGCTGCTCAGCGAAACTCCTGGTAGATGGCCATTTTACCTGGTGGCGAACGGTTTTCAACTCCCCGTTGTTCACCGCTACTCCCCGCTGTTTACCGTTGTGCTGGTACATATTCGGTACATGGGAATCGGGCGCAACCAACCCGAAGCGGTCAGTGCGAATAACCCCGCCTACGAGTCCTCCAGGTTCACGGTGGGTGGCGGCCCGTCAGCGGTCGCTTGCCCTGCGTACGGGGCCTCGAGACGTCGTTGACGACAGTGCAGATGCCGTACACCCTGGCGTGGCCGGTCCAGCCGTTCACTCGACCGCGGTTGTTGCTGATCTGGACCCGTGCTCGGTCATGGTCGACTGCCGATACCAGGTGCAGATAGGTGGTGCCGGCCACGCGTACGAGCACGATGTCACCGACCTCGACCTTGGTGGCGTCGACGGGTTCGACTCTGACGTTCTGGCGGCTCTGTATGAGCGGCACCATCGAGTTTCCCGTCGGTCGGAACTCGACCGTCTCACCGGCCGCGACCCGTCCCGCTGCGGCATCCATCATCCCCACAGTTGCCGCCCTACGCGGCGGCCGGATCGTTGAGCGTTGCTGTCTCGGTGATGCTGACCCCGAGGGCCTCGGCGATATCGGCGAGTCTGGCGAGACTCGCCGCCGAGTAGCCGGTCGATTCGTACCGTTGGACTTGTTGTTCGGCGATCCCCAATTCGTCGGCAAGTCGACGTTGTGTCCAACCACGAGCAACGCGCGCTTTGATCAGCAGGTCGGCAATACCGCGCAGATTGGTTGCTTCGAACGTGCGCTGCTCACCGGACCGCAGTTGGTCGTAGTCGCTGATCTCCAACCGGAGATCCTCAGCCTGGGCGAGGGCAGCGTCGATCTGCAACTGCTCCATCCGCGTTCGGTTCTCGGCCGGGTGGCGTTCGCCGAGTTCGGCCGCGGCAGCCTCGAACCGGGCCAGCCAGGTCTTCGTATTGCGGTACTGCACGTCGTTCGTGATCATGTGTTCACCTCGGCAGGATTGAAGACGACGATGCCTTTTTGTCGTCCGGTTCGGTCGTGTTGAAAGAACTCGCTGAACAACGATTCGCTGGACAGGTTCACCCAGTTCGGGAACAACTCTCCCCCGAACCGCATCTTCTGAGCCTTACGGCCGCGCGCGAGATCGAAGAAGACGGGGTCAAGTCCAGACTCGTCGACTCCGCTGTCGTCCCAAACGGCATCGAAATCGCCCGGCGTGTCTTTCGCTGTCACGAAGCTGCCGTTGAGCCAGATCTTCCGACAGCCCGCCACCGCTAGCAAGCTCGCAGCCTCGGACAACCCGTCGAGGAGTCCGCGCCGCCATGATGTCCAACCGAAGCGGTCGACGATCTCGACCCATGACGCGACGTGCTCTCCCGACGGCAGGTAGCCAGTCTCAGGATCGAACGGCGGGAGCGACACACCCCAACAATATCACTGTGTTACTCGTTTGGGTTCCTGGGTTTGCGGGGTTGAGAAAAGTCCGTAAGGTCGCAAACCACGATCACGTGACTCGAAGGTGTGCGAGGTTGAGAACAACGAACCCACCATTGTGGGCTTCGATGTCGGACGCGATTCCTTCGATCTCGGTTTCGAGATAGCTGGCCCGATACCGACGGTGATAGTGGCCGTGCAGCAGAAGTTTGGGTCGCGTGACACGCACGGCTTGGGCGACCCGCTGGTTCGAGTCGGCACAATCAGCGCGCAGTATCGGGTCGGCAAGTGGCATGATGCCCGGTGGCAGGATCGGTGCGTCATGGGCCAGCAGCACATCGAGCCCTCCGTGCGCGCGTTCGATCAGCGTGTCGACATCGTCATCGGTGATCGTTTCGGTTGACCACCATGACTCGTTCTCGACCCGTACGGAACGGTCGATCGAAACTGCGCCGCCGAGTGCGCCGAACCGGACTCCGTGCCATGACCAGACCGCTCCACGGTCGGCCCAATCGATCACACCGTCGCGTATCGGTCGAACACCATTGTCGTTCGCCGGATGAATCTCGCGGACGAGCGGGTGCGCGTCATGATTGCCGTCGATCACCCGCAACCACACCCCGGCGGTCCGGTAGATGTCGGCGAGCTCGTCGAGCCACCGATTGTCCAGCGTTGCGTAACCGGTCGCACGCAGGACTCCTTGGTCGGGCCAGAACCCGAAATCACCGAGCTGTACGACACCGCAACAGCCGAGCTTCACGGCAAGGTCGGCAAGGGTCCGCAGCCACCAGCCGTTCCCATGCGTATCACCCGCGACCAGCAAACGCGACTCGAGCGCCGGTGGGCCGGGCACCTCGTTGATCGTCACGGTCGGCATGTCAATGATTGTCGCTGATCAACGAGTGGACGCGCCGGTCGATTCGTGGGCGCTCACGGGAACGATGCGCGGGAAGGTCCGAATTGAACGACTACCGGTCCACCTCACGGATTCGCCTGACCCGCTAAGCGAGCGACAAGCCGCTTGACAAGGCCGGATGAGGCTGCAGGCACCTGCAACGTCGGGCTATCTTACCATCGATAAGAACGAAGACATTTCGAGGGACTCGGCGAGCCCGTCAAGCAACCGGCGACGCCATGGTGTCCACCCGAATCGATCGACCACCTCGTCCCACGACGCCGAATGTTCACCGGGCGGAAGGAACCCACTCGCTGAATCGAACGATGGAAGCACCGTACAACAATATCATTGCAACGACGGTTTCGGGCCTTGAGGCTGCCGACGCTCGACAGTCTCCGGTCCGGCTCGCCGAAAAGGGGCAAAATGTTCAAAGAAGCAGCGGGACACATTCAAAGGAGAGCGATGGCCGAGATGAAGCACCGAATCTTCACGACGAGCGTCGCGAGCGTGTACCCGCACTACGTAGCGAAAGCGGAACGAAAAGGACGCACCCGGGCCGAAGTCGACGAAATCCTACGATGGCTCACCGGCTACGACCAGCAGACCCTGGAAGGGCACCTCGAGAAACAGACAGACTTCGAGACGTTCTTCGCACACGCTCCCCAACCCAACCCGGCGCGACGCTCCATCACGGGCATGATCTGTGGTGTGCGGATCGAGGACATCACCGAACCAACAATGCGAGAAATCCGCTACACCGACAAGCTGATAAATGAACTCGCCAAAGACAGACCGATGGCCAAGATCTTGCGCAGCAGTCCCGAAGGTGCGGTGAGCTGACGATGTTTTTCGGACCGTCGGTGTACGTGTTGCGGGCGTCGTTGCGCGACGTGAAGCCCGATGTGTGGCGCCGGCTTGCGGTGAGATCGGAGACATCGCTACCGAAGTTCGCGCAGATCCTCGAACGCGTGATGGGTTGGGAGGGAAACCACCTCCACATGTTCGACGTCGGCGGGGTGCGTTTCGGCGACCCTGAAGAAGACGCCGACTACGTCATCAACGAACGCTCCGCCACCGTGCGCCACGTGCTCCCCCGGGTCAGATCCGCTCTGAGATGGGACTACGACCTCGGTGACAGCTGGCAACACGATGTCGTCGTCGAAGCCATCGACGAACCGAAGGAAACCACCCGCTACCTCATCTGTGTCGACGGGGCTCGCGCTTGTCCACCCGAGGACTGCGGCGGCACCACCGGTTACAAGGACCTCGTAAGGATCTTGGCGAACCCGCGCGATCGCGAACACGCACGGATGGTCGAGTGGGCTCCTGGCGGTTTCGATCCCGCGGCGTTCGACCTGACCGCAGCGAACCGCCGCCTTCGAGCCAGATAGCAGCGGTCGCCGACGAACTTCCGCTGTCGACTACTGACTCCGACCAGCACGATCTACCGACCGCTCCCTCACGTCCTCGGTCACCCCGAACGATCAGGCGACGCCGGACGTGACCTGATCAGTGTGTTTCGATTCTCCGTTCATGGGCAGGCAGTCAAGGTTGCGGTTTATGCCGAACTGTTCTACCGATTCTTCTACCGGGTGTCGACCGTCGGCGCCGGTAGAACAAGGAGAAGATCATGGATGGTTACATCGCACGCAAGGGAAACCGGTGGTACGCCGTCATCTACCACGGGCTCGACCCGGTCACCGGACGCGAACAACGGACCTGGCACGCCGCGGGCACCGACCGCGCCGCGGCTGAACGGCTCGCCCGGAAACTTGCCAAGGAAACCGTCGGACGCGATGACGGCAACCGCAGCCTCACCTTCGGCGCGTACCTGACGCAGCGTTGGCTTCCAGGCAAGAAGGTCGAGCTCGCATCCACGACGTTCGCCGGCTATCGGCGGCTCGTCGAACGACACATCCTTCCAACGCTCGGCGGGGTGAAGATCCGGCGGCTCACCCCCGACCAGCTCGAGCAGCTGTACGCCGCCAAACTCGCCCCGACTGATGGCAGTCGACAGTTGTCCCGAAAGAGCGTGCTCGAGATCCACGTCGTCATCCGTAGCGCGCTCGGCGATGCCCTCCTCAAAGGAGTCGTACGACGCAACGTCGCTGCCATCGCGTCGAGGCCGACGATTCGCAACGTGCCACCCGTCGAGACACGGGCGTGGGACGAGAACCAGTTGCGCACGTTCCTGGGTACCGCGGCGCCTCATCGGTTGTATGCGGCGTTCCGGCTGTCCGCGGCCACCGGAATGCGACGAAGCGAAGTACTCGGCGTCAAATGGACCGACATCGACTGGGCACGAGCCACACTCTCGGTCGACCGAGGACTGGTCTCAGTCGACTACGAACGGCAATTCACGCGCTGCAAAACCCGCAACTCACGCCGACTCATCGAACTCGACTCAACCACCCTGGCCATGCTCGCCGCCTGGCGAACCTGGCAGCAAGCCGTGTGTTTCGCTGCCGAGCCGAGCGAGTGGATGTTCCCAGCCGACGACGGCACTCCAACTCACCCGCACGCGTTCTATCAAGCGTTCGAGCGGATCGTTAACCGCGCCAGCCTGCCACCCACAAGGTTGCATGATCTCCGCCACACGCATGCCAGTCTGCTCAAACACGGCATACCGCTCAAGGTCGTGAGCGAACGACTCGGGCACGCGAAAGCGTCATTCACGATGGACACCTACCAGCACATCATGCCCGGAATGCAAGCCGACGCCGCACGCACCTACGAACGAATAATGGCACCAACCGGCGCGAAGCAAGAAGCGCCGATTTCTACCGGCCGGAGACGGTAGAGGACCCGGTAGAAGAAACCCGAAAACGGTAGAAGCCTGGCCAGAAAGTGCTTCTGGCCAGGCTTTTCAGTGGCGGGGACAGGATTTGAACCTGTGACCTTCGGGCTATGAGGCTGTTGTGGCTGGTCATAGCCCTTTCCACCGCTTCGGTCAAGACTTCTGTAGACCCACGTAGACGCCCGTTGGCGGCAGTGTCGTTGACATTTCGTTGACATCTCGTCGGTTTTCGGCTCTCCTGGTCCGCAATCGCCGACCGCTATTGGTGATCTGTGTCGTAGATCGTTGGCAGGTCTTCGAGCGTCGGCGGCGACAGGCCGACGCTGGCACGCCGATTGACTTTGGCGAAAGTGGTGCCTATCGGCATGGCATGAGCCGCTGTCACCTGACGCGCCATCTGACGCGGCGCCGGTGCGATGCCTTCGATTTGCTCGATCAGTTCTGCAACGTCGACCGGGTTGACCAGCCGTTGTCGCAGCACGGCGCGGCAGAACGCCATGTCTTTCTCGCGTCCGACCGTCAGCTTGTTGGCCACAAGGTCGGCAGGATGCGCACACCATGCGATCGTGTCCGGCACGACCCCCGACGGGTCCGTCGCGACGAACGGGATCGTGCGCGCCAGCCAACCAGGAGCGAACTTCGACGTCGCAGGGCTGACCCCATCGACGTAAATCCCGAACCGTTCATGAAAGGTCGAGTCTCGTCCGAGCATGACCTCGATGAGGTCGGCTTTGCGTTCGTCCGGGTCGTGCAATGGGAGCACGTCCACTTCCATCGACAACCGCGCGTCGTCCGGGAGTAGCACCTCGTTGAACGCCCCAAGAATGCTCTGACTGCCAACGACAACGATCTGATCGTCGTTCGGCAAGAGCCGGCGCACCCAATTGATCGAGAGTTCGAGTTCGCTACGACGCACGAGCAACTCTCGATCGGCGCGCCCGCACTCGTTCCATCGCCTGCACCCGTTCAGCTTGGCTGAGCACACCAGCGAACGGGCTGGTCTGCTTGAGGTGCAGCGACTCGGCGTCTTCGGCGAGCAGCAAGCCAACAATGGCGATCAGGGGCTGCCCGAGGATCGTCTCCCACTCCGAGATCCAACCTTGCTCGTGAACGGGGCGCTCCACTCGCGCTCGATCCAGGTTGCGACGAGCAACCGCCAAGACCGCTCGTGGGTTGTCGATCAGGTGCTCGGCGATCAACCGATCAAGCTCAAGCTTGAACGCCTCATCCGACGTCGGCCCGCGCCCCCTACCGGTCGCGGCGAGACGTACGTCGAGATCGAACCCGGCCGCACGGACGATCCGCCGGGCAACCGACAACGACGGCTCCTTCGTCCCGTGCTCGTAGGCATGCAAGGTCGGTGCCGAAGTACCCGCAGCAGCCGCCAGCGCGCGCAGCGACAACCCGGCCCGTCTTCGAACATCGGCAAGCAACTCATTCAACTCCATGCGCCGCATGTTATCTGATTGAAGAACGTGGGCCGCACAATTCAACCGAAAGTCCGAGCGGCCTAGCGCTGCACCCGCTCCATAGAAGCGTCGGTCGGCAATCGTGCGGGCCAACCCCAAAATTGTCCGCTCGATCGTCGACATCGAACTCGTAATGAATCTGGCCGACGTCGCGCTCTGGCAACCGTCCGTTGAGCGAACAGACCGGCGCCGGATTCGCGTGAGGTCTGTCTCAGGAAGGGCCAACAAACGGTGCTGTGTGGTGGACACGGTTGGGTCAGACCTTAGGCGGACCAGGTTCCGCTTCACCTCGGCGGCACCCACCACTTCCGGAACGCCGCCAGCAACGGGGCCGCCTCGTGCGAGTTGTCCGTGATCGTGATATCCACAAGGCTCAGCCGGTGCCGGTGCCCCTCTAACTCGGTCACAGCGACAAGCCCACGCCGCTCATCGCCATCGAACTCGACTGCGTGCAGGGTGCATGTCGTGCCGAGAGCTTCCGCCGCGACCGGAAGGCCAGCCTCGGCGAACACGCAGTCGAACGATCCGAGTTGCTCACTGACACCATACGCATCGACGAGTACGTCCTCGATCAACTCATCGAGTTCGGCATCCGACCACGGCAGCATTACTACACCGTAGACCGCCATCGCATGTGACGCGGACGACCCGCACGCATTGTGCTCAGCTCGACTGGCCCTGATGAACGTGCCGAGTTCGCAAGGGTTCTCTCGTCCGAGCCAGCCATACCTACTCGGCACGAAACCCGTGCCGAGTAGTGCCGAGTAGAGAAAGCCGCTCCTACTCTGCACGGGCAGCGCGCAGAGTAGTTGCAGAGTGCAGAGTTCGTCAGCCTTCTCGTCGAGGACTGTCACCGCCTTAGGTCGTACCCGCTTGTTCGGAGCCAACGTGCTCTTCGGGTTGGTTCCGAAGTCGCGTCGCCCCGACGATGGGACATGGCTTATATCACCACACGCAACAACCGCTTCTACGTCGTCGCCTACGACGGCATCGACCCAGCGACTGGCAGGGAACGACGCCGATGGCACGCCGCCGGCCGATCACGCGCCGACGCCGAAGCAATCGCTAACAGCCTCACCAACGCTACATCAGGATCTACGCTCGCCGCGGTCGATGGGATGACACTCGTCGAGTTCTTGACGGACAACTGGCTGAACGAACGGCAACATCGCGTACGACCAACTACCGCCGCCCGCTACCGATGGATCATCGATCACTACATCACCCCGACCGTTGGCAACTATCGGCTGCGCTCCATCCGTACCGAACACCTCGACGGGCTCTACGCCAACCTCTCAGCAGGTGGAGGGCGTGACGGATTGGCACTCGCATCAAAGACGGTCCACGAAGTACACCTGATCGTCGCCAGCGCACTTCGCGACGACCACCGCAATGGCCTCGTACACCACAATGTTGCAACCGAGGCGAAACGCCCCTCACGACAGCGACAATCCCACTGCGGGCCAGAGACCTGGACGGCCGACGAGCTGCGCACCTTCCTCGGCTGCGCTTCGCCGCACCGGCTGTACCCGGCGCTGCACCTCGCAGCGACCACCGGGATGCGCCGGGGCGAACTCGCCGGGCTGCACTGGGGAGACTGGAACTCGACCAACCATCGACTCTCTATCAACCGCAGCCGCCAAGCCCTCCACGGACGCGCCACCGAGTTCGCAACCAAGACGCGCACCAGCCGACGATCCATCGACCTCGACCCCGGGACCGAGCAACTTCTCAACGAGTGGAAGCGCAACCAACAACGCGAGGGCAACCCGACCGGAACACGCGCCCCAATCTTCACCAACCCGGCCGGAGGAGCACTCCACCCTGAAACCGTCAGCCAACTCTTCGCTCGGATCATGCGCCGCTCTGGACTCCCGCCGATCAGATTTCACGACCTCAGGCACACACACGCCAGCCTCCTCGTCGCCAACGGTGTGCCAAATCAAGGTTGTTTCCGAACGGCTCGGCCACGCCCACCCGTCGTTCACGATCCACACCTACCAACACCTGCTCCCCGGCATGGGCGCCACCGCAGCCCGACAATTCGCCGATCTCATCGCCCGGTAGACAACAAATAGCGCGTCGAACGGCTAAAAGGCCTGTTCAGGGCACCAATCGGGCCACGTCAACGTCGTCGCCGTCTACCGCTTCGGAAGAAAGCCGGTAGAAGCTGGCGACATCCAAAACGTCAAATGCCCTGACCCGATTTGCATCGTGATCAGGGCATTCGTCTTGGTGGCGGGGACAGGATTTGAACCTGTGACCTTCGGGTTATGAGAAGCGGCTCGTTGGTTCTCGTGCGCTCTGGTTGGTATTTGTCCAGGTCAGCGTAATTTTCGGCGTCTTGTAGTCTGCGCCCGTAAGCGCTCATCTGCTCCCGTTTGCGGGAGTCGCGATGACAAATTGATGACACGGCCCCGAATACGTCTGCGGGTTCTGCGGATTCACTCAGTCCTCGGCTATGACCGCGTCGTGGAAGTCATTGACAGCAGCGACGGCCTCGACCGCGAGTGCGTGGTGACCTTGCTCGGGATGATCGAAATGGAAGCTGTCGGCGTACGCCTGAGCGCCCTGCGCCAACGGATCGGCGAAGTTGTCACGGAGGTCGTCGAGCGACGTTCGGATCCCGGCGAGGTCGGCGTCGAAGCGGCTCCTGACACGTTCGGCCGCCTGTCGCGGGCCGCCGGCGTTGTTGTGTAACAGCACGTAGGCGATGTCATACCAGTCTTTCGGCTTGCGTCGCGCGAGTGCGACGCTGCTGCCTTGGCGAGCAGGAAGCCGGCCAACCCCGTGACGTTGATATCGGCCTCCTGGATCACGCCACCGACTCGTGCCCGAAGGCGGTGGACCTCGACGTCACGAACGGCGAACCCGGTGCCTCGAAGGTTCGCTGCACCGAGCGCGTCGCATCCGTCGAACACGACAGTGACGCCGGCGCGTTCCTCGTCCAGGTCGGCGAGAAGTTCGAACTTGATCTCGGCGACGGCTTCGGTTCCGTCTGCGCGCCACCTCCAGATTCGTTCGTGGTCCGGTTCGAACTCTGCGTTCCGCAAGGCGACCTCGAGCCGGGCTGCGTTGACCGACCCGGCGGCAATTTCGAGGTTGACCTGCACGTCGACATCGGTGGTTCCGGCGTGGGCGTACGCCGAGGCGGAGCAGAGCAGTTCTGGGACGAGTCCACCGAGTACGACGAACTCGGGGCGTGTGCCGTAGTGATGCACGACGCGGATCAATGCTCGTTCGGCAGCTTGGCGTGCAGCACGTGAGCGGTCGGGTTCATCGGCCACGGATGATCTCCTTCAAGTGTTCGGCAGCGTCTTCACCGCGGACGCCAGCGCCGAGAAGGTCGCTATAGACGCGGGGCCACGGAGCGACCCGCATGTCCTCGGTAGTGGCGGCGAGTCGATCGGTGGTCACGCTCGGGAATGGCCTCAACGTCAGCCGGCCGCCATCGATGGGTCGCAGGCCGGCTGTTCGTGCGATCGATTCGAGATCGACGATCGTCGTTCCTGCGACGTACACCTCGGATGTCGACACGTTTGTCAGGACTGGCGCGAGCAGTGCTGAGGCCACGACTCCCGTCACGGCGTACGCGATACCTTCCTGCGCGAGTCGGGCGGCGAATTCGGCTGTCCCGTCAATCACGTCGCGCCACGTCACGGCCACCTGAACGCGCAGCGGCGGAGCGAGCCGACGAGCGGCGTCGCTGTACTCGCTCAGAAGCCGATCCGGATCTTCGAGCCGTCGGCCGGATCGGCGCCCCCGGGCGGCCTCGGCAGCCAACAGTCCGAGGTCCGTCAGAAGTCGCAGCGCCTTGACACACGCACCGAACGACAACCCGGTCGCGTCCACAACCGCAGATGTTGTGGGTTGGATACCGCACAGCAGTGCTTCGGCGGTAGCGAGTGCTGAAGGTGTCCAGCGGGTCGGGATGGGCCTAGCCGGATCGGATGCTCTTGACCGGGAGACGACGATCGTTCCAAAGACGATTTCCGCCGTGCCGGACTCATCCACCCACCCGACGCCAGCGTCAGACAACTCCGCCCGAGCACCAGGGGACATCCGCCGGGCAGCGACGACATCGGGCAGCGACGGCCGAGTCAAAAGCCCACGTGCCTCGCTCAAGCGCCCGTCCCCCATCCATTCCAACACGCACCTCGTACCATTCAGGTCGATGGCGCCGTCGGTGCGACGAGCGACAGTCACTGTCGCAGGCAACACACCCGTGAGGGCGCTTACGGCACGGGAGTGGGGGTCCACGGTAAGAACATTACCTCGATACATCACGATTTGTGAATACATCACTGCGGCAGTGATCTTTATGTGAATGGTGATGTATATATGACACAACGGAAACGCCTTAGCCCACCACCCAGGAAACGTGTTCGAGCAGGGTTCTGGCGTGGCACGCCATCGCGTCGAACAGGTCCTTGCTGAGTCGCTCAACGATCGCGCTCTCTTCGGGGGACAGATCGAGATGCTTGCGGTAGGTGCGCAAGACGTTGGCGATGGTGTCGGTCGAGACATACCGATCGTCGCGATGCATGGACAGCACTCCCAAGGGCACCACAACGACGGCGCGGTCGAATTGGATCTCCATGTGATACACCTCCCGGCAGACTCGACTTGTCATCGTTGCCGATCGCCAGGGCACAATACCGCCGATTTCGACTATGAATGCCGGTGTCGGGCTTCGTCCTCATGGTTCGGCATCAACGACGAGAAATCGCTGCCGGGAGGAATGTTGCCGGACGGCTACGGTCGTCGTCGTGACAGGTATCCCACGCCAAGAGCTGGCGGACTTGCTACGCGATGTAAGGGGTGGCGGGTCGTTCAGTACGCGTCGTACAGCACCCCCAGGTGACCTGGCTATTGAGGTCCGTGACGTTGGCGCTCTTCGGCTGCCGGTGACCGCAGCGCAGGCCAAACAATTGCGACTCGTCGCCAGACCTGCTCTCTACGGCAAGGGCACCGAGACATTGCTCGACCGCCGAGTACGAGACACGTGGGAGGTGCCGCGTTCTCGGGTCAGTATCGATGCTCGGCGTTGGGCGAACACGATGCGGCCGATGCTGGAACTGATCCGCAACGACCTCGGACTCGGCGCGGCGACCTCGTTGGATGCTGATCTGCATTCCGTACTCGTGTACGAGCCGGGTCAGTTCTTCGCCCCGCATCAGGATTCGGAGAAGAACGACAGGATGATCGGGTCGCTCGTCGTGCTGCTCCCGTCGCGGAGCACCGGTGGCGACCTTGTCGTGTCACATCGCGGCCAGACAGCGGTCTACAAGGGCTCGACCACGACGCTGACGTTCGTAGCGTTCTACGCAGACACCCGCCACGAGGTACTCCCCGTCGAGACCGGCTATCGGATTGCGCTCACCTACAACCTGCGGATCTCGGGCGACGCGACAGCGACAACCCTTACCCCGACTCGATCGGCTGCGGCCACCGACCTGATGCGGCAGCACTTCGCGACCCCGGTCAGCCCGCGCTGGCAAAATGACCAGAAAGCGGGCGTGCCACCCGATCGCCTGGTTTTCCTGCTCGATCACCAATACAGCGAACACAGCCTCCGCTGGAATCAACTCAAAGGCCAGGACGCGACCCGTGCTGCGGTGTTGCGTGACGCAGCCGACACGGCGGGGTGTGAGGTCGCGTTGGCGCTCGCCGAGATCCGCGAGACCTGGGATGTCGACTACGTTGAGTATCGGCGTGGGCGCGGTGGCTGGTCCAGTTGGAATGACGACGGGCCGGATCCGGATGACGTCGAGGCGCTCGGCAGTTTGATCGACTCCGACATCGAGATCCGACCAGCAGAGGGCCGACCGGTCGGCAGCCACCACGTCGACGAGACAGAACTCGCGGTGGCCACACCGAGCGTCGAGTTGAAACCGTACGACACCGAATACACCGGCAACATGGGGAACTACGGCAACACGATGGACCGCTGGTACCGGCGCGCCGGCGTAGTGGTCTGGCCCCGTTCCCGGGCCTTCGCTCTCAAGGCCAGAGGCGACCCCGCCGGAGCGGTGGACGAACTCCTCACGATATCCAGCGACGATTCGGGCGAGCAGGAACGCCGCGCTGACATGGTCCGAGTGCTCCTCCGATTCTGGTCCGTGGGGGTCCGCGGCGACGATCAGCGAACGCTCCTCCCAAGGACGCTGGTGCTCGCTGCCGATGTGGGCGATGGCGAACTTGCCGCGAACCTGCTTGCCCCATTCGCGCTGGAAGCGTTCATGCCGGACGACGCGCCGAGTCTGCTGACCGTCGTCGAACGCTATGGACAGTCGTGGTTCGACGAACGCCTCGCCACCTGGATGCGCGAACGCGGCTTCGGCCATCGACAGGACCTGCCGACACGCATCGCCTGGGCTACAAACATCGACGCGTTGTGCGCTCGTCTGCTCGGAGGTGACGCACCCACTGAGGTGCACCGCCGTAGTGCTCACGTTGACGACAGCGACGTGGGGCTGGCTCCGGCGCACGATCCAGGCGTCGCACGACATCACGAAACCGTCGGCACGGCGAGCGGCGCTCGTCTCGCTCGGCCCACCAGTACTCGCCGTACTCCACGCGGCATCAATGACCGCAGCGGCTGGCGTTCGACACGAGATCTACGAAACGGTCTGTACGTCAACCGCCGATCTGACGCCGCTGCTGCTCGCCACCACATCAGCGGCGACGAGACTCACTCCGATCGAACTGTCCCGTATCGATCTCGAGCCGATCGCTCGACACGCCGCGGATACGTTGCGCGTCGAACTGGCCCGTCCGGAACGCCAGGATGGTGACTGGACGATCACTGGATTCAACCAGGCCGGGTGCTGCCAGGACTGCGGCGAGCTGGCCACCTTCCTCACCGACTCTGTCCGCACGCAGCACGTGTGGCCGATGGCTAAACCGAGACGCGAGCACATCCACCGACGCATCGACGAAGCCGAACTCCCCGTCACCCACCAGACCCGGCGAGAAGGCAGCCCGCACAAACTCGTCCTCACCAAGACCGCCGACGTATTCCGTCGCGATGCGGACCGCCGGACCGCTGCAGAGGCCGAACTCGGCACCATTGAACGATTCCTCCAAGCCATCAGTGCCGACCACAAATGAACCAGCAACCGATGTGACTGTGCGCACCGTCATACGAACGCGCTGCTCTGGTCCGATGTTCTGATTCCAGATCGGTCTTCCCCCGACATCGGAGATCTGGGCGCAGGGCCTGTGAGCTGGGTATTTATCGTCGATCGATCATGTCGCACGCGGCGGCTTGTGTCGTCTACCGATTGTTCCTCCGGGTCCCGATCGTCGAGACCGCGGGTTGAAGGAGGACATTATGAAGGGTTACGTTCGACAGCGAGGAAACCGTTACTACGCGGTGATCTACGAGGGCCGCGACCCGGTCACGGGCAGGGAGCGCCGAACCTGGCATCCAGCAGGCGACGACCGAGCTGAGGCTGAACGTCTCGCCGCCAAACTCGCCGCTGCCGAGACCGACAAGGTTGGCGCGGTCCGGTCGTTGACATTCGGTGCCTACCTCACCAGCCAATGGTTACCGTCGAAGAAGTTGCACCTCGCCACCAGCACTTACCGCGGGTACGAACGCAACGTGCAACTCCACGTCCTGCCGACGCTCGGCAAGGTCGCCAATCGGCGGCTCCGCTACCAGCAGATCGAAGCGCTCTACGACACACTGCTCCACCCCGCCACCGGCCGCGGGCTGGCACCCAAGACCGTGTACGAAATCCACCTCGTCATCAACGGCGCGCTCACCGACGCCCTGCGGCGCGGGCTGGTGACCCGCAACGTCGCCACCATCGCAAGGGTGCCGAAACCGCGTTCGCTCCAACGCACCGAAGGCACCTCACTCACCCAGAACGAATTACGCCTGCTCATGCGCACCGCTGCTGGCCACCGGCTGTTCCCGCTCTACTGGCTCACGGCGATGACCGGAATGCGACGCAGCGAAGTGCTCGGTCTGAAGTGGCCCGACATCGACTTCTCCAAGAAGCGACTTCACCTCAACCGAGGTCTCGTCGCTGTGGGCTACGAGATCCACGAAACCAGGGGCAAAACGAAGACCGCCCGCCGAGCCATCTCGCTCGACGACACGACCTTGGCGGTCCTTGCCGGTTGGCGCGCGTTCCAGCCAGCGGAGTTCGCCGCGGTCGGTATCGCCAGTGATGAGAAGTGGGTGTTCACCGACGGCGGCGGCCAAACGGTCCACCCTCACGCCGTCTACGAATCCTTCGTACGGATTGTGCACAATGCCGGCATTCCGCCGATCCGATTTCACGATCTTCGACACACCCATGGCAGCCTGCTCATCAAGGACGGCATCCCAGTGAAAGTGGTCAGCGAACGACTTGGCCACGCCAACATCGCGTTCACGATGCAGACCTACCAGCACATCCTGCCCGGCATGCTAGCCGACGCCGCCCGGGCTACCGAGCGGCTCACCCGCCCCGTTCCCCCGCTCGAAGCCGGCTCGGGGGAACCCCGGAGGAACCAACGGAGGAACACCGCGTAAACCGGAGGAACGCCCGTCGCAACGACAGAGGCCCAGGTCGCTGACCTGGGCCTCTGTACTTTTCTTTGGTGGCGGGGACAGGATTTGAACCTGTGACCTTCGGGTTATGAGGTCGAATCCGCTGCTCGGAGAAACTCCTGGTAGATGGGCATTTTAGCTGGTCAGCGGCCATGTTCAACTGCCCGTTGTTCCCCTCTACTCCCCGCTGTTTACCGTGATGCTGTTACATGGTTGGTACATGGATCCGACCGCGGCCAACCCGAAGCGGTGGGTGCGATTCATCCCCGGATAAGGAGTCCGCCGGATTCACGGTGAGTGACAGCCGTCAGCCGTTGACCTCGGGTTCGGGAACAAGCGTCTTGCCCTGAACGCGGGGCCTCGCGACGTTGTTGACGACGGTGCAGATGCCGAAAACGCGGGCGTGTCCGGTCCAGCCGTTTACACGGCCTCGGTTGTTGCTGATCTGAACGCGGGCTCGGTCGTGATCGACCGCCGAGACAAGATGCAAGTACGTAGCGCCGGCGACGCGCGCGAGCACGATGTCACCGACCTCAACCTGTGAAGCATCGACCGGCTCGACGCGAACGGTCTGGCGGCTCTGGATAAGCGGCACCATCGAGTTGCCTGTCGGTCGGAACTCGACGGTCTCGCCACCAGCAACGCGAGCGGCGATGGCATCCATCATTCCCACCGCTGGCTATGCCGCTGACGGGTTGAGCTCGCCGCGAGGTTCGACACGCACACCGAGCGCCTCGGCGATATCGCACAGGCGCGCGAGGCTTGTGGATCGGTAATCGTTCGCCTCGTAGCGTTGGATCTGTTGTTCGGCCATCCCGAGCGATTCGGCCAACTGACGTTGTGTCCATCCGCGAGCGATCCGGGCCTTAACGAGCACCGTCGCGAGTTCGGCGAGCGATCCCGCGGTGAACGTTGACTGTTTCCCGCTGCGCAGCTGCTCATACTCAACGAGTTCCGCACGAAGATCGCCGGCCTGCGCGTTCACTGCATCCAACTCGAGCTGGTCGAGCTTGCCGCGCTTGCCCGGCCTCGCGGCAAGATTCACTGCCGCTTGCTCGAATCGTTCGAGATGCGCCTTTGTCGCGCGGTACTGCACCTCATTGGTGATCATGTCCAGCCTCCTTGAGTGAGATCAATGACGACGATGCCTTTGCGTCCGGTGACGCGGTCGTTCTGGAAGAAGTCCGAGAACACAAGCCCGGAACCGGCCTCGGTGACGTTTGGGAACAGTTCGCCACCGAACCGCTCCTTCTGCGCTTCACGGCCGCCGGACAGGTCGAGCAGCACCGGGTCGAGCGCGTCGGGATCCACGCCGGTCCGATCCCAGCAGGCGTCGAAATCGCCCGGCTCGTCCTTGGTGGTGACGAAGCTCCCGTTCAACCACAACCGACCGCACCCAGCCTCCGAAAGGATCGCAAGTGCATCCGCCAGTCCATCGATCAGGCGTCGCCGGCGGTCGTTCCAACCAAAACGTTCCACCACTTCGTCCCAGGTCGCCTCGTGTTCGCCCGGCGGGAGCCGGCCAGTGATCGGATCGAACGGCGGAAGCACACCCCAATACTATCGTTGTGGAACCGACTTCGGAACCTTGGATAGCCACGATCAACTGACAAGCAGTGTCGCCAGATCGAGGACCGCGAACGCCCCGTTGGGCGCTTCGATGTCGGACGCGATTCCCTCGATTTCGGTTTCGAGGTAACTCGCCCGATAGCGACGGTGATAGTGACCATGCAACAAAACCTTTGGTCGTGTGGCGCGCACGGCGCGGGCGACTTGCTGGTTGGAGTCGTTGCAAGCGGCGCGAAGTATCGGGTCGGCAAGCGTCCTGATGCCCGGCGGGAGGATCGGTGCGTCGTGAGCGAGGAGCACGTCGAGACCGTCTGGGGCGCGTTCAATCAACGTCTCAACATCGTCGTCGGAGATCGTTTCGGTCGGCCACCATGACTCGTTCTCAACTCGTGCGGCGCGGGCGATCGACACGGCGCCACCGAGCGCGCCGAACCGGACTCCGTGCCACGACCACACGGCGCCACGGTCGGCCCAATCGAGTACATCATCACGCAACGGGCGAACACCATTGTCGTTCGCGGCGTACGCGTTGCGGATCAGCGGATGCGCGTCGTGGTTCCCGTCGATCACCCGCAACCACAACCCGGCCGCGCGGTAGATGTCGGCGAGTTCGTCCAGCCAGCGGTTGTCGACCGTCGCGTAGCCGGTGGCCCGCAAGATTCGTTGGTCGGGCCAGAACCCGAAATCGCCGAGCTGCACCACACCGCCGCAACCGAGCTTCACCGCGAGATCGGCGAGGGTGCGTAACCACCAACCGTTGCCATGCGTGTCGCCGGCCACAAGCAAACGCGAGTCGCGCGCCGGCGGGCCGGGCACCTCATCGATCGTCGGCACACTCATGTCGACGATTGTTGCCCATCTCACCCCGAAGGGGCCGACGGATTCGGATCGGTTAGCCGTCCGGAGTCAGCCGACACCGAACTTCGCCGGTCAACCGGCCGCTATCGTGAGGTTCGCCATGGCCGCAACCGTGCACCGACTGAAGATCACACTGCGATCGATCCGTCCACCGATCTGGCGGCGCGTCGAAGTCGACTCGACACTCACGCTGTACGAACTGTCCGCCGTGCTTGAAGCTGCGATCGGCTGGCTCGGTGGTCACCTCCACGCCTACGAAGCAGACGGCATCACCTATGAGCTTCCCGATGAAGACAGCAGCTTCCGACGCCCAACCGTCGACGAACGCAAGGC
Organism: Actinomycetes bacterium; assembly: GCA_031410595.1. Classification (GTDB taxonomy): domain Bacteria; phylum Actinomycetota; class Acidimicrobiia; order Acidimicrobiales; family Ilumatobacteraceae; genus JANMCE01. Next base: position 102,302 of record JANNZM010000057.1, on the reverse strand, counting down.
CCGGCTCAACAAGGTCCTCCCGCACGTTGGAGCGAAGATGCGGTTCGACTACGACGTCGGTGACGGCTGGTCCCACGACATCATCGTCGAAGCGGTCGAACCAGCCCACGCCGACATCGATTATCCGCAATGTCTTTCCGGCAAGCGGGCATGTCCGCCGGACGATTGCGGTGGACCATGGGGTTACAGCGAGCTGCTCGACATCCTCGCCAACCCGAAGCATCCTGAATACGCTGAGCGACTCGAATGGCTTGGCGGGTCGTACAACCCCGAGGCGTTCGACGCGAACGAGACGACTGAGACGATGCGCGGTGCCGAACCGTGGGACCCGGAATTCGACTACTGAAGGGCAAACGAGCGACCGCTCGGATTCTCAGAGGTAGTCGAAGTAGCGGATCCACCAGGTGGGTCTGGTCTGTGGGTACGCCGCTCGAAGAGCGTCCGATGTTCCGTCGTAGTCGCGCCACAGAATCGATTCGGGAACCAGCCGGTAACCCTCGTCTCCGAGGGCCCGTTCGATCGTGCGGCGATCGGTGTCATCGATGAGCACCGAGAACTCGCTGGTGTCGTGGACGCCGAATCCTTCGAGAGCCACGACGGCCAGTTGGCCGAAGTTGCTGAGACGAATCACGATGCGTTCACCCGATCGCGTCGCTGGGGCCGGGATCTCGATGTCACCCAAGAACGACGCGTCCTGGACCGAGGACGTTCCCGCGTCGGTGGACAAGCGCCAACCGAAGTCGGCGCTCAACCTGTTCACGAGCCGATGAGCCCGATCGGTCTCAGCATCACGATCGAAACCCCTAGGGTGTTCAAGGTGATCGGGGTCGTCGTACTCGCGCAACCATCGCCACGCCGGGTGCGCCAGCGACGATTCCGCGGTGCTGGCGAGCCACCACGCGAGACTCGTGCGAGCGATTTCCAACTGCTCATACCGACGGCACACGCTATCGATGACCTCCTGGGGGAGGCTCACGTTATGGTCGGTGACGTAGTGCACGAGGCCTTCTGGCCATTGATGTTCGCCATCGGTCAGCTCACCATTGCCGTTCTGCTCACCGCAGATCCGGCACGTCGAATAGCCCATGAGGAACCGGACCGTCGCTCCATTCTCCAACGCGTGCACGAACAGATCGCGCTCCTCGTCAAGCACCGCGTCGGACACGAAGTCGTTCGGATCCGGGTACTCTGGGTGCTGGTCGTTCCTCCAGTACCCGATCAACTTCATTTCGCGCTGCTCCAGCGCAGCGACGAGTCGCGGAATGTCCTGACGGGCATGGGCGATGAAGTCGAGATCCGCGGCGGGAACCTTGATGCTTATCGCCCCGAGGTACTCGCTGACGTACATGTCGGGCGAGTCGTCGTCGATGCCGCCTGTCCGAATGAAGTCGTCGCCAGCGAGATGGTCGCGACCCTCGACAAACGGCGTCCAGGGTCCGGCCGTTGCCGATTCTGCACGGGCTCGGATCTGTGCGAGTTCGTCTTCGGTGATGTCGGCTGGATCGCCCATTCCCAAACCCTATGAGTGCGCACGACGATGGCCGTACCTCGGTGAGTGCCCCACCGCTCGGTGATCTTCGGGTTAGCTCCGAACAGGTCACAGCCGATGAGGACGGCTATGGCTTACATCATCGAACGAAACAACCGCTTCTACGTCGTTGCGTACGACGGGACCGATCCACTCACCGGCAGAGAACGGCGACGCTGGCACCCAGCCGGACGCTGCCGCGCTGATGCCGAAGCCATCGCCGCGACACTCGACGAACAACACACCGTTGAGATCACCGAAGAGGCCACACCGATCACGCTCGGCCGGTACCTCACCGAGCAATGGCTCCCGTTCCGCAAAGCGCAACTCAGACCGACAACGTTCCGACGGTACAGCTGGATCGTCGACAACTACATCATCCCGACCCTCGGCGACGTGCCGATCCGGCGGCTACGTGCCGAACACCTCGACCGGCTTTACCTCGACCTCCTTACGAGCGGCAACCGACACGGTGAACCACTTGCCCCGAAGACCGTCTACGACGTCCACGTCGTTCTGCGATCCTGCCTTGGTGATGCGAAACGCCGCCACTACGTGCCCGCGAACATCGCGCTTGAAGCCCGACCACCACGCCCGCAAGCCCAAGCGCGCAAAGGACCGGAAACCTGGACCGTTGAACAACTCCGGGCCTACCTGGACGCCACCACACACCTGCGGTTGCAACCCGCGATCTATCTCGCAGCGACGACCGGGATGCGACGCGGCGAACTGGCCGGCCTCCGCTGGGGCGACTGGCAGCGAGCGACTCACCGCCTCTCGATCGCCCGATCCCGCCAAGCCGTCGGTGGACGATCGATGGAAGTGCCGTGCAAGACCAAGACATCGCGGCGATGTGTGGATCTTGACGCCACAACCGAAAAGGTTCTTGCACGATGGAAGCGTCGGCAAGAACGCGATGGGAACCCCACCGGGCTCAACGATCCGATCTTCACGAACACCGACGGCGACGCCATCCATCCCGAATCCGTCACCCAACTATTCGACCGCAACATCGTTCGCGCCGGCGTACCGAGGATCAGATTTCACGACCTTCGCCATACGCACGCGAGCCTGCTCGTCGCCGCTGGGACACCGATCAAAGTCGTGTCCGAGCGGCTTGGTCACTCGAATCCCGGTTTCACGATGGCGACCTACCAGCACCTCATCCCGGGCATGTCGAGCCAAGCCGCTGCCGACTTCGCCAACATGCTCTATCCGACAAGCCCGGCACCCGACGACGCAAGCGCCGGTAGACATCTACCGGCTCACCAACACGAAAACCCTTGTCAGACGGCCATCCGGCGATCGGGTCGGTAGACGACACCGGTAGACGCGGTTCGTAGAAACAACGAAGCCCTGGTCAGAAACACGTTCTGACCAGGGCTTTCTTTGGTGGCGGGGACAGGATTTGAACCTGTGACCTTCGGGTTATGAGCCCGACGAGCTACCAGACTGCTCCACCCCGCGGCGGAGATCACACCATAGCGGGCCGGGCGGGAAACGCCAACCCGGTTTACGCGTTGGCGGTCGTGGACGGGCTGATAGACGTGCTGGAGGGAACGGTGGTGGACGCAGCAGTCGTGGTCACGGTCACGGGCTTGCCCGTGGCGAGACGGGCGGCTTGCGCGGCCTTCTCGTAGGCCTGATCGATCTTTTGACGGTACTCGTCGAATGAGGGCGGGGTCTTCTTCAACGCAGCATCGGCCTCCGACCGAAGGCGCGCGGCCTCGGCGATCAGGTCTTCAACGCTGGCCGTACCGCCACTAGCCGTCGATGGCGCCACGGTTGTTGGCGTCACGCCCGCGGCGTCGGTGCCAAGGGCTTTGGCCAGTGCCTCCTCAAGGGTCGCTCCACGGAATGTGACCTTGCCGACCGTGACGGTCATCGAGTCAAGCTTGGGCACGGTGGTGTTGCCCGTGGTGAGAAGGAACCACGGCCGAACCCACAGCATCGACTGCCCAACCGGGATCAGCTGCAGATCGCCAAACAGCACCTTGGTCCCGGCCAGTTCGAGTGGCGTGAGATAACTGGAGAATTGCTGATTGGCATCGCTTGAGACGAGATAGGGGCCACTGGGCAATGGTTCCGAAAGTGAGTACACCCGCAGCGTTCCGTACGAACCCGGCTCACTCGAAGCAGTCATGAACCCGGTGAGTTGGCGGCGGGTATCTGCATCACGGTTGTACGGCACGAACGTTCGAAGCAGCGCGAATTCCTCCTTCTCGGAGCCCGGTGCCGTGAGCAGCGAGTAGTACGAAGACACCCGCGGTTCTTTACTGGACCCTGGCCCGGCGCTCACCAAACCAGGCGCGGCCGAGGGCACCGTCGAGGTCGGCACGCTCTTTTGTTCGATCCCAGGCTCTTGGGCAACTTCCCAGGCACTGTTGCGTTGCAGGAAGCTTTCGGCATCATCGATTCGGTAGCGCCCCCACATCTGGGTCTGCACCGAGAACAGGTCTTGCGGGTAGCGGAAATGCTCGCTCAGCGAGGGCGTCACCGCCGACTTCGGCTGGAACAACGTGGGGAAGATCTTCTGGTATGTCTGAATGAGCGGGTCCTGATCGTCAACGACGAACAACTTCACCGTGCCGTCGTAGGAATCGATAGTGACCTTCACCGAGTTACGGATGTAGTTGAAATCAACCTTGTTGAGGCCCGACGCGCGAGGTAAGCCTGACGTGTCAACCGTCTGTCCGTACGGATATGCGTTGGTGGTGGTGTACGCGTCGAGGATCCAGGTAATCCGGCCGTCAACAACGGCCGCGTACGGGTCACTGTCAAGCTGGAGGAACGGCGCCAGGGTCGACACCCGGTCGACAATGTCACGGTTGTAGATGATGCGAGATGCATCGGTGATGAGGTCCGAGCCGTACAGGTTCCATTCGGAGAACCGCAGTGCAAACGCGGCGCGGCGAATAGAGGAGTCAAGAGCGACGCCGCCGTCACCGTCGTAGCTTGTCGGGATCGGCGTCTTGGCTGGCGAAAGGTCGATCTCGCTCCGACCGGTGTTCACCACCGCGTATCCGGTCATTCGTTCGCCAACATAGATACCGGTGCGGGTTGGAGCACCGATGCTTTTACTGTCGAGAAAGACGGGGCGGCCTTCGGTATCCACCGTGTTCCCCGAGGCAGCAACGATGCCCGACCCGTGGGTATAGGCGAGATGAGACGTCTCCCATGATGAGGGGACGCCCTTCGGGTCAAGCCCGCGCACGCCGACAACAACGGGTTTGGTCTTACCATCGATCTTGTAGCGATCGACATCGAGCCCACCACCATTGCCGTCACCGAACCGGTAGTATCCGAACACGCCCTCCCGGTTTTTGAACCCGTCATAGGCCGAGTTCGGGTCAAGAATGCGAGCATTCGACAGGTTGGTTGACGACTTCACCGACGCCGTCGGCAGCGCGGCAGCGAACGGTTCAACCTTGATCTGGTCAAGCCCGAGCGCCACGCGTGTAGCGGCGATGTTGCGCTCGATGTATTCCTTCTCACGCTTCGATTGCGCGGGGCTCACCTGAAACCGTTGCACGGCGGCGGGGTAGAGCTGCCCGGCCACGAACGCAACCAACGCCCACAGACCGACCGCTATGATCGGCAACCGCCAACCGCGCTGGCGCACGTTCACGATGAGCAGGACTGCCGCGAGGAGCGAGATGTACATCAGCAGCGTGATCGCTGGCAGGGAGGCGTGCACGTCGGTGTAGCCCGGTCCACCAACCACGCCGCGCGTTGAGCCGTACAAGCGGTAGCGATCGAACCAGTAGCCGAACGCCTTGAGAAAGGCGAGCACCGAAAGAAGTATCGACAGGTGCAGCTTCACGTGAGAGGCCACCCGGCGGCCAACGACCTGCAGGCGGATGCCACCGTTCATGTAGTGCACAGCCGTGGTGACCAGCAGGCAGATGACCGCGGTGGCGAACATCCAATCGAGCAGGAACGAGATGAACGGCAGCTGGAACACGTAGAACCCGGCGTCCTTACCGAACAGCGGATCTTTCACACCAAACGAGCTGCCGTGCTGAAACATCAGCCATTGGCGCCAGTTCGATGCCGCCGGTGCCCCGGCCAGGAACCCGAACAGCAGACCGAACACCAGTCGCACCCAGCGACCGCGACTGGCCATTATTTCGCGGTAGCGCATGATGACCTGCTCACCCGGGCCCAGATCGGTGAGCCGCGGCGCCAAGCGATCGGCGAAGAACGTGTTGGTGATCACAGCTATAGCGGCAAAGGCTGTGAAGACGAAGCCGAGCAGGATTTTGGTGGTCAGAATCGACGTGAAAACCGACCCGAAATGAAGTGACTGGAACCAGAGGAGATCGGTGAAGAACCCGGCGACGCCCCGTGCCGAAATGAACACGACGAAAAGGGTGCCAAGCACCACCATGATGGCCAGTCGCCCACGATGACCAGCGGCTGCGCCATGAGATCGACGACGAAGTGGCGGTAGATCAGAGGGTGGACGCACGTACAGAACTTAGCGAGATACCGGCGCAATCGCGCATCGGCATCCGGCGTAGGCCGGAACCGAACGGTGCCCGGTCGGGAACTCGTCGCCAGCCGGAACGGCACCGGCAAGCGCGTTGTCATCCCCTTCGGCGCACGGACGGGCTCCCTCGTCCACGACCCAGCACACCGGTGTACCCGGAATGAGCGCGGCAAACGCCCCGCGCCCGTGCGCGGTGAGCACGAGATGCCCCACAAGGCTCTCGATGCGCTGCACCTTCCATTCCCGATAGACAGCCCGCAACTGGGACGCCGCTTCGTCAGCATCATCACCGGCCGACTGCAGGCTGCGTTCGAGGTGGGACCGCAACGGCTGGATCATTTCTTTGTCGACTTCGGCTAGGGCGTACCCGATGACGTCCTCGGCCACGACAATGTCGGCCACTTCGGGCGCCGACATCTCACTGATCGACATCGCGCCGGCTCGAGCCGCTTGTTGAAGATCATCTCGCACCGCATCCTGATAGCGGGCGGAGTACGCGGCCGTCGTACCGAACAGCTCGTCGGTCGACGGTGTTGTTTTACGGCGACGCAACTGATCGAGTGCCTCGCTCTGCTCATCCTGCAACACCCGCTTGAGACGCTTACTGACCGACGCCTCCAGCGGAATGAGCGCGGCGGCGCGCGTCTCCAAGACCTCCGCAGCCAGCGATTCATCAATATGAAGGGTGGCGACGGCCGCCGTCGCCACCGCAGTCTCGCGAGTGGAACGAGGTGCTTCTTGCAGGTCGGCAACCTCACTCACCCGACCGGCCCGGATGCGAGCGAAGATGTCGTCCGACGTCACTTTCTCGACCACGGCGTCAGGTTGATGGACCACGGCGTCGGCGTCGGGCTCATGGACGACGGGCTCATGGACCACTGCGTCGGATTCATCGACGACGGACTCGACCTCTGCGGCAGAATCTCCTTCGGTGATCTCGCCGGCGAAGGCGTTGTCGGGCTCGTTGCGATCAACGTCGATAGTTGCATCTGCAATGACAGCACTTGACGCCTCGGCTTCCACTTCGCTGGCCGGGTCCAGCTGTTCTGGGTGGGCCTCGTCGGGCGCAGTCGGGGTGACCTCACCGATGGCGAAACCCACCGACGGGCCGTCCACCGATGCCGGCACCGGTGCCGTCACCGTGGCCACAACCGGGAATGAACCAGAGATGCTGGTCAGATCCTCGACGGGATCCGGATCGGGAATGTCGTCGGCAAGTTCCGTGCGAATCTCGCTGAGCGCAGCCTCAGCGGCGGAGAACGAGGCTCTCAATCGAGCCCGCTGCAGGCGCAACACTTCAATCTGCTGACGGGCGGCTTCGCGGCGTCGGGCCAGATCGGTCATCACCCGCTCTCGGTAGGCCCGGGCTTCGAGCACCATTTCGCGACCCTGACTCTTGGCGGCGTCCATCTCCCGCTCGGAGCTTTCGGCTGCGTTCTTGCGGATGAGCGTGGCTTCGGCCTCGGCGGCCGTGCGCTGGCGGGCGGCATCTTCAAGCCCGTCGGCGCGATGCTTCGCGATCTCCCGTTCGGCTTCGACGCGTGAGGCCTCGACTTCGCCTTCGACCCGTGCCCGCAGGCTGGCTGCGCCCTCGCGTGCCGTGGTGAGCACCCGGGCTGCTTCTTGGCCGAGGAGGTTCGACACGGTGGCCTCATCAAGCTCGGCTGGATCATGCGGCTTGGCCTTCAGCGATTCCAGCTCGACCAGCGCCGTGTCGAGTCGGGCGCGGGCGTCAGCCTCTGCGGTTTGTGCACGTGTCAGCGCAGCGGAAACGTCCTGCAGAAAGGATCGAACCTCGTTCGAGTCGTACCCTTTGCGGACTTGGGAGAAGGTGGCTGTAGCGACAGCAGCCGGAGACGACGAATCAGCCATGGCCCAAGGTTAGGTCTGGGTCACGGCTGAATCGCGGCACCTGGCTTTCCGAGGTCATTTGCGTTGCCGCCAAGGTCGGCCAATGCCTGCAACGCGTCGTCCAACGTCTCGACGCCGACGACCTTTAGCGAAGAGCCTTTGGCCTGGTCTTCGGCCTCTTTCATCTCCGACTTTGGCACCAGGAACACTTTGGCGCCGGCCCGCTGCACGGCCACCGTCTTTTGGCGCAAGCCACCAATGGGCCCGACGGTGCCGTTCAATCCGATCTCGCCGGTTGCCGCCACCTTGACGCCTCCGGTGAGTTCACCCGGCGTTAGTTCGTCGAGCAGCGCCAGCGTGAAGGCCAGCCCGGCGGACGGGCCACCGACGTCGCCCGATTCGATCTGCACGCTGTGGGGGATATCGAACTTGATGGTGTCGGGCGGCGCGCTCTCGGGGAGGAAGCCGATAATGGCCCGCTCCTCGCCCGTCGCTTTTATGAGCTCGACGGTGGCCGATCTGGCCTCGCCCTTACGGGTGTAGGCGACCTCCACCTTGTCGCCCGGCTTGCGGCCTCGAAGCACGTCGGCAAGATCGGCAACGGTCTGCGTGTCGGTTCCCCCCACCGACGAGATGATGTCGCTCTTTTCGAGGACGACACCGGCCGGCGTTGGTTTGGCGCATGTCTTACCGTCGGCCGCAACCTCGGCGCACGACAACTCAGCGATTACCACGCCTCCGCCGGTGACTTTCACCGGGTACCCGAGACGACGCAACGCCACGTAGGACGCAAAGTCCTTTGAGTAGCGCATCAACTTGAGGTCTTCCTTCGCGCCTTCGGCTGACGACTTGGTGCCATAGATCTGCTCATGGGTGTAGAGGTCGAGGTTCGGTTCCTTCTTGGCCATCTCGAGCGTGAGATCGTTCAGCCCCTGAAGTCCGATGGTGACGAAGAGAACGTCACCCTTGTGTGCGTTGGCCTTCAGGTCTCCCACCCGCACACTCTTGGTCGCCGAGGTGGCTCCGCCGGGTAAGAACGCCACGCAATCGTGCGAAGGATCTTTCGCCGTGCACTGCTCCGTCTTGCGGAGAAACTTCGTCACCAGCACCCCGGTCGGCACCAGCGAGGCCGCCACGAGCAGGACCGCGGGCACCAATCCGGCCCGACGGGTAGGTAGTGTCTTTGGTTGCGTGTCTACTTCGTCACTCACCCACTGGGCCGTCATCGTGGCTGCTATCTCAATTCTGTTGATCGTCGCCATCGACCATCGCAGACCAGTCAGGCGACGTCGGATTACGGAACGAGCGTACCTGCCCGGCCGCGCTCCCACTGTTCAGGAAGTCGTCCAACTTCCGGTACGCCGCTACAAGCGCACACCGATCTGGCAGCGATTCCTGTCCCTGCTCGGCCTGGGTGCCATGGGCACCTTTTTGGGTCTCGCCTTGGCAGTGGCCGTCGGCCTCGGCATCATCGGCGTGTTCTGGCTGCTGTCCGGCATTACGAAGTGATCTCTCGCCGCGACGTCATCATCGCGGGTCACACGGGCGATCTGGCCGCTATCCGCATAGGCCTTACGGAGTCCGATGCCGTTGTGCGAACCAGTGCGCTCGGTGCGCTGGCGCGAGCGGGTGCGCTCACGGCCGAAGAGCTCACCATGGCTGCCAACGATCTCGACTATCGCGTGCGACGCCGGGCTGCGGAGCTGGCAGCCACCTACCCGAGCGTCGACCTGCTCATCTTCTTGTGTGACCCCGATCCGCTCGTTGTCGAAATGGCTGCGTGGGCCTGCGGTGAGCGCGCCGAAACGCCGGCCGCAGTGCTTGACAGCCTCTGCGAACTCGTCACCACCCACGACGACGCGCTCGTGCGGGAAGCGGCTGTCGCTGCCCTTGGCGCCATCGGCGACGAGCGCGGGCTACCGGCCATCCTGGCGGCTGTCAGCGACAAACCAGCCATTCGTCGGCGCGCCGTTATCGCGCTGGCGCCGTTCGAAGGTCCGGATGTGGATGCTGCCTATGCACGCGCCCTGAAGGATCGCGATTGGCAGGTTCGCCAGGCCGCCGAAGACTTGGCCGATCCGTAAACTCAGGCGTCCCAGTTGTCCCCGGCGAAGCGATAGACGTTGGTTTCCCGCGCCTTGAACCCGAGCTTTTGATAGAGTCGGTTCGCCGCTTCTCGTGAGGGCCGCGAGGTCAGGTCGAGCGTGCGGGCGCCGCTGTCGAACGTGGCCTTGATAGCAGCCTTGTTCAGCTTCTCGCCCACGCCCTTACCGCGGGCCGCTTCATCCACCACCACATCTTCAATCCAGGCCCGCAGCCCCGTCGGCAGGCGGAAGATGACGAGGGTGAGACTGCCCACGATGACGCCATTATCCCACGCGATGAAAACCGTGTCGTTCACGCAGATCTCGTCGAGCTGAACAAGGGTCAGCGGGGGCGCGGATGACGACAGTTGCGGCAGGATGCGGTTCAATCCGTCGAGAACCTCCTGGGTGGCTCGGTCGGCTACCTCGATGGTCACGTCTGCAGGCATCGCCGCAGGCTACGTCGCCGCCTCCGTGCCCTGCACGGGTCGTTCGGGCCGTTCTGGCGGCAAGCCCGTTAGGCTGACCGGATGGCTGATGTCGAGTTCTTCTTCGATCCCATCTGTCCGTTTGCGTGGGTAACCTCGCAGTGGGTACGAGCGGTCGATGCCCAGCGGGAATTGAACGTCGAGTGGCGGCCCATCGCCCTGACATTCCTGAACGAGGACACCGATGTGTACGAGCAAGATCCACCCAAGCGTGAAAGCCATCGGCGGGGCCTTCGCCTGCTGAGGGTGTGCATGGCCGCCAAAGCCGTGCAGGGTCCGCTCGCCGTCGGCCGCCTCTACCGGGCGTTCGGCACCACCATTCACAACGAGCGCCACGCCGAGCGCCTTGACCTGCCCGACGGCATCCGCCACATCCTCACCACGCTGAGCTTGCCCGCCAATCTCAGCTACGCGGTGGACGATGATTCCTTCGACAAGGAAATCCGAGAGTCCACCGATGAGGCAATCGATCGGGTCGGCAAAGGGTTGGGCACGCCCATCATCACCTTCCGAGGCGGCGCCAGCTTCTTCGGGCCCGTTATCTCTCACGCACCGAGCGGTGCGAAGGCAGTAGCCATGTGGGATGCGGTCGAACTGCTGGCCAACAACGCGTCGTTCGCTGAGTTGAAGAGAACCAAGCGGCCGGGCTTGGACTTCACCGGCGGACAGCGCTGACCAGCAGGCTGTCATGTCACACATCACGTGGAGCGAATCAGCGAATCTGCATCAGCCGATGATGGTCGCGGCCTTTACCGGCTGGAACGATGCCGGTGACGCTGCATCGCTTGCGGTTCGGCATCTCATCGCCGTCACTGGCGCCAAGAAGATCGGCATCGTGGAACCCGACGAGTTCTACGACTTCCAGTCGTCGCGACCTCAGGCCCGGCTCAACAACGGAACCAGGGTCATCGTGTGGCCGTCAGTCGAGCTCTACGCCGCCAGCACACCGGCCGGTGATCTGCTGCTGCTCGTCGGTGTCGAGCCGCAGCTGCGCTGGCAAACGTTCTGTCGCGAACTCACCGACCTTGCCGTATCGCTGAAGTCCCCCCTTGCCATGACGTTCGGCGCGTTGCTGGCTGACGTGCCGCACACACGGCCGACCAACGTGATTGGTTCGTCCAGCGATCCCACCTGCCTGGCGAAGTACCACCTCGGTCAACCGCTCTACGAAGGCCCAACCGGTATCGTCGGTGTGCTGAATACTGCGTTCAGCCAGTGCGGCGTGCCGGCTATTTCGTTGTGGGCGACGGTACCGTCCTACGTCTCGAACACCGCGTCGCCGAAGGCCGCGCTGGCGCTCCTGGCCCGCTTCAGTACCATCGCACCTCGCCCCCTGATGCTCGATGGTCTGCAACAAGCCAGCCGAGAGTACGAGCGCGATGTCACGTGCGCCGTCAACGAAGACGACGACCTGGTCGAGTACGTGCAGCGCCTTGAGCACCTAGCCGATCACGCCGAGCCAGACGAACTCGAGCCGGCCGATCTGCCCGACAGCCCCGCCGCCGCCGAGGACTTCGTCAGCGAAGTGGAGAAGTTCTTGCGTGACCAAAATGGCTGACCTGGTGCCAGCCTGCGTGTGGAAAGTCACGCCGCAATTGCTCCTCGCGGTCGACAGTAATTTCGGCGAACCCGTCGATTCCTACGTCAATGGCAGCCAAGTCTGGCTCCGTGATGACGGTCCGGGCGATGCCACGTTGGAGTGGCGCCTTCACCCGGTGGCGGGCTATGTGAAACCCCGAGGCATCGCCACCCATGAGCTGTTTGAGATGGTGGTGTTCGCCCTTCGCTCCGGCGATGAGCCGCCCGCCCCCCTGACATCGCTGTGGGATGGCCTGGAGGCCTTCCCCGGCTTCGGCGACGAGACCGAGCCAGCTCTCCTGTCGCGGGCCTGCACAACGGCGCTCGGCATAGCCCCCGACGTGTTCGGTGTGGTGGATCACCAGCGCATCGGCGATCAGTGGGAAGCAAGCAACGGGAAGACCTCGGTTATCGCGGCGTTGTTCGAACAACTTCAGGCTTGAGGATCGCCGCGCCAGATCGGCTGGCGGGGCTGATCGAAAAACGGGGCCGAGTCATTGCCAGCGAGCGCTTCGGCCGCGGCCGGACCCCACCAGACCGAACCAGGCGACGGGTGCGGCAGGTCGTCAAGCGAGAACCAACCAACATCGGCCGTCTCGAGCGGGTGAGCCTTGAGCGTTCCTCCGGTGGCCCGGGCGTGAAAGAGCAACATGTACATCCCGAAGCGGGTGAAGCCCATGCGTTGACCATCGATCACACCGAGCAATCGCACCGGTTCACACTGGATGCCAGTCTCTTCCTCCACTTCTTTGATGGCCACTTCCGACGGCGAGTAGCCCACGTCGGCCCAGCCCGTCGGATAGAGCCAGATGAGTGAATCGGCTCGTTGCACCAGCAGGATCTTGCCGTCGTCGTTGGTGACGATGATGCCGATGGCAACCTTCGGGGTGACGTAGCCGGGTATCCCCTCGCCGATCGATGCCATCCACTCATGGGCTAGGTCGTGGGGAGCCGACGACAACCCGGCGACATCGATGGTGTCGTGCGCGGCGGCCTTGATGTCGGCGGCCACATGAAGCACCTCATGGAACCGTTCCTGCTCGTACAGGCTCTGCGTGAAGCCGAGGCCGGTACGGGCAATGGCGGCCAGGGTCTCGCTCCAACGAACGAGGTCCTGCCGTACATCACCGCGGTCGGGGGCGTCGCTCATGGAACGAAACGTAGCGCCCACGCCGAGCCCATGCGTGCTGGGCGAAGCAGGGTACTCAGATGCCTTGGACGATGCCGCTCGTGATCCCGACGAAGCGGGCCTTCGCCACAATGCGGTACGCGATCGATGTCGGCGGGTGACAAGCAATAAGGGTGAGGGTTCGCTCGCTCGACTGTGGATTCAACGTGGCAAGGTCATCGGGTAAGACGATATCGGTGCCGATCACCACATACCGGTACGTCACGCCCTCGGCCGTCACGTACACGTCGTCGCCGGGCTCCATGGTATCGAGGTCGAGGAACGGGTGGGAGTAGCTGGTGCGGTGTCCGAAGATGGTCATGTTCCCAAGAGACCCCGGTCCGGCAGTACCCGGCCAGTGGCCCGGCCCCTGGTTCACCGTGCTGAGGTCAATGCCCTCATACACGTAGTCGTTGAGGCCCATCTTCGGGATCGTGAGTTGGCCCGGTAGCTCCGGGGTGACGGCCTCTGGGTTGGCGACGGGACCGGTGACCGCTGCCCGCGGGTTACCGGTGAAGTACCCGGAGATGTCGGCAATCAGATGGCCGCCACCCGAGGTATAGAACGCCACGCCCCGGGTTGTAACCGTGGTGATTGTGTGGTTGGCCACCGTCTTGCCGGACCCGCCGACGTTCAAGGTGGACACGTTCGGTAGCGGCCCGCTTCCGGCCGCATAGGTGGTGACGAAGCCCGCCCCGCGGGAGTTGTCGAGGGTCGTGTTCATGACGATGGCCGACACGTTGGTCGGAACGGTTGAGTTCTTGGTGTACGAACGCTCGACCGTGAACCCGGGAGAGGGCCTCAGGTGCGCACCGAGGGGGTTATCAGCACTTCGAGTATCAAGAAATCGGGTGGGCGTGACGGGTATGAAGAGGCCTTGGTCGGAACTGGGCGAACCAGCGCCGGTGAAGTAGCCGACCACATCCACGAGAAGGTGCCCGCCCGGGTAGGAGAACACGTCAATCCCGGCCGCCGTGACCGGAACGATGACCTGGTTGGCAACGGTTTGCCCGGGCGCGTTGGTGTTGACGTTGGACGTCTCTGGTTTGGTGGCGCCGGCTGCGAACACGGTGAGGTAACCACCACCGCCCGCATCGACCATGGTGACGTTGAGGACAGCTGCGGTTGCGTTGCCCGGCACATTGCCCTTGAAGCCGACACGCGCCGTCTGGCCGGTCGACAACCGGCCCGTGTCACGCGAGTCATAGACACGGACGGGACCCACGGGCGCAAAGCGGCCAACGTCTGTTACGCCGGAAGGTTCGTAGTAGCCGAACACGTCGACGATGAGGTGCGTGCTGTGCGCCGTGTAGAACGACACGCTCCCGTTCGCCCCGACCGGTACGGTGGCCAGGTTGGCCACGTCGGAACCGGGGCCGCCGATGTTCAGGTTGGATGCGGTGGGGGTTGGGATGCCGGCGGGGAAGGCGGTGACGAAGCCGGCCTCACCTGCGCCCGTGGCGGTCACGTTCAGTACGACCGCTACGGCGTTGGCCTTGACGCCCTTCTCGCCCAGCACGTGCAGCGTGACGATGCCGTTATCGGCGACGGGCGTGCGGGTTCCCTCGTTGCGGGTGTCGAGCATGCGTTGCGGCGGGAGCGGCACAAAGCGGCTCGTACCGTTCACCGCACTTGCCGATGAGGCCATGACCGCCGCCGTGCCGACGAGGCCGGTGAGGACCCCGCAGAGGACTCCGAGGGTGACCGCGAAAGTGCGAAGCGTTCGTTGGGTAACTGCCAGCATCATGAAATCGCCTCAATCTCGCCCGCCGAGAAAATCTGTCTATCATCCAGGACTGTGGCCCGAACGTTACAATTCTTACGGTCCGGTGGCAACGCCTCGTGAACATCAGCGGTCAATCACGATGGCTATCAGACCGATGCGAACCACGTCGACGGTAGCCGTGATGGTCAGGCGTGACGCCGCTTCGACGGGTACTGCGGTGTCGATGAGATCAGCGTCGAACCCGAGGCTGGTCGTGTGGCCGGCAGTGTCGACGGGCTGTAGAACGCCGTGCTGACTGATGGTGGCATTGAAGGCGTCATCGGTGGGATACGCCTGATCACAGGGCCCGACCGTGGTGGGATTCACGGCGTCATGGACCCGGATGCCGTTCAGGCAGACCACATCAGCCTGGCCTCGATCGCCGTCGAATGTCACGAAACCAACCTGAGCCGGCCGAGTCGTGGCGACGGGGCCGAGCGCGCCCAACTCCACCGTCGTGGACGGCCCGCCGCCCATCACGCTGAGGCCGTCGAGCACCACGACGGACCGGACCGGTTCGGTGTCGTGTGTGTAGAGAACCACGAGCGCCCATCCAGCCGACTGATTCGAGCTGCTGACACCAGCCAGGCCACCGACGAGGCCGAACCCGTAGACGCCGCTGCCCTGTTGACGCACAAGATCGGTGACATCAGCGCGGGCGTAAAAGTCGTTCGTTCCTACCGACTGCAGTGACGTGCGCAGGAAGGCGGGGCCGGCGGCGGACGTCGACAACCATGCAACCGCCAGACCGTCGGGGGCCAAACTGGTGCCGTCCATCGACGCCGCTCCCCACACGAGATAGGCCTCCGAGACGGTGGCACCGTTGGCGAGTTGCAGGGTCGCCGACGATGACGCGGTTGTGCCGACGACCATTGCCGCCAGCGTATTGGTCGGCGTCATGACCGCGCTGATGTTGTCACCACTGACCATGGCGGATGCACACGGTGGTGCGGCCGCGTCGCAGGCAAGCAAGGTGTTGGCGGTCATGGCGAGTCCGCCGCGCAGGGTTCGAGTCGTCAACGTGGCGAGGCCCTTCCCGGCGATGGTCGGCGGGAAGGGCAACTGTGCGGTGTCTGAGGTCGGGTCGGTATCAGTTGCGCCAATCGCCTCGTCATGCACTGCGAACTGCAGCGGCTTGGGCGTGAGAAGGCCGGGCTTGATTGACGAAGCAAGCGGTCGATCGGATTGGAGCACGATGTCTTCGGTGAGTTTGCCGCGAAGCGCGAACGAGGTGAATGACCCGCTGGGAATGACCGGTCCGTCGCACGTGAGGCCCGTGCTGGTTCGGGCGCACAACCACGCGGGTTCGAGCGAAACGACGTCGGTGTATTCGGAGGGCACTACAACGCCGACCCTCGGGGCCAGGGCAGCCTGCGGCCCGCCGTTGCTGACCGTGACCGACACGAACGTCGCCCGGTTCGAGACAGGTGGGCCGACGAAGGCGCCCCGCACCTGCAAATCGATCGTGCGGGCCAGCGGTGTGGTCGTCGTGGTCGTGGCCGCAATCGTCGTAGTGGTTGCTGCTTCGGTCGTGGTGGCCTCGGCCTCGGTCGTGCTGGTCGTACTGGTCGTGGCAACCGTTATCACAGGCGGCGCGGCGGAAGAGGTTGTGGGAACCGAAGTCGTGGCCGGAGGAACGATCGTGGTCGTCGGCACCGATGTGGTCGCGGGCACCGATGTGGTTGTGGGTACCGCGGTGGGGCGGGCTGCGGTGGTGGCACCGGTGACTTCTGCCGCTAGCACGACCGCGGACGACGGCGACTGGTGTCGGTTGTTGTTGAAGGCAGCGACGGACCCGACAACGGTGACGAGGGCGACGAAGAAGCCGACCCAAAGGGCCGGGGGCCGTGTTATTCGTGTCCGCCAGCTACGCATCGAAGCGGCAACTTATCGGTTTCCAGACGGAGCAGGGGTTGGAACCCGTTAAGACTTGCTCGGGTTCGATTCAGCGCTCATGCCCGCTTGCCTTCGGCGCGGCGTCGTCGGAGAAACTCATGCGCTTTCCAGGCGCTCCAGGCAATGCCGTAATCCGCCAACGCCGGGTCGATGTCGGACCACGTGGCGGGAGACAAGTTGTATATGTCCTCCGGAAAAGCTTCCACCGCGAACGGCTCGCGAACAACACGGAGAACACCGGCCGCAGCGAGAACCTGCGTGGGATACCGAGTAGCGGTCCGCAGAATGGCGAGGGGGTTGGATCGTTGTTGATCGAGATCGGTCTCCAGCAGTCGGCGCAGGCGTGCACCGATCTCTCGGCGTGCCTCGTCACCAGCCGCCGCGGCCTCGACATCGAGATCATTACGAAAGCGCCGGACATTGCGCACGACCCAGCCGGGCAGGACCCGGTCGACCGCGGCAGCCAGGTCGGCGCCGTAGTCGACCGGGTCAGCTCCCATTCAGATTTCCTGATCGCAAGCCGTCAAGGTCGACGGTGACGTAGCGGTACCCCACCGCATGCACCGCCGCCGTCACGCCGGCCTGCTGGTCGATCAGGCGAGGCAGATCGGTGAGAGGCACTTCGATGCGGGCGGTGTCGCCGTAATGACGCACCCGCAGGTCGGCGAAGCCAAGCGCGTGCAGCGCTCCTTCGGCTCGCTCCACCTGGGTGAGCAGTGAGACCGATACCGGCGTGCCGTACGGCAGGCGCGAGGCGAGGCATGGTGCGGCCGGCTTGTCCCAGGTGCGCAGCCCGAGTTCAGCCGAGACGCGACGCACATCGGCCTTCGTGAAGCCCGACTCCACCAGGGGAAATCGGGCACCCCGCTGCGCGGCAGCTTGTTGGCCGGGGCGGTGATCGCCCAGGTCATCGACGTTCACGCCCAGCACGACCACCGACGTGCCGGCGACGGCCAAAACCGGCTCAAGGGCATCCATAAGCGCAGATTTGCAGTGGAAACAGCGGTCGCGGTCATTCACTCGGTACGCCGCGTTTTCCATCTCGCTGGTTGGTACTGTCGAAAAACGAAGGCCCCATTCAGCCGCCAGGTCTGCGCAATCCTGCGCCTCACGCCCGGCCAGCGACGGCGAAACCGCGGTCACAACGTGGCAATGATCGGACCCGAGGGTGTCGTTGGCGACGGCGGCAAGCAACGATGAGTCGGCGCCGCCCGAGAACGCTACGACGACGTCTTCGAGGTCGCGCAGGATCGCTCGAAGGTCGTCGAGTGAGGCGGTCACGCCGAGATGACCTCAAGGCGAATGCGTTTGTTGCCTTTGCCCTTGTTCTCGGTCTTCAACACGCGGATCCGCCCGACCTCACCGGTCGAGCGTACGTGGGTTCCGCCGTCGGCCTGCCGGTCGAGCCCAACAATGTCGACCACGCGTATTTCCATCACCGATTCAGGGATGAGGTTCGCCTTGGTGCGAATGAGATCCTGATCCTCAACCGCGTTTTCACGCGGAAGGAAGTGCACTTCGATGGCGCGGTTGGCGGCCAGTTCATGATTGACCAGTTCTTCGATGTTGGTCGCAAATCCTTCGGGCAACGGGTCGAACTCGAAGTCCATCCGTGCCGACAGTTGCTGCATGTTGCCGCCGGTGACGGGCACCTTCCATTCATTCCAGATCACACCGCACAGCACGTGCAGCGCGGTGTGGGTGCGCATCAGTGCGTGACGACGTTTCCACTCGATCGTTCCCGTCACGGTTTCTCCCAGGACGGGTCGCGGACCGCCCTCAACTTTGTGCCAGACGACGTCGCCTTCTTTGTTGACATCGACCACCGACAACCCGGCCAACCGGCCGGTGTCATGAGGCTGGCCGCCGCCCGTCGGATAGAACGCGGTGGCATCAAGCCGAATCTCGTCGCCGCGTAACTCGAGGACCGTACCGGAGAATCCGGTCAGGTAAGCGTCGCGTAGATACAACAACTCGGTGGGCACAGGAGAGAATGATGGTCTGTCGGACCTACACTCAACAAGATGGATCGGCGAGTCGGCAATGGAATGTGGCTCGCGGCCGCGCTTTTAGCCGCCTCCTGCAGCAACGTCGAGCCCCGGACGGGGACAACAACCACGCCCATTACGGTGCTCAAACCCAGGGTTGCCGCCGGCGACGGATTGTTGCGTATTGGCGTGCTTTTGCCCACAACCGGGCCCGGAGCGGCACTTTCGGCGCCGCTTCTCAAGGCTATCGAATTGGCCAAAAACGAGATCAATCAGGCTGGCGGTGTCTTCAATCAACCGATCGATGTGATCCAGTTCGATGAGGGTGCTGATGTTGCCTCTGCGTCCGCCGCACTCGAACAACTTTTTGTCGAAGGGAGGGTGGACGCGGTCATCGGACCGGCTTCCTCCCGGGTCGCGCTCGGGTTGCGGGACCGGCTCGCCGCCAATCAGATGCCCACCTGTTCGCCGCTCGCGACGGCCGACGCGCTGTCCGATGTCGCCGATGGCGGCTACTTCTTCCGCACCATTCCCAGCGACAGCCTCCAAGCAAAAGCCATGGCCACGGTCATCGACCTCACCGGTGGGAAGACCACCTCGATCGTGTATCCGGACGACACCTACGGCGCGGCTTTCAATCAGGGGCTGCGCAGTGACCTCGCCCGGCAGGGGGTCAGCGTGCTCAACTCGTTTCCCTACGATCCGACGGCCAAGCTCTTCAAAGACGTGTCAGCGCGCGTCTTCGCTGGCACGCAACCCGACTCGGTTGCCGTCGTCGGCGCCGGTGAGCCGGGCGCCAAGGTTCTGGCAGCTCTGCGTTCGAATGGGGACACCAAAACCAAAATCGTTGTGAACGACGGTCTGCGCGGCGTCGGTGCGTCATCGTCCCGACCGGCCGCAAATCCGAGGTGGCTGGACGGCGTCGAAGGCGTGGCTCCTCTCTCGCATCCTGGTACCGGTGCCTGGTTGGAGAGCTATGCGGCCGTCGCCGGCGGCGTGGCCGACACCTACGCAGCGTATGCCTACGACTGCGTCAACCTCATCGCGCTGGCGGCGTTGTCAATCGCAAGCGATGTCCCATCCCGATTGGCCAGCGCCATACTCACCGTCAGCCGCGGCGGTGCCACGTGCAGTTCGTTCAAAGAGTGCGTTGCTGCCATTGGGGAAAAGCGGAACATCGACTTGGTCGGAGCGTCCGGCTCCCTCGACCTCACCGACGCCGGCGACGTGAACACCGGCCTTTTCGATAACTTCATGTTCGATGCCGACGGCAAGGACATTCTCATGCCCCTGCCCGTTTCGCTGCGTTAGAGCGACGCAACCAGTTCCTCGATCGGCGTCACCATGCCGACGTAAAACGGTCCGAACTCGGCAAAAATGGACGAGGCCCGATCAAACCGCATCGTGTACACGACTTCTTTCAGGTCGTCGGGGTACTGGCCGAACAAGGTCACGCCCCACTCGTAGTCGTCAAGACCGGCTGACCCCGAGATGAGTTGCACGATGCGTCCGGCGAACTTTCGCCCGGACGTGCCGTGTTCATGCATGAGTTCCTTGCGTTCATCGAAGGGCAACGTGAACCAGTTGGCACCGACCTCACGCTTCTTCGACATCGGGTAGAAACAGAACGCCGGCTTGCCTTCGGGCGGCAGGACGGGTTCAAGGCGCGGCTTCAGCATTGCCATCGGCATACCCGCCGCGTACTCGCTGACCTCAGTCATGGAGGCGTAGCTGTCCACCACCTCATAGCCCGCGTGCTGCACGGCCGTCTGCAGGCGGCGTAGCTCGCGCAGATCGGGTCCCACGATCATGACGCACAGGTCGGCTTTGTGTCCGAGCATCGAGGCTGTGACCACCTGATGACCAGTGGCCTGCGTTGCTTTGACGGCAGCCACTAAGGCCTCACCATCGGCGAACGGCGTTGGTTTACAGAAGAGGTGGAGCACACCCCACCCAACCTTTGGCGTCACCGCTTCGCTGGTCATACCGACCAGCCTACGCCCCTACCTGGATACCCGAGCAGGCGGCGGGGGCGGCGGCGGGGGCGGAACGGACCACGATGGCGGAGGCGGAGGTAACAGCCCGACGGGTGGCAGCGGCGGGAGCGTGAGAACCGCGTGCGGAAGCATGGCGTTATGCGCCTCCTGCGCCGTCTGATGGAACCGATGGAGCGCGTCCCGATTGATGGCATTGTGATACCACGCACCGTCGAGCGTGACACCCATCGTGCCTTGTTCAATCGCGGTTATGTCGTCACCGGTGATCGTGCGCCGGCTCACCAGTGCATGGGCGATAGCGAGGACGAACCACTCATTGTCTTTCAGGAGGGCCACCGCTCGCTGGTACAGCACCTGCAAATACTTTTCGACTTTTTCGTCCGAGTCGTTCATGCGCTTCGGTCCGTGCCCATCGAAGCTGCCCGACCGGGAGGCAATGGTGTCGCCCATCCCCGCTCGGTTGAGCATGGCCGTCACCATCATGGTGCAGGCAGCCAGGTCGCCACCGACGCCCTGTGAGTTGTCATTGCCGAAGAACAGGCGCTCACCGGCGAGCGAAGCGACCGCGCAGATGACGTCGTTCTCCATTTCAGATTTCCACGAGAAGTCTCGCTCCTCCACGGGCACCCACGACACGAACCCACCGACCGACCCACGCTTTTCGATGGTGGCGACGTCTATGGAGTCGCGTTTTCGCAGTCGGTACGTGGCCACCGCGTGGCACGCCTCATGCACAGCGGTTTCGTACTGCTCGAGTTGCGTGGACGCGGTCCCGTCGGGCACGCCGTGCATCTTGAAGACCCGTGCCTCGATGATGTCGGACCAACTCACGAAATCGCGACCGCGCCGCATCGCAGCGATGAGCGCTTCGTTCACGATGTCCTTCACCGCGGCACCGGAGAGACGGGGCGACATCGTGGCTAGGCGTTCGATCTGATCGGGTGTGACCTCGTGACGCACCTTCTTGAGATATCCCTCGAAGGTCTTGATGCGACCCTCCAGAAGTGGATAGTTCACGTGGTACTTGCGATCGACCCGTCCCGGCCGAAGGAGGGCGGGGTCAAGCGAGTCGGGCATATTGGTGGCCATGACGGTGAGAATGCGGTACTTCGGTGGTCGCTGCGGGGGCATGGTGAGAAACGTCCGCATCCAGCGCCAGATGCCACCCTTGGGCTTTTTGAGCCCCGACATTTCGGCCAGAACGGCCTGGAGACTCCCGTCCATCGCTCCGCCCATACCCATGCCACCAATGACGTTGAAACGTCCGCCGCGCCGCGGTGACGTTTTCTCTGCCCCAGCGGGTTCAGCGCCAAGCTCGGCGAGCATGCGATGCGTTGCCCCCGATGCGTAGTGGAGTCCATTGCAAGGATGTTCAGCGAAGCTGAACTCGTTCGATTTCTGCCCGTCCGCTACGGCGCCGCCGCGATTGCCGAGTGTGTCGGCTTCATCAAAGAAGACGATGACCCCGCCGTAGCGGAGGGAAAGTTTGCGTAGCTTCTTATAGAGCGCCTTCACCTTCATCACACCGACTCCGACGAACATCGCCTTGAAGGATCCCGGATCGACAAAGACGAACGGCTTGGATGTCTCGCCGGCAACCGCTTCCGCGATCAGCGTCTTGCCAGTGCCCGGAGGGCCGTAAAGCAAGATGCCGCCCGGCACATGGCCACCGCGCTGTTCGATCTCCTCAGGTTTGTCGAGGAAGATGATGTTTTCGCGGATCTTCTCCAGCACCTTGTCCTGGCCCCACACATCGGAGAAGCGGGTCTTGATGTCTTCCGGCATGTAAGTCTCGACGCCGCCGCGCGACATGAACCAGAAGATGGCAACGAACTGCAACACGCCGATACCCATTACGAAGAACAGCTGGAAGAACCAGGGTTGCTGCGTGCCAAACGGGTTGTAGAAGAACCGCCGCGGCGCCTCGCTGACACCCTGCAGGAATGACACGCCCCAGAGCGATGAAAATGCCCCGATCACCACCACAAACCAGAACGACCGCTTCACCATGCGAGCCAGACGGAAGCGCAGCCACGGATTGCGCGTGGACCAGAACCGGTCCCAGCCGCCCCAGACTTTCTCCACCCACAACTGGTGGTACTTCCCGTTCTTCTCGCTGATGACGTAGTGAATCTGACGCACGATCTCGAACCCAGCGATCGCGAACACCCACCACTTCCCTCGCAACGTCTCCAGAATCGAGTCACCCCAGCCGATGATGGGGTTGCTGCTGTGTTTGAGTAGCGCGCCGAACCCGACCCAGATGCTCAACAGCAGCAGTACTTTGATTCGGTCGTAGGCCAGCAATTTGCGGCGAGGCTTGGCCTCGGTGACTTCGACTGGCTCGTGAACGATGCCCACGTGATCGGGCGGAAGAGGGATCATGATCGGTTGACCGTCCAGGATTCGGCGACCGTATCGATCACCTGTCGATTATCGAGATAACACTGCGAAGAGCATTGGGTGCGAAGGATGTAGAACCGCTTGTTTGTCGGGTCGACAAGGGTGGCGGCGTCGACGGTGTGAAACTTCGACGGATCGTCTTTGTTCGGGACGTTCACCGCCATGCGTGTGCCTGTCACGCCCTTCGGAAAGGTGAGTCGAAGATCGGCCTTTCCGGCAAAGTCGACCACCTCCCACTTCGGCGGCGTGCCCGGTTCCTGCAACAACGGGTCGAAGCCATTGAAGGCAATCGATCGAACCTGGGAAAGAGACATCCGATCGTTGGTGCTGTCGCTCAGCGACCAGACCTGTACGTCGGTGACAGGGTGCTCGGGCGAGTCGGTCTTCAGGTTATCGGTGTTGGACTCGCCAGCTGCGTCGTATGCGTAGTGCCAAATCCGCAGCGCGCCCTCAGGCATCGACGCCGCCCGACCATCTTTGTCGGTGTCGGTCAGCTTGTACTGCTTCCAGTCCTTGGGCACTTTGAGATACAGGTTCTCGGTGCTGTTTGACACGTAGCGATACTGCGACCCTCCGCAGGCCGCACCCAGAATCGCAGCCGCGACAACAAAACCGATGGACCTCAGCCTCCTGGCTGGCATTCGTTTACCCACCATATTGCCGCTCCCCGAACTCAACGACCTGCCTCATCGTAACGGTTTCTCTGGATTACGGCGCAGGCAGGACTTTTGGATCTGTTTCGACAGTGGAAACGGCGCGAACAGGCCGTATCGTCCAACGCTTGTGACTGATACTGCCGCAACAAGTTTGCGTATTGATCTGCCCAGGGCTCAAGCCGCCGTCCGAGAACTCCTCATGGCCGTCGGCGAGGACCCCAATCGTGAAGGCCTGCAGGACACACCCCGCCGTGTGGCCGAAATGTGGACGGAGCTTCTCGAAGGTATGAACGAAAACCCGGCCGAGCATCTTCGCCGTACCTTTGACATCGACCATGACGAGGTGGTGCTGGTGCGCGACATCCCATTTTCGTCCATGTGCGAACATCACCTGCTGCCGTTCCGAGGCGTTGCCCACATCGCCTACCTTCCCGGCACGACCGGTCGTTTCACCGGTCTTTCAAAGCTGGCCCGGCTGGTCGACGGATACGCGAAACGGCTCCAGGTGCAAGAGCAGCTCACCAGCCAGATCGCCACTGCGCTTGAAACCGAACTCGAACCGGTCGGCGTCTTTGTGATGGTTGAGTCCGAGCACTTCTGCATGGCCATCAGAGGCGTGAAAAAACCCGGCACCATGACTGTCACCACTGCCGCCCGCGGCCTGTACCGGGTCGACAAATCAGCCCGAGCCGAAGTGGCGGCCCTCATCCGCCAATAGCCCACCAACCTGCGTAGTCAGCTCTACACAGGTGAATAAATGTTCAGCCGGTCGCCGCGTGGAAAACCCACCAGCATGAGACCGGCCGAGCGGGCGGCCTCCACAGCCAGCGACGATGGCGCACTGACCGAGATCATGGCGCTGAAACCGGCCGCCCACGCTTTTTGCACCAGCTCAAAACTGGCGCGGCCTGACACATAAAGCGCAAGCGACGATGAGGGCAGTTGGCCGTCGAGCAGCAGGCGACCGACCACCTTGTCGACCGCGTTGTGACGTCCGATGTCTTCGCGCACGACCAGTACGTTGCCCTGATGATCCACGGCCGCCGCACCGTGCACGGCGCCGGTTGCGGCAAACAGGGTCTGCAACGGCAGCACCTTGTCGGGGATGGCCGCAAGAGCTTTTAGGTCAAATGCCGTTGTGTTGGCGAGCGGCGCGAGGCGCGCAGACAGATCAGTGAGCGAGTCGGTACCGCACAGTCCACATGAACTCGTGGTGGTCGAGAGCCGTTCAGCCGGAACCGGTGCCCGGCCACCTGTCTCGACCGTGACAACGTTGAAATAGGTCTCCATCGCCGGCCCGTCGGCGCAGTAGCGCACACCGACCACCGGTGCTCCCCCGAGCAATCCATCGCTGTGGCAGAAGCCGACCGCCAGTTCATAGTCGTGACCTGGCGTCCGCATCGTCGTAGTCACGCGATGCCCGTCGAGCCGGATCTCCATGGGCTCTTCGACGGCCAATTCATCGGGCACTCGCCTGGTCGTCCCCGCGGACGTTCGCCTTACCAGCACTGTTTGACTTCTTGCACGCGCCACGGCCATGCCACAACCTTGCCGGATTGCACGACCCAATGCGAGGTTCGCTTCTGCCAATCGCCCGCGAGCCACCTGCGGTAGCCTGCCGGGGTGGCCGACCAACAACGTTTTGTCGAGCAGGCAATGGAATACGCGCCTGCCCTCTACTCGGCCGCGATGCGTCTGACCTACAACTCCGCCGACGCCGAGGATCTGGTGCAGGAGACATACCTCAAGGCTTACCGCAGCTTCCGCACGTTTGAAGAGGGCACCAACCTGCGGGCGTGGCTCTACCGCATCCTCACCAACACCTTCATCAACAACTATCGATCGAAGCAGCGTCGCCCCGAGCAGGACGACATTGCCGATGTCGAGGACATGTACATGTACAAGAACCTCGGCTCGCTCGAGATCGCCCTCGCGGGCCGATCGGCCGAGGACAACCTGCTCGAGCGCATCACCGATGATGAGGTCAAACAGGCCATGGCCGCCATCCCTGAAACCTTCCGTATCCCGGTCTACTTGGCCGACGTTGAAGAGTTTTCGTACAAAGAGATCGCCGATATGCTCGACGTGCCGATTGGCACAGTGATGTCCCGACTCCACCGGGGAAGAAAAGCGCTGCACAAGTTGTTGTTCGATTACGCGACCGAACATGGGCTGGTGCCCGCCGACCGAGAAACCGAGCCTGCGAACCATGGCTGATTGTGAAGACACCCTCCGAGAACTGCAGTTGTTCCTCGCCAAAGAGTTGTCGCCCCGTACCCAGACGGCCATCGCCTCGCACCTTGATGGCTGCACCGATTGCCTGCAAGCGTTCGATTTTCATGCCGAGCTGAAGAGTGTGATCGCCCGAAAAGCCCGGGAACAAACGATGCCAGAAGGCCTCATGGCCCGCATCCAAGAGTGCTTCACCCTGGAGCAAACCTCCCCTTTTGACCAACAGTCCCCGTTTGACCGGCCGTCGCCGTTTTCGGGCTGATGGCACACTCACCAGGCAACCTTCGTTCTTTCGTGCCTCTCTCGCTAGGCTGACGTCATGTTCGGAGCTTTCCTCGGGTTACACACCAACGGTGCTTGGCATATCTGGCTTGGCCTTGTGCTGGTTCTCAGCGCGGTCGGCGCCGTTGTCGGCCTCATCGCCGGATACCTGAAGAAGGTCGTCCTCCCGCAATACCGCGGTCCGAAGAAGTAGCCGAATGGCCAACAGCCCAGTCGATTGGGCGTTGGCAGAACGTGTCGCGGGCCGGTTCATCGCCCATGAACCATGGTCCCAGTCGTACCACTACCGCTCGCTCGAACCCGATTTCGCGACGCTCACCCCGCAGGCTGAAGCGTTGGTGTCCAACACCACCGGGCTGACTTCAGCCAACGGCCTCGCCACCGCGACGGTCATTTCGCGGTCCGACTGGGTGAAGGCAAACCTGTCGTCGATGCAGCTGTTGCTTGCTCCGCTGTTGGCCAAGATGGAAGCCGAGCTCTCCGGTCGAAACGCCCGCGCAGCGGCGGCCGGGGCGGCCATTGCCGGAGCCGAGGTCGGCGCGATGCTCGGATGGATGTCGGGGCGCGTGCTGGGCCAATACGACCTCATGGTGGGAGACACCGCCACTGGAGATTGCGTGTATTACGTGGGGCCTAACGTGCTCGCGCTGGAGAAGCGGTTCGGGTTTCCACCGTCGGAATTCCGTTTGTGGCTGGCGTTGCACGAAGTGACGCACCGAGCGCAGTTCACCGGCGTGCCGTGGATGAAGGCGCACTTCCTCAGTTTGGTTCACGAGATCCTCAGTGCCGTCGAGCCCGATGCCGACACGCTAGTTTCGGTCATCAAGTCGGCGGTGCGACCCGGCGGCGACCGCAAGCAGATCATCACCGACGGCGGCATCATGGCGCTGCTTGCCAGCCCTGCCCAGCGCGCCACCATGGGTCGCATCGGTGGTTTGATGGCGTTACTGGAAGGGCACGGTGACGTCACCATGAACCGAGCCGGCATCGGCCACGTGCCGTCAGCCGAACGCTTCGACCGCGTCCTGAAGGAACGACGTGGCAAGGGCTCGCCGCTTGTGAAACTTGTCCAGAAACTGGCTGGCATCGAGGCGAAAATGAACCAGTACGAGCAGGGCGAGAAGTTCATCGCCGCCATCGAGGCGGTCGGTGGTGATCGGGTCGTTGACCGTTGTTGGGAGAACCCCGATCATCTCCCCAGCCTGGAAGAAATCCGTCGGCCCGAACTGTGGCTAGATCGACTTGGCCTCGCTGTCTCCGTCTGAGCTGACTGCTGCGCTGGTCGCCCGCTGCACGTTTCCACCCACGGGCACGGCGGTGACATGCGCGGTCTCCGGCGGCGCTGACAGCATGGCCTTGTTGATCCTGACGCGCGCTGCTGGCTGTGCGGTCACCGCCGTACACGTTGATCACGGACTGCGCTACGGGTCGACCGATGAGGCCTCCGTGGTAGCCACGGCCGCGGCACGATTCGGGGCAGACTTTCGATCAGAAACAGTCGTTGTTGCGCCGGGTCCAAACCTGGAAGCCCGAGCTCGCAGCGCTCGCTTCGCCGTGCTCCCCGCTGGCGTGTTGACGGGCCACACCGCCGATGATCAGGCCGAGACGGTGGTCATCAACCTGTTGCGCGGGGCGGGCGTGGACGGCTTGGCCGGCATGGGCCCCAACGGGCATCCAATCCTGCCCTTGCGGCGTCACGAGACGGTCGCGCTGTGCCGAGCGCACGAGCTCGAGGTCGTCCAGGATCCGAGCAACGACGATGCCCGTTTCCTTCGCAATCGCATTCGTCACGACGTGCTCCCCTTACTCGCCGACGTAGCCCGGCGTGACGTCTCGGCCGTGATTGCGCGGCAGGCGTCACTCCTTCGCGATGACGCCGATCTTCTCGAGCTGCTCGCGGCCGACATCGACCCGACCGATGCCAGAGCGCTCATGGCGGCACCGATAGCCCTGGCCCGACGTTCGGTGCGCCGCTGGCTGGCAAACCCAATGCCGCCGTACGCCGATGAAGTCGAGCGGGTTCTGGCCGTCGCCAGGGGTGAGGTCATTGCGTGCGAGTTGGAAGGCGGCCGCCGCGTCGCCCGCACCGCCTGGGTGCTCCGGGTAGAGACTCCCTGACTGCGGTGACACCAACAGCCCGAAGCCCACAACCGATCCGGGCAAGGCGCAGATAGGCTCGAAGTGCGTCGGATTGTTCTGCCGCCCTTCACGGAATGCGGAACGATCGATGAGCACGATTGCGGCGGACAAACCGAGGGTCAGGTCATTTACCACGGAAGAAATGGCCGCCTTTCGGCCGGCGGGGCGAGATCTCCAGCGAGCCACACGCCGATTGCGGGGTAAGGCCGCGTTCATCGGTGCCCTGGGCGTTACGAGCTACGTCGGCCTACTCCTCACCCACACGCTCATGCTGGCCATTCCTCTCGCTGTCATCATGGTGCTCGCTGTCATCGCTACCGGCACCTGCATCATGCACGACGCCAACCACGGAGCGTTCAGCGAGTCGAAGGTCGTCAACCGTATCGTCGGCTATAGCTCCGACATCATGGGGGCGAGCTCATGGTTGTGGCGACAAAAGCACAACGGTTTACATCACGCCAACACCAATGTCGTCGGCATCGACACCGACATCGAACAGATGCCTTTCGCCCGCCTTGCGCCCGGCCAGCCGTGGAAGGTGTGGCATCGCTATCAGCACATCTACATGTGGGGCCTCTACGGATTCCTCACCGTCCAGTGGGCGCTTTTCTCCGACCTCGCCAACGTGATCACGCGCAAGATCGGAAGCCAACCGCTGCGCCGTCGACCCAAGTTCTGGGATCTCACGATGCTCCTGGCGGGAAAGGCGTTGCACGCATCGTGGGCGCTCGTTCTGCCCATGTTCTTCCATCGCTGGTGGGTAGTGGTCACGTTTTACCTGGCGTGCTCATGGACGGTTGGGTTCGCGCTCGCCGTCTTCTTCCAGGTCGCCCACTGCGTCGACAACACCTCGTTCGCCGTCCCCGAGACCGCCCGGCGCGGTGACGACTTTGCGCTTCATCAATTGCGCACGACCGCGAACGTGCAGTGCGCAACGCCGGTCATCGGACCGATTACGGCGTGGCTGATGGGCGGCCTGCATCAGCAGATCGAACATCACCTCGCGCCCGGTGTTCCCCACACCGCCTACGCCGCCATGGGTCGACGCGTGCGACAGTTGTGTGTCGATCGTGAGGTCACCTACGTCGAGCACACCAGCATGTGGGCCGCGCTTCGCTCGCACATGCGGTGGTTGCGCATTATGGGTCGTCGCCCGGCGGTTTCAGGGGATGATCCTTCGTAGAACCCCTTTCCTCAGCTGGCTCTCAGCGGGCCTTCCTTACTGTCGTTCGTAGATGATTCTCGAACGACTTCAGGAGGTTTCCCGATGAGCAGGACGAACACGTTTGTCAGCACCCGAACCAAGAGCACCGCGTCGCTGTGCCTTGCTGCCATGGTCGTCGCAGCCTGCGGTTCGACCACGACGGCAGGAACGCCCACCGCCACGACCAGGACCGGCCCCAGAACGACCTTGGCCGGGGCGACTCCCTCGGATTCAGCGTTCGGACTCGACAAGAAGAGTCTGCAGGCGAAGCGTCTCAAGGTGGAGAGCCTGGTTGCGACGTGCATGAAGAAACAGGGTTTCGAATACGTGCCGCTTGACCCCTCGGTCGTATTGGTCAACAACGGCCGCTTCGTCGTCAGCGGGTTGAGCGAGGACGACTTCCGCAAGCAGTACGGCTACGGATTGACGACCACCTACGGCACCCCGCTCGGCACGAAAACGGTCGCCAATCCGAACCCCAACGCCAAGACCCGAGACGCCCTCAGCCCATCCGTCCGAATGGCCTACGACAAGGCGCTGAACGGCGGCAGCGAGGACGGCAGCTTCGCCAATGCCGTTGTGCAGGGGGACTTCGGCAAGCTGGGCGGATGCAACAAGTCAGCCGCGGTCGAGGCGTTCGGGGGTGGCGACGCGCTCAACGTGGTGTCATCCGCCTTGGCAGAAATCGACAAGCGGGTGACCGCCGATCGGCAGATGGTCCAGGCTGAGAAGAAGTGGCGCGAGTGTCTCAACGCAGCCGGATTCAAGTTCTCGACGAGTGATCAGATCGACGAACACCTAAAGTCGGGGCTGAAGGCAATCGTTGGCTCGAATCCCGAAAACACCACTCTCGACCGCAACGCGCTGGCGGCGTTGCAACAGGAGGAGCTCCGCACCGCGGAGGCCGACTGGGCGTGCGAGGTCAAGCACAAGTTGCCGGTAGAACCAAAGGTGATCGCGGCGGTAGAGAAGGCATACTTCGAGGCGAATCCCGGCCTGGCTTCCAAGCTTACGCGGTGAAAAACATGCGGCCGAGACGCCTCATCGCGATCGTGGTCATGATCGCCGTAGGCGGCGGTGCACTGGGTTGGCTTGGCGCGTCGCGCATCAAGTCACCCGCAGAGCTTGCAGCCCAGACCGCACCACCCGCCGCCTCGTTGATCACTGTGCCGGTCCAGAGGCTGACCCTCTCCGCCGATGTCATCACCAGGGGAACGGTTCGGCACCGGGCACCCACCAAGGTGAACCTGGCCTCTTCGGCGTTGAAGCCCGCTACGAGCGGGTTGGTCACCCTGGCACCGGAGAAGGGTGCCACGCTCGATGAGGGTAAGGTGGCCATGGCCGTGGGTGAACGGCCCGTCTTCGTGCTGCAGGGTGCGGTCCCAGCTTTTCGTGATCTGACACTTGGTACCGCGGGTGACGACGTTCGGCAGCTCGAAGAGGCCCTGAAGCGCCTCGGATTCGATCCGGGTCCGATCGACGGTTTGTACGATGCCGGCACCGCAACGGCGGTAACAGCCTGGTACGAGAAGTCAGGCTGGACCGCCTTCGGCCCGACGGAGCAGCAACGCCAGGCTCTCGCGACCGCGAGAGACGCCGCCACCAAAGCACAACAGGCGCAGTACCAGGCTGCGCTCACTGCAGCCCAAACCCGGTCGCAATTAGAAGCCGACCGCAGCACGGCGGCAGGCGTAGTGGCCGCAGCGCAGACGAGAGCACCCAACGCAGAGGATGCGGCCGTGATCGCCCGTCGGACGATGGAAAGCATGACGTCCACGGTGGAGCGAGACATGGCCGCTGCCAACGCGGAGCTCGCCACCAAGACCGCAACGCTCCATACGGCCGAGGCCGCGAAGGCCGACGCGCAAGCACAACTGAAGTCGCCGCCCACACCTGCGACGCCGGCCGAACTTGCGGCGCTGCAGGCGGTGCTCGCCAGGGCGACCGAGGCCGTCACGGTGGCAGCAGCCGATGTTGCCGCCGCGCGGAGCAACGTGTCCTCCGTGAAGGTCAATAGTTCGGCTGCCACGAAACGAGCGGCTGACGAGGCCGCCATAGCCGAACGCGACGCGGCCGCGGCCACCGACGATCTCGCCCGCGCCCAGGCAAGCGCGCAACGAGCCATCAACCGAGCCGAGGCAGGTTCGCCCGAGCTCTCGCTCCTGACCCAGGCGGCCAACAGCGCTGCTGCCGACGCAGCCGTGGCGATGGCCGCCTACCAAGCTCTGGTTGCCCGGACGGGTACGCAGATCCCGGCCGACGAGTTGTTGTTCCTCTCGGACCTTCCACGCCGAGTCGACGATGTGAAGGTGAAACGCGGAGACCCCGCCACGGCCGAGCTCATGACGGTGAGCGGCCTGGCGTTGTCTATCGACGCGGCGTTGTCATCCAACGACGCCAAGCTCGTGGCCACCGGAGCCAAGGTCAACATCGAAGAACCCGACCTCGCCATCACCGCCACGGGCATCGTCAGCGTCCGCTCCGAACAGCCCGGTACCAACGGCGTGGACCCCCAGAAGTTCTATCTCGAGGTCACACCGGACAACGCACCCGCGAGCCTCGTCGGCGCATCAGTCAAACTCACGATCCCCGTGAAGTCGACGAACGGTGAGGTACTCGCCATCCCTCTGAGCGCGCTGACGATCGGGGCGTCCGGCACCTCGCGAGTCGAGATCGTCACCGGCGCTACCACACGCTTTGTCGACGTCGTCCCCGGGCTCGCCGCCCAAGGGCTGGTGGAGGTCACGGCACCCGCCGGAGATCTGGCTATCGGTGACAACGCGGTCGTCGGTCGCGGCAACGAGCAGCCGGTGGTACCCGCAGGCGATCCGTCGAAGAACCCTCCCGCACCGGGAACGACCGCTGTCGACACTTCGACGAGTCAGCCGTCGCCGACGTCGGGTCCGTCCACCAGCGGCACGACGCTCCGGGCCTGACGATGGCGCTCATCGAATTGGAGAACGTGGGTCGTCGCTACGAGGTTGACCCGCCGTTCGACGCCCTCCGCAACGTGAGTCTGTCGATCGAGAAAAGGGACAGCGTGGCCATTGTGGGGCCGTCGGGATCGGGGAAATCCACCCTCTTGAACATCATCGGCTGTCTCGATCGGCCGACGTCGGGCACCTACCGACTCAATGGTCTCGACACGGCACAAATCGGTGATCGCATCCTGGCCTCACTGCGTGCACAGCAGATCGGTTTCGTTTTCCAGTCGTTCCACCTGCTCAGTTTTCGCAGTGCTGTCGACAACGTGATGCTGGCCGAGCTGTATCTCCGGCGTCCCCGAGCCGGCCGCCGCGAGCGGGCCATGGCCGCCCTCGACCGGGTTGGTCTCGCGTCGCGCGCCGAGTACCGGCCAAGCGCTATGTCGGGCGGCGAACGGCAACGGGTCGCTCTGGCCCGCGCCTTGGTTACCGAGCCGCCTCTGCTGTTATGCGACGAGCCGACCGGCAACCTCGACTCGGCTAACACCGCGAGCGTGCTCGGCCTCATCGACGACCTCCGAGCCGACGGGCTAACGGTTGTGATGATCACCCACGACCCTTCCGTGGCGTCGCACGCCGAACGAGTCGTTCGCATCGTCGACGGTCAGCTGAGCGAAGAGACGGCGCTTGCGACACGGGGTGAGTCGTGAGTCGCCTCACGACACGCAGAGTTGCGGTGCTGTCCGGATCCGATGGCTGTGGTCCGACCACCACGTTGCTGCCGACTCGCATAAGCCTGCGGGACCTTGGAGGCGAGTCGGTTGCGGCGTGTCTCGCCCGCCCGGCCAGAGCGGCATTGACCATCCTCGGAACAGTCCTCGGCATCGCGGCGTTGATCGCAACAATTGGCGTCTCCAAGACGGCCGGTGGCCAAATCGTGGCTCGGTTCGACGCGCTGGCCGCCACCGACGTGTCGGTCACCCCGCGCGTAGCGGCCGGGCCGGTGGTATCGCGAGTGATCCCGTGGGACGCGGCGACCCGCATCGAGCGGCTCGCCGGAGTGGTGGCAGCCGGCACGTTGGCCGATGTTGATGTGAAGGGAGCGCTGGTCCGCTCGGTACCGCTCAACGACCCGAGTGGCCAGTCGACCTTTCAGCTCCCCGTAAAGGCCGTGTCACCCGGCCTTTTCGCAGCTGTCCGGGCCCGGTTGGCCAGCGGCCGCGTGTTCGATGACGGGCATTCGGCTCGAGCCGATCGTGTTGCGGTGCTCGGACCGGCCGCTGCTGAGCGGTTAAACCTCGCAAGCGTCAACCAGCAACCGGCGATCTTCATCGGCGAGCACCTCTACCTCATTATCGGCGTGCTCTCAGACGTCGCTCGACAGGCCGACATGCTCGGTGCCGTCATCATTCCTGAGGGCACCGCTCGCTTCGAGTTCGGCCTTGTTGCGACCGGGTCAGTGCAGATCGACACGGCTGTCGGCGCGGCACGATTGATTGCGCACCAGGCACCCATCGCGCTGAACCCCGACAACCCTGCGCTCTTCCGGGTCGCGCAGCCACCCGACGCGCAATCGGCCAGAAACGCCGTCAAGAACGACCTCAATGCGCTGTTCATCATCCTCGGCGCGGTGTCGCTGCTGGTCGGTGCACTCGGGATTGCCAACGTGACGCTGGTGTCGGTGCTCGAACGTGTGGGCGAAATCGGTCTGCGCCGAGCGCTTGGTGCCGGGCGCAGACACATCGCTGCTCAGTTCCTCACCGAAAGCGCTCTCATGGGTCTCTTCGGCGGCATCCTTGGCGCCAGTCTCGGCACGGTCACGACCGTGATCGTCGCGGTGTCACGAGGGTGGACGGCCATCATCGATCCGACTATTCCGCTGCTCGCTCCCCTGGTGGGCGGGTTCATCGGATTGCTATCAGGTCTCTACCCCTCGTGGCGAGCCGCTCGAATGCAACCCGTCGAAGCACTACGAGCCGGCACATGACCCGAGGCTTCTCAGCATTAGCTCAGCATCGATTCCTTACCGTGAACCACCTACAACCGAAACAGGAGAACCAAACATGACAAACATGCGAAAGGCCGCGATGGCTATAACCATTTCCACCGTTACCTCACTGACAACGGCCGCAGCGGTGAGCGCTTCAACCGGCACCTCCACGACCGAGCGCGACGCGGAGATCGCCTTCACTAAGGCGAACCTAAAGGACACCACAATCAGCCAGGCCGATGCCGAGAAGGCTGCGACCGACGCGCACACAGGGGCCGCCTCCGACGTGCATCTCGAGAGCGAGGACAAGGGCCTTGTGTGGGAGGTCAAGATCGACGACGGCTCGAAAGTCTGGGAAGTGCAGATCAGCGCCACAACAGGCAGGGTTGTGAGCGATCAGACCGACGAGTAAGCGACAGCGACCGCGGCTAGTCTCCGGGCAGGAGACGTCGGAGGGGGCGAACCGTGAAGGTGCTCGTCGTTGAAGACGACGAACCATTGGCCGAGGCCCTGCAGCGCGGGTTGGTCGATCAGGGTTTCGAGGTCGACATCGTTTGTGACGGCAACGTTGCCCTTGATCGCCCACTCGACACCACCTACGACGTCATCGTGCTCGACCTCATGCTGCCCGGACTCAACGGCTACCGGGTGATCTCCGAGCTTCGGGCTCGCGACGACTGGACGCCAATTCTTGTGCTCACGGCCAAGCAGGGTGAGTTCGACCAGACCGAAGTGCTCGACTCCGGCGCGGACGACTTCTTGTCCAAACCATTCTCATTCCCCGTGCTTGTCGCCCATCTGCGCGCTCTTGCGCGTCGCCGCAAGAACGGATCGGTGCACCTTGCCGCTGGTGATCTCACGCTCGACACGCGACAGCACCGCTGCTGGCGGGGGGCTACGGAAGTCACGCTTACACGACGCGAGTTCGCGCTTCTTGAAATGCTGATGCGACGGGTCGACGAGGCGATCTCGAAACAGGAATTGCTCGATGAGGTTTGGGACTACGCGTTCGACGGAGACGCCAACATTGTTGAAGTTTATGTCGGCTACCTGCGAAGCAAGATCGACCGACCGTTCTCGAAGGCCTCATTGGAAACGGTGCGTGGGGTTGGCTATCGATTGAGAGGTGACGGTGGCTGACATCGTGCGTCGCGCGTCCATCCGACTGCGCACGACCCTCATCGCCGTCATGATCGTCGCGGCCGCATTTGTCACCGGCGCCACCGCACTGGTGTCTGTTCTACAGCACCAACTCATAACCGAGATCGACACCGCCCTGCGTACCCGGCTGGACGATCTTCAGACCGCTTCGGCGGGAGGCATTCGCTTGCCTGCCTCGCTCCCCGACACTGGCGACGAGGGCACGGTGGTGCAGATCGTCGGTGACGACGGCGTGGTCATGACCCAGAGCGCCAACATCAAAGATCGCATCCCGCTAATCGCTTCGAGTCCCGCCGGAATCACTCAGATCCGAACCATCGAGCAGGCGCCAACAAGTGACACCGCCGCCTATCGACTGGCCATACGTCGCGTGATGTCCGCGAACCGTGAGGTCGACTTGGTCGTCGGTGCCTCGCTCGATCCCACCCGGGAGAGTGTCCACGCCCTTCGCAGTTCTCTGGTCTTCGGCATACCTCTGCTGCTTCTCCTTGTGGGAGCGGTCACGTGGTTCGCCGTGCGCCGGGTGCTCGCGCCGGTCGATTCCATCCGGGCAACGATGGCTGACATCTCGGCCTCAGACCTGAGCCAGCGAGTGCCAGAACCGACGGGTCGCGACGAGATCTCCCGTCTGGCGCGCACGATGAACCAGACGCTCGACCGGTTGCAAGCTGCCAGCGACAAGCAGCGGGCGTTCGTCGGTGACGCGTCTCATGAGTTCCGCACGCCACTCGCATCGCTGCAAGCGCAACTCGACGTGTTGGTGGCCAACCCGCAGCAGATCGATCGACCGCACGTCGTGCGCCGCCTGCATGAGGATGCCCGCCGGCTCCAAAACTTGACCGAGGATCTGCTCTTCCTCGCCGTCCACGACGACGGACAACGACAGCCCGTTCGGGCGCTCGTCGATCTCGATGAGTTGCTCATCAGGGCTGTTGAACCAATTCGGGTTCGCAATGCCGTGCAGGTGGACATCTCAAAAGTGGAGGGAGGTCGCGTCTTCGGTGATGCCAGCCAACTGACCCGCCTGATTGTGAATCTCCTCGACAACGCCGAACAGCACGCCGTCCGCCAGATCACCGTCGAACTCCACACGACCGATGCCACCGTTGAGCTCGTCATCACCGATGACGGGCCGGGCATTCCGGTCGTTGATCGCGAACGGATCTTTGAGCGCTTTACACGGCTCGACGCCGCTCGCCGACGACAGCACGGCGGCGCTGGACTTGGTCTCAGCATCGTGAAGTCGATTGCCGATGCCCACAACGCCACCATCGTCGTGACCGACTCGAACCAGGGCGCCCGCATCGTGGTCACGCTGGCTGCCGATGCCGCCTAAGAGCACAATCATTGGTGTCAGAATGACCGCATGAACGAACCTGATGTCCTGCCGCGTTGGGATGTGAGCGACGTGTTTCCGTCGCTGGACAGTCGCGAGTTTGTGGATGCGACGGAGTCGTTCGGGGCTGACATTGCTCGACTCGGCGCGCTGTATGCCCGACATCATGTCGGCGGCGACAACTCCGATCCCTTGGGTATCGACGAGGTCATCACCGAGACGAACGCTGTCAACGAGACCGCACGAGTGTTGGGTGCCTACACGCTCTCGGTCGTGTCGACGGACTCGTTCGACCCCAACGGTCAGCGTGCCCAAAGCGAGCTGCGAGGCCTCTCATCGGAACTCGCTCGACTCGGTGCGCGGTTCGCCGCCTGGGTTGGTGCATGCGGCGCTGACGCGATGATCGCAACGGGGCCGGTGGCGGCCGCCCACGCCTGGCCGTTGCGGCGTACCGAGGTACGGGCGGCGCATCAAATGAGCGCCACCGAGGAGGACCTTTTCGCCGAAACGTCGACCACCGGAGGCCAGGCGTGGGCACAACTCTTCAACGATGTCACCTCGCAACTCACCGCCGACGTGAAGGGTCAGGGCAAACTGCCCATGGCCGCGGTAAGAGGCCTCAACACGCATAGCGACCCAACCATGCGAGCAGCAGGGTACGACGCCGAGATGAAGGCATGGCCGACCGTTTCGGTCACGCTGGCTCATGCCATGAACGCGATCAAGGGTGAAGCGAACATCGTGAATCGGCGGCGCTCGTGGGCGAACCCGCTCGATGCGTCGCTGTACGCCAACTCTGTCGATCGGCCGACCTACGAGGCCATGACGAGTGCCGTGCGAGCGGCCCTTCCCGATCTGCGTCGGTGGATGCGATGCAAAGCCGAGTTGCACGGAAATGTCGGCGGGCTGCAGTGGTCTGATCTGTTCGCTCCGTTGCCGTCGGCGCCCGCCGAAGTGTCGTGGAGCGACGGCTGCGATCAGGTGCGTGAGGCCTTTGCCGCGTACTCGCCGTCGCTCGCGGCACTGGCCAACCAAGCCATGTCAGATCAGTGGATCGATGCCGAACCACGAGCAGGCAAACGGGGCGGCGCCTTTTGTTCGTCGCTCAGAGGTGACCGTTCGATCGTGCATCTGAACTGGTCGGGGTCGGCCGAAAACGTGTCCACCTTGGCTCACGAGTTGGGCCACGCCTATCACAACACCCAGTTGGCATTTCGCACCCCAATGCAGCGAGCGCTGCCGATGGCGCTGGCCGAGACGGCCAGCATCTTTTGCGAAACGCTGCTGACCGAAGCCGGTCTCCGACAGGCAACTCCCCTTCAACGCCTCAGCCTTTTGGACACAGATCTCATCGGCACCAACCAGGTCGTGGTCGACATTTTCTCCCGTGTGCTTTTTGAGACGGGAGTGTTCGCACGACGCCAGAAGCGCTCGCTCACCAGCGACGAGATGTGCGAACTCATGACCCAATCGCAGCATGAGGCCTACGGCGACGGGTTGGCAGAAGGGAGCAAACATCCCTACATGTGGGCAGTGAAGCCTCACTACTACAACTCGCATTTCTACAACTGGCCGTACACGTTCGGGTTGCTGTTCGGCCTCGGCTTACACGCGGTCTATCAGCGTGATCCCGAGCGTTTCCGGTCCGGTTATGACGATCTGCTTTCCAATGTCGGTATGGCCTCAGCGGTCGAGCTTGGCCAACAGTTCGGTATCGCCGTCAACGACGAAGCGTTCTGGCACGCCAGCCTCGACATCGTCCGCCGGCGGATAGCCGAATACGAATCGCTCGCAGCTGGTGCGAAGATGACGCCATGACCACGACGGAAATGTTCACCGATGAGGAGTTGACCGAACTCGCTCTCGCAGCTGATCCCGATGCGCCGCCGGCCGACGACGCCGTGCCGTTCGACGAGCTCTACGGCGAGCCAAGTCTGCAACTGTTGCCGTCGTGGTACATGCCAGCACCAACCCGACTGAACAACGGACGCCACCGCACCCTGAAACGCATCGCGGTCGTGCTCATCATCATCGCCTTCCTTGCCATCAACGCCTACGGCCTGTGCAGCACCTACGGGAAAATCGAACTCGCCTAAACTGTCAGCGAGGCATGTTCAAGTAGTTGTAAATGGTGATGCGGCTAACGCCTAGCGCGTCCGCGACCTGGTCGACGGCGCGGCGCATGGTGAACGCACCCCGCTCATCGAGCAGGCGAACGACGCGTTGTTTTTCCTCACGACTCAACGACGTGAAGTCGGCGCCGATTTCGGCGACCACACCTTCCACGAGCCGGTCGATGGCACCATGCAGCGGTGGGGTACGCAGCGCACCAACGACCACACCATCCCACACCAGCGGGATGTCACCGGCCGTCTGATTGGCCGTCGTCACAACCTCGCCGCCAAGCGCCGACGCAACGGGCGCCATCGACGCAAGAAACTTGTCGATCTCGTAACTCACGTGGAGACCTGGAAAGAAATGCGAGTGGCCCCCGCCGCGAATGCTTCAAGCACGATCTTTTCCAAGGCGGACGCTATCTGTCCGATGGAACCCTGGCCAACGTTGGAAAACGGACCCATGTCCACCCCGAGGCCGGCCTCGTTGGCGGCGTCGATTGCCGCCGTCACGTAAGGCCCAGGGTGACCCTCGACAAATGGTTCGACAGTAAAACCGAGGACTGCTGGTCGCGGCGACATCACAAAACGATAGTGGTGTGACGGATACCCCTTGAACTTGTACGAAAAATCAACCCGATTCGGTCGCCCCCACCAAGGGGGTTCACTACCTTCGAGGCAGTCATGGGAGTGCGACCGTCAACCTGTCTCGTCATACGGGCGGTGGGCCACGACCCTCGATCAGATCAGTTCCTGGCCGATGCCCACGCTCTTGGCATTTCGGGGCTTACCGCGGTCACCTGCACGGATCTGGTGTTCTTCGACGGCGCGTTGAGCGACAAATCGGTTCAACTGGTAAGCCAGCGTTTACTGAGCGATCCACTCCTGCGAACCGTGTCTCCCCACACCAAGGCCAAAGCCGGTGTGATCGTGGTGGAAACCACCTTGCTGCCCGGGGTGACCGATGCTCGGGCCGAAGCCATCGTTCGGGGCGCCAAGCTCGTGGGGCTCGGTGACATCGGCCAGGTCGCCACCGGTCGCCGGTTCGAGCTGACCGGCGTTCTTCGCGACGAAGACCTGCAACACCTTGTCTCTCGGCTGCTGGCGAACCCGGTCATCGAAAAGTCGGCTATTGGTGAAGTCACCCCTACTTTTGT
Source organism: Actinomycetes bacterium (assembly GCA_031410595.1). Taxonomy (GTDB): domain Bacteria; phylum Actinomycetota; class Acidimicrobiia; order Acidimicrobiales; family Ilumatobacteraceae; genus JANMCE01. Next base: position 61,869 of record JANNZM010000057.1, on the reverse strand, counting down.
GAGCGGAGACTCCACCGGGCCTGCCGAAGTCGTACCCGTCACGTCGTTGTCTTCCGACGAACTTCTCGCGCTTTCGTCGGAGCGAGGCATGGCACTCGATGTGGTCGAGATGGCAGCCATCGCCAATCACTATCGCAAGCTTGATCGTGAGCCAACAGACGTCGAGTTGGAGATGATCGCCCAGACGTGGAGCGAACACTGCAACCACAAGACGTTCCGTGCCCAGATCACGTTCACCGACGGCAGCACAGCAGTGCCGTTACTGAAGCAGTTGCGAGCTGCCACCGATCAGATCAACGCGCCGTGGGTGCACTCGGCGTTCGTGGACAATGCCGGCATCGTGGCGTTTGATGATCACTTCGATCTCGCCATCAAGGCCGAGACTCACAATCATCCTTCGGCTGTTGAGCCGTTCGGCGGCTCGAACACCGGCGTCGGTGGCGTGGTGCGCGATGTACTCGGTGTGAGTGCCCGACCGATCGCACTGACCGACATTCTGTGTTTCGGGCCAACCGATCTTCCCATCGATGATCTGCCCGCTGGCGTGCTGCACCCGCGGGTGATTCGGGCTGGTGTGGTCGCTGGCGTAGCCGACTACGGCAACAAGCTCGGCGTGCCGACCGTGTCGGGCGCCATAGTGCACGATGAGGGCTACACCGCCAATCCGCTCGTGTTCTGCGGATGTGTCGGTGTGCTGCCTCGGGGTTCAAATCCCACAGAACCGCGACCCGGTGATCGCATCGTGGTCATAGGCGGACGGACCGGTCGGGACGGCATTCGTGGTGCCACGTTCTCGTCCATGACCATGGATGCCACAACCGGTGACGTGGCCGGAGCCAGCGTGCAGATCGGCGACCCGATCGTCGAAAAGGGCCTGATCGATGTGATCCTCGCAGCTCGTGATGCCGGGTTGTATTCGGCCATCACCGACTGCGGTGCCGGCGGGTTGTCGTCTTCGGTGGGCGAGTTGGCCTCCAGACTCGGGGCCACGGTCGACCTCGATCTTGTACCTCGCAAGTACGCCGGGTTGGCGTCGTGGGAAGTGTGGTTATCCGAAGCGCAGGAGCGTATGGTGCTGGCCGTTCCCAACGTTGCCCCGTTGCAGGCCATCTGCGACCGGTACGAAGTCGAACTGGCCGACATTGGTTCGTTCAGCGACGACCAGTTGCTCATCCTCCGTTCGGGCGGCGAGATCGTGGCCGAGATGGGCATGGGTTTCCTGCACGACGGTTGCCCCACCCGCAACCTCACCGCCGCACTGCCGTCCACACCGCCGCCTACCCACACATCGCGTGCGGTGCCTGATTTGGCGGCAGGGCTGCTGGCGTTGCTGGCCCATCCCTCGTTGCGCTCCAATCAGGATGTCGTGTCGGGCTACGACCACGAAGTGCTCGGCGGCACCGCGGTCCGCCCCTACGGTGGCGCGGTTGGCGACGGTCCGTGCGACGCCGCCGTCGTCATTCCCTACGGCACGTCGGGCGACACGGCGATGGTGCTGGCCTGCGGTGTGAATGCTCGCTACGGCGCCCTCGACGCGTACCGCATGGCCCGGGCCTGTGCCGATGAGGCCATGCGCAACGTCGTGGCCGCCGGTGCCGACCCCGACCGAGTCGCGCTGCTCGACAACTTCTCATGGGGTGATCCCCGCCGCCCCGAAACACTCGGCACGCTCGCCTCAGCCGTCGCCGGCTGTGTAGATGCTGCCCTCGCCCATCAGGCCCCGTTCGTGTCGGGCAAGGACTCGCTCAACAACGAGTACCTCACGTCATCGGGCGAGCGTCGCTCCATTCCTCCGACACTCGTCATCACGGCGGTCGGGCGGGTGACATCGCTCGACCACGTCGTCACCAGCGATCTCAAGGCCGCTGGCAACGTTGTCCTCCTTGTCGGTTCAACCCGCGATGAATTGCGCGGCAGCCACCTCGACGCGGTGCTTTGCATCGACGGTCCGGGCGACGTGCCCGCGCCCGACCCCGACGCAGCCGAGCGCTACCGCCAGATGCACCGGGCGATCACGGCCAGGCTGGTTCGGTCGTGCCATGACCTGTCCGAAGGCGGCCTCGCCACCGCTGCCGCCGAGATGGTGATCGCCGGTCGACTCGGACTTTCGATGATCGTCGACGGCGACCCTGTCGTCCGTCTGTTCAGCGAGTCCACCGGCCGCTTCCTGGTCGAAGTTGCTCCCTCCGACGTCGACGCGTTCATTGCCGCCATGCCCGGCAGCGTCGTACTCGGCACCGTCACCGCCGAACCCGTTCTTCACATCACCGTTGGTTCGGACGCGATCACGCTGCCCGTTGCCGACCTGGTGCATGCGTGGGCCGGCCACGTCCCCGGGATTCAGCCATGACGTCCGTACCTGCCGTCGTGCTGGCGGCTCCGGGCACGAACCGTGACGTCGACGTTGCCGCCGCCCTGGAGTTGGCCGGTGCCAGCGTCACCATTATTCCGTTGGCCGAAGCAGGTACCACGGTGCTGCGCAGCGCTCGTTTGGCCGTGGTCGCCGGCGGGTTCTCGTTCGCCGATGCCCTCGGATCGGGCCGTCTGTTCGCACTCGAACTGGCCGAACGCTTGGGCGAATCATTGGGCGGGTTCGTTGCCGCCGGACGGCCGCTACTCGGCATCTGCAACGGCTTCCAGACGCTCGTGCGGTCAGGCATCCTGCCCGGACCGTCAAGCCAGGCAGCGCTCGGACACAACGCGCACGGCCGCTTCGAATGCCGCTGGGTAGCGCTTCAAGCCGAGCCGACCAGCACCCGCATTTGGACGCAAGGCATTGCCGACGAACTGCTCTGCCCCATCGCCCACGGTGAAGGTCGCTTCCACGCCGAGCCCGATACCCTGGCCAAGCTCGCCGCCAACGGACAGATCGCGCTGCGATATCGGCGCCCCGATCGCTCGGCGGCCGATGGCGCATTCCCGTTCAACCCCAATGGTTCCGACGAGGACATCGCCGGTATCTGCGACCCGACCGGCATGGTGCTCGGCCTCATGCCGCACCCCGAGGATCACGTGCTCAATCGTCAACACCCGAGATGGACTCGTGGCGAAACATCTGGGTCGTGCCGCACCCTGTTCGCCAACGGTGTCCGCCACGCCAAGGAGCTGTAAATGACCACCACACTCGCGCCCTATGTGCAATGCGACCTCAATCTGCCCGATAGTCGTGACGGCAAGGTCCGCACGTCGTACCGCCTGTCGGAAGGCCGTCGTCTCTTCGTCACCACCGATCGCTTATCGGCCTTTGATCGCATCATCGCCGGCGTGCCCTACAAGGGTCAGGTACTCAATCAACTGGCCGCGTGGTGGTTTGAAACGACGCGTGACATCGTGGCTAATCACGCGTTGTCGATGCCGGATGAGAACGCCCTGATCGGCATCGAGGCCAATCCTCTGCCCGTCGAAGTGATCGTGCGCGGTCGCATAACGGGCGTGACGTCCACGTCGCTCTGGCGTCGTTACCATGAGGGCGCCCGGGTCATCTACGGACACACCTTGCCCGACGGTTTGGTGAAAAACCAGGCATTGCCCGCGCCGTTGGTCACGCCCACCACCAAGGCCGAGCAGGGCGCGCACGACGAAGCGCTCACATGCGATGAAGTCGTCACTCGTGGCCTGGTGGCCAAGCCGCTGTGGGATCACGTGCAGGACGTTGCCGTTGCTCTCTTCAACCGTGGCGTCGAGCAGGCCGCCAAGGCTGGCATCGTGCTGGCCGACACCAAGTACGAGTTCGGCCTCGGTCCCGACGGCGGGCTGTTGCTGATCGATGAAGTGCACACTCCCGATTCGTCTCGATTCTGGGTGGCTTCCAACTTGGACGAGCGCTTGGCGAACGGGGAAGAGCCAGAGTCATTCGACAAGGAAGTGGTGCGACGTGCCTTAGATGCCGTTGGCTTCCGCGGCGACGGCCCGGTGCCCGACATGCCACCTGAGATTTGGGCCGAGACCAGCGCCCGATACATTGATTGCTACGAGCGTCTTACGGGCCGCACCTTTGTGCCCGGTTCGTACCCCGTCGGTCCCCGTCTCGCCGAGAATGTGAAGGGCCTGTCATGAGAGTTGTCATCGTCGCCGGATCCGGTTCTGACGCAAAGCACGTCTCCGCTATCAAGACCGCGGCTGCCTCGTTCGGGCTTGACGTGATCGACCGCGTCGCTTCTGCCCACAAGACACCAGAGCACGCTATTGCGGTGCTCAGGCAGTACGACAACGACGGTGTCCCGACGGTGTTCATCACCGTCGCAGGCCGCTCGAACGCATTGTCGGCCTTTGCCGATTGCGTCGTACTCGCTCCGGTCATTGCGTGTCCTCCGCCGTCGGACGCGTTCGGTGGAGCCGATATCTGGTCAAGCCTTCGCCTGCCGTCCGGTGTCGCATCCACCGTCGTGCTTGACCCGGCCAATGCAGCTTTGGCCGCAGCCAAAATGTTCGGCGTCGCCAACCCAACCGTGCGGGCCGCCGTCGCTGCAGCCCAGAAGGCTGGCGCCGACGCCGTTCACGCTGCGGACCAGCCATGACCATACAACCAGTCGAGTCTGCGAGCGAGTATCTCTCACCGGCTCGTGAGGATGACGCGCCGCACCACGAGTGCGGGCTGATCGGTATCAGTGCGCCCGGCGAGGAAGTTGCTCGACTCGCATTCTTCGGTCTGTATGCACAGCAGCATCGTGGGCAGGAAGGTGCAGGCATCGCAGTGGCCGACGGCATCACCGCGGCGCTCTACAAGGATGTTGGCCTCGTCAGCCAAGTGTTCGATTCCGAATCACTCGGCCATCTGCACGGTGACCATGCCATTGGTCATGTGCGCTACTCGACCACCGGTTCCTCCACCGCTCGCAACTGTCAGCCGTTCCTGGTCGAGACTCAAAATGGGCCGCTCGCTATCGCCCACAACGGCAACCTGATCAACGCCGGCGACTTGCGCACCGAGCTGCTGCAGCGCGGCTATCCACTCGCTGCATCAAGTGACAGTGAAATCTTTCTGGTGATGCTCGCGGGAGCGCACGGGGCCACCTGGGAGGAGCGCCTCGAACGCACCATGACCGCATGGAAAGGCGCCTACTCGTTGGTGATCCTGGTGGAAGACCGAGTGATCGCCGTGCGTGATCCGTGGGGCTTCCGGCCGCTATCAGTCGGTCGGCTGCCCGGTGGAAATTGGGCGGTGGCATCAGAGACCTGCGCGCTGCGCACGCTTGGCTGCAGCGAAATCCAAGAAGTCGGTGCTGGTGAAATCGTCACGCTCAAAGGCAACGAGATGACCGGCCGCAAGCCGCTCTTCTCGGTGCCAAAAGAGGCTCGTTGCACGTTTGAGTTCGTGTACTTCAGCCGACCCGATTCCACCTGGGATGACCGCAGCGTCCACATCGTTCGCCAACGTCTGGGTGAGGAACTCGCCCGTGAAGCACCGGCTCCCGCCGACATCGTCGTTGCCGTGCCCGACTCCTCCACGCCTGCTGGCATCGGGTACTCGCGGGAGAGCGGCATCCCGTTCAATGATGGCCTGATCAAGAACCGCTATATCGGTCGCACATTCATCGAGCCGACCGCCCGCCTACGTCAGCAGGGTGTGGCCATGAAGTTCAACGCCCTACCCGAAAATCTTCGGGGCAAGCACGTGGTGATGATCGACGACTCGATCGTACGCGGCACCACGATGGGGCCACTCGTGCAGCTGCTACGTGATGCCGGCGCAGCGAGCGTGCATGTTCGCATCACGTGCCCACCCATCGTGCACCCGTGCCACATGGGTGTCGACATGGGCACCTACGACGAACTGATTTCTGCGCAGCTTGACGTCGACAAACTGCAGGCGCTTATCAAGGCCGACTCACTCGCGTTTCTCTCGCTTGACGGCATGATGCGCGCCATCGGTCGCACCGAGGGCTACTGCAACGCCTGCTTCACCGGTGACTACCCCATCGAGCTTGGCCCGCGCGGCGGCAAGAGCGCGTTTGAGGGCGTGCTGCGATGAACATCTTGGTCGTCGGGTCAGGCGGGCGTGAACACGCCATTGCCTGGAAAGTCGCCCAGTCCCGTCTGTGTACCGGACTGTTCGTTGCTCCGGGCAATGCGGGCACGCCGGGCACGCGGGTTCCGTTGCAGGCAACCGATGTGGACGGCATCGTTGCGTTCTGCCAGACCGAGTCGGTCGAGCTCGTCATCATCGGGCCTGAGACCGCTCTTGAAGCCGGGCTCGCCGACGCTCTCTCTGCCGCGGGCGTCAAGGCATTCGGACCAACCAAAGCGGCGGCGCAGCTTGAGTCGTCGAAGGCGTGGGCCCGGGCGTTCTGTGAGCGTCACGGCATCCTCGGTCCCCGCTCGGCGTCGTTCGATGATGCGGGAGCGGCGCAGGCCTGGGTTGCTGACTTTGGTGCACCTGTAGTCGTCAAGGCCGACGGTCTCGCCGGGGGTAAGGGCGTCATCATTCCGGCCGATGGTGCCGAAACCACCACTGCCATCACGACGCTCCTCGCCGCGCACGGTCGTATCGTGATCGAAGAACGACTCGTAGGCGAAGAGGTCTCGATCTTCGGTATCACCGATGGTCGCACGGTGTTCGCCATGCCCTCCGCGCAGGATCACAAGCGCATCGGCGAAGGTGACAAGGGGCCGAACACCGGCGGCATGGGCGCATACGCGCCTGCTCCTGTCTGCCCCCCTGCGTTGACCGAGCAGATCCGCATCGATGTGCTGCAGCGAGCGGTCGATGGCATGGCCGCCGAAGGAACCCCGTTCGTCGGCGTGTTGTTCGCCGGCATCATGCTCACCGCCGACGGTCCGCGAGTCATCGAGTTCAACGCCCGCTTCGGCGACCCCGAAACGCAAGCGCTGTTGCCCTTGATGGAGACCGACCTCGTCGAAGTGGCCCTGGCCTGCTGCGTGGGGCGGTTGGCCGAAACCCCCCTACGGTTCAGCGACGACGTCGCCGTCACCGTTGTGCTCGCCGCGCCGGGCTATCCGGCTGCTCCCGTCACCGGAACCGTTATCACCGACAGCCACGGGTCTTTGTCGACGGCATCCGGCCCGCCGGTATTTCACGCTGGCACCGAACTCGCAAACGGCTGCGTCGTCACCTCCGGAGGTCGCGTGATGTCCGTGACCGGCATCGGCACCAACGTGACCGAGGCCCGAGCCAATGCCTATTCCCGCGCTGCCAGCATTGACTTTCCGGGCAAGCAGTTACGACGCGACATTGCATGGCGGGCCATCGCCCGTACGGCGGGCGGCTACGCCGAGTCGGGTGTCGATATCGATGCCGGGCACGAGACGGTCGACCGCATGAAGGCCGCGGTGCAGGCCACCTACAACTCGGCGGTGGTAGCCGGCGTCGGTTCGTTCGGTGGCGTGCTCGACCTGGCCGAACTGAAGCGTTACGACCACCCGGTGCTCGTGGCATCCAACGACGGCGTGGGTACCAAAGTGATGGTCGGCGTGGCGGCCAACACCGTGGCCGGTCTCGGCGCCGATCTGGTGAATCACTGCGTCAACGACATCCTCGTGCAGAACGCCCGACCGATTGCGTTCCTCGACTACGTGGCCGCCGCCAAGCTCGAGCCCGTGAAGATCGCTGCGGTCGTGTCATCGATGGCCGACGCGTGCGGTGCCGTTGGTTGCGTGCTGCTCGGTGGCGAGACAGCGGAGATGCCGGGCGTCTACCACGATGGTCATCTCGACGTGGCCGGCACCATCATCGGTCTGGCCGATCGCAACGCCCTTCTCCCGCGTATCGACATTGTGCCCGGCGATGTGTTGATCGGTCTCGGCTCCAGTGGTCCACACACTAATGGCTATTCGCTCCTGCGACGCGTGCTTGCGGGTATCCCGCTCGATGTGATCCCCGACGGCATGAGCGTGCCGCTCGGTGAAGCGCTGCTGGCGGTGCACCGCAACTATCTGCCGGTGCTCGAAAACCTGCTCGACAACCACCTGCCGCTGGTGAAGGCCCTCGTCCACATCACCGGTGGCGGATTGCTCGACAACCCGCCGCGCATCCTGCCTGAAGGCACGGCTGCGAAGGTGAAGCTCGGCAGTTGGCCGGTGCCGCCGCTGTTTCAACTCGTTCGCGATGCCAGCGGGCTTGACGCCGACGAGCTTCACCGCACGCTCAATATGGGCGTCGGTATGGTGCTGGTTGTCGCTGCTGCTGACGCCGCCGCCGTGCAGGCCGAGATCAACGAGGACAGCTGGATCATCGGCGAAATCATCGAAGGCAACCGCACCGTCACGCTTTACTAATGACAGCCCGTATCGTTGTTCTTGCCTCCGGTTCTGGCACCAATCTGCAGGCCATTATCGACGCCTGCTCGAACGGGTCGCTCGCAGCCGAAGTGGTGGCCGTCGTGTCCGATCAGCCAGAGGCATACGCGCTCGAACGGGCCCGAACCCATCACATCGCAGCGATCGCACTGCCGCGACACGAGGCTGAACCGCGGGCCGAGTACGACGTTCGCCTCCGCGCGGTCGTTGCCGAGCACATGCCCGATTGGATCGTTCTGGCGGGCTTCATGCGGCTGTTGTCCGCGATGTTTCTCGACCACTTCGCTGGCCACGTCGTCAACCTGCACCCGGCCCTACCCGGCGACCTTCCCGGCGCCCACGCCATCGAGCGCGCGTTCGCTCAGCACCTCATTGGTCAACGCACTGAGTCGGGTGTGATGGTGCACCTGGTCCCCGACGAAGGTGTAGATGACGGCCCAGTACTTGCAACAGCAACTATCCCGTTCGAGACCGACGACACCCTTGAATCATTCGCATCCCGCGTGCACGCTGCCGAACATCGATTGCTCGTAGCCACGCTTATCACTCTCACCAAGGAGACCGCCCGATGACCAACGAGACGATCTTTGACCGCTTCCAGGCGCTGACCTTCGACGATGTCGTGGTCGTCCCCGGCTACAGCCAGGTGCTACCCGCCGATGTCGACACGTCAGCCATTTTTGCTGGCGACATCCGTCTGGCCGTGCCACTCATCTCGGCGGCTATGGACAAGGTGACCGAGTCCGGCCTGGCCATCGCTATCGCCCGCCGAGGTGGCCTTGGCGTGATTCATCGCAATCTATCCATCGAGGATCAAGCCAAAGAAGTCGACCGCGTGAAGCGTTCGCAGTCGGGCATGATCACCGACCCCGTCACCCTGCGCCCCGACGCAACCGTGGCCGACGCCGAAGCCGTGATGGCCGCATTCCACATCTCGGGCGTACCGATCACCGACGAAGGCCGGCACCTCGTCGGCATTCTCACCAACCGCGATACCCGTTTCATGGAACCGGACGAACTGCAGCGCCCGGTCACCGACTACATGACCTCGGAAGGTCTGATCACAGCCTCGGCCGACACGACCTTGCAGGAAGCGAAGGCGATCCTTCGCAAACATCGCATCGAGAAATTGCCGCTGGTAGACGCCGAGGGTCGACTCGTCGGACTCATCACGGTGAAGGACATCAACAAGCACACCGACAACCCGCACTCCACCCAGGACCATCGGGGTCGCCTGCGCGTCGCCGCCGCGGTTGGTGTCGGCGCCGACCTCGAAGCACGGGTGCAGGCGTTGGTGAACGCTGCGGTCGATGCCATCGTGATCGACACCGCCCACGGCCACTCGGCTGGCGTGGTGGAAGCCATCCGCCGGATCAAAAGCGTTGCACCGGTACTCGTGGTGGCCGGCAACGTGGTGACGGCAGAAGGTGTCGAAGCGCTGCATGCTGCCGGAGCCGACGCCGTCAAAGTGGGTGTGGGTGCCGGCTCGATTTGCACCACCCGCATCGTTGCCGGCGCAGGGATGCCACAGCTCTCGGCCGTGTACGAGTCATCGATTGCGGCGAGGCGCTTAGGTATCCCGCTGATCGCCGATGGCGGCACCCGGTTCTCTGGTGACGTGGTGAAGGCCATCGCGGCGGGGGCCCACACCGTGATGCTCGGCAGCCTTCTGGCCGGCACAGACGAAGCTCCGGGCGAGACCGAACTGTTCGAAGGGCGCCGCTACAAGTCGTACCGCGGCATGGGCAGCCTGGCCGCCATGCAGGGCCACGGCGCCGATCGCTACGGTTCAGCCCAGGGCGCAGCCCGATCCAACAAGGCGGTGCCCGAAGGCATCGAGGGACGCGTGCCCCACGCCGGAAGTGCCGCCGACGTCATCGACCAACTCGTCGGCGGTCTGCGCTCGGGCATGGGCTACGCCGGGGCCGCCAACCTCGCCGACCTTCGTGACAGCAGTCGCTTCATGCGCGTGAGCACCGCCGGGCGCGACGAGAGTCACCCCCACGACGTCGAAATCACCCGAGAGGCCCCCAACTATCAGTGGGGCAGCCGCTAACGAAAGGGCGCGTTCGCGCGATGGCCTGTTAGGAGACCTGAGTAGGAACTGGCATCATCAAACTGTGGAGCAAGCAAGCGGATGAGCTCAGGGCGACAAAAGGTGCTGTCGTACGATGACTATCGGCAAGGGGTTCGAAGGTTTCGGCGGGTCGATGTGCTGCTGGCCGTCGCTGGCATGAACGCCAAGTTGGAGCGGATCAAACTCGGACATGAACCACAGGTGGCGATGCCGAATGTCGTTGCACCGTTCGCTTTGACAGGGGTCGTTCGGACGGCACTGATCGCGAACAACGACCATCGTCCTGCTGGTGTCACATACGCCGACCTTGTGTGCATGTGCGACAACTACATAAACGTCTTCGATGCCGCCGATAGTGGTCACACCGGGTTCGACTGGGTTCGGCAGGAGTTCAGCCGGGCCATGTACGAGCAATGGCCGCCCCAAGACTCGATCGTTGAACATCTAGGTCGCACCCTCGTGCTTTTGCAGGACCACGCCGCGGGGGTGCCGTCGGCGCCCGCCGACGGGGACTGGCTCGACCTTCTTGGTGTAACGCTGGAGCAGTTCATCCGACTCGGTTTTGCCATGCATTCGGCCGCAGTCAACAACGATGGCTGGATTGATCGAGTGACGCTTGAGAGCAGCAACGTTGCCCGAATCTTCGCGCCTCTCGATGCAACCTTTGCGCTCGACGCTATGGAGAAGTGGTTTGCCGCTACGCCTGAAGAGTTGCGGTCCGAGGGTAGGGCCAGCGAGGTTGTTGGAGCCGAGAAGCAGTCGTGGAACCCATTGCGAGCCAAACCAGTTGTTTCACTGGCAAACAGCCGGTATGTCGTGCCGTGGCCCTGGCTCTTGCTTAACCGCGTGACGCCAACCGGTCTCTACTACATCGGGTTGGAAGCATTTGGGCAAGCGTTTCCCGGCAGTCTCGGCAGGATGTTCGAGAAGTACATCGGTACACAACTTTCGCTTGTCCCGACGGCCACGGTCATACCCGAAATCACTTACGGCAGGAACGGCGAGCTCACGGTCGACTGGTTCATCATCACCCCGGACGTCGTTGCTCTTGTGGAAGTCAAAGCAGCCCGACCAATATGGGCAACGCAAGCGGGTCAGCCCGAAGGAGATGACGACGTTGCGAACAAGGTGGGCTACGCACTGACGCAGATCGAACGGACAAGCCAACTCATTGCTGATGGGCACCCTGCGCTGTCGGCCATTCCTAGGGACCGTCCAATGCGTGGCTTGGTTGTGACGCTCGAACCGTTCCACCTCGTCAACACGGATCTCTACGAGGACGTCTTGAGCCGGCCGTCGATCCCGACGATTGTCGCCTCGTCTTACGAAGTCGAACAACTCGTAGCCGTATTGCACGACGGGCAATCCGACCTGACGTTGCTCAAAGCGTTAACGCCCGGCCCAGACAAGATCATCGCCAGTCTCGCCCAAGCAATCGAAGGAATCCCGCTCGCCCGAAACCCGCTGCTCTTGGCGGCATGGGAACGATTGATGGCTCCCTGGTCAGAGTCTGCCGCCAAAGGCTTTCGGGTGTGAAGGCCGTCGGCCTAGGCTGGGAGCCGGAGGGGCTTGGTGCGAAGTGATTTGTCGCCGGTGGTGGTGCGTTATCGCGGCGGTTCTCATGGCCTCGTGTGGGGGTGCGGCGGTGGATAAGTCCAAGAGTCTTCCGTCAAATAATTGCGGGATAATTGAGGGTAACGCTGCCGAAGTCACCGATTTCGCTCCGGGCAACGGAAATCTCTCTACGGTTCTGGTGTTAAGGGGTGGGCCCGCGAGGGTCGAAGCGGCGGACATGTTGGCGATGCCTGCTGACCTTTCTAAACGTTTCAAAGGTGTTGGAAATGTAAGTTGGCACAATTCCTTGGTCCTCTATTTCGGTTCCCGCACTGTTTTGGATGGCGATTCGCTCTGCATTCTGGCCGCATTCTTCGACGCGATGCACGAGGCCCGTTGGGAACTGGTTCGGATCTGAGGTAACCGCTCAGCTGGTCCGGTTTAGGTCAACCTCGCCGGGCGGACGCGTAAACCGGCTGCACGATCTGCGCTGCGCTGGTGGGGTGCGACCGTATTTCACAATCTCTACTGACCGTCGTGCACATGGCATAGTGATCGTCTTGCGCGACGACATAACGTCCAGGCTGTGTCTAGGACGAACCCCGTCCGCCCGTAAAGAATCGTCCGACCCAGCCTGCACGCAGTCGGACATGGAAGGCTTTGTCCATGAGTGCGCTCAATGCTCGACCAGCGGAACGTTACGAAAAGCCATCACGGCTCCTTTATCTCTCCGAAGCCACGCGAGCGACATCCGAATTCTGGTTGGCCGCGGCTACGGCGCCGGTCGTCGCCACGCTGCCGAGGGGTGACGGCCACACGGTGCTGGTCCTGCCCGGCTTCGGTGGATCGAACTCGTCCACCCTTGTGTTGCGGGGAGCCCTTGCAGCCACTGGTTATGAAGCCAAGGGGTGGCGCGGTGGTCGCAACCTCGGCCCCTCGCCCGTCGTGGTCGACAGCCTCATGCGCACCGTGACCTCCCACGTGCGTCGCTCGGGAGGAAAGATCAGCATCATCGGGTGGAGCCTCGGCGGCATCTACGCCCGCCTCCTGGCCGAGCGCATGCCCGACGACATCCGGTTGATCATCACGCTCGGCACACCGTTTCGGGCGACGTCGCTGAACGACACCCATGCGGGCAGCCCGTACAAGCTGATGGGCCTGCTCAAGCGGAACAACCCAAATTCTCTCGACTACCCCACTGGCTACCGCGGCCCCGTGCCCGTGCCATCGACGTCCATCTTCAGCAAGACTGACGGCATCGTGCCGTGGCGATCATGCATCGATGAACGCGATTCAGGCCACGAGAACGTCGAGGTGTTCGGCAGCCACTGCGGGCTCGGTCACCACCCGGGTGCGCTGATGGTCATCGCCGACCGGCTTTCGCAGCCGTCGGGCGCTTGGAAGCACTTCGAGCCTTCCGGGGCGGCGCGGGCGCTGACTCGGACATGGTCGACCTTGCCGCAGTGAGCAGTTCGGTCAGTGAGCGATCCAGACCGTCCGTCAGTACCCACGGATCGGGAATGAGTTCGCGGCAGGTGACCAACCCGAAATCGAGCCTGCCCAAGTAGCTCTGCACCGTGATGTTCATCCCCTGTCCATCAACAATGGTCGAGACCGGGTAGAAGTGCTGCAGCAGATTTCCCCCGAGATAAAGCGGAACGTTCGGACCCGGTACGTTCGAGATCACCACGTTGAACGGCGGGTTCATGCGATCGGCAACACGCGCCCTGGTCACAATCCGCGACGCTCGGGCCAAGACCGCTGGAGGGGCGAAGTGGGCGAGATCGGTGAGCAGGTCGGCGGGCACCGCCTTCTGCATCTCCTTCACCGACTTCATGGAATGGTGGATGGCCATCAGCCGCTCGACCGGGTCGGCAATGTTGGTGTGCAGCGAACACAACACCGACGCCACCCGGTTGGAGTAGAGGTCAGCGTCGGACTCGGTACGGATGGACACCGGCACCATCGACACCAGCGGCTCGGCCGGAAGCTCGTCACGCTGAAGCAGGTAGTCACGCAGCATGCCGGCGCTGATGGCCATGACGACATCGTTCAGGGTGACACCGTAGGCCCGGCGCACAATCTTCGCATCCTCAATCGGGAATGATCGGAAAGCGAATTTACGATGCGCGGTAATGCCCTTGTTGAACGATGTCTTCGGAGCAGGGCCGCTGGTGATGAGCGGGAATTGCTCGGGGCGAGCCGGCAGAAACCTCGCCAGCGCCTCACCGATGCCGGGGATTTGTGTGAGGCCCATGGCGGCTGGCATCCCGGCAAGGCCAGCTTTTTGGCGAATACCCGTGAGACTGGAGAACAGCTGGCGCTGCATACGAAAGGCACGGGCCGGGTTCCGCGACCAGTTCACGGCAGTGCGCGCCATGAGCTCGCCGAACGATGGTTCGGATTCACCCTTCCAGGCCTTCTGCGGTGGTTCGATGGCGCGACCGGCCGGGTCGGTGTCGAGCAGGGTGGTGAGCATTTCGACGCCCTGCACACCATCGATAGTTGCGTGATGAATCTTCTGCAGAAGCGCGACGCGATTGTCGGCGAGACCTTCGATCACCCACATTTCCCACAGCGGACGGGACCGGTCGAGCGGGCGAGCGACCAGGCGGGCCACCAGTTCACCAAGTTGTTGGTCGTTGCCCGGAGGTGCGACCGCGGTCTCGCGCACGTGGAAATCGAGATCGAAATCGGCGTCGTCAACCCAGTACGGATGATCAAGTCCGAACGGAACGGTGACGAGTTTGCGGCGCAGTACGGGCAGCACGTGGAGCCGTTGTTCGATGGCCTTGACGAGCGACCCGTAGAACTCACCGGGCGCCCGGTTCTTGTCGACTTCATACACGGTGAGGGAGGCAACGTGTCCGAACTGCCGGGCCGTTTCGATACTGAGGAAACTGGTGTCGAGACCCGTCAGCTGACGCATCCGCTCACAGTACCGCGGTGTCTACGTCGCCGCTGCCGGGCGCTGCCAACGGATGACGTGATCGATCTCGCCGCTCTCGACGTCGTACACAAATCCGGCCACGACCTTGAGGGTGGTGAGGTACGGCTTGGACGCGAGCAAATCAAGGTCTTCCCGAAGGGCCGCGGCGTGATCGTCGATGGGGAAGAACCCGAAGTCGGCGCCCGTACGTTTGCGCAATTCTTCATCGGTGACACCGGCAAGGCCGCACTTGGTGTGCTGCATGATGACGACCGTGTCGACCCCGAGGATGTGCGTGGACAGGGCCAGGCTGCGCAGCATGTCCTCGGTGATGCGACCACCGGCGTTGCGCAACACATGCGCTTCGCCAAGGTGCAAGCCGAGAGCGGCGAACACATCGATGCGAGCATCCATGCACGTCACCACGGCGAGGTGACGACTGGGCTTGGCATCGGCCACACTTGCACGAGCCGCTGCGTATCCGTCATTGGCAGCGAGGAGCGACCCGATCTGTGACATGGGGTCCTGACTATCAGCTTCCGCAACCATTTCTCAAACCTATGCGGTCTGGCTGTCACAAATCCTGCAGGTGATTCGTCGTACCGGGTGAGAGAACGAAACGAGGAGGCATTCCATGGAAGACATGATCGTTGTTGGTGCCGGACTGGCCGGGCTTGCGGCCGGGGCAATGGCTGCAACCGCAGGCCAGCGCGTGGTGGTGCTGGACGCCCATGCCGGAAACGGGCGCGCCCAGACGACCGAGCGCGACGGATTCGTGTTCAACGGCGGACCGCGTGCGCTTTATCGCGGCGGAGCCGCTGAGCGCGTGCTGCATTCCCTCGGTATCCATCCGACCGGCGGGCCGCCATCGTCGGTCAGTTACGGCACCCGCGGCGGAGTCACCGATGTGCTGCCTTCGGGTCCGAGCAGCATGTTGCGAACCAAGCTCCTGGGACCGGGGGCCAAGCTGCAACTGGCCGGCTTTATGGCCAAGCTGCCGCGTGTCGATACGACGACTCTGTCCCGCATGACGATGGACGAGTGGCTTGACGCGGCCCATCTACGGCCCGAGGTCGAGGCACTGGCCCGCATGATCCTGCGGGTCTCGACCTATTGCGAACGCCCCGACGTGTTGTCGGCCGACGCCGGCGTAATGATGGTGCAACACGGTCTCGGCCTCGGCGTGCTCTACCTCGATGATGGTTGGAAACAACTGACCGATGCCCTGCGAGCGGTCATTGCCGAACACGGAGGTTCGATACGCACGCACGCCGCCGTTCGACAGGTTCGGTCGGCCGATCATACGGCCGAGGTCGAACTGATGGACGGGACGGTGCTGCAGGCCGCTGCTGCGATCGTGGCGGTCGGCGGGCCGGACGCCACCGGTGCACTTTTGGAATCGCCTCCGCCGTCTTGGTCGTCGCTTGGCCCGGACGCGACGGCGGCCTGTCTCGAGTTGGGTCTGCGGGCGCCAACGGAGAAGCGGATCTACTTTGACCTGGATGCGCCGCTGTACTACTCGTTGCACTGCCCTCCGGCTCGTATCGCACCGCCCGGGCAAGCAGTTGCCCATGTGATGCGGTACCTCGGTGCCAGCGACCCGACCGCAGAGGAGGCCCGCACCCAACTCGAGGCGCATGCTGCCGCCGCGGGCGTTGCCGACGGCGACATCGTCACGCAACGCTATCTTCATCGCATGGTCGCTTCGTACGCCATCCCGGTAGCCGCCAATGGTGGTCTGCCGGGCCGTCCTGGCGTGGCAGTAGAAGGTAGCCCGCACGTGTTCGTCGCTGGCGACTGGGTCGGCCCAGAAGGGATGCTGGCTGACGCTGTCTTCGCCAGCGCCTCGAGCGCGGTGCAAGCGGCACGGTTGCCGTGGGTGTCGTGAACGCATCGGAGGTGTTCGAGAGCGAGCGCTCCCGACTGCTCGGGTTGGCCTACCGCACACTGGGCACATTTGCCGACGCCGAGGATGTGGTAAGAAGCTTGGTTGCGTTTGCAACGAACAGAGCTGACGTCTATCGACAAACCTGCTGCCTGGCTGACTACGGTCACCACTCGGCTGGCCATCGACCGACTGCGACAGCAGCAACGCTCACGAGAGGACTACGTGGGCCCGTGGCTGCCCGAACCCATCGCCACCACCGACGACCCCAGTCGCACTGTGGAGATGGCCGAGAGCCTCACGGCCGGGTTCCTTGTGCTCCTTGAAACGCTCGGTCCCAACGAACGCGCTGCGTTCTTGCTGGTGGAGGTGTTCGGCGAGCCGTACGCGCAGGTGGCCTCGATCTTGGACCGCTCTGAAGCCTCCTGTCGCCAGCTTGTGCATCGGGCCAGGGTGCGCATTGAGGAGGGTCGACCTCGCTTCAAGGCGGCTCCCGCTGAAGCCGAGCAGGTCGCCACCGCGTTTGCCCAGGCAACGATGACCGGCGATGTTGACGCGGTGCTCGCCCTGATCTCCGACGAGATCCAACTGGTCTCCGACGAAGGCGCACTGCAACACGCGGCTCGACGACCCATTGTCCGACCCGATCAGGTTGCGCGCTTCCTGCTCAACGTTGTGCGTCGACTTCCCGCCGGCGTCACGTTCGAAAGCTCGGTGCTGAATGGTGAGCCCTCACTGATCCTGTGGAACGAAGGGGCGCCGATGATGACCATGCAACTCGACATCGGCGCCAACCAAGTCCAACGCATCCGCTTCGTCATCAACCGCAACAAGCTCAGCCACCTCACCAGCCCGGTCGCCCTGCGCTAGAGAGGGGACCTCGCAAAGTTAAGGTTGCGCTCATGCAGATCGAGCAGTTGTGGCGATACCCAGTGAAGTCGATGCAGGGGGAATCGTTGCCGTCGGTCTCCGTTGATGAATGGGGCTTGGTTGGTGATCGCCAGTGGGCAGTGATCGACCTCGCAACCGGTTTGGCTCTCACCGCCCGAAGGGAGCCGCGGCTAATCTTCGCCGAGGCGAACCTCAGCCAGGACGATGCCGTGTACATCTCGCTCCCGACGGGCGTTGCAATATCGAGCGTCGCATCTGCTGCTGCCGATGTCGCGCTGACCGAATGGTTGGGGTATCCGGTGACGCTGCAACGGGCGGGTGATACCCCCGCTACCTACGAGATCGCCGCCAACTTCGAAGATGAAGCGAAGTCAGAATGGGTGCAATGGCAAGGGCCAGCAGGAACGTTTCACGACTCCACCAAAACTCGAGTGTCATTCGCATCATCGGAGTCGATGCGGGAGTGGGATCCCCGGCGTTTTCGTATCAATGTGATCGTGTCAGGCTCGCTGTCGTACTCGATGACCGAGGGCACTCTGACGGCCGGAACGGCATCGTTCGCAATTCGCAAGCCGATCGACCGCTGCGTCATCACCACCAGAGCTCAACCGGGCGGTGTCGAACGTGACCTGAGCGTACTGAAGACCATCATCGCCGATATGAACAACGAACTCGGTCTCGCCACCATGGTTGCATCAAACGGCACGCTCACCGTCGGCGACGCCGTTTCCCTAACGCCCTGACAGTTACGACGCAGCCTCGATCTTGCCCTTGCGACGAGATCGAAAGGTCGAACGCTCGACGATTGAGGTACCGAACCGGGTCGGCGAGGGCTGGTTGGTATTGCGCAAGCCATGAGTTGACCGAAGACCAGTCCCACACCTTCACGCTGCCCGGCAGCACACCAACCGGCAGAGGAAAACCACCAGCACCGCGTTTGCCGGACGACCAAAGGCGAACCGCTTCGCGCAACGTTCTCACGCTCGACAGAGGCGGTCATACCGTAAATCGGAAGCGCGCCAAAACGCTCAGGAGCTAGCGAGCAATTGGGCGCGGAGCGAGGCCGCTACCTCTGGCCGAAGCGCCGCGCGGGCGCGTCGTTGAGGCGTGGTAGGTTCGCCTCGTGCCGCGAACGCGGTTGCGCCACCGAACGTGAGGCTGGTGCTGCGATCAGAAAGGGGTTGGCCATGGCCAAGTACTTGATCAGCGGGAACTACGTCGGAGATGGCATCAAGGGGCTGATGACCGAGGGCGGCTCCAAGCGCCGCGAGGCCGCTACTGCGGCCATCGAGTCCGTCGGCGGGTCCCTGGACTGCCTCTACTACGCATTCGGGAAGACCGACCTGTACGGCATCTGTGATTTCCCCGATGCGGCCAGTGCGGCGGCGATCTCGCTCATGATCAACTCCACGGGTGCCGTCGCAATCTCGATGACTCCGTTGATGACGCCCGAGGACATGGACGCCGCAGCCGCCAAATCACCGTCATATCGTCCACCGGGCGGCTGAGGCACCGACGGCGGAGTGAACGAACCGTCGGCTGAGCAGGACGAACCAAACCGTTCGCCAACCCGTGTTTCGCCCGAGGGTTATAGCCTCTTCGGCAGATGAAGAAAATCCTTCGGTCTCCTCGTGGGTTTGTTTTGTTGGCGGTGCTGGTGTTGGCAGTCAGCACGTTCTTTGCGACGCGCTCGTCCGACAACGTGAACAAGCTCTCCCTCGGAGCTTTTGAGACCAAGCTGCACGATGGTGGCATCAAGACGGCCAAGCTGGGTGACCGGAATCACCAGGTCACGGGCACCTTGGTGGACGGTACGAAGTACAAGGCCAACTTCCCCGATCGCTATGCCGGGGAACTCACGACGAAGATCCTTGACGCCAAAGTGGCGTTCGAGACCGATCCGCAGCCCACATCGACGCTGACGGTGTTGCTCTACAACTTCCTGCCGACCATGCTCGTGCTCGGTGTCCTGGTCTGGTTCCTGATGAAGGGTCCGGGCGGCAAGGGGGTCATGCAGCTCGGCCGATCGAAAGCCAAGCGCTTCGTCGTGGGCGGCCCTACCGTCACGTTTGCCGATGTGGCCGGCATTGATGAGGCGGTCGAGGAGCTGACCGAGATCCGCGAGTTCCTCAAAGAACCCGCCCGCTTCCAAGCCGTCGGCGCTCGCATCCCTCGAGGCGTGCTTTTGGCCGGCCCTCCCGGTACTGGCAAGACGCTGTTGGCCCGAGCGGTGGCCGGTGAGTCGGGCGTACCGTTCTTCTCCATCAGCGGATCAGACTTTGTCGAGATGTTCGTCGGGGTCGGCTCGGCACGCGTACGCGACCTCTTCACGCAAGCGAAAGCTGTTGCACCTGCAATTATCTTCGTTGACGAGATCGACGCGGTCGGTCGTCAGCGCGGTCAAGGTCTGGCCGGCGCCAACGACGAGCGCGAGCAGACACTGAACCAACTTCTGGTCGAGATGGATGGCTTCGAGAACAACACCGGCATCATCGTGATGGCAGGCACGAACCGGGTCGATATTCTCGATCGGGCGCTGCTTCGGCCCGGGCGTTTCGATCGGCAGATAACGCTCGACAAGCCCGATCTGCGCGGCCGCCTGGCCATCCTGAACGTGCACGCCAAGGGCAAGCCGTTCGCCAGCGACATCGACCTACAAACCATTGCCAAGCGCACCCCAGGATTCACCGGCGCCGACCTAGCCAACGTGCTGAACGAGGCTGCAATCTTCACCGCTCGTCGGAGCGAGACGACGATCACATCGGCCGATGTCGACTCAGCCATCGACCGAGTGCTCGCCGGGCCAGAGAAGAAGGGCCGCATTCTCAGCGAGGATGAGAAGCGCATCACCGCATTTCATGAGGCCGGACACGCGCTGGTTGGCATCAGCACCAAGAGCGGCGACCCGATCCATAAGGTTTCCATCGTCGCTCGGGGCCAGGCCCTCGGCGTCACGATTACGTTGCCGGAGGACGAGCGGTTTACCCAGCGGCGCAGCGAGTTGGAGGACCGACTGGCGATGATGTTCGGTGGGCTGTGTGCTGAGGTGCTGGTATTCGGCGAACCGACCACCGGCGCGCAGAACGACATCGAGCAAGCCACCCGCATCGCCCGGTTGATGGTCACCCAGTTCGGCATGAGCGACAAGATCGGCCTCATCCAAATCGGCCAGATTGAGCCAGAGTTTGGTGCACCGCAGGAACACAGCGAGGCCACGGCGCAGGCGGTCGATGCCGAAGTTCGAGTCCTGCTGGAACGGGCTCGCACCCGGGCCACGCAGATTCTCACTGACCGGCGCGACACGCTGAACAGCGTGGCCGAAACACTTATCGAGCGGGAGTCGCTCACGGGCGACGAACTGCTCGCAATCTGCGGGCCTCGGTAAGAGCGCTACTCGCCCCAGTCCTCTTCCTCGGTCGGTGCAAGAGCGAGCACCTCGGGGTCAAGGGCGGTGACTTCGAGCTCAGCGCCACAGTCGCCACAGCGCACCAACTCGTGAAGGAGTGGGGCCGTCTTGAACGTGATCGTCCCGCCGCATTCGGGGCATTCGGCAGTGTTCACGGCCACCTCTCGATCATTGCCTGCTGCAACGAATCCTACTGGGAAACAAGGCGCCTAGCTCACCGGGTTCACGCCGTGACGGATTCGGTTTCATCGGATCGACTCCTCCTTTTTTCCGGTACACAGCAAGGCCGTAGCGCGAACGCGAACGCCGTCCTCGCCGACGTGCGGTTCCAGCAGAGGGGCGGCTGCTGCCAGAACTCGGTCGGTCGTCGCCGGGTCCGGCAACGCCGACGCGAGGTGCTCGTGGAGAAAGCCGAGAACGTCGGGTACATCACTCCCGAGCCAGACCGACGCCTCGATCAGTTCCACTCGCACATCCACGAATTTGCTGCGGGTCAACAACGATCGGTTCACGGCCGGGTTCGCCAGTTGGAACGGACGCCCGTTGTCAGGCTCGACCGGTTTGTTGATGGTCTCTTCGAATTCTCCGTCGTCAATCAGGCGCTGCATCATCTCCTGTTCCATGAAGCCGGTTTCAGCGAAGACGACGTCCTCGCCGGTGCTCGATCGATACTTGAGCGCGTTCTCGCCGACGGGGCCACGTCGGGCGTGTTCGATCCGAATGACCCGGCCATCGGCCGGATTTCTGCTCCACGGTTTGCAGGCCTGCTCGTAGATGCGATGCGCGCTGACGCAGCGCAGCGTCAGCGCTACACATCAGCCGCCAGGGAACTCGCCCGCCGATCCGTCAGGCGAGGCGGCAAGAAGTTGGGTTGACTGTCAAGAAATCTCAAAAAAGACCACGAAAATGGGTCGATTCCTGAAACGGTCGGCTCGGTACCCGGTACGATAGCCCTGTTATGGCTCCACGAACTAAGGGCAAGTGGGCCCAGGGTATCCAACCGAGAAACTTCAGCTGGATCATTAAAGACCAACTCGCCGTTTGCGAACGGCCGGGTGGGTACGGCAGCAACCACCGCCGGGTCCGACGTCAAGAAGAGATCATCTGGATTCGTGAGCAAGGCTTCGGTTGTATCGTGTCGCTCATCGCCGCACCCCACAACCTCCACAACTACGAAGAACTGGGTGTTCCCTACATCCACCGCCCGTTCAGCCAGACCGATGACGCGCTTGTGTCACTCGGCCATCTTTACCCTGAGATGAACCAGATGCTGCGCAACGGCACGAAACTCATCGTGCACAGCGAAGAAGTTGGCGACAAGGTTGCCGGCGTGATGGGTGGCTACATCCGCTGGGCCAAGCTGGTGACCGACGAGCCGAAGTGCACCACCACCATCGAAACCATCCTGTCTCGCCAGCTCGACCCCTTCGGCCGCAGCCTCATCGGCGTCGCCGCCGCCCTCCGCCCCGCCTAACGTCTCGCACACCGTAGGTGCCGGCCGGAACCCGGTTGCTCGAAACCGCAGGAAGGCTTACGCTCACAGCTCGAGGACTGCTCCGAATCCGTGCGCGGGCCAGTTCTGCACGAAACCGATGTCTGCGTACCACGACCGTGTGTCGCTCGGATCGTCGAGTCCGGGCGCCCGATACATCGTCAGCTCGACGCGGCAGAGATGAACGTCAACGGTGCTTCCCCGATCTTCATTCGGACCACATCGTCGGACTTCGCTGTTGGATCAACCCCGATCTCGTCGGCGAGTGACCAGTCCGCAAGCGAGTACTCCGCTCCTGAATCAGCCAACGTAAACAGGAGTGCTCCAGGCTGTCGGTGCAGCGGGGCACTGATCGATAGTGGGACAAGTGGTCGTGGCGTGAGACTGCCTCGGACTTCGGCAATATCGATGTAGTCGTATCGCCAAACCCGCTCAGCCAAGACCGACCAGCAATGGTTCGTCCACGTCTGGTACTTGCATGACCACGCCACCGACATGACCGAGTCGCTTGAGTTCAGACGAGGGAAGCAGCGGGGAGGTCGAACCAGCGGAGGTGTTCGAAGTCTTCGGACATTTCGAGTAGCGGGCAGTCGTCGAGACACCAGGCAGGGGTCGCGGCGAACAGCGCTTGGGCAGCGTCGAGGTATCCGACGAGGGCTGACTCGGGCGCTCGCTCACGATCGACTGGCGGGCGCACCATGTCGCCGGTGGCGGCGTCGTAGGAGACCTGCGACAACCTCAGTGGCGGTTCGACGGCTCCGGCGCGGTGCTTCCACAGGCCACTCGTCGGGTCGAAGTGGTACTCGGGCAACAGCTTCCAGCCATGAGTGGCCACCATGTCGACGGCCGCGACCAGGTACTCGAACACGGCTTCGGAGATGAAGTAGTTGAAGCTAACGCGCGTCCATCCCGGTTTAATTCCTGCGCAGCCAAGCGCGATCTCATGCTCGAAGGCGTGCGACCGATCGAGGTCGATACCGAGCAGTCGATGACCGTATGGTCCGGCGCAGGAGCAACCGCCGCGCGACTGGATGCCGAAAAGGTCACTCAGCAGTGCGACCACGTAATTGTGGTGGAGGTACTTGCCACCCGGGCGACGCACGACGAACGACAGAATCGACAGACGATCAGCCGTGGTCTTGCCCAGGATCTGTATGGCCGGGTTGGCCGACCACGCCTCAACCGCACGATGCCAGAACGACTCCTCGTGCTCGCGAATCGTAGCCACACCAACGGCCTCTTTGAGTTGGAAGACAAGCCCGGCGCGGATCGATTCGATGATGGCGGGCGTGCCACCTTCCTCGCGGTGCACGGGGTCATCGAGGTAGCGATGTTCGAGCGGATTCACATACGCAACGGTGCCGCCGCCGACCACGTCGGGTACCCGATTGGTGAGTAGTTCCCGGCGTACCAGTAGCACGCCCGGGGTGCCCGGTCCACCCACAAACTTGTGCGGGCTGATGAACACGGCATCCTTGTGGGCCAAAGGATGATCGGCGCACGTCGGGTACATCTCGATGTCGACGTAGGGCCCGGCGGCGGCGAAATCCCAGAACGAGAGCGCTCCGTGGCGGTGCAGCAGATCGGCAATGTCACAGGTGTTTGAGATGATGCCGGTGACGTTCGAGGCAGCCGAAAAAGAACCGATTTTCAGTGGCCGATCGACGTATCGAACGAGCTCGGCTTCGAGACGACAGAGGTCGATATGACCGTCGGCGTCCTCAGGAATCACCACGACATCGGCGATGGTTTCGCGCCATGGGATTTCGTTGGAGTGATGCTCAAAGGGGCCGACGAAAACCACCGGCCGCTGGTCGGCCGGAATGTGGGCCGAAAGATGGAAACGATCGTCGAGGTCGGCCGGGATGCGCAGATTCATGATGCCGACCAACTTGTTGATGGCACCGGTCGCGCCCGACCCGCAGAAGATCACGCACGTGTCGTCATCACCGCCAACCGCCTCATGGATGATGCGACGGGCATCCTCACGAAGACGTGTGGTTTGCAAACCAGTACCGGAGGATTCGGTGTGCGTGTTGGCATAGCGAGGAAGTACTTCCTCCCGAACGAAGTCCTCAAGAAACGAAAGCGACCGGCCGCTTGCGGTGTAGTCGGCGTAGGTGACGCGGTGCGGGCCGAACGGCCCCGGCATGACCTGATCGTCGCCGATGACCGATTCGCGAATGCGTTGCAGTATCGGGCTATCAGCAGGGATCATCCCTTGAGGCTATGCCACGCCGGCTCGAATGCGGCTGCCCGCTCCTGAACTGAAATCCCGCAAAAGCCGACCCGATTTGTCAGCTTCAGGCGTTACTTCAGGTAGCCGGTAACGTCGATGATGAGGTCGGCAGGACTCGATGCGGCAACACAGAGTTGCCCGCCACCGAGCGGCACCGTGGCCGAATTGGCGACGGTTTCGCCATTGGCGTAGTTCACGTTCGAGACGTTCGGTTGCCCCTGACCGCACGGCCATGCCGTCACGAAGCCTGCGCCGTGCGGATCGGTGACCGTGATGTTCACCTGTGCGGCCGTTGCGGCCGAAGGCACCGCAGCGCGTCCGGTGACTTGGACCTTTTGCACGAAGCCGGCGGCCGGTTTGCTACCGCGGGAATCGAGCAGCCTTGAGGGCGCCACGGACGTCGGACGGGCCCCAGCCTTCTCCGACCACACGCCCGAAAGATCAACGATGAGGTGCGACGACGTCGAGGCATCCATACACACTTCGCCCGATGCCGAAACTCCGACTGTCACTGCGTTGGCGATCACTTCGCCATCGCTGAAGTTCAGCGTAGAAGTCACCGGATGCGACGCGTCGCACGGCCACACGGTGAGGTGTCCCGCCGCGGCAGGAGAGACTGCGGTGATGTTCAGCGTTGCTGCTTTCGGAGACGACCCCGGAATCTTCACCCGCACGACCGAGGCTCCGTCCACCGGTGCACCGTTTCGGCTGTCGAACAGACGCTGCTGGCCAGTCGCCACGAATCCAAGCGATCCGCCGTTGCCCTGCCAGCCCATCACGTCAACGATGAGGTCGAGGCCGGTCGTTGCTTGGAAGCACAACTTGCCGCCGGTGCCGAGCTGTAATAGGGCACCGTTGGCGACTGTTTGACCGTTGGCATAGTTCACGGCCGATGTGTCGGGAATCGTCTGACCGCAGGGCCACGCCCGCAGCCAACCGGCGCCTGCTGGGTTCGTCACCGTCATATTCACCATGACCGCCGTCGCGTTGGCGGGAACGCCACCGTGACCAGCGATCGTCAGGTAGTTCACGGTTCCGGGCGTGAACGTCGTAAGTGAAAATGACTGGCGCGAATCAGCAAGGCGCTTCGGTTGGACCGCACCTAGCCCGTCAAAACCGTTGGACGATTTACTGGGCGTATCAGCAGGTGTGGCAGCAGCAACCACCCCTCCGGTTCCGGCCGCGTTTGCCGTGGTGCCCGAGTAGTTCTCCGTCACCGAATCAGGCAGCTCCGCCAATGCGCCGGTCCCGGCCCGACCGCAGCCTGGAAGCTCGCCAATGACGGGGAATGGGTTGATCGGCTTCTTGGCGTTCCACGCGGGATGCACCTCGAAGTGCAGGTGGGCGACCGAGTACTGCGCATCACCGGTCTGCCCGACGTATGCGATGACCTGGCCAGCGGTGACTTTCTGGCCCTGCACGAGTCCGTCGGCGTACCGACTGATGTGCGCATGGAAGTAGTACGAGCCGTCGGCCTGTTCCAAATAGAGTTGGTTGCCGCCGCGTGTCGATGTACTGATGCGGGTAACGGTCCCGTCAACGACTGCTCGAATCGGTACGCCGGACGCGGCGATGATGTCGACGCCTTCGTGGTAGAGCTTCACGCCTGTCGAGCTCACGCCGCGATCGGCCATCCAACTGTCGATGTAGCTACACGCGCCGTCAACGGGGAACGATGCGAGATGCACCGCGGGCGCGGCCTCCGCCTGGTGACGTTGACTGATGAGGCCACCCGCGAAGATCAAACCAAGGGTGCCAAAAATGGACGCGACATGCACTCTCCGAACCGCCATGGGGAGTCAATCGGCCCATGTGTCGGCGAGTAGCGCGCCTTAACGATTGCTTATCGCCAAAAAGACGAACAAGAGGCGGATGGAAGAGAACCAGAAGGAGCGCTGTGTTAGCTGGTGACAACGCTGTCGATCAACGCGTGACTGGAGTCAGCCAGCGCTCGACCTGCGGCCGTGCCTCGGTACGGCGCCATGGCCTCGGCCGCCACTGTGGCGTATTCGCGGGCAACTTTGGCCGCGTGAGCAAGGCCACCGTTAGAGCGCACCAGGGTGAGCGCCCGCCCGAGCCCGGTCGCATCGACGGGCGACGACAGCAAGGTAGACAGTTCGTCGCCAATCGCTCCGCCCTGAGTCATGGTGTGAATAACGGGCAGCGTGAAGACGCCTTCGACTATGTCGTGGCCGGCGGGCTTGCCCAACTCGGCTTCGGTCTTGGTGAGGTCGAGGATGTCATCCACAATCTGGAACACCATGCCGTAGGCCTGACCACATACCGTCAGCGCATCGATATGAGGACGCGGCAGCCCAGCCACGATGCCACCTATACGAGCTGCCGCAGAAAAAAGCGAGGCGGTCTTTCCATCGATGGAGGAGAGGTATTCGGCGACTGTGCGTTCGATCTTGTATTGCGTGGTCAGCTCGGCGATCTGGCCTTGCACGAGACGACCGATGGTATTACCCAGTAACCCGGCCACCTCGGCGCCAAGCGACGCTGCGATTTCCGAGGCCCGTGCCAACAGGAAATCCCCCGACAAAATGGCGCGATGGTTGCCCCAGCGGGCATTCACGGAGGTCACCCCGCGGCGCATCTCAGCTTCGTCCATCACATCGTCGTGATACAGCGAACCGACCTGCACCAATTCCACCGATGTGCCGCCCTCGATGACGTCATCGGATGCGTGATCGTGCTGAGTCAACGCGGCGGCAACGGCCATAACCGGGCGTAAGCGCTTCCCTCCGGCCACAATCAGGTGGCTCGCAAGTTCGGTCAGATAGGCATCCGTCGTAGACACGGCGCGTCGCAGCGAGGCCTCGATTCGGCCAAGGTCGGCATCCATGGATGGCAGGGCGAGCAGGGGGGAGGCCAGTGCCACGTCTGTACGTTACCTAGGAAGGGTCAAATCACACGAAGTGAACATACGGAGCACCGGTTCTCTTCACGGAAGGCAAACCATTTCTGCCTCACGCAAATCGCGACGGCCCGATACACTTCTCGCCACGTAGTTCGCCGCATTACCAAGGTCTCTCGAAGGCGGTTCTCCCTTGTTCGAACGATTTACAGACCGAGCCCGACGGGTTGTTGTTTTGGCCCAGGAGGAAGCTCGGCTCCTCAACCACAACTACATCGGCACCGAGCACATCCTGCTCGGCCTCATTCATGAGGGTGAAGGCGTCGCCGCGAAGGCACTCGAGTCGCTCGGCATCAGCCTTGAGGCCGTGCGCAGCCAGGTCGAAGAGATCATTGGTCAGGGCGGTTCGTCGCCGTCGGGCCACATTCCGTTCACCCCGCGCGCCAAGAAGGTGCTCGAGCTGTCGCTGCGTGAAGCGCTGCAGCTCGGCCACAACTACATCGGCACCGAGCACATCCTGCTCGGCCTCATTCGTGAGGGCGAGGGCGTGGCCGCTCAGGTGCTCGTCAAGCTCGGCGCCGACCTCAGCCGTGTTCGCCAGCAAGTCATCCAACTGCTCTCGGGCTACCAGGGGCCGCAGGCTTCCGGGTCTGCTCCGGGCAGCAAGGAAACGGCCAGCGCGTCCACCGGTCAGGCCTCGGCCGCGTCCGATGCCGGTTCGCAGGGCAGCCTGGTGCTCGACCAGTTCGGTCGTAACCTCACGCAGCTCGCTCGCGAAAAGAAGCTCGACCCGGTTATCGGTCGGGCCCGCGAGCTTGAGCGCGTCATGCAGGTTCTTTCCCGGCGCACAAAGAACAACCCGGTACTCATTGGTGAGCCTGGCGTTGGCAAGACCGCCATCGTCGAAGGGCTCGCCCAGCGCATCTGCACCAACGACGTGCCCGACACGTTGAAGAACAAGCAGCTCTACACCCTCGACCTTGGTGCTTTGGTTGCTGGCTCGCGTTACCGCGGTGATTTCGAAGAGCGTTTGAAGAAGGTGCTCAAGGAGATCAAGACGCGCGGCGACATCATTCTTTTCATCGACGAGATCCACACCCTCGTCGGCGCCGGTGCAGCCGAAGGTGCCATCGACGCGGCATCCATCCTCAAGCCCATGCTGGCTCGTGGCGAGTTGCAGACCATTGGTGCCACCACCACCGATGAGTACCGTAAGCATCTCGAAAAGGACGCCGCGCTTGAGCGCCGCTTCCAGCCGGTGAAGGTGGAGGAGCCATCTGTGGCCCACACCATCGAAATCCTGAAGGGCCTTCGTGACCGTTACGAAAGCCATCACCGGGTCACCATCACCGATCAGGCCCTTGTGGCTGCGGCCAACCTGGCCGATCGTTACATCGCCGATCGTCACCTGCCCGACAAGGCCATCGACCTTATCGATGAAGCCGGTTCCCGCCTGCGTATCAAGCGCATGCAGACCCCGCCCGACTTCAAAGAACTCGAGAACAAGATCGCCGACGTCCAGCAGAAAAAGAAGGACGCGGTCGAGAACCAGCGCTTCGAAGAGGCCGGCAACCTTCGCGATCAAGAGAAGTCGCTGCTCGAAGAGAAGGCCACCAAAGAAGTTGAAATCAAAGCTTCCGGTGTCGATCTGTTCGACGAGGTCGATGAAGAAGCCATCGCCGAGGTCCTGTCACTGTGGACCGGTATCCCCGTCTACAAGCTCACCGAGGAAGAAACCCAAAAGCTCCTCCGCATGGAAGAAGAGCTGCACAAGCGGGTCCTTGGCCAGGAAGACGCCGTCAAGGCCGTTTCCCAGGCCATCCGTCGTACCCGTGCGGGTCTGAAGGACCCGAAGCGTCCGTCAGGTTCGTTTATCTTCCTCGGCCCCACCGGTGTCGGTAAGACCGAGCTTTCCAAGACGCTTGCTGAGTTCCTGTTCGGTGACGATGATTCGCTCATCGCTCTCGACATGAGCGAGTACATGGAAAAGCACACCGTCAGCCGTCTGGTGGGCTCGCCCCCCGGATACGTCGGATACGAGGAGGGTGGCCAGCTCACCGAAGCCGTGCGCCGCAAGCCCTTTTCCGTCGTGCTGTTTGACGAGATCGAAAAGGCTCACCCCGACGTGTTCAACACGCTCCTCCAGATTCTGGAAGAGGGCCGTCTCACCGACAGCCAGGGCCGCTCGGTTGACTTCCGCAACACCGTGCTCATCATGACCTCCAACCTGGGTACCCAGGAGCTGCGCAAGGCCAACATTGGCTTCACCAAGATGGACGAAGCCGTGAGCTACGCCCGCATGAAGGACAAGGTGCATGAGGCGCTGAAGACGCACTTCCGTCCAGAGTTCCTGAACCGCATCGACGACATCATCGTGTTCCACGAGTTGGCCAAGGAGGAGATCATCCAGATGGTCGATCTCATGACCCGCCGTCTTGAGGGTCAACTCCAGGGTCAGGGCCTCGGTCTTGAACTCACCACCGCAGCCAAGGCTCACCTGGCCGACAAGGGTTACGACCCCACGATGGGCGCCCGCCCGTTGCGTCGTGCCATTCAGCGCCTGGTGGAGGATCCGTTGTCGGAGCACATCCTCACGAAGTTCTTCCATTCCGGTCAGATCATCGTCGTTGATGTCGAGCCCGATCCCGACAAGGTGGGTGACCAGAAGATCACTTTCCGTGCTGTTGAGGCACTGCTTCCGCCGCCCAGCCCCGACCTTGCGCAGGCCGGTCCCACCGAATAAGTCAAACGGCTCAGGAAATGCTACAGGCGCTCTTCGGGGCGCCTGTTCCTGTTTTGCAGGGGTTTCCTGGCGTCGACGCAAAGAAATGTTTCATTTGTCAAGGTCATGTTACGGAACAGTTACGGATTGTGTAGCATGATTGACATATGCGGTTTTCAGGACGTTTGGCCCTATCCCTTCTCAGCGCTCTGTGTGGTATTGGGGCGCTTGTCACACTCGCTCCCCGATCAGCGGCGGCTGCAGTCGACACCTCGGCGGCAGAACAGCGCTTCCTTGATCTCCTGAACGGCGCACGGGCGGCACAGGGCCGCGGCGGCCTTCAGGCCGACGCGGGCTTGGCCCGGGTTGCGCTGAACTGGTCGGGGCAAATGAGCAACGCGAACAACCTGTCGCACCGTCCCGACCTGGTCGCCGCAGTTGCAAGTGTCGAGCCGGGTTGGCGGGGCGCAGGAGAAAACGTCGGCTTTTCCACCGATCCGAACGCCAGCACGCAGTCCATCGTTGACACTCTCCACAACAAGTTCATGAACTCGCCCGAGCACTACGCCAACATCATGGGTGACTACAACCGGGTTGGCGTGGGTGTCGTGCAGGCGAACGGCAGCGTCTGGGTCACGGTGAACTTCTTGAGGGGCCCGTCCATCTCGCCAGCCCCGAGCGAGCCGCCGGCCCACGTGTGGGCGGCCTCCGGATATCAGCCTCTCAATCCGGTCCGTCTCATCGACACCCGCCAGACCGGAGCTGTCTCTTCTGGCGGCACCGTTTCCATCAACCCGGCCGGTGCCGCACCTGAGGCCGCCGGCGCCGAGGCGGTTGCCGTCAATGTCACCGTCACCGGTGCCAGTGGCTCTGGATACCTCACCGTGTACCCGTGCGGCACCTCGCTGCCGAACGCGTCGAACCTGAACTACGAGGCGGGCGAAACCCGCGCCGTTCTCGTCACGGTGGCACTCGGTGGCGGAGCGTTCTGTGTGTTCAGCCAATCGAGAGCCCATATCATCGTCGACATCCAGGGTTCTTACCGACCTGGTTCGGGGGCTCGCTACCAGCCGCAAAGCCCGACCCGCCTGCTCGACAGCCGCAGCGGCGGCCCCGTGACATCGGCCCGGATCAACCTCCCCGGCGGCAGCGCGGCGGCAGCCCTGAACGTCACCGCCCTCTCGGGTGGCGGCGGATTCGTCACCGTCTACGCGTGTGATGTCGGGCTGCCGAACACGTCGAATGTGAACACGGGCGGTGGAACCCCGGTGGCCAACCTGGTGATCTCCCGCGTCGCCGGCAACGGCCAGATCTGTCTCTTCGCGTCGTCGCCAATGCATCTCATCGTCGACCTACAGGGCGTCTACGGAGGCGGCGGCGCCTTGACCGCAGCCGCGGAACCGCGTCGCGCCCTTGACACCCGCAACGGTACCGGTGGGCGTTCGATGAAGAGCAGCTCTGACCCCAACGATCCCATCGTGATCGATCTGCGCAGCAGTGGACGGGTGCCGGGCAACGCCCAGGGCGCGCTGCTAACGGCCACGGTGACCGGAACGACCGGCGGCGGATGGCTGACGGTCTACCCGTGTGACGCCGGCTTGCCGGAGGCATCCAACTTGAACTTTGACGGCGGTCAAACGGTGGCGAATTCGGTGTTGGCCAAACTCGACGGCAGCGGCCGCGTGTGCGTGGCTACCTCAGCCCGCGCCGACATCATCATCGACGTTGCCGGAGCGCTCGTTTCCTGACGAAGACTGGCGAGGCCGAGTGGCCATGCCAGAATCGAGTCGTGCGCAGCTTGACCCGACGTTGGATGATGATGGTTGCCTGTGCACTGGTTTGCGCCGGTTGCCGCCTCGATGCCAACGTCACGGTCAAAGTCGTCCGTGACGGATCGGGTGTGGTCACGGTGCACGTCATCGCCGATAAGGACCTCATCGGTCGGGCCGGAAACGCGTTGGTCGATCTCCGCCTCGATGACGCCACCAAAGCCGGCTGGGTGCTCGAAGGCCCGGCCGACACGGCCGAGGGCGGCCGCCAACTCGCGCTGTCGAAACCGTTTCACACCCAGACCGAAGCCGATCGAATTCTGGCCGAGCTGTCCGGTCCGGCAGGCCCGTTGCACCAGCTCCGCCTCGACCAGAAGCGCGCCTTCGCCAAAATCACCACCAAGCTCACCGGCGAAGTCGGACTTGACGGTGGAGCCGCCGGACTTGGGGACAGTGAACTCGTCCAGCTCCTTGGCGGGCGCCAGGTGCTGGACGGCACGGTCGGTGCCAACCTGACCGACCAGCTCGTGGTGACCGTCAAGCTCGATGGCCCGGGGAAACCGGTCGGTGACGCTGGGGCCACCGGACCCATGGATGGTGCCACCCGCACCCCTGTTGCCCTGCAGTCGGTTGAGCGTGACGACGTGGCCAGCGCGGCCCGCACCAAGGCCTACCTTGCCGTCACACTCGCCATCGCTGCTGCCGCCTTGGTGTTCTACTTGATGAAGCGACGCCGCCTCGCCGCCAAACGCCGCCAGCTCGTTTGGAGAAGGTGAATGGCCCGCCCAGTACGGCCGAGGGCAGTCGGCAACCGTCGAACCATCGCGCACCCCTTGCGTAGGGTCTGAGGCATGGCCAAGGTTCGTACTGTGTATCGTTGCACCGAGTGTGGGGCGGCCACCCCGCAGTGGAACGGCAAGTGCGCGTCCTGCCTCTCGTGGAACACATTGGTGGAGGAGGTGGAGGAGAGCCGGGCTCTGGCCAGTTCGGTCGTCACGCTTGGTGCCCCGGATCGACCGGTCGCCATCACGACAGTCTCCACTCTCGAAAGCCAGCCACGAGCAACCGGTGTGTCCGAGCTTGATCGGGTGCTGGGCGGTGGGCTGGTACCCGGTTCGGTCACCCTGGTGGGCGGCGAACCCGGCGTGGGCAAGTCCACCCTGCTGCTGCAGGTGTTGGCCAACCAGGCCAACCGGTTCGGACCGGTGCTGTATGTGTCGGGCGAGGAAAGCAAACAGCAGGTGCGTTCCCGGGCCGAACGGCTCGATGCTCTTTCGCCCGCGCTGTTTCTCCAGAGTGAGGCTCGCCTGCCCTACATTCTGTCGGCCATCCAAGAGGTGCGGCCGTCGCTTCTTGTCGTCGACTCCATTCAGACCGTTGAGGACCCCGACATCGGCTCTGCCCCCGGCTCTGTCGTGCAGGTGCGCGAGTGCGCCCACCGGCTTGTGCGCGAAACAAAATCGGGCACCATGGCCACTGTGCTGGTCGGGCACGTCACCAAAGAGGGCGGACTCGCCGGTCCACGCGTGCTCGAGCATGTGGTTGACACGGTGTTGTCGTTCGAAGGTGATCGTCATCATGCGCTGCGCATGCTGCGAGCCACCAAACACCGATTCGGTTCCACCAACGAACTCGGCCTCTTCGAAATGCGCGAGGAAGGCTTGATCAGCGTGCCCGACCCGAGCGGGCTCTTTCTCGCCGATCGACGCGTCGGTGTGGTCGGTAGCACCGTCGTTCCCATCCTGGAGGGCCAGCGCCCACTGCTGGTCGAGGTGCAGGCCCTCGTCGCCAGTTCAACCCTCACGCTGCCGCGGCGTTCGGTGCAGGGACTCGACAGCGCCCGCCTGGCCATGCTGCTTGCCGTGCTGGAAAAGCGGGCGAACGTCGACCTGTCCAAGTTCGATGTCTACGTGTCAGCCGTCGGCGGGGTGCGCCTCAGTGAGCCAGGAAGCGATCTCGGCATCTGCATGGCGCTGGCGTCAGCCATGTTCAACACTCCCGTGGGCGAGCACGTCACCGCGTGCGGCGAAGTCGGTTTGGGCGGCGAACTTCGCCAGGTTTCCCAGACGCCCCGACGCCTCGCTGAGGCCGCTCGCCTGGGGTTCCGCCAGGCCATTGTTCCCAGTTCGGCGCCCAAAGAGGCCGCCAACATTCAGGTCCTGCGGGCCGACACGCTCGATGATGCGCTGCGTATGGCCGGACTCGTCAAGGGCCGCGACACACCACATGTGAATGCGAACGCCGAAACGCGCATGCGCTCCTAGAATGGCCGCATGGCCAACCCTGCAATGCGAGCACTCCACCATGCCCTCGCGCAGGTAGCCCCAGGCACACCCTTACGGGAAGGGCTCGACCGCATCGTGAAGGCCCGCATGGGCGCGCTCGTAGTCGTCGGAGGCGGACCAAACGTGCTCGACATCTGCTCGGGGGGATTCCTGCTCGACGCCGCGTTCAGCCCTCAACGGCTGTCCGAACTGGCCAAGATGGACGGCGCCATCATCCTGGCCAGTGACGCCAGCCGCATTGCCCGCGCCAATGTTCACCTGCTGCCCGACCCGGCTGTCTCAACCGTCGAAACGGGCACGCGCCACCGCACCGCCGAGCGCACCGCCAAGTCTCTGAACGTACCGGTGATCTCAGTGTCGGAAGATATGAGCGTCATCTCCGTCTACGTGGCCGGTAGAAAGCACGTGCTGGAAGACTCGCCCCGCCTGCTGAACCGGGCCAACCAGGCGTTGCAGACACTTGAGCGCTACAAAGCCCGCCTTGACGATGCCGCCGCGTCGTTGTCGGCCCTCGAAGTCGAGAACCTCGTTCGCGTGCGCGATGTCGCCAACCTGTTGCAGCGCAGTGAAATGGTGCGCCGTATCGCGGATGAGATTGATACCTACACCGTCGAGCTCGGCGCCGATGCCCGTCTCATCCGCATCCAGCTCGATGAACTCATGAGCGACGTGGAAGATGATCGGCACGCCGTCATCGACGACTATCTGTGCAGCGGTTCAGACGACAACGCCCACGACGCCCTACGGCGCATGGCTGACATTGATACCGACGACCTGATGGACCTTCGCAAGGTTGCCGTGGTGCTGGCCCTTCCCGAAGAAGAGGCCGTACTCGATGCTCGCATTACGGCTCGCGGCTATCGCATGTTGCACCGACTACCCGACCTTGACCCGGCGCTGGCTCGCCAACTCGTGCAACGCTTCGGTGACCTTCCCAGTATGCAGAACGCGTCCACCAGCGACCTCGAAGAAGTACAGGGCGTCAACGCCGCTCTGGCGGCCACTATCAAAGACGACCTCAATCATCTCACCGAGGCGTCCATCCTCAGCCGCTACTCCTGAGCGCTACACGTCACGTCGACGGGGCGAGCGGATCACTGGCAACTGACGCCGACTCTGCATGCGTCATCTGTGAGGTAGTCACGTCAGCGGGTTGTACCCGGGCACGGAGCCGTGAGGTGTATCTAGGTAGACCTTCGACTCAGGGGAGCCGAGAAAGCGGCCGTGGCTCCAGCGGATCTCGACGTGGCCCGTGACCGTCAAGTCACGGCTGTCGGACCGACGCCTCACCGTCGCCTGCCACGCGACCTCCGGCTGACCGGCGTGTCGTGCGGCCACCTCGAACGCGCGTAACTCGTAGCTCTGCATCCAGTCCCACGCGGAGTCGATCCGCAAGCGGAGGTGAGCCGTCTTGTCCGTGCCGAGCACGAAGTAGGTGGCAGTGGTGACGCGTAGCATCCGCCAGAGGAGTCGCAACTTGTCACGTGGGCTTGACATCGCCGACTGCCATCGCCGCGTTGACTCCATCGCTACTGCGCAGCACAGGGTTGCCCAGGGCAGCTGTAAGGCCTCCGGCCAGGCTCGGGAGTTCAGCGCTGTCTTGAGCGCACGCTGCTGCTCGCGCCTGAGGTCGCCGACGGATGAGGGGAGACCCGGTAGTGCGATATGGGACCTCGCCGCCGCGTACAGAGCCTGGAACTCATGAGGTGCCGCCTCCGCAAACCAATTCACTGTTGACCGCTCCTCACCGATGAGAAGTCGGTCGAACAGGCGGGGCGGGCCGGGGTTCAACAGCACCTTGGACAGGTACTTGCAGCTAATGAGGAAAACATTGTCGATCCGAAGGTCAGCGGGGATCACATCGTCGCCAGGCGGCCGGTGCGGACCCTTCCATTCGGCCCGGAGGGGCGGCCGACCACGAAGACCGTCCGCCGCAGTCAGGAACGCTCGCCCATTGTCGAAGGCTGTGAGAAACGAGTCCGTGTGTTCGCAACTCTCGTGCAGCTCGCAAAGCCGCTCCCAAACCTCGTCAGATACGTTGACGAGTTGCGGCGGTCGATGCGCCATCGCTCTCTTGAGACTCGGAGACAGCGTTCCGAGCGCAGTTGCGATCTCCGTGATCTTTGTGAGCCCGGTCGGCACCGATCAGTCCTCGAAGAGCGGAGTGAACTCCAACTCTTGGGCGGCGAGTTCGACGTCACGCGCCGTGTACAACTCGAACGAGGGATACACATCGACCTCCGGGCGGTTCTGCATCCACATCTCCACGGCGTCACCCCATAGCTCGTCGCGTAAGGCCTGTCGAAGTCGGTCTCGAAGCCCGTCGGGAAGCTCGTGCCCAGGTATCCGCGCTACGAGGCGCAAGGCGAGGACCCAGTTCAGGGTCTCTTGGTCCTCAGCGATGAAGACCTGCGGTGGATCATCACGAACGACCGCACACGCCACGGAACGAGCCACTACGAGGTCCTCGGGGCTAGGTCCTGAGCCGTCCAGAACCCCGGTTGCGGGTTGTCCGTGAACCCACCCTTCGCGTAGCGCTCGAGCCGTTCGAGGCTGTCCTGCGAAAGCATCTCGATCGCATCGAAGAACGCGCCTGGCCCGGCAGCGCGGAGCGCTGTGTCTCCCTCGCTGGGCCGCTTCGGAAGGTGGCTGGTCAGGAAGACCAACGGCACCTCGCCGCGGGCACCCTTCAGCGCATAGGCACGTCCAAGCGATTTCCACACAGTGTCGGTACGAAGCAGGCCACCTCGGTGGCTCGTGAACGCGCCGGACACGTCGAAGAACCATGTCTCCCCGTCCACGTCGTTGGCGACGAAGTTCACGGTGACTCCGGTCTTGCGTATACGTCGATTGCGTTCTTCAATGGTGAAACCGGCCTCCTCGATGAGCTGCTCGGCGAGCTTCTGCGCTGCCTTTCCTTCTTTCGTCGCTCGGCTCTGGAAATCGTCGGCGTCATCGAGGTCTATCGCTGGCGCCTCCACCGTGCGTCTCCGGCCGATTGGAATCTCGGCCACGCTCGGCGTCAGTGCTTCCTGGACCCTGCGACGCGCGATCTCGACATAGCTGTCGTCGAGGTCGTAGCCGACGTAGCGCCGACCGAGGCGGGCCGCAGCGACCAGTGCCGACCCACTTCCCATGAAAGGGTCCAGCACAAGATCGTCCTTGAACGTGTACAGACGGATGAGCTGCTCGGGCAACTCAACGGGGAACGGGGCGGGATGACCGACCCGACGCGCACTCTCAGGTGGAATCGACCAGATGTCCAACGTCATAGCCATGAAGTCCTCGGTCATGAGCGTGCTCTCGTGTGGCAAGCCGTCGTCAGCGCGCTGCTTCACCGAGCGAGCACGATCGAATCGGCCCTTGCTAGCCACGATTACCCGCTCACTGATATCGCGGAGCACTGGATTGGCAGCGCTTCGGAATGAGCCCCAGGCACATGAACCGCTGGCGCCCTCTCCCTTTTGCCAGATGAGTTCCCCTCGAAGAAGTAGCCCGAGGTCATGTTCGAGAATGCGGATCACGTCGGCCGACAAGCTTCGATATGGCTTGCGGCCGAGGTTGGCCACATTCACGGCAATGCGGCCCCCGGGCTCGAGCTTGCGCACGGACTCGGCGAAGACATCGGTCAGCATCTCCAGATACTCGAGGTAGGAAGCGGGTACGCCCTCTCGCTCCAGCTCCTCCTCGTACTGCTTGCCAGCAAAGTAAGGCGGTGACGTGACCACCAGCGCTACCGATCCATCGGCGATGCGATCCATGTGTCGGGCATCGCCGTGAATGAACGGCTCTTCTACCGGTATCGGTTTCGGAACGTCCTGGTCGTCCGAAAGCTCCGGTGCGCGAAATCGATCGTAGAACGGCGTTGAGTCGTGGCTTTCCCGGGTGCTCACACCGAAGTTGGACGTAATCGTCTTTCGTCGTTCCTTCATGTTGCCCTCCTCACTTGACCCTCGCAAGCGTAGCCGAAGCGTTAGCGACGATCGAACAGACGCGCGCAGTTCACTCCGCCGCCTCGCCTCATCGATCGAGTGCCAGATGAGCCGGTCGAGATCGTTCAAGCCACGGTTGAGGTCGGCGACCGCCGAGGTTTCTAGTCGAGCGTGGGGGGTGTAGGCAAGGTCGATGTTCGGCTACCTCCTGACGGCCGTTTACACCGACCTCGAGAGTTGCCGGGTCAGAGAACTGGAAACGTGGACGATGATGGCCGCGCGCTCGGTCACCAGCACTCCCCGCCCGGCCGGAAAGGCCACACCTGGCCGGAGCGTGGCCCGCACGCCCGTGACGGCAGTGACGTCGCTCGGCCCTGTTGGTTGCAGCAGGAGTTGGCGCCGTACTCGGCGTAGCTCGCCGATCCAACCAGGCTGATAGCCGCCGGCCACGGCACGACTATCGACCGTGGTGATCAGACGCACCCGGTCGTCTCGCACGATCTTATCGAGCAGTGTCGCCAACTCAGGGTCGTCGAGTCGGTCGGCATCATCGAGCACAAGCACCATCGCCGGTTCACGAGTTTGGGGACCGGACAGAGACGCCTGCAGATCAGCGATAAGGCGCTGGCGTTGCTCATCGCTGCACAACACGCTGACGCCCTGAACGTTGTCGGCGTCAGTCGATACCAGCACCACGTTGCGTACGCCTGAAGCGGCCAGACCACGGGCAACAGTCACGGCCGCAGTAGTTCGACCAGAACCGGGCGGGCCCGAGATGACGAGATCACTCGATGAAAGGTCGAGGTCGACCATCGAACCGGTGAGGTCCTGCAGCCCGAGCGCGACATGCCACGGTGCCGACCTATCGCCAACGTCGCAAGAGACTGGCAACGAGGCTGGCGCGAACGCCGTCGACGAATACGCCTGGCGAAGTTGATCGACCCGTTGGTCGATGGTGGCCGTCTGGAGGGTGGGATCCTCGCCGCCCGCCACTGCGACCTGCATGAGGTCGGCACGACCGAACACGGCACGACCGGGCAGCGAAAGGTCGACCTGCTTGGCCACGCTGCTGAGCACGCCAGAATCCACCAGGGACTCGGCATCGGCCATACGCAACACGACACGAGCCGCCATTGCGGACGCCAGCGCACTCGGGATCGCCATGCGGCGATCCACCGTCATGATCACATGCAGGCCGACGGCTCGACCATCGGTCACAATACGCTGCAGCACCTGTACCCACCCGAACAGTTCGGGCGAGTCACACATCGCCTGGAAGCTGCCGTAGCCGTCGATGAGCAACACAATGCGGGGCGGAGATTCGCTTGGGCGCACCTTGCGCAAGGTCGTCAGCGAATCGACTTCAGCGTTGGCCAGAAGCATTCGTCGTCGTTCGATTTCCGTTTGCAGATAGCTCAGCAATCGCGTCACAGCTTCGAGGTCGTCGGCCGAGGCAATCAGCGCGGTGTGCGGCAGAGCCTTCAGGGGCGACAGGCCGCGGCCGGCTGCATCGAGGCCGAACACCACCACCTCGTCAGGCGATCCCTGACTCACGATGTCGAGCGCGGCCGACCGAAGCAACGTCGTCTTGCCCGCCCCACCCATACCGATCACGATCAGGCCGCCGGTCTCATCCAGGTCAACCGTGGCCGCGTCCTGGGTCTGGTGTTCGGGTCGGTCGACCAGCCCGATGGTGACGACGCGACCAGGATCAGCGCTCGGTCGCCTCGGTTCCGCCACCAACACACAGTCCGGCAGCGGGTCGATCCAGGGTCGCCGTGGAAGCGGTCGGCCCGATTCGACATGGGCTTTGGTTGCAGCTGCAACTACTGCATGAAGTTGTGTGGGTGCGTTCGCCATGTCTTTGGGTCCGGCGACAGGCACGGTGATCGAACCGTCAAAGGAACGGACTTCGACAGCGCGCCGCTGCTCGGCTGCCGGTCGCATTGGCGCGCCACCCCACGCGGTTTGAAAGGCCGTCAACTCGCGGCGACCGGTTCTGGCCAAGGCCCGCCCGACGAGTGGCACCGGGATATCGGCGGCATCGGGAGAACCGAGCGCACTTACCGAGTCGGCCGGGTCGAGCATCCGCAACCCGAGTCGCAGGTTGGTGTTCGCGAGGATGTTTTCGCTGACTGCACCGGCTGGCCGCTGCGTGGCCAGCACCAGATGAATACCGAGGCTGCGGCCCCGCTGGGCGATGTCGACAACGCCCGCCACGAAGTCAGGCAGCTCCTTGGCCAATGTGGCGAACTCATCGACAATGATGACGAGCCGAGGCGGTGCTTCCCACGGACATGCCCGCGTGAACTCGGCCAGATCTTTCGCCCGACCTTCCATGACCGTCATGCGTCGGTTCAGTTCGGCCTGCAGGCTGGTGAGCGCTCGACGCGCCATGCCGACACCAAGGTTGGTGACGGAGCCAACGGTGTGGGGCAGCCCGGCAAAGTCGGCGCTGCTGGCCCCACCCTTGTAATCGACGAAAAGAAACGTCACTCGGTCGGGCGAGTAGTTCGCGGCCAGGGAGCAGACCATGGTCTGCAGCAGTTCGCTCTTACCCGCACCCGACGTTCCGGCTATCAGCGTGTGGGGACCCTGCCGGACGAGATCGATCGTGAACGGACCGTTGGCGCCCTGACCAATGGGTGCGCACAATCCGTCCGGGTCAGATGCGGCCCACAACGCAGCCACCACCTCAGCGCTCATCGTGTCGGTGCCAAGCGCTTCCATCAGCGACACCGCTCGTGGGAGAGCCGCGGTAGCGGACGCTGCACTGGCGTCGCGAACGGGGGCCAGCGCCAGGGCTGCTCGTCGTGCCCCCTGCGGATTCGCCAGCTCGACACCAACGGCGAGAGCCGGCCGGGCGGGGTCGGTGAACCAGACCCGGCTGGACCCGCTTGCGACCACATCGACAACAGCCGCACACTGACGCGGCACTCTATGGTCATGATCGCCGATCCAGAGCACCGAGGCGTCGCCCCCTTCGAGTTGATCGAGCAGTTGGGACACCAATGCAGCATCGAGGTCAAGCCGCTCATCCAGCACGATGAACAACCATGGCCCCTTGCTGGAACCGATCGGAGACTGACGCCGACGAACCAACACCTCGATCAGTCGGGCCAGCAGTCCTTCGGCCGCCTCGCGACTGTGAACGACATGCGCGCCCGCGAGGGGCGACGACGATGCTCGGCTGTGCGGTGCCCATTTCAACCAATCGAGTACGTCGGCACGTGAGGGTGCCAGTGCCGCTGCGATCACCACATCATCGGGGCTCTGGAGACACACCGTCTGCAAGAGGAAGGAGGCGGCCAGTCGTTCAACCGGGTTGCGCTCCCCCCACAGCGCTACCGCGGCCAGATTGGTGAGGGACAGTGTGACCGGTACGTCATGCACGATGTTGAAACCGTCGAGCGCGGCGACGGCCTCATCGTGAAGCGTGGTATCACCGCGCTCATCGACGAGCACCGTCACCAGCGAAGGGAGCGTGCCAAGACCGACGCGGACGGTCAGGAGATCAGCAGCGGTGCGGTCGCGTTCCCACAGGGATCGCGTGCGGTAGTGGGCACGTCGGTGGAGCTCGGAGAGATCGGGGGCGGCTTGACGACGTTCGCGTTCTTCGGCCTCGATGGCATCATGGACATTGGCCACGTAGGCGGCGGTGGCGGCGCGAAAGTCGGCTGATTGCTTGGTGAATGACCGGCGACCGTGGCGCCGATCGTCGAACCAGTTGTAGACCATCACGATCGGCGCCAGACCCGTGAGCAGCAGGAACTCAGGACGGTGGCTGATGGCCGCCATTGCTACACCCGAACCTAAAGGCAGCAGGAGTGTCGCAATGGTGAATCGCCGCTGCGTACTCTGCTTGGGTACCGGCCCGAGTTCGCCTATGTCGCGCGCCGAGATGACCACCGGTCGATACGGCGTGCGGTGGAAGGGAACCTGTCCGAGAAGATCGCGGTCTGGCGCCAGCGCCGCCGCGATCGGCCGTACCGCGAATGTCGTTGCGCCGATCCTCACAACGTCGGCCGACGACAACGGCGCCACCGATACGATCGGTGCCCCGTACACTTCGACTCGGGACGGTTCGCCGGTCACTGAGATTGCCACCTGCCCGTCAGCCTGAACCCGCAGCACGGCATGCTCGGCCGCCAGTGCCGGATCCATGATGGTGATGCCGTTGGTCGGTTTGGAACCGAGCGTGAACAGGCCCGCGCTCAGTAACACGAAACGTCCGGCTTCCGGGCCGCCCATAAGGTCGAGGCTGACCAGTGCGTCGCCAACCGCACGGCCCCGCCCGAGCCGGCCGCCATCAGCGGCAACGAGGCTGATGTCGTCTCCGGTGAAAAGTTCGGCGTGCTGCACGGTCATGCCGGGTTCGAGCAGCGCGCCGGTGCGACGCAACCGCAGGAAAACCGCATCGGTCAGACCGGCGTAAGCAGCGAGAGCGTTGGTGAGATCCTCGATGCGATGGTCGGGTGCGAGTTCCACTCGGACGTCGGCGTGGTGCGGACCCTCATTGGTCCACGACATCGAGAGGAGCCGTTCCACCGGTCAGCTGACCCCGGCGGCAACGGACAGCAGCTGCGTTCGCATCCGGCTGACGCGGGGTGACGGATCACTTTCGCCACCGCACTCATTGAGGATGACTCGTTCGTAGGCCGCGTACTCGCTGCGCACGCCTGCGGTGTTCCCGAGCCGGTGGTGGGCCTGCATGCGTAGGCAGACCAGTTCGTCGTGGCCGGGCAGAATGCGGAGGCCCGTAGCGGTCGCGGCGAACACGCCGTCGATGTCACCGGCTTCGAGGCAACGCTTTGCCAGTTCGGTGGTCGTTGAGGTCGCCAGGTGGGTGAGGCCCGACGGCAGGGCATCCTCGTCCGGCCACATGTAGTCGGTGCCGGCGTAGGGCTGATCACGCAGCATGTCGACGGCCGGCCGCAGCACGTCGATGGCCGCGGATCCATCGCAGCGGCGGGCCCACGCCAGGCGAGCCTCAACCAACTCGACGTCGGTGAGCACCGAGTCGTGCAGCGGAATGCGGTCGCCCATGTTGCGCGCGATCCAGTCATGACCGTCGGTGGGAGCAAGGCTGCGGGCCAGACTGCGGCGAGCATCGGACACGACGTTGGCGAAAGTGGCGTCCTGAACATTGACCTGCCAGAGCGCGGTCCGAGCTGCAACGCGAGCCGGATTCGTTCGATGCTGGGCGAGCCAAACAACGAGCTCAAGGGCCTTCGCTCGTTCGAACTCGACCTCGTCGTGGTTGCGGGACACCACATCGACCGGACCGAGAACTCGAACCAGAAAGTTCCAGTCGCGCTCGTCGTACGGGTGAGGCATGGTCTCGACGACGGGCGCCGGGAGCACCTCGGGCGGCGCGCTGGCGTCGTCGAGCAGCGCGGCCACCCCGGCGAGGGTGACGGCGGTCAACGCCACCGGGGTGACAACGATATTGAAGGGCGTCAGCAGCCACCCGGAGGTCGTTGCCGTGAGCGTGGCGGCGACACCCGCCAACGGCGCGGCGGCAACCACAACGACACCCGCCGCAGAGGCGGCGGCCGCGAGAGCATCGTCGCCGCCGGTTGAAACGACGACGGCAACCTCCCACGCTTCCTCCGGCTGCGTGGCGCGCAGCACGAATCCGGCCGTATCGGGTTCGGCCTGGCGACGTCCGTTGGTGATGGCCAGCGCCTGCTGCACGGCCGAGGGCAGGTCGACTGTGACGTCCAGGTTCGTTGCATCAGCAAATGATCCGAGCGCCAGTCCGTGAACCAAAATCTGGCTGCGATCACCGAGTGGAGATACCGCCAGGGACGCCGTGAGCGCCCGCAGAATGTCATGACTCTGGTCGTGATCACCGGCTACCCGCAGACCGCCGAGGGCTTCAAGATTTAGGTAGAGGTCAGCGTCACCTTCCTCGCGGGCGGTGGTGCCGATCATGGCGAGCGTGGGGCACGGGGACGGCATCGCTGCGCCAACAGAGGCTAGGTCAGCGGTGGGCACGGCTGCCGAGAGGCGAAGAATTGTGCCGTCACCTGTCGGGGTAAACGGCGCAGCCACTGCCATAGACGAGCGGTCGAGCATCAGCTCGATATCGCCCGACGCGAGCACCAGCACGGCCAACGGCTGCGGGAGCTCCGCACGCCACTCGATGTCCGCTGCACTATCGAACACGACTGACGCGTTCGCCTTCCCGGCTGCACCCACAGTTGCTGCAAGGGCTCGAAGGGCCATGTCGATTCGAGTGACAGTCGCCGCATCGGCACCCAGCCGGACAGCTTCGGCCACGACGGCAGAGTCCGGGTGCG
Organism: Actinomycetes bacterium; assembly: GCA_031410595.1. Classification (GTDB taxonomy): domain Bacteria; phylum Actinomycetota; class Acidimicrobiia; order Acidimicrobiales; family Ilumatobacteraceae; genus JANMCE01. The sequence continues at coordinate 17,267 of JANNZM010000057.1, read as the reverse complement.
GTGAAGGCAGCCGGTGGCTGACTCCCATCGAACGGAGGCGCCGGCGGCGTCGCGTGGCCAGCATGAGGGAGATGCCCGTGGTGAGCAACGTCGCGCCGGCCAGCCCGGTAGCGGTGCGCGCGATGGTCCAGTCGGTGGTGTCGTCTAGGGAGGGCGCGTCGACCTTGGCGGTTGCGATGGAAGAAGTGGGCACAGATGCGGGAGCCTCGGTCGTGGGCGTATGAGCTGCCGATACTCCGACCTCCGCTCCGACCGCCATTCCTAAACCAATGCCCGGGTCAGGAGTCGGCGCTTCAACGTGGACAGTCGGCACAACAGGAGCCACAGCGACCGTGATCGGGGCGGGTTCCGCGGGTTCAGCCGCTTGGGTGATCGGGGCGATCACGGTCGTGCCGGGCGCGGCGGGGAGGTTCAGTTCCCAGCCGGGCATGATCAGGTCGGGTTGATCGAAGGTCACGTCACCGAACTGGCGGCCCTTGTTGGCGTCGAAGATGTCGTGCCACCGGGCCTCGTCGCCAAGATGGGTGGCGGCCAACCCCGACAGGTCGTCACCGGGGGCAACGGTGACGGTCGTCGGGGTGGCCGCGGAACTTGTCAGTGTGGCAGTCACTGCGATGGGTGCGGCTGGGAGCTGAAGCACCCAACCGGGCCGGATGATTTCGGGTCGCGTGAATGTGGCGCCGTCGACCATGATGTGGCCACGATTGAGATCCCAAATCTCCCGCCAACGCATGGCGTCACCGAGGTGCACTTCGGCCAGTCGATGCAGGCTGTCGCGAGGCTGCACCACGACCGAGCCAGCGCCTACGGCAGCAGGAGGGGTCGGCGTTGTTTCGAGACGCGGTGCCGTGGTTGCGGGTGCGGCGTGCACGTGCGCCACCGGCTCGGAGCGAATCGGCAGCGGAGCAGCCGAAGCCATAGTCGCAGCGGTCGACGACATGCTGACGAGCAGCGTGATGCCCGCCACAAGACGACCGGCAAAGAGTTGAAATGGCGCAAGGCTGCGACGAGGGCGAGGCGTTCGACCGGACCGCAGCGCGGCCAGTTCCGAAACCAACGACCACACCAGCGCCAGCCACGCCGTCCAACAGACCACCAACAGTGCCTTGATCACGTGAGTGACCTGAAGTTCCTGCGTGAGTCCTTTGGTCACACCACCAACCGTGGGCACTGCGTGCGGCAGCGGCCAACCGCCGAAGCGGGCGAGGAGGAACGGGACGACGAACAGCAACCCCAACGTGGTTGCGAGCGCGGTCACACCACGAATCAGGTCACGGGGTGAGCGTTGCATCGTGGGCTACTCCTATGAGAAATCAGGGACGGAAATGCTCGGACGGAGCCGAGGCAACGGCATGAAGAGGAAGCGACACGCCCGGAATGATCGACGGCATCGATCCGTCGATCGTGATCTGAACACGTTCGCCATGAACGCCGACCGTTGTCGTCAGGTTGAGTTTGCCGAGCCCGTGGTTGGCGAGCTGGTCATTGAGGAATTGGGTGTCTGCAGCGCCGCGAACTGCGACCTGTGCCGCCGCGTCCTGCGCCGCAGAGACGGCCGCAGAGCGTCGAGCACCCCATAACGAAAGTTGGAAAACGACCGTGATGGCCAGGATCAACAGCGGAAACAGGATGGCGAACTCCAGTGTTGCGAATCCGCCGTCTCGAACCTCACGTTGATCGGCCGACGGCATGGTCATCCGCCGATTTTGCTGATGACGTCCGAAACTTTGGTGCTGATGAGTCCACCAGCAACAACAGCGATGCCGACGGCGAGAGCGGTCAGGACGACCTTTTCAACGGTGGTAAAACCGGCGTCGTTCACGTCGATGTCATGGCGCTCAGCGACTTCGCGAAGTCGGGTGCTGACGATGGCCTGGATGATGAGCAGTCGGGCTTTCATAGTTGTTTCTCCTTGGATGGAAAGTGTGCGGGAGGACGAGGGAATCGGAAGGTCAAGCCTTGAGCACGCTCATGAGCGCCGGGTAGCCGAGGAACAGCACGAACGACATCACCAGCACAAGCAGCGGAAACACCATGCGGGTGGAGGACTGCTCGGCGACGGCTTCTTCTGCCGACAGCGAGCGGTCTCGCAACGTGCCAGCCTTGGCCACCAGGCTCTGACGTACCGAGGCTCCTTCGGTGCCCGAGAGCTGAGCCGAGCTGGAAAGCTCGATCAGCTCGTCTACGCCGTAGCGTTCGCCGAGATCACGGAGCGCTGTCCAGGGCGTCACTGCGGTAAGCCGAGCCTGTGAAAGCACCCGACGGACTTCGAGGAACGGCCACGTGTCGCCAGCATTGGCAGCGTGTTCAAGGGCGCCGGTGACGCCTTCGTTAGCGGCGAGCAACATGACGACAAGGTCGATGTATGCACCGAGGCTTTGGCGGAATTCCTTCCGCCGGCTATTGGCGATTTCGCGTACCGACTTGTCCGGAAGAAAGAAGCCGGCGAAACCAGCAAGGAGCGACAACCAGGTTGGGACGATCAATGACACGTGCGTGCTGCCGAGGGCAAGCAGCCCGGCCATGACAGGCACGAATGTCGTGCCAAGCACGGCCCATAACACCTTCTGGCCGAGATGCACCTCAAGGCTTCGGCCGGTGACGGCAAGATCCTTTGCGACACGGTCGAGACGGATCTTCTCAACGTCGACACGGGGAAGAAGCAGACGACCGACGCGACCCGCGAAGGAATCGTCTTCGTCGTCGACGACCTGGCGAGAGCGTCCGGGACGTTGCAGACGCGCTGCAGCGGCAGCGAGCGGAGTGTGCGCCGGGACGAGTCGTGACAGCCCGAGCCACAGCCCGCTACCGACCATGAGACCCGAGAAGAGAACCAAGAACATCAGCGACCCTCCGCAAAGGTGAGCACCCGAGGAACCGGTTGGAATCGACCGAGCTTGCTCAGCCACGAAATGGCCAGACCGGCCATACCCAACACCACGGCCAGCACGACCTGACCAGCAGCGGTCTTGTAAGGGGCGACGAATGACCCGGAGAACAGGGCAAGCGCAGCGAAGAAGAGGCCGCTGAAGGCGACGAGCGAGCGAGCCTCACTTCGGGTGGAGGCGCGTCGGGCATCGATGCGCAGTCGCATGGCTACGCGCTCTCGGGCGAGTTTGGCCATGGCGCTGAGCAAAGATCCAACGTCACGACCCGAGCGGGTGGCGGCCAGCATCAGGACCGACGCGATGAGGTCGGCGGTGGCGTCGTTCATCTCGTCGGCCCAGTCGTGGAGGGCGGCCGTGAGGCGCTGATGCTGCACTCGACGAGCGAGCTTCTGGACTTCGGGGCGGATGGGAAGCGGTGCTACTTCTGCAGTGGAGCGAATGGTTTCGGTAATGCCCTGACCGGCCACCAACGTGTCACGCAGCATCTCTGCCCACGTGGCGAGTGCCTCGGTGCGTTCGATCTCGATTTGTGCTTGGCGACGGCCGTTGCGGGTCATGCCACCGACCACATACCCCGCGACAAGGCCACCCAGTCCGGCAACCGGCCAACCGGTGGCCAGTCCAACGAGCGCGCCACTGGCGACGCCCGCAGCCAGTCGCACGAACCGATGATTGTCCCGCGTGACTACTGCGTTCTTGGCCACGGGCGCTTCGGTGAAGGCCGAGCGCATTAGCAACAGACCCAAACCGACCACGGCTCCGCACAGCACAGCGATGAGGGTCACGACCACCACGCCTGATGCATCGATGCGTCGTACCCGAAACGGGCGAGCAACTCTTGGTGACGGGGCGAAAGGCCGGCAGCCGGTTCCAGCCGACCAGACGGACTAATGCCGAACACTTCCGACGACGACACTCGGCCGCCGTCGGTCAGGCCGGTGACCTCACGAATGGAAGAGACGTAGCGCTTCACCGGCCGATCAGGGAACCGGTCGCCGCTCAAGAAGACCACGAAGTGCACGGCGCCGGAGATCAGCTGGTGGGTTGCCTCGGCAGGCAGCCGTTCGGATGACTGGATGGCATAGGTGGCCATGCGAGAGAACGTCATCTCGCTGCTATCGGCGTGAATGGTGCACATCGAGCCGTCATTGCCCTGGCTCATGGCGTTCAGCATGGGCACGACCTCTTCGCCCAGTACTTCACCCACGATGACGCGTGACGGGTTGAGGCGAAGGGTTGATTGCACGAGCGCCGAAACGGTGACTTCGCCTTCACCTTCCACGTTGGCCTGGCGGGAGTGCAGCGGCACCACGTTGGGGTGCTGCGGTGAGTTGTGCAGGCCGAGCTCCAACAGATCCTTTTCGACTGTGACGAGGCGCTCGAACGACGGGATCTCGTGACACATCGCCCGCAGCATGGTGGTCTTGCCCGTGTTGGTCCCGCCCGAGACCAAGATGGTGCGGCGGGCCCGAACTGCGGCACCCAGGAAGTCGGCGACGTGCTGAGGCATGGCCCCGAAACGAACCAGGTCCGACAGTTCGAGATCACTGAAGCGATGGCGGCGGATCGACACGATCGGCACCGGTGCCATCCCGCGTTCACTTCGACCACCGAGTACTGCGGTGAGGCGACTGCCGTCGGGAAGCTGCAGGTAAAGGATCGGTTCGGTGGTGTCCCAACGACGCTCACCCAAGCCGAGGCGACGGGCCGCGGCCTTGATGTTGTCGATGAACTCCACCTCGCTGGCGGCAACCGGCGGCACGGCAACGGTTCGACCATCGGCATAGGTGACGAACACGTTCTGATGCCCGTTGGCGTCGATGGATTCAATCTCGGGGTCATCCACATACTGCTGCAGACCAGCGAGACCGAACAGGCTGGCAAGCAACGCTTCAGTGAGGACGTCGGTCTCGTCGAGCGTGAGACGGGGTAGGCCGCCACGCATGCGGTTGGCATCGATATTAGGGATCTCGTCGGAGACAAGCCGAACAGCCAACACGCGCTCGTCGGCCGATTCCATGCGCTGCCCGCTCAGGCTCATGCGCTCGACTTCGTCAGGAAGACGACGCGACAAGACATTGATCAGACGGGAGAGATCGGTGTCAACCATGGCGCTCATGCCGGCACCAACGTGCGCGTGAGTTCGGCCGCGAGCTTGTCGGCGACGCCGGCTGCAGACTTGGCCAGATGCGAGCGGCGAGCAGCGCGGCTGGTGGCCGCCCGACCGGCGAGGTGACTGGCACCGTGCGGGTCTTCCGCCAACACACCAACGACGGGCAGACCGAGGAACTGGCCGATCTCATCGGCTTTGTACGGCGTATCGCCGACGACGACGGCAACGATGGGCACGCCGCGCGTTGCGAGCGTTTCCACAACTTGTTGCGCATGCAAGCATCGACCGACGGTTGCTTGGGCCGAACGAAGTTCCTGTCGGATGACGATCACGACAAGGTCGGCATGCAAGGTGAGCGCTGGGATGGTTCGCACGTCGCATCGTCCGGCGTCGATCACGAGATTCACATCGTGACTACCACGCAACGGGGCGACGACGGCTCGGGTGAAATCGTTCATGCCACCGGCGACTTCCATGGAACGAAGTGGCGCTGGCAGTACCCGCAGACCACCCGGCAGCGTGTGGGTGTGCTCAAGCAGGAGACCAACGGTGGGCTGCTGCAGCGAGGCCGCTGCCGTCAACAGGCTGGGGCTCGCGGCGAGATCGAATCGAGCGGCAATGTCACCGCCGGCCGGGTCGGCTTCCACCATCACAACCGGAGCCGACGTAACGGGCCAACCGCCGGCAAGCGCGAGTGCAGCGGTGGTGACGGCCGAACCTTTCGAGCCGAGGCAGACGACGTTCATTTGTTCACCTGAGCAACCGGAGCGGCCGCGGCGATCACGTTCACTTCCGCCGACGATGCGCCAAGTGCCGGCTTGGCGGCGATCACTTCTGCCGCGGCATCGTTGCCCGAGGGAAGCACCATCAAGCGCACGTCTTTTCCGGTCGCGATCGACTTGGCATCGACCTGCTTGAGCTGGAAGGTGATGCTCATCGTGCCGCTGGTCGTGGTGACCGCTTTGATGTCGGCGACCTTGGCGTCCACCATCGCCTCTCCAACGATGAGCCGGACCTTGTCTTCGTTGCGAAGCGCTCGTGGCACCGCCACTTCGGGGAACGCCAGGGCAACGAGGGCTTCGTCGGCGGGAAGCGGGCTGCCCGCACCGATTTGCTGCGGGGCAAGAAGCGCACCCTTGCTCAGCGCAACCCGAGTGATCTTGCCGTTCAACAGTGCCAGGTCCTTGGCCGGCACCACTTCAACGCCCGTGGCCGCAACCTCGGCAATGGCCACGTCCTTGTCGGTCAGCGGCTGACCGGCCGGTACGTCACGGGCCACAACCAACACCGGCACCTGCTGACCCCGCGCCCGGTACAGGCCGAGGAACACCAAGCCACCACCGAGGATGAGCAGCACGGCGAGCCCGAGCCGGGCCGGATTCTTCGGTCGTCCGCTTACTCCAGTGCGGGAGGCTCGTTCGGCGCTGGTCGGGGAGTTCATGAGAGCAAGGTAGAGAAGCTCACTTACCGTGGGAAGGGCTGGCGTGTTCTCTTGAGAAACACCCAATCAGCGCTTACCAACGCCCGTTCAGACCAGATCAAGTCCATATCTCCAAGCCTCTGGTCACTTTCCGTGCCTAGGCACAATGGCACGGGGGCGAGCTCCTCACGATGTGGTGAGGTTGACGTACTGGCCTATCCTTGGAGGTATGAGTATTGCGCCGCCGGTCGTGAGGGCCGTTCAGTCCAATGATCCCTGCTGGTGCGGGAGCGGGCGTAAGTACAAGCGGTGCCACAAGCCGCTCGAAGGCCGGGTTTTGCCGGGCCATGTGAGCCCAATGTTGACCGTGCCGGCCCACATCGAACGGCCGTCGTATGCCGAGACCGGCGTGCCAGCGCGTCGCAATGAAGGACGCGTCAAGACGCCCGAGATCATCGAACGAATGCGGCGCACCTGCACGACGGCCGCCGAGATTTTGGCGCTGACCGGTGCCTCGTTGAAGGTTGGCATGACCACCGATGAGGTGGATCGTTACTGCCATCAACTCTATATCGAGCGCAACTGCTATCCGTCCACGCTGAACTACCACGACTACCCCAAGAGCTTGTGCACGTCGGTGAACGAAGTAATCTGCCACGGCATACCCGATGACCGTCCGCTCCAAGACGGCGACATCATCAACCTCGACATCACCGCGTTCCGCGAAGGTGTGCACGGTGACTGCAACGCCACGTTCCTCATCGGTGAGGTTGCACCCGAGTTCCAGCAACTGGTGCGCGTCACCAAGGAATGTCTCATGAAGGGTATCGAGGCCGTGCAACCCGGTCGCCCAATTTCCGACGTGGGCCGAGCCATCGAGCAGCACGCCAAGACCCACCGCTACGGGGTGGTTCGCGCCTTTGTTGGGCATGGCATTGGCGAGGAGTTCCACTCCGACATTCAGGTACCGCACTACTACGACCCGAAGGCTTCGATGATCATGCTGCCTGGCATGACGTTCACCATCGAACCGATGATCACCATGGGTACCTGGAAGCACGACTCGTGGGACGACGATTGGACTGCGGTCACCAGCGACGGCAAGCGCACCGCTCAATTCGAACACACCCTCCTCGTCACCGACCACGGCGCCGAAATCCTCACCCTCTGGCCCTAACCGGCGTTTTCACATTGTGCTACGGGTGCTACAGTTGGCCTCGTGGTTACCATTTCGCATCGGGATTTCCGGAATAACAGTGGCCAGGTGCTGGAACGCGTTCGGCATGGCGAGACGATCGGCGTGACGAATCATGGCGAACTGACCGCACTGCTCGTACCGCCAAATCTCGCCAAGATCGACCAACTTGTCGCATCGGGCCGGGTGCGTCTCGCCCGTTCTGACGCGCCGCTCGGGTTCGACGTTCGGGTCACGAACGTGCTGTCGACGGCCGACGTTCTTGCCGAACTACGTGGTGATCGGTGATTCGATACATCGATACTTCGGCCTATCTGAAGCTGCTCATCGAGGAAGCGGACTCGGCAACGTTGAAGGCCGATCTTCAGGCCGCCCGCGCCGAAGGGCATCGTATTGTGTCGTCGATATTGATCGAGACTGAGTTGCGCCGGGCTGGGCACCGACTTGGGATAGCTGTTGTGGACATCGAGTCCGAGTTGTCGAAGCTCGACATCATCAGCATCGAGGACTCGACCTTCATCAGGGCTGGCAACTTCCCCGACCCGCTCCTTCGATCACTCGACGCCCTGCATCTGGCGGCCGCCATCGAATGCGCCGCAACCGCCATCTATACCTACGACGCCCGCCAAGCCCTCGCCGCACAAAATGCTGGGATACCGGTGCTTGCGCCCGCAGCCGGGTAGTTTCTGTTTTAGTACATCAGGGTCAACGTACAGTCCGAACTCACCAGCCACTGCGGCGAAGGTGAACCGTGACTGGTCATTAACCCGTATGCACCCAAAACAAAGACATCCGGCAGCAGCCGTGCGACAGTCAAGCCTCAGGCGGAGACGCTGGCTCGCGCAGCGGAGGCCTGCGCGAGGGTGTGACCGGTGTGGATGTCGAAGAGATGCATGTGGGAGAGATCAAAGGTGAGTTGGAGCGGTTGCCAGAGATTGACATCGCTTCCGGTCGACATCAGGACAACCACTGTCGATGTCCGGCCGACGTCGATTTCCACCTCCTCGTCAGATTGCGTGACACCTGAAGCGTCGAGCGTGGCGTACACGTGCAGCCGTTCACCAACGCGTTCGATGTAGGTAACACTGACGGGTAGCGAGCCGCCGGGAGACTCGTGCAGAGATTCGGGGCGCAGACCCACTGCAACGGGTTGGCCGATCTGGTAACGCAATCCGGGGAACCGGGCCATTGCCACATCGTCAAGCCAAATCGTTTGTGATCCGACCCGAAGACCAATCGCATCGGGTTCACCCGTGATGACGGCGAGTACGACATTCATCTGGGGTGAGCCAAGGAACTGGGCCACGAAAATGTTGACCGGGTGGGCGTAAAGCTCCAACGGCGGGCCGCATTGCAGGATGCACCCGCGGCTGATCACGGCGACACGATCGGCCATTGTCATGGCTTCCACCTGGTCGTGCGTGACATACAGCGTGGTCACTCCGAGACGACGCTGCACTGCCGTAATGACGGTGCGGGTTTCGGTGCGTAGTTTTGCATCGAGGTTGGACATCGGTTCGTCCATCAAAAGCAGTCGCGGCTCGCGGATGATGGCGCGACCAAGGGCAACTCGCTGCTGCTGACCACCGGACAAGCGGCCCGGTAGGCGATCAAGGACGTCGCTCAGGTTCAGCACGGCAGCCACCCCCTTGACCCGCTGCGCGATCGTTGCCTTTGGCACCTTGGCGAGCAACATCGGGAAGCCAATGTTCTGGGCAACCGTCATATGCGGATAGAGCGCCGAGCTCTGAAAAGCCATGGCGATGTCACGGTCACGGGCCTTGACATCGTTCACACGAACCCCATCGATAAAGACGTCTCCACCAGTCACCGGTTCAAGCCCAGCCACCACCCGAAGCACGGTCGATTTGCCGCAGCCCGATGGCCCCACCAACACGAAGAACTCACCCTCATGAATCGCAAGATCAAGGTCAGGCACCGCGAGAAAACCGTCCGGGTAGACCTTGTTGACCCGCTTTAGTTGAACTGTGGCCATGGTTCGTCTGCCATCTCCCAGCTCGACGCGCCGTGCGCCAACTCTGCCGGGTTACCTTGATTCTCTACCCCTCATCGGGCTTACACAAGAGCACTCCGACCGTGCGGCAATCACCGGGCCTTGGGCCTCAGACACGGTCGAGCCACCAGCTGGTAACGGGCTCGTTGGGCACCTCGAAGGCCGCGTTCATGGCGTGAGCAAACGCTGGCAAGTCGCCTGCTTGCAACGGCGCGATCGAGGCGTCCCACGACAGCGACGGCAACGGCAGTGTACGGACTTGGCTCGCGCTCAACTTCAATGCCGACGAACTGAGGCCGGCGCCGAGATACTCGGTGGCGGCCCATGCCGATGTGCTTGGCGCAAGCAGAACTGCCAGGATGCGCCAAACATCAGACGGACGATGCGGCACGATGCTGATCACCGGGACGGATGGCAAGAGCTGGCCTTCGGGGTCGGCGATCGCCTCGATCACCTTGGTCTGAGTTGCCATCAACACCTTTGGCACGAGCCGGCTGGCGGCCCACGATTGCAACTTCGGTGAGAGTGCTGCCAAGTCCACCCGAGGGGCGAGGTAGCGCTGCTTTGCGAACGTGGTCGGACGGGTGCCCCAGTGCAAGCGCGCCACATCAATCAGGCCACTCGTTATGAGGGCCGGACCCTCGACATCATCGCGAACGGAACCGACCAGGCCGTAGTACTGATCGCGAAAGTCAGCCGTCACCGTCGCAATATCGCCGATCGTTCCGGTCGTGGTCGGCGACACGTGAGGGACGCCCGCAAGATCGGCCACCAGGAACGACCACGACGAGCGAGCGGACAGGTCGCCCGGGTCGTTTATAGGGGCAACCTGCTCGAACGAGGGCCCGAACCAACGGCGAATGACACCCTGTCGATGCCCGCGCCGGAAGACCGCAACGATGGTATGTACCGCCGCGTCGAACATCGGCTCACCGGCGACCCAGAGGTCGACCAACGCGGCGTCCGCAGCCACCGCAGCGCGAATCGGTCCGGCATCGCGGGTGGCCAGGATCGACTGCGGCAGCACCAACGCAACGAAGCCACCGTCGGGCCGGGCGAGACGCAACGCCACGGACAAGAACAGCGCAGCGGTATCGGCGTAAGGTCCGCCGCCGTGAACCGAACGGCCACCGCGAGACGTGCGACGGGCCATCTGACCGAGGAAGGGGGGATTTCCGACCACCACATCGAAGTGCGCCGACCCCCAGTCGTGCGTGAGCGCATCGGCCTCCACGATCGTGGCCGAGGGCAAGGCCGACCGCGATGCATGCACCGCGTCGGTATCGATATCGACACCGCGCAGGACCGCCCGCGAACCCAGCTCCTCCCCCGCGGCCATCAGGAAGCGGCCGTCCCCACACGACGGGTCGAGCACACGCACGGGGCCACTGACCCGAGGCGAAAGGACGCGACCGAGCACAAAGTCCACAAGGGCAGGAGGGGTGTACCAGGCGCCGAGCCGCCGTTGCGTTTCGCGATCCATTTCGGTGCCATTGTTACCGCCCGCTACCGTCCAGGCATGGAGCGGTACATCGAGTTCAGCCGGGACGAGTGGAAAGACCTGCGCGCGGCGACTCCGCTGACCATCCGCGAGAAGGATCTCGAGGCGCTTCGTGGCATCAACAGCGAGCTTGATCTGACCGAAGTCGCCGAGATCTACCTGCCCCTGACTCGTCTGTTGAACCTGTACGTTTCGGCTACGCAAAACCTGCACCGGGTGTCGGCAACGTTTCTTGGCACCATTGCGCCGAAGGTGCCCTACGTCATTGGTGTGGCCGGGTCGGTGGCCGTCGGGAAAAGCACGTTCGCCCGTGTGCTGCAGGCGTTGCTCTCGCGGTGGCCCGATCACCCGAAGGTCGATCTGGTGACCACCGACGGCTTCCTGCTGCCGAACTCGGTGTTGGAGGAGCGCGGCATGATGAACCGCAAGGGCTTTCCCGAAAGTTACGATGCGCGTCGCATCACCGAGTTTCTCAGGGATGTGAAGTCGGGTGTGGCCGAGGTCAAAGCTCCGGTGTACAGCCACGTCGTGTACGACATCGTTGAAGGCGAAGAGATCACGGTTCGCCAGCCCGACATCTTGATCCTTGAAGGTATCAATGTGCTTCAGGTGGCAACCGGCAGCAGCGAATTCGTCAGCGACTACTTCGACTTTTCCATCTTCGTCGATGCAGCCGAAGTGGATATTGAACGGTGGTACGTGAACCGATTCCTACGCCTCCGCGAGACCATCTTTCAGGACCCGAACTCGTTCTTCCGACACTTTGCCGATCTATCCACCGACGAAGCGGTTGCGACGGCGAAGGGCATCTGGGCCGAGATCAACGGCAAGAACCTGGTCCAGAACATTTTGCCCACGCGCGAGCGCTCATCGCTTATTCTCCACATGGGCCCAAATCACCTGGTGACCGACGTCAGGCTCCGTAAGTTGTAGCCAGCCAGGTGGGCAGTTCGTTGAGGCCGGCGAGGGTAGGCACGTCGCCGTCATGCTCGGCATGCTCATGGCTCCACCGGTGTTGCGACGGCACATGCACCGCACGCCCACCGATGGCCAGTACGGGAAGCACGTCGGACTTCACCGAATCGCCCACCATCATGAAGCGAGCCGGTTCGACCTTCTGACGATGAAGAAAGCTGCGGTACGTCGACGCGGTCTTGTCGCTGACAATTTCCACGTGATCGAAGTGCGCACCCAGGCCGCTGTTCTGCAACTTTCGTTGCTGATGCAACAAATCCCCCTTGGTCACCAACACCAGCGTGTGCTGCTCTGCCATCTGCCCGACCGCATCGAGCACACCCGGGAAGAGCTCAACCGGTGCTTCGAGCATGTCGTAGGCAAGGGTGACAATCCGATGCACTTCAGTCGATGGGATGCGCCCGTCGGTCGAAGTAATGGCGGTGTCGATCATGGAGATTGCGAAGCTCTTTGCGCCGAAACCCATAGTGGCCAGACGGCCGACTTCGTTGTCGTGCAGCACCCGCCCAAGGTCAACGTCGGACTCGAGCCACGGTGAAACGATCTCGAAGAACCTCTCCGTCGCCTGCTGGAAGTACTTCTCGCAGTGCCATAGGGTGTCGTCGGCATCAAGACCGACGAGGTCAAACGGGATGTTGCTCATGGCATCGCCCCAGCCATCATTTCCTCGGTCACGTCCACATCTTCGCCCGACTGCGCTCGTGGCGACAAGCATGTTGTGACGGGTGTTACATTCAGTCCGTGTGTCGCACCCAGCGACGTGATGGAGGAAACCAAAACATGAGTGAATACACCGACGACGTAGCCCGCTACACCGACAGCGTCGACGAAGACGCCGTCGCTGGCATCGTAAAGCACCTCGGTATCGCCCTTCGTTCGTCCAAGGACGCCGCCCTCGTGGCGTGCTCGGATGCATCGGAGCGCGATCGTGTGCGCGACAGCTGGCTGAAGAAGAAGCTCGGCCTCGACGGCGACGATGCTCTCGATGCCGACGTGATGGCGGTCTGCGCCCAGATGAAAGAAGACCGCGAAAAGCACCGCGTCACCTTCTACTACCTGCTCGCCGACAAGCACAGCAAGCTCGCCGACCTTCACTGACGGGCCGGCCGCACTTGGGCCGATTCGTTGTTTGAAGGGCTGGGACCTCGTGGTCCCAGCACTTCATCTTTTGTGGCCGTGACCCGGTTTCTTGGACACGGGTCAAGGCCAGCGGATACTTCGTTGGACGACCCATACCGGCATCCTTCCTACACGGTTTCCCGCACAATCAGGTGTCCAAGAAACCGGGGCAATATCAGCCAAGAAAGCCGCCGCCGAACTCACCCGCGAATAACATCCGCAAACATCCTGCGGAACCGGCCCCACCGAGCGCTGCCGACTCACGTGCAAACAACGTGGCCGCCAACACCAGGGTGTAGCAGCCGTTGAAGCGGTCCGGGCGACGTGTGTTGCGCAGTAGGAACGAGTTGCATTACGCCTGCCGCCTCAGCGTGGTGCCATGTCCAGCCCTTCGGGGCACTGCGAGACACCCCACCACGTGCACCAATCAATTGATCTCGGATACCTGGAATCATATCGTCCATCGCTTTGGCGAACATCTCGTCGGACTCCATCGCGTTGAGAAGGTTCGAGTTCGCCTCCTGGAAGTGGGCTCCTCGCGAGTATCCGGGGTAAGACTGGGGGCTGAGATTTGTTTCGTACCCAACCGAGTAGGCGTTGCCGCTCCCGACATCGGGGCCGTCGGGAAGGCCGCGGTTGTCCTCCCGGCATTCGGGCGGTTGTCTTCCACCGCCTTGGCGGGCTCCGCCGGTGTCAGTTTGTGGCTCGGGGGCTGGGGCGGCTTCGGTTCCGGTGATGAAGGTTACGACCGCGGTTGCGAGGGCTGCGAGGACCGATTGACCGGTTGGGTCAGCGGTCGCAGTGGCGCCGTTGATGCCCTTTGTTCGGGGGTCTTCTACGGTGGGTATCGGCTTTGGTGTCGGTTTCGGGGTTCCGGTGCAGTTGGTAGTGCACTTTGGTTTCGGTATGGGCTCGCCACCAGTCAAGGGTGGGTAGAATGGGTCCGGATCCGGTTTTGGTGAGTCGCAGGAGTAAGTCTGGTAGCAGCTGGCTGTTCCGGTGCCATATCCGTAGCTGCCGCCGCCCCCGCAGGGATAAGTCGAGGGGCCACATCCTGGATCGACTCCGCCGCTGGTCGGGGAATAAGGATCAATGTCGCGGTTGTGGCCGCCTGGTTCAAGGTAGGGCGATCCGTCGCTGGCCGGGTCGGCGTTGACGACTTGTTCAACGACGCTTCCCACGACGATCACGACCCCGAGACCGACCGCGCCAACGACTGTTACGGCGGGGAGCGCCGGACCACTCGCTACTATCGGGACGACCCAGGGGTTAGCGTTTGCGAAGTCTTCGGCGGCTTGGATGCCCTGTTCAACTGTCGATTCGACCCAGTCGATAACGGAGTTGTGACCTGTTGGTTCTGTCGCGTGTCAAGCGACAGAACCGCTTTTTCGCTGATATCTTTTCCGCAAGGGTGCTGTTAGGAAGCAAGCTTCAAGAAGTTCCCTCGCCGGCAGTTTTGTCGGAGGCTGACGAGCGTGTATCTCGCGACAGCCAAGAAGGGGAGTGAAACAGCATGGCAACAGGCACAGTGAAGTGGTTCAACGCCGAGAAGGGCTTCGGCTTTATCGCGCAGGACGGCGGGGGCGCCGATGTCGTTGTGCACCACAGTGCGATACAGGCAACCGGCTACCGCAGCCTCAATGAAAACGACAAGGTCGAATTCGAGGTGACGCAGGGACCGAAGGGTCCGAACGCAGCAGACGTCCGCAAGATCTAGTCGATCTGGCACTACGGGAGACCCGCCGCGAGGTGGGTCTCCTTGCCGGTTTTGGCTTGACGTGTTCCCTCAGGCGGTAACGAGGATGCGCGCGCCGGCGAAGGCGCCGACACCAACGGTACGGCCGTCCATATCGACGGTGACCGTGCCGTCAGGGGAGGACGCGGTGATCCGTCCGGAGCTGCCCGGTGTGAGCGTGGCCTCCTCCAAGAATTCAAGGAGGCCTGGCGAAAACTCGAGCTCCTCGGGGATGCGGGACACGGTGAACTGACTGCCGACCGATAAGCCGTTGAGGGGGCGAGCGTCGGGGGCCTCGTAGAGCGAACCGGGGATGGGGTTGCCGTGCGGACACGTGGTTGGGTCACCCAACACACGGATGAGCGCGGTTTCAACCGAATCGGAGATGACGTGCTCCCACTTGCCCGCTTCCTGGTGGGCGTCGGCCCATGAGAGCCCGAGCATGTCCGTGAGAAACCGCTCGGCAAGACGATGGCGGCGCACAACCTGTTCGGCCAGGGTGGTACCAGCCACGGTGAGCTTGATGGACCCGCCCGCAACATCGACGAGACCGTCGATTTCAAGGCGCCGGATCATTTCGGACACAGAGGGCCGAGACAGCTTGAGCCGCTCAGCGATGCGGGCCTGAATGACTTCCAGGTCGTCTTCTGCGAGTTCAAAGATGCACTCGCAGTACTCCTCAGCTGCCGGATGCCATTCAGCCATAACGGTCATCCTACGACGTTCCGTCGGCGTCACGGCAGGCCGACGACACATCACAAGCAAAGGGTCAGACCCCGAGTGGCGCAACCGGCGTCCGATTACTGTTCCACCGATGACGAAAACAACCTTCGCCGACGTGCAGGCTGCCGCCGTGGGCCTGGCTGGGCGGGTCGTGCGGACGCCGACGGTCCGGTCCGAGACGTTGTCGGCCATTTGCGGCGCCGAAATCTGGCTGAAATTCGAGAACCTCCAGTTCACGTCGTCATTCAAGGACCGCGGTGCCTGCTGGCGGCTACTGCAGTTGTCTGATGCCGAGCGATTACGTGGCGTTATCGCCGTCTCGGCCGGGAACCACGCTCAGGGTGTCGCCAACCACGCCCGACGCTTGGGGATTCCGGCCACGATCGTGATGCCTCGCTTCACGCCGAATGTGAAGGTCGCAGCAACCGAAGCCCTTGGTGCGACCGTCGTACTCCACGGTGACGATCTCGCCGGGGCCATGGTCGAAGCCGAGCGCCGTCGGGTTGACGGTGACCTCGTGTTCATTCCGCCGTTCGATGACCCGTGGGTGATCGCCGGTCAGGGAACGTGCGGCATTGAGCTGTTTGAAGACGCGCCTCCCCTCGACGTTGTCGTCGTGGCTGTCGGTGGCGGTGGCCTCATCTCAGGCATTTCTTTAGTTGCATCTGCAACTTCACCGAGCACCCAGATCATCGGCGTGCAGACCGCGGGCTACCCATCGATGGTGCGTGCGCTGGCCAACGACCCTACGCCGGTGCCGGGAGGCTCGACTATCGCCGAGGGCATAGCGGTGGCACGTGCTGGCGTATTGACGACGCCCATCGTTCGGCAGTACGTGAGTGACATTGTGACCGTGACCGAGGAGCAGATCGAAGACGCGGTCAACCTGCTACTGGATATCGAAAAGACCGTCAGCGAAGGGGCAGGTGCCGCAGGCCTCGCCGCCATTCTGGCCGACCCGACCCGATTCGCCGGTAAGCGGGTGGCCATCATCGTGTGTGGCGGCAACATCGACCCGCGAGTGTTGGCCTCGATCATCATGCGCGGCTTGGTGCGCTCGGGCCGCCTGTCGCGCATGACCCTTGACCTCCCCGATCTTCCCGGCGCCCTCGCCAAGGTGGCGACGATTGTGGGCGACATGGGCGCCAACATCGTTGAGGTGGCTCACCAGCGGCTCTTCACCGACCTGTCCGTGAAGTCCACTGCCCTCGAACTAGCGGTGGAGACCCGAGGTCGGGAGCACGCCAACCAGCTCGCAGCTGCGTTGCGCCAGGCCGGCTACCCAGTGCGACTCAACCCGGCGTCACACTGACCTCACGCCCGGTGAAGAGGCTGTTCGCACCTACGTAAAGGCGACGCGTCGTAGTAGTACAGCTCCATGAGGTTTCGAGCCTGTGCGCTGGCTGCGTTTCTGACGGTAGCCGCGTGTGCCGGTCGAACCGCTGCACCCCTACCCCCGCTCTCGGCATCAACCTCCACAGCGACAACGACTTCGACTTCGACTTCGACTTCGACTTCGACTTCGACATCGGTACTCCCTTTGAGTGCCGGTCCCACAAGCGCCTCACCCAGCACCGCGGCGCC